>NZ_FOPO01000015.1:0-84504 GCF_900113505.1 Pseudomonas sp. NFACC45
CACAAAAACCTGTGGGAGCGAGCCTGCTCGCGATGAGGCCAGCAAGCCCAACATCCATGTGACTCAACTACCGCTATCGCGAGCAGGCTCGCTCCCACAGGAGGAAGCTGGTTTCAAGCGTCCCATGGGGCCACGGCGTCAACGTCAATCGCGTAGCGTTCAATGGCCTGGGCACAGACACTCGCGTCCAGACGCCCCTCATGCACCAGTGAGGTCAGCGCACTCAGGACGATCTGGTGGCGGTCCACTTCGAAGAACCTGCGCAGTTGGTTGCGGGTATCGCTGCGGCCAAACCCGTCGGTGCCGAGCACGGTGTAATGGCCATCGAGATAACTGGCGATCAACTGGGGCAAGGCGCGCACGTAGTCGGTACAGGCAATGATGGGCGCCGAGTCGCGAAGGCATTCTTGAACATGACTGCATTGGGCAGCTTGTCCGGGATGCAGACGATTCCAGCGCTCCACTTCACGAGCATCACGTGCCAACTCGGTGAAGCTGGTAACGCTCCAGACCTGACTGTCGATGCTCCAATCGCTGGCCAACAACTCGGCAGCGGCAATGACTTCGCGCAAGATCGTGCCGGAACCCAGCAACTGCACGGCGCCGCACGCATCCTTCACTTCATGCCGGGCAAATGCATACATGCCCTTGATGATCGCCTGTTCGACACCTTCAGGAAGGTTGGGCTGCGGGTAGTTCTCGTTCATCAACGTGACGTAATAAAACTCGTCGACCTGGCGCTCCAGCATCTGGCGCATGCCGTGATCCAGAATCACCGCAAATTCACCCGCGAACGCGGGATCGTAGGCGCGACAGTTGGGCACCATCGCCGCCATCACGTGGCTGTTACCGTCCTGGTGCTGCAAGCCCTCGCCCCCCAGGGTTGTGCGCCCTGCGGTGGCACCGAGCAGGAACCCGCGAGCGCGCTGATCCGCCGCAGCCCAGATCAGGTCGCCGATGCGCTGGAAACCGAACATCGAGTAATAGATGTAGAACGGCAGCATCGGCAGGCCATGCACCGAGTAGCTGGTCGCGGCCGCGACCCAGGAACTGATGGCGCCGGCTTCGCTGATGCCCTCTTCGAGAATCTGCCCGTCCAGGGCTTCTCGATAACTGAGGATCGAACCAATGTCCTCCGGCTCATAACGCTGGCCCACGCTGGAGTAGATACCGATCTGCTTGAACAGGCTGGCCATGCCGAACGTGCGTGCTTCATCCGCCACGATCGGTACAATGCGCGGCCCCAGTTGCTTGTCCCGGAGCAAGCCGCTGAGCATCCGCACGAAGGCCATGGTGGTGGACATTTCCTTGCCTTGGGCGGCGATGGCAAATCCGGCGTAGCTGTCTACGTCGGGCACGACCAATGACGCGCAGGCCGAAGGTCGCGCAGGCATGTAGCCGCCCAACGCCTGGCGGCGTGCATGCAGGTAGCGCATTTCCGCGCTGTCGTCGCTCGGTTTGAAGAAGCTCAGCGAGGTAGCCTGCTCATCCGTCAATGGCAGGTTGAAACGGTTGCGGAACGCGATCAACGCCTCATTATCGAGTTTCTTCTGCTGGTGCACAGTCATCTTGCCCTGCCCGGCGTCGCCCATGCCGAAGCCCTTCTTGGTCTGGGCCAGGATCACCGTAGGTTTCTTGCCCTCAAGCATTGCGCTTTGATACGCGGCAAAGATCTTCACCAGGTCATGACCGCCGCGTTTGAGGCGGTCGATCTGCTCGTCGGTCAGGCCTTCGGCCAAATGCGCCAAGGCTGCGTCCTGGCCGAAGAAATGCTCGCGGTTGAAGCGCCCATCCTTGGCCGCAAACGTCTGGAACTGGCCATCGACCGTGGCCGACAATGCGCGGACCAGCGCGCCGTCTTTATCCCGGGCAAACAATCTGTCCCAGTCGGAACCCCACACCAGTTTGATCACGTTCCAGCCCGCACCGCCGAACAATGCCTCGAGCTCGTCGATGATGCGACCGTTGCCACGCACCGGGCCGTCCAGCCGCTGCAGGTTGCAATTGACCACCCAGACCAGGTTATCCAGCCCTTCGCGCGCCGCCAGGGTCAACGCCGACATGCTTTCCGGCTCATCCATTTCACCGTCGCCAAACACCCCCCAGACGGTTCGCCCCGAGGTCTCTTGCAGGCCGCGATGCTCCAGGTAACGCATGAAACGCGCCTGGTAGATCGAGCTGATCGGACCGATCCCCATGGAGCCCGTCGGGAACTGCCAGAAGTCCGGCATCAACCACGGGTGTGGATAACTCGACAAACCCCGGGCGCCATTGGCTCGCGCGCCGATCTCTTGCCGATAGTGCTGCAGATCCTTTTCTTCCAGGCGCCCCTCGAGAAACGCCCGGGCATAGACGCCTGGCGCCGAGTGCGGTTGGTAGAACACCAGGTCACCCCCGCCGGTTTGGGTGCGCGCCTTGAAGAAATGGTTGAAGCCCACTTCAAACAGATCCGCCGCGCTGGCATAACTGGCAATGTGTCCACCCAATTCGCCATAGGCGTGATTGGCCCGGGCAACCATCGCCAGGGCATTCCAGCGCATGATCGAGGCCAGACGCTCTTCGATGGCCAGATCGCCTGGAAACACCGGTTGCTGCTCAACGCTGATGGTATTGATGTACGGGGTGCCATGGCTGGGCCGCCAGCCGATGTCCGAAGCGTTTGCCACGGCCAGCAGCATGTCGAGGATCTGTTTGGCCCGGCCCGTGCCGCCGTGGGCTGCGACGGAGAGCAACGCCTCACGCCACTCGGTCATTTCTTCATCCTCGGCAGCCTGGCCCGGCCATTGGGCATGGGGAGCGGACAGGTTCATAGGCAACTCCTGCAGGTGTCGGGTATCACTTGAAGGTGGTGCGAATGGCTCACTCGGGCGAGGCTTTTGACCTGCTCAACCGCCGCGATGACGGCATGTTCGGCCGCCTCGTCTGGTGCAACCGGGTAGAGGCATGGCTGACCAATGGAAAGGTCGTGCAAGAAGCGCTCATCAAGTTCACCTAGCACCACAAAATGGCAGTCACGCTTGGCCACTGGCACGCCAACGAGCTTGCCCGGCGCGGTGTTCAGCGTATCGACATGGATCAGCGCAACATTGTCAAAACAGCTGAACCCCTGATGGATCAAGTCAATATGATCGCTATCAAGTCCGCTCACGATGACCACGATGCGCGTACAACTGGAAGGCTCGCGCATCCACGTCATGGCGTAGGCACGACCCTCGGCGGTTCGGCTCATAAGCTTTGCCTTTTTCCTGTTTCAACAAGCGTATTGACGAGGACATGGGTTAGATGACGCCGCGCGCCTGCAGCACGCTTTTCGCCAGACTCCGGGTCGCCAATAACACCTCCTCCACCTGTCGATCCATCGCCACCGTGGATGAGGCTATTTCACCAAGTTCGACGACGCGCAGCGGGTGGCCGCAGACGGATCCCAGCCAGGTCAGACCAGAGAACGTGCCCACTTCCAGTAAAAAGCTGCCGTGGGGGACAGCGCCTAACAGTTGGCTGGCATAACACGTCTCACCCCCGGCAGACGGCTGCGGGTTGGAGCCGACCCGCAGCCAGTCGACCATCAACGCTTCGGCTTGCTTGACGGCCAGATAGGCCACCTGGTCCCAGTCATCTATCGCCACGTGCAGCTGGTCGATCATGTATTTGGGCAGCGCAGCGCTGGTCACGATGACCACCCCGGCATCCGCCGAAGGTTCCTTGATCCAGACTGCGGATTGCGATATCGCATGCATGGCGGTACTCCCGGCGGCTTGATTGCAGCAGCTTGCTCTCGGCGGCGATCCGACGATAAGGCCGTGACATTCAACATTGATGCCGACTCACCCAGCGCTTCGTGAGCAAGCTTGCTCCTACAGGTTATTGGCGTTTAATCAGCCGTTGCGGAACAGGAAGCTGTAGGCGTTCAGCGCAGGTGCCCCGCCCAGGTGCGCATAAAGCACTTTCGAGCCTTCGGGGAACTCGCCGCGGCGGACCATTTCGATCATGCCGTGCATGGATTTGCCTTCATACACCGGGTCGGTCAGTACACCTTCCAGGCTGCCGCACAGGCGAATGGCTTCCAGCGTACCTTCGTTGGGCAAACCGTATTCCGGGTAAGCGAAGCGTGTGTCGAGCACCACGTCCTCTTCGGTGATCTCACGCCCCAGTTCCACCAGCTCAGCGGTGTGTCGGGCGATACGCAGGATCTGTGCCTTGGTTTTCTCGGGCTTGGCCGAGGCATCAATGCCGATAACGTTCTTCGAACGGCCGTCCGCGGCGAAACCGACGACCATGCCGGCCTGGGTACTGCCGGTCACGGAGCAGACCACGATGTAGTCGAACGTGAACCCCAGTTGTTTTTCCTGCTCCCGCACTTCCTCGGCAAAGCCGACGAACCCCAGCCCGCCGTAAGGATGCTCGGAACAACCCGCCGGGATCGGGAACGGTTTGCCGCCCCGCTCCTTCACGTCGCTCATGGCCTTCTCCCAGCTGGGCCGAATACCGATGTCGAACCCGGCGGCATCCAGCCGTACGTCCGCGCCCATGATGCGGGACATCTCGATGTTGCCAACGCGGTCATACACGGCGTCGGAGTAGTTCACCCAGTTTTCCTGCACCAGCACGCACTTCATGCCCAGGTGAGCGGCGACGGCAGCGACCTGGCGGGTCTGGTTCGACTGGATCCCGCCGATGGACACCAAGGTGTCGCAGCCCTGTTCGAGGGCCTCAGGAATCAGGTATTCGAGCTTGCGCGTCTTGTTGCCGCCGAAGGCCAGGCCACTGTTGCAATCTTCGCGCTTGGCATACAACTCGACCTTGCCGCCCAGGTGTTCGCTGAGGCGTTTCAGGGGCGTGATGGGAGAAGGACCGAAGGTCAGCGGATAACGTTTAAAACGATTCAGGTTCATGACTCTGCTCCTCGATTATTGAATATCCAAGCGCCAGGCCGAAAAACAAAGGCTGCATTCCAGGCTCTTTCAGGGGGGCTTCGATGAGTTCAATACTAAGAAGAAATCAAAAAATATGTATTGCAAATAATCATCAAATGAAGAAACATAATTTTCACATAACCAATTCAAACATATTTTTATTGTGCATAAATCACCATGATCGCAACAAATAATCACAGCAAGTCGGGCGAAACAGTCCCAATGCCGCAGCCGCTGGATCGAACCGACCGTGCCATCCTCAAGACCCTGCAGCGAGATGCCTCCATCTCCAATGTGGCGCTTGCAGAGAAGGTGAAATTGAGCGCACCGGCATGCCTGAGACGCGTCGAACGGCTCAAACAGGCCGGCCTGATCAAGAACATCGTTGCACTGCTGGACAATCAAGCGCTGGATGCGGGGATGGTGGTCCTGATCGGCGTGGTGCTGGACCGCTCCACACCGGAGTCCTTCGCCGCATTCGAGGCGGCCGCACAAAAAGTGTCCGGCTGCATGGAATGCCATGTGGTGACGGGGGAATTCGACTACTTCATGTTGATCCGAACCAAGGACAGCAACAGCTTCAACCGGCTCCACGCGGAGCAATTGCTTTACCTGCCCGGGGTTCGGCAGATTCGCTCGTTCATGGGTTTGCGCCAGGTCTTGTCGACCACCCATATCCCCCTTTGAGGCTCAATTCAGCCCGCCAATGGACAGGAAGGTACGAGGGATTGGCAGGTCCCGCCGCCGGGATCTGCCGAATCGATGACATGCCTCAGCCCGCCGTCTTTTCTTTGCCGTCGTGGGGCAATTGTCCCACCGGACAGTCCGCCACCCCCACGGTGCGCCGGGTGATTTTTTCCACATCCTCCCGGGCCTTCTGCGCATCCAGAACCCAGGTGCGATAGAACTCGAACGGACAGTCGGCGATGCCCTTGTCACCATCGCCTGAATCGTAGAGGCCGGTGTAGCCACGGTGAAGCAGCTTGAACAAATGGTTCTGCGACTGATCGTTGGCCCGGGCATCGCGTATCTGCGAGATCGACAATTGGGCGTACTGGATGCCCATTTCCTCCTCCCCACACTCGCCCAGGGTCCGCCCGTCGAAACCGATGATCGCCGAGTGTCCGAAGTATGAATACACCCCGTCGAAGCCGGCGGCGTTGGCCACCGCGACGTAGCAGTTGTTGGCCCAAGCCATGCTCTTGGACATTTGCACCTGCTGCTCCTTGGCCGGGTACATATAGCCCTGGCAGCGCACGATCAGCTCCGCGCCCTTCATCGCACAGTCGCGCCAGATCTCCGGGTAATTGCCGTCGTCGCAGATGATCAGGCTGATCTTCATGCCCTTGGGGCCGTCGCAGACATAGGTGCGATCACCGGGGTACCAGCCTTCGATGGGGCACCAGGGGATGCACTTGCGATAGCGCTGGACGATCTGCCCGTGATTGTCGATCAGCACCAGGGTGTTGTAAGGCGCCTTGTGCGGATGTTCCTCGTGGCGTTCGCCGGTCAGGGAAAACACGCCCCAGGTATTGGCCTCGCGACAGGCCGCGCCGAAGATGGCGGTCTCTTCGCCGGGAATAGTCGCGGCGGTGGCCATCATCTCGTCACGGTCATAGAGAATGCCCATGGTGCTGTACTCAGGAAACACCACCAGGTCCATGCCCGGTAGCCCCTGCTTCATGCCCTTGATCACCTCGGCGATCTTGCGGGCGTTGTCGATGACCTCAGCCTTGCTGTGCAGGCGCGGCATCTTGTAGTTCACGACAGCAACACCGACGGTATCGGGGCTGCTGGAAATGTCGCCATGGCGCATGAAGAAATCCTCCGTCAGTGACTGATCATCCAGGGCCTGGGCCCGGTTTTGCTCTTGAGTCCCAGGGGATTGGCCTTGCTCGGCACCACCGGTTTGTTCGGGGTACAGCAACCGCAACCCTTGGGATGGCGCCGCTGCTGGTACTCGGCGACGGTCTGCGGCGCGTGGGTGCTGCGCTCATTGGTAGCAATGGCCTGACGCTGACTGCTCGACAAGCAATTCAAGGCCGGCACCGACAGCTGCAAGCCACCACCAGCGCCGCCACAATAGGGGCACTGGCAAGGCTCATGGCGCTGGTTCATGGGCCGCAACAGCGTGAAGGTGCCGCAAGCCTGGCACTGGTATTCGTAGGTCGGCATGGTGGGCGTCCTACAGGTCGGGAGCGATGGGCAGGTCGATGCTGCCGTCCAGATGCTTGATCGGACCGCTGGCATTGGGGTTGATATCGAAGTCGAAGATCTCGGTCGGCAGCCACAACGTCGCGCAGGCATTGGGAATGTCCACCACCCCGCTGATATGCCCTTGCACCGGCGCCGAGCCCAGCAATGCATAACCCTGGGCCGGGGAGTAGCCAAACTTGGTCAGGTAGTTGATCGCATTCAGGCAGGCCTGGCGGTAGGCGACGTTGACGTCCAGATAGTGCTGCTGGCCGCTCTCGTCCACCGAGATGCCTTCGAAGATGAGGTAGTTGTTGTAGTTCGGGGTGATCGGGCTCGGCTTGAACACCGGGTTCTTGATCCCGTACTTGGCCATGCCGCCCTTGATCAGCTCGACCTTCATATGCACCCAGCCGGCCATCTCGATGGCGCCGCAAAAGGTGATCTCACCGTCACCCTGGCTGAAATGCAGATCGCCCACCGACAACCCGGCGCCATTGACGTAGACCGGGAAGAAGATTTTCGAGCCCCGGGACAGGTCCTTGATATCGCAGTTACCCCCATGCTCGCGCGGTGGCACCGTGCGGGCGCCGGTGGCCGCCGCGTCATCACGGGCCTGGCCCTTGAGCTTGCCCATGTGCGCGGTGGCGGCCAGGGGGGCGTTGGCCAGTGGCGGCACGCGGGTCGGGTTGGTGTCGATCAGTTCCTGCTCACGGCGATTCCAGTCGGCGAGCATCACCGGATCAGGCAGGCAACCAATCAGCCCGGGGTGGATCAGCCCGGCGAAGTTGACCCCCGGGATATGCCGCGAGCGAGTGAACATGCCATTGAAATCCCAGATGGCTTTCTGCGCGCTAGGGAAATGGTCGGTGAGAAAACCGCCACCGTTCTGCCGGGAAAAGAAACCGTTGAACCCCCACTGCGAGTCGGCCTTGGCGCCGATATCCAGCAGGTCGACCACCAGCAGATCACCCGGTTCGGCACCGTGTACGCCCACCGGGCCGGACAGGTAGTGCACGGTAGAGAGGTCGATATCGCGCACATCCGCCGCATCGTCGTTGTTTTTGATCGCCCCGGCGGTCCAGTCATAGGTCTCGAGAATGAAGTCATCTCCCGGCTTGACCCAGCAGGCCATCGGGATGTCTGGATGCCAGCGGTTGTGGATCTGCTCATTCTCGGTGGCAGGCTGGTTGAGGTCGACTTTGATCAACGTATCGGTCATGGCAAAGCTCCTGAACGGTAGGGATGTACAGCGTTAGCAGCAGTCTTCAATGGCGGCGCGAATCGGCCAATACGTCGGATGACGTAGCGCCCCGTGCCGGGGCGGGCCTACACGGAGAGGTAACGGCTGATGGTCGCCTCGTCGACCTTGTCGCGGGTTTCCTCGATGACAAAACGCCCCTTCTCGATCACCAGGAAACGGTCGGCGATTTCCAGGGTGAACGACAGCACCTGTTCGGAGACGACGATGGTCAGGTCGCGCAGGTGGCGGATTTCCTTCAGGGTGCGGGCAATGTCCTTGATGATCGACGGCTGGATGCCCTCGGTGGGCTCATCCAGCAACAGCACCTTGGGCTGGGTCGCCAGCGCCCGGGCAATCGCCAGTTGCTGTTGTTGCCCGCCCGAGAGGTTGCCGCCCTTGCGCGAGCGCATGTCGTGAAGCACCGGGAACAAGGCATAGAGGTCTTCCGGCACCTGGCCTCGGGCCGAGGCCGGCAAGCCGGTCTGGATATTTTCCAGCACCGTCATGCCAGGAAAAATCATCCGCCCCTGGGGCACATAGGCGATGCCGTGCTCGACCCGCTCATGGGTCTCAAGGCTGGAGACCTCACGCCCATCGACGCTGATCTGCCCTTCCCATTGCGGGAGAATACCCATCAGGCTCTTGAACAGCGTGGTCTTGCCCATGCCGTTGCGCCCCATCACGGCGACGATTTCCCGCCGGGCCACGGACAGGTCGAGGTCGTGGAGAATCTGGCTCTGGCCGTAGCCACAGGACAGCTTGTTGACGTTGAACATGCCTGCCTCCTCAATGGCCCAAATAGACTTCAATGACTTTCGGGTTGCTTTGCACCGACTCCATGCTGCCCTCGGCGAGCACTCTGCCCTGGTGCAACACCGTGACCTTGTGGGCGATGCTCTTGACGAATTCCATGTCGTGCTCGATCACCAGCACCGACCGTCCCTGGCTGATGCGCTTGAGCAACTCGGCAGTCTGCACACGCTCGTTGACGCTCATCCCGGCGACGGGTTCGTCGAGCATCAGCAGGTCGGGGTTCTGCATCAGCAGCATGCCGATCTCCAGCCACTGCTTCTGCCCGTGGGAAAGCAAGTCAGCTTGTTGCTCCAGCAACTCGCCGAGAAATATCTCCCCGGCCACCTCTTGCACCCTGGCAATCACCGCTGCGCTGCGCTTGAAGAACAAGGCGCTGAACACCTTGCGCCCGGCGGGGTAGGACATCTCCAGGTTCTCGAACACCGTGAGGTTTTCGTAGATCGACGGGTTCTGGAATTTGCGCCCGACCCCGGCGCGGACGATGTTGTACTCGTGCATCTTGGTCAGCTCCTTTGCGTCGAACTGAATGCTGCCGCTGGTGGCGCGTGTCTTGCCGCAGATCAGGTCGAGCAAGGTGGTCTTGCCCGCACCGTTGGGGCCGATCACCACCCGCACTTCATTGCGATCGATATAGAGATTGAGATCGTCCACCGCCTTGAAACCATCGAAAGACACCGTCAGCCCCTCGATAGCCAGCACCGGCTTGTTCATCTGAAAACCGACGGCGGTCATGGCTGTGTCTCCAGGGAAGCACGCTCGGGGGCTGGGGTGGTCGGTTCGATACGGGGGGCTGGCGGCGGCAAGGGCGCGTCCACCGGTAGCCGGCGCGGGGTGCGCCGCAACCAGCGAGCCAGGGCCTGGCGACCATAGCTGTCCCAGAGCCCGGCCAGGCCATTGGGGAAGTACATGACCACGGCAATGAACAACCCACCCATCAGGTACAGCCACAGCTCGGGAAAGGACTCGGAGAAATAGGTCTTGCCGTAGTTGACCAGCAAGGCTCCATACACCGCGCCGAGCAGCGACATGCGCCCGCCGACTGCGGTGAAAATCACCATCTCGATGGACGGCACGATGCCGACGAACGACGGCGACATGAAGCCCACCTGCAAGGCGAACATCGCACCGCCGATGGCCGAGAATCCGGCGGCGATACAGAACACGAAGATCTTGAAGGCGGCCACGTCGTAACCGGAAAAGCGCACCCGCTCCTCCTTGTCGCGCATGGCCATCAGCAACCGCCCCAGCTTGGAAGCGAGAACAAAACGACCAATGAAAATGCAGCCGAACAGTAACCCCGCATTAATGAAATACAGCACCAGCTTGGCGCTGTCGGTGCGCAGGTCCCAACCGAGCAAGGTCTTGAGGTCGGTGATGCCATTGACCCCACCGCTCAAGCCCTGTTGACCGACAATCAGCACCGTCAGGATCAGCGCAATGGCCTGGGTGACGATGGAGAAATAAACATCCCCGACCCGTCGCTTGAACAACGCCACGCCAATGATAAAAGCCAGCAGCACCGGCACCAGGATCACCGCCAGCAGCGTGAAGCTGAAGCTGTGGAACGGCACCCAGAGCCACGGCAATTCGGTGATCTGGTTCCAGTCCATGAAGTCTGGAATTCCCGGTGTGGTCTGGATCTTGGTGCTGACCGGGTCGGAGGCTTCCAGCTTGAGGAACATCGCCATGCAATAGCCGCCGACACCAAAAAACACCCCCTGCCCCAAACTCAGAATGCCGCCATACCCCCAGCACAACACCAGGCCGACCGCGACAAAGGCGTAGGTCAGATATTTGCCGACCATGTTCAGGCGAAAGGCATCCAGGGTCAGCGGGAACACCACGAAAATCAGCAGCGCCAACAGCGCCACGCCGAGCAGGTTCGACTTGCCCGCCAGCATCTTGTCTAGAACGTTCATCGGCTCGCCTCTACTTGCGCACTTTGATGGAGAACAGCCCCTGGGGGCGCAGCATCAGAATCAGGATGACCCCGGAGAGGGTCAGCACCTTGGCCATCGAGCCGCTCAGGAAGAACTCCGAGATCGATTGCGTCTGGGCAATCACGAACGCGGACGCGATGGTGCCGAACAGGCTTTGCGCACCGCCGAAGACCACCACCAGGAACGTGTCGACGATGTACTGCGAGCCGGCGGTGGGCCCGGTGGAACCGATGGTGGTGAACGCCGCGCCCGCCACGCCGGCCACACCGCAACCCAGGGCAAACGTCATGCGGTCGACCTTGCGCGTGTTGATGCCCACAGCCCGGCTCATCACCCGGTTCTGCACAGTGGCCCGCACATGCAGTCCCCAGCGCGAACGGTATAGCAACACAAAAATGCCCGCCGTCAGCAGCAAGGTCAGGGCCATCATGAACAGGCCGTTGCGCGGAATTTCGATAGCGTCCGTCAGGTTGAACGAGCCCATCAGCCACTCTGGTGGCGTGGCACTGACTTCGCGGGCACCGAACACTGAACGGAAGGTCTGCTGCATGACCAGGGACAGGCCCCAGGTTGCCAGCAGCGTGTCCAGTGGGCGTTTGTAGAGCCGGCTGATCATCGCCCACTCCACCAGCCAGCCGATGGCGCCGGCGACTAGGAACGACAGGGCGATGGCGAAGAAAAAATAATAGGGCCCGAACGCCGGGGCGAAATGGCTGGTCAGGCTCGAACAGACATAGGTGGTATAGGCACCTATGGTGAGGAACTCGCCGTGGGCCATGTTGATGACCCCCATTTGCCCGAAGATGATCGCCAGTCCCAATGCCATCAACAGCAGCACACAGAACACGGACAAGCCGTTGAACCCCTGCATTGCCGCGATGGCACCAAACTCCGATAGCCATTCCATGATGAGGGTCTCCTGCTGGGAAGATGGCAGTAAGCAAGCCGCACCGGCGCCAAGCCCGGCTCTTGCAGGAGCCCGGCCGCCGCCGATGAGGCCCGAGCGTTATTGGTAACCTTTAGGGAACGGATTCGGCTCGATCAGACCCGACTCGTAGACCACCTTGAACTGGCCATCGGGCTGTACCTCACCGATACGGGTCTTGCTCCACAGGTGATGGTTTTCATGCACTTTCACGTCGCCTTCAGGCGCGGTTGTCAGTTCGATAGCCGGTGAGGCCGCCACCACTTTGTCGACGTCAAAGCTGCCGGCTTTCTCCACCGCGGCCTTCCACAACCATGGCCCCAGATAGGCCGCCTGGGTCACATCGCCGATCACCGCATCCTTGCCGTACCGGGCCTTGAAGGCTTCGACGAACGCCTTGTTGTTGGGGTTGTCCAGGCTCTGGAAGTACTTCATCGAGGCATAGAACCCGGCCATGTTCCCGCCGCCGATCCCGAGCAGTTCATCTTCGGTCACCGACAGGGTGAGCAAGGTCTGCTTGGCCGCGTTGACGCCCGCGGCATTGAGTTGCTTGTAGAACGCCACGTTGGAACCGCCGACCACGGCAGCGAACACCACGTCGGGTTTCTTCAGCTTGACCTTGTTGATCAGCGAGCCGAACTGAGTGTTGCCCAGCGGGTAGTAGTCTTCCCCGACCACCTCACCGTGCAGCACGTTTTCAATGTGCTTGCGCGCGATCTTCATTGAGGTACGCGGCCAGATGTAGTCCGAGCCCACCAGGTAAAAAGTCTTCGCGCCCTTGGTCTTGGCGATCCAGTCGAGGCTGGCGAGGATTTGCTGGGTGGCTTCCTGGCCGGTGTAGATCACGTTCTTGGACTGCTCCAGCCCTTCATAGAACGTCGGGTAGTAGAGCAGGCCGTTTTCCTTCTCGAAGATCGGCAGCACGGCCTTGCGCGAGGCCGAAGTCCAGCAGCCGAACACCGTCGCCACCTTGTCGTTGACCAGCAACTTCTTGGCCTTCTCGGCGAAAGTCGGCCAGTCGGAGGCGCCGTCTTCCTGGATCACCTTGATCTGCCGGCCGAGGATGCCGCCCGAGGCGTTGATCTGCTCAATGGCCAGGCGTTCGGCCTGGATGGAGCCGGTTTCGGAAATCGCCATGGTCCCGGTGGCCGAGTGCAATTGGCCGACCGTGACTTCGGTCGGGGTCACGGCCAGACCGGTGCTGTTGGCCTCATCCGCCAGGACACCCTGGCTGAACACACTGGCGGCCAGTAACGACAGGGCCGCTGCTCCCAGCGCCAGACGGCGCGGCAACAGACCTTGGGTGCGGATCAATCGTGGTTCCATGCTGCTACTCCTCTGCGGTGGCGCTGCGGGTTCGCCCTGGGGCGGCCAGCAACGGTGATGGCATGAGCATGGCGGTGCGGAGCGGCAGCCGGTATACGCAGCCTGACGTAAAGGCATACGTCATTTGACGTAGGGAAAATCGCACAAAGCTGGTGCAGGCTAGCGCTCCGGGCCCATGCCACCTTGCTCCCTCACGCGCGGGCACGCGCATGGGCAGCCGTCGACGCCACCCGGCGGCCGAGGCATGGAAATTGCTCAATTTTTCACCAGCGCAACACCCGCCAGGCATGGAGCGCCTTGACCGCAGGAGGCTTTTACCGTGCTACCACCCGGCACCCAGCGCATCGCCAAGATCCGTCGTGACTACAACCGATGGGTCGCCGACGAGACCATGGAGGACTACGCCCTGCGCTACACGCCAAAGTCCTTTCGCAAGTGGTCGGAGCTGCGTATCGCCAATACCGCCCTGGGTGCGGTGTCGTTCCTGGCGCTGGAAGCCATCGGCGGGGTGCTGGCCTTGAGTTACGGCTTCACCAACACGTTCTGGGCGATTCTCGCGGTGAGCCTGGTGATCTTCTTCACCGGCCTGCCGATCAGTTACTACGCAGCCCGTTACGGCGTCGACATGGACTTGCTGACCCGTGGCGCCGGTTTCGGCTATATCGGCTCGACCATCACCTCGCTGATCTACGCCAGTTTCACCTTCCTGTTCTTCGCCCTGGAAGCGGCGATCATGGCCCTGGCCCTTGAGCTGTATTTCCATATTCCACTGGCCTTCGCCTATGTGATCTGCTCGCTGCTGGTGATTCCGCTGGTGGCCTACGGGGTGACCCTGATCAGCCGCCTGCAACTCTGGACTCAGCCACTGTGGCTGGTTCTGCTGGTGCTGCCCTATCTGTTCGTGCTGGCAAAAAATCCCCAGGCCTTCAGCGACTGGACCAGCTTTTTGGGGCGCAGTGCCAGCGGCGGAGACTTCAATCTGCTGGAATTTTTCGCGGCCTGTACCGTGGCCCTTTCGCTGGTGACGCAGATCGGTGAACAGGTCGATTACCTGCGTTTTCTGCCAGAGAAAAACGCCGCCAACCGCAAACGCTGGTGGGCCGCGCTGCTTTGCGCCGGTCCCGGATGGATCATTCCCGGCGCCTTGAAAATGGCCGCTGGAGCCTTCCTGGCCTTTCTCGCCCTGCAACACGAAATCCCCATGGAGCGTGCCGCCGAACCAACCCAGATGTACCTGGTGGCCTTCAGTTACGTCTTCTCCTCGCCGGAATGGGCCTTGGGCGCCATGGTGCTGTTTGTGTTCGTCTCACAGATGAAGATCAACCTGACCAACGCCTACGCCGGCTCACTCGCCTGGTCGAATTTCTTTGCCAGAGTGACCCACAGTCACCCGGGTCGCGTGGTATGGCTGGTGTTCAATGTGGCGATTGCGTTAATGCTGATGGAACTGGGCGTGTTCGACGTCATCGACCAGGTGCTCGGCCTCTACGCCAATATCGCCACCGCCTGGATCGGCTGTGTGGTCGCGGACCTGGTAATCAACAAACCTCTGGGGTTGTCGCCCAAACACATCGAGTTCAAGCGCGCGCACCTTTACGACATCAACCCGGTGGGCGTCGGCGCGATGCTGATTGCCTCGCTGCTGTCGATTCTCGCCCACTTCGGCCTGTTCGGTGCCCTGGCTCAGGCCGCCCCACCCTTTGTCGCCCTGGGTGCCGCGTTGATCATGGTGCCGCTGCTGGCCTGGGCGACGGGCAGTCGTTATTACATCGCCCGTGCCAGCGACCCATTGTTGTTGCACCCGGTAGAAGCGGGTACGCAGATCACCTGCGGCCTGTGCAGCAACCCGTTTGAAAGCGCCGACATGGCGTTCTGTCCGGCCTACAGCACGCCCATCTGCTCGCTGTGCTGTTCGCTGGACGCGCGTTGCGGCGATCGTTGCAAACCCCAGGGGCGTCTGTCCGCGCAGTTCGAGTCGCTGTTGCGCTGGTTGCTGCCCAACAGCATGGTGCCCCGCCTGCACACGCGGCTGATGCATTACCTGGGCCTGTTGCTGGTGCTGATCCTGATGCTCAGCGGGGCCCTCGCGCTGATCTACAGCCAGGCCTCTGGAGGCTTGCCCCATTCGGCGCCGCTGTACCAGGCGTTTTTCAAGGCTTTCCTGACCCTCTCAATGTTGGCGGCGATTCTCGCCTGGTGGATCGTCCTGACCCGGGAAAGCCGCCATGTGGCCCAAGAGGAGTCGACCCGCCAGACCCAGTTGCTGATGCAGGAAATCGCCGCGCACCGCGTCACTGACCAGGCCCTGCAGGATGCCAAGGAGGCCTCCGAGGCAGCCAATGCGGCCAAGAGTCGCTACATCACCGGGCTGTCCCATGAGTTGCGCACGCCGCTCAACAGCATCCTGGGCTTTACCCAAAACCTGCAACGCGACGCGGCAATGCCGGAGCAGCATCAGGATGCCCTGGCGACCATTCTGCGTAGCGGCTCGCACCTGCTGTCGTTGATTGACGGCCTGCTCGACGTGGCCAAGATCGAGGCCGGCAAACTGCGCCTGGAACTGACGGAAATCCCCTTCCCGGAGCTGATCCACGACCTGGAGCTGATGTTCACCCCGCAGGCCGAGGAAAAAGGCCTGCGCTTTCGCCTGGAACTGATCGGCAAGATGCCGGCGGTGGTGCGGGGTGACGAGAAACGGGTTCGGCAGATCCTGATCAACCTGCTGGGCAACGCGGTCAATTTCACTGACAGCGGTGAGGTCTGCCTGCGGGTCAGTTACATGCGCGAAACGGCAACCTTCGAGGTCATCGACACAGGGATCGGCATAGACCCCGAGCATATCGAACGGATCTTCCAGCCGTTCGAACGTGGCGACCTGATGCGCCAGGACAAGGGCGTCGGCCTCGGTCTGACCATCACCCGCATGCTCACCTCGCTGATGGGCGGTGAATTGCAGGTCAAGAGCCAGCAGGACCAGGGCACCTGCTTCCAGGTGCGGCTGTTTCTCTCTCAGGTGCGCGCGCCCCAGGCGGTGGTCCATGTCGAGCACGACATCATCGGCTACCAGGGGCCACCGCGTCGTGTGCTGGTGGTGGACGATCATGTCGACCATCGCAAGGTGCTCAGCGGCATGCTCACACCGCTGGGTTTTGAGGTCGTGCAAGCGAGCAACGGCCAGGAAGCCATTCGCCAGGTGGCACTGCTGGGGCCGGACCTGATCCTGATGGACCTGTCGATGCCGACCATGGATGGCTGGGAAACCAGCCGCCTGATTCGCCGCAACGGGTTGTCCAACGTTCCGATCATCGTGATCTCGGCCAATGCCTTCAACGACGAACGCAATCTGGCCAGTGCCTGCAACGACTATCTGGCCAAACCCGTGCGCACGCCGGAGTTGCTGGAGCGCATCCAGGCGCAACTTGACCTGCAGTGGGTGCGGCGTGAAAGGCCTGCGTCCGCGGCACTCCCTGCACACTGGGTCTTACCCTCACACCCGGACCTTGTCACCCTCGGCGAGCTCAGCGCCATGGGCTATGTCCGTGGGTTACAGGAAAAGCTCGACAGCATCCAGGCCGAGACACCGCAGACGGCAGCGTTTATCGGGACACTGCGCAAGTTGCTGAAGAACTTTCGCCTGGACGAAATCAACCGCGCCCTCAAGGAGGCAGAAGATGAATGCACTGACCACAGTCGCTGAACCCGGTGTTGTGCTGATTGTGGATGACACCCCGGACAACCTCGCCCTGCTCTCCGACGCGCTTAACGATGCCGGCTATATGGTGTTGGTGGCCCTTGACGGGCTAAGTGCGTTGAACCGTATCGAGCGTCGACGCCCGGATCTGATCCTGCTGGACGCAATGATGCCGGGCCTGGATGGCTTCGAGACCTGTCGGCGGATCAAGGCGCAACCCCAGAGCGCTGATATCCCGGTGCTGTTCATGACCGCGCTGACGGAAAGCTGCCATGTGGTTCAGGGTTTTGAAGTGGGTGGTAGCGACTACGTGACCAAGCCGATCCAGATCGACGAAGTGTTGGCGCGGGTCGCCGCGCACTTGCGCACTTCACGCATTCTGCATTCTGCCCGTGCGGCGTCGCAGCCAGTGGCGGCCTTGAGCCTGAATGACGAACCGGCCAGCCAGGTGTTGTCGGCACGCTTTCAACTGACGGGGCGTGAAGTTGAAGTGTTGCGCTGGGTGGCCTGTGGGAAAACCAATCGCGACATCGGCACCATCCTGGATTTGAGCCCGCGTACGGTGAACAAGCATCTGGAGCATGTGTACATCAAGCTGGGGGTGGAGACGCGTACAGCGGCAACGTCGGTGGTGCTTTCGGCGATGACCGAGCATCGGCGGACGTAGCGAATTTCCGTGAGACGGGTGGCGAAACCTACGGCTACCGAAGGCGGGTCTGGCGCGTCCAGTTGATGCCTCTCTAATGCGATGACACATAGATAGACGGCGTGGCAGGCGCGGGCAACGCATAAGTCGCCTTCATCCACTCGATCTCGGCCTGGGGGGTACGGCCAAAGAAGCGCTTGAACTCACGGCTGAATTGCGACGCACTTTCGTAGCCCACGTTGAACGCCGCTGCCGAAGCGCTCATGGCATTGCGTAGCATCAGCAGGCGTGCCTGGTGCAGGCGCGTCGACTTCAAGTACTGCATGGGGGAGGAGTCGGTCACGCTGCGAAAGTGCAGGTGAAAGTTGGGCACGCTCATGCCGGCCTCATGGGCAAGTGACTCGACGTCCAGACGCTCCTGGTAGCTGCTGTGGATTTTGCGAATCACGCGAGCGATCTTACCGAAGTGCCCCTGGCGATTAAGCGCGGCATGCATTGAGCCGCCCTGCTCGCCAGTGAGGATGCGGTAGTAGATTTCTCGTACCAGTGACGGCCCGAGTATTTGCGCGTCACCCGGACGACTCATGGCTTCAAGAAAACGCAACGTCGAGGCACGCAGCCGGTCATCCATGGGCGAGGCATACATGCCCTTGGGCAGGGCATCACTTGGGCCCAGCACCTCATCGACTTGCAATATCAACTCGCTGGCCAGCTGAAAGTCGAGCCGCATGTAGATCGCCAGCATGGGCTCGGCAGCGCTGGCGTCGGTCTCCATGGTGAAGGGCACGGGGACGGACACCACCAGATAATGCTGGGCGTCATACACGTAGACGTCTTCCCCCAGATAGCCGCGCTTGCGCCCCTGACACAGGATGACGATGCCCGGGTCATACAAGACCGGCGTGCGGGTCAGTGGCCGGTTCGAACGCAGAAAGCGGATGTCGTCCAGCGCGCTCAGGTTGTAGCCCTCGACCGGCGCGAGCTGCTCCATCAACTGCACCATGCGCAAGGTGTGTGGATCGGTCGGCGTCATCATTGCCCCCTTTGCTGGCCGCTCAACCGTCAGTCGAGCGGGTCAGCGCCTCCCATCGGTCAATCTCACTGGCCGTTCGAGTCAATTTGTCACGCACCAGGTTCAACGCGTCACTGCCCAACAACAAGTGCGCCGGTGGCGTCGGGCTGGCGATGACCTGCAACATTGCTTGGGCAGCCTTGCGCGGGTCGCCGAGCTGTTTACCGCTTTTCTCTTCCCGCGCTTTACGCACCGGATCGAAACTGGCGTCATAGTCGGCAATGCTGCGCGGCGTGCGCTGCATCGAACGACCTGCCCAGTCAGTGCGAAACGAGCCGGGCGCCACGGCGGTCACGAAGATGTTGAACGGCAGCAATTCCTGGCTCAGCGTATCGGAGATACCTTCCAGCGCAAACTTGCTCGCACAGTAATAGGCAATACCCGGCATCGTGATGGTTCCGCCCATCGAGGTGATATTGAGAATATGACCGGCACGACGTTTGCGGAAATACGGCACGAAAGCCTTGGTCACCGCCACCGCGCCGAACACGTTGACGTCGAACTGGCGGCGCATCTCTTCCAACGGCGACTCTTCGAAGATGCCCTCATGGCCATAGCCGGCATTGTTGACCAGCACATCGACCGGGCCGTGGCTGGCTTGTGTGGAAGCGACAACGCTGTCGATCCGCTCGAAGTCAGTGACATCCAGGATGACGCCATGGGCATGATCCGGGGACAGTGTCTCGAAGGCCTGCAACGCCGCTTCACTGCGCACGGTGCCGATGACTCGATGGCCCTCCGCAAGCGCTTCCCGCGCCAGGGCGTTGCCCAGGCCGCTGCTGACGCCGGTGATGAATAGGGTTTTTCTGCTGCTCATGGCGAGCCTCCAATAAGGTGGGTGCAAGGCCATGGTAGCGAGGCAGAACCGGGGCCCCTATGCCGGTTTGCCTTGCAGCATTGCCTATTCCTATCAGGACTCGAGACCAAGCCCATCTCGAACATCAGGTTCCGCACATTGCCCTGACGTCACCTGTCTGAATATAATGCGATTCATTATCAATTATGTATTTTCCGAGATGCTGATGCGCAGCAACGACACACTGGGCAATGCCGATCTCGCGCTGCTCTATCGCAGCCACCATTCCTGGTTGCACAGCTGGCTGAGCCGGCGCATCGGATGTCACGAAAGCGCAGCCGATCTGGCGCAGGACACGTTTGTACGCCTGCTCAAATCCCGTCAGATAAGCCCGTTGCGCGAACCCCGGGCTTATCTGAGCAGCATCGCCCGCGGACTGATGATCGATCGCTATCGCCGTCGCGAACTCGAACGCGCCTACTTCGAGAGTCTCGCGCTGCTCCCTCCACAAGCGGCCCCCTCGGAAGAAGAACGGTTGCTGATTCTTGACAGCCTTGAGCGCATCGACCGTCTGCTCGACCTGCTGAAACCGAGAGTTCGCCAGGCTTTTCTACTCGCCCAGCTCGACGGTTTGACCTGCCTGCAAATCGCCGAAAAATTGTGCGTTTCCCGCTCTACGGTTGAACGCGACTTGGCCAAGGCCCTGCAACACTGCTATCGCTTGCGTTATGCCGAACAGTGAAGCGCAGGTGCTGGACCCGGCGGTGGTCGACCAGGCGATCCACTGGCTGGTGCGCCTGCGCTTCAATCCAGCCGACGAGCAAACCCAGCGCACCTTTGAGCACTGGCTGCGGCAGCGTCCTGAGCATTTTTTAGCGTGGCAGCGTGTAGAAGCGCTTGGCGATGACTTCGCGGGCGTTCCACCTGATTTGGCCCGGCACACCCTCAAAGGCGCCCGCTCAGGCATGCATCGGCGCCAAAGCCTGAAGCTACTGGGTGTGCTGGCCACTGTTGGAGGAGCGACCTGGCTGGGCCGCGACTACACACCATTGCCGGCTTTGCTTGCCCAGCAGCACAGCAGAACCGGCGAGCAGAGACGCTTCCAACTCGATGACGGCAGCCTTATCCAGCTCAATAGCGACAGTGCGGTCGACAGCTATTTCAACGAACAGCGGCGCCTGATCGTTCTGCGGCGCGGCGAAATCATCGTGAATACCGGCGCCGATGCGGGCTCAGCTCAACCGCGTCCTTTCTGGGTACAAACCCGCGACGCAATCATAAGCACCCAGAACGCCCGGTTCCTGGCATACGAGCGTGACGACGGGACCCTTCTGGCGGTGCAGCGCGGCGCAGTCAGCGTATTTCCCGGATCCAGCCAAACCCTTTCGGTTAACAACACTGTCCAGGCCGGCAATCAGCGGCTGTTCACCTCAAATGGCGTTCGTGAGTTCAAGGATAACGGCCTGGATGTATGGAGCTGGAGTGACGGGGTGATCAGCGCACGCCATATGCGCCTCGGTGATTTCATTGGGGCCTTGTCGCGCTATCGGCCCGGCCTGTTGCGATGCGCCGAAGAAGTCGCGGACCTGCGCGTTTCCGGGACCTTTCAACTCGCCGACACCGATCAGGTACTGGCATTGGTGGCGCAGTCACTGCACTTACGGATTGATTATCGAACCCAATATTGGGTGACGTTGAGCGCCGCCAGCTAAGCCCTTTTCCGTCGCGCGCCAACATCAAATAAAAATGAGGTGATTTCTCATTCTCGTTCGGCATGTAAGAAAGGCTGAAATACAGGCCGATCTGCCGATCCCCTTTCTTGGAGCGAGTAAATGAGTTCGTCCCCGGTTCCACAGCGCCACCGACTGAATCGTGCCTTACACGGTGCGATCTTTGGCGTCATTGTCAGCAGCTACGCGCTACCGTCTCTGGCGCAATCCTCGAGCGTTGATCAGGCCCATCAGGTTCACTCGTGGAACATTCCTGCCGGCCCATTGGCACCGGCGCTTGACCGCTTTGCGCGCGAGGCGGGCATCAGTCTTTCTTTCGATGCGTCAAGCGTAGCGAACCGCAATACCCAGGGCGTGAGCGGGACACTCGATACGCCCCAAGCTCTGTCGTCGTTGTTGCAGGGGAGCGACATCGCGATACAGCAGCAAGGCCCGAACGCTTACTTGCTGACGCCGCAAGCCAGGGCGGACGGCGAACTCGACACCTTTCGCCTCGCGCCCATCCTCGTCAACGCCAAGGCGAGGGTCGACGGCACCGAAGACGCCAACTCGGTGGTCGCCCAGGAACTCTGGGTCGGCGGTAAGGTGGCCACCAGCATCCTCAACACCCCCGCCTCGGTTTCCGTGGTGACCGACAAGGAAATGAAGCAACGCAGCGTGAGCACCACCGAAGAACTGCTGCAATACACGCCGGGGGTTCTTACCGACTATTACGGCACTGACGACCGCAACGATTACTTCCAGATCCGCGGCTTTCAGGCCACGACCTATCGGGACGGCCTGACCCTGGGTTCAATGCGCGGTGTGCGCGAGGAACCTTTCGCCTATGAGCGCGTTGAGGTGATACGCGGGGCCAACTCCACACTATTCGGCCCGGCTGACCCGGGCGGTTCGGTGAACTTTGTCAGCAAGAAGCCACGCTTCGACAAGTTCGGCCAGGGCTACGTCACCTACGGTTCTTTCGACCATGTCGAAACCGGCATCGATGTCGGGGACTCGCTGAACGAAGAGCAAACCCTGGCCGGTCGCTTCACGGCAAAGATGCAAGACAGTGAGCGCGAGTACGACCATTCACAGGACGACAACAAGTTCTTGATGGGCGGCCTGACCTGGGCCCCTACGGACTTCACCTCGGCCTCCGTGATCGTGGACTACCTGAAGACCCAAAGCTCGCCCAACAGCGGCGGTTACCCGCTGGACAAGGAATACGACCGCGACAAGTTCTACGGCGAGCCCAGCTACAATTTCCACGATGTCGAACGCACCAATATCAGCGGCACCTTCAGCCATGATTTCGACAATGGGTTCGTGGTGCGCAGCAACCTGCGCTACAGCGAACTGAACGATGATTTCGGCTATGTGTTCCTCAGCGACTCCCCTACCCGCACCGGCACCACGGTCCCCCGTTATATCTTTGGCACTGACAGCGAAGCCGAGCAACTGAACGGCAACTTGATGCTGCAATACGATGCCCGCTTCGAAAACATCGACAGCAGTACGTTGGTGGGCGTGGAGTATGGCGACTCTTCGACTGAGGAACGCTCCGTATACGCCACGACAGGATCCATCGACCTGGCCAACCCGGTGTTCACCGGTGTGCCAAGCGCAGTCGCGCCCTACAGCAACAACAAGCTCGATACCAAAACCAAAGCCGTGTTCCTGCAGCAGAACCTGTCCTTCTATGAGCGCTTTATCGTCACCGCCGGTGTGCGCAACGACTCGCTGGATCTGTCCAGTACCGACATCAACAACGTAAAAGAGTCGGATGATTTCTCGGAAACCTCCTATCGCGGCGCGCTGACCTATATCGTCAACGACGAAGTCTCCACCTACGTCAGCATGGTCGAGTCGGTCTCACCGCCAACGGTGGGCGTTGTCCCGAAGACGGGCACACAATACGAAGTGGGTGTGAAATATGCGCCCATCGGTATGGACGCGTTGTTCTCGGCAGCCGTCTACGACCTCACCCAGGAAAATGTCAGCATTGCCGTCGTACTGCCCAGTGGTGTCATTGAGCAGCAAACCGTTGGCGAGTCACGTGTGCGCGGGCTGGACCTGGAAGCCAAGGCTGAGTTGACGCCCAACCTGAGCCTGGTCGGTGGCTACTCCTATATGGAGTCCGAAGTATTGCGCGGTACTTTGTACGACGGAAGTTCACTCAAGGGGAATGAGTTCGCCACGGCGCCCAAACACTCCGCTTCGCTGTGGAGCTATTACAACGTACCCGACACGGCTGTCAGCGTTGGCCTGGGTGCCCGGTATGTGGGCGCCTATTACTTCGACGCTGCCAACACTGGCACCAGCGATGGTACGACGCTCTTCGATGCGGCTTTCAACTACAACCTCTTCAAAGGCACTGACCTGGCGATCAACGTCAGCAACCTTCTGGATGAGCAACATGTGGTCGGTTCCGGTACCGCGAACTACTACAACCCGGGCCGCGAAATCACTGCAAAGCTGAGTTACAACTGGTAAGCCAGCCGTCCACGGCCTGATACCGGTCAACCCTCAAATGGCGTAAACCCCGTGGGAGCAAAACCTGCTCCCACGGGTGCGACGCTTGCCGCTTCTCGATCACGAATCAAGGCTTCTCACGCCATTGCCAAGCAAGCTGGGCGACTCTGCGGTGATCTCGCACAGCAGCGCCGTGACCGCTTTGCCCTCGACCACGCCTTGCTCTTGCAGAAGCCCCGCCACAGCACAGACAGCAAACCAGTAACGATGCACAAGGCAACTGCAGCGGGCGATGGCCCGTGATTCGGCGTCGAGCAACATGCGTGGGGGCAGCAGGCAGATCAACTCGTGCCCCCGGTCCAGATCGCCACGGCCACTGGTGCTGATCATCCGGTCGGACCTGCCGTGTCGATAGACCGCTTCGGCCACAGGCCCGGCGAAGCAATGGAGCAGGTCGCGCTCAATCGAATCAACCATGGAGGGCAAATATTCAGCAATCCCCCGGGCGGCCAACGCCGGGCGCAGGACCAGATAATCGGCCTCCACCAACCCGTCGGCGTAGTGCGGGTTACCGAGCAGATCGATCATCGGTCCCGCACACGCTTCGTCCCTGGTGCGCACGGTGATGCGTTTTATCGGCAGACCGTTCCACCAAAAAGCCAGGGCGTGGCCGGCTTCGTGGATGGCCGTGCTGCGGGGGCGTTCGTTCATGGTCCGGTCCTCTCCCGTAACCAAGCGCTGGCCCTATCATCTGCCTCGACCGGCAAGCCGGGTAAAAGAATCTGCCTATTACCCATTAATACTGTGGCTATTAGCGATCTGCCACAGAAGAACTAGCCTTGATTCAGCGCTGGCGAAAGCTGGCCAGATCAGACCTGACAAGAGATACGAAAGCGTTCGAAACGTACTGGGCTTGCCGTGGGCCACGATGCGGGTAATCGACGTCGATTGCCGGAAGGCCGAACGATCAATGTGCGAACTGTGAGCCCTGCATCTACGTAGTGATTTTCACCTGTCGCTATAGCGCCCGGCCGGGCTCGATAGCTGGATGAACACGACCAAGGTAGCTCCTCATGGCAAACGAATCGAAATGCCCGTTCAATCATGCTGCCGGTGGTGGCACCACCAACCGTGATTGGTGGCCCAACCAACTGAATCTGAAAATCCTGCACCAGCACTCACCGCTGTCCGACCCCATGGGCGAGGATTTCAATTACGCCCAAGCGTTCAAAAGCCTGGATTTCCAGGCCCTGAAAAATGACCTGAATGCGCTGATGACCGACTCCCAGGACTGGTGGCCGGCGGACTTTGGGCACTACGGGCCGCTCTTTGTGCGCATGGCCTGGCACAGCGCCGGCACCTACCGCACCGGTGACGGGCGCGGTGGCGCGGGCTCCGGCCAACAACGTTTTGCGCCGCTCAACAGCTGGCCGGACAACGTCAGCCTAGACAAGGCCCGTCGCCTGCTATGGCCGATCAAACAGAAGTACGGTCGC
Organism: Pseudomonas sp. NFACC45; assembly: GCF_900113505.1. NCBI lineage: Bacteria > Pseudomonadati > Pseudomonadota > Gammaproteobacteria > Pseudomonadales > Pseudomonadaceae > Pseudomonas > Pseudomonas sp. NFACC45. The sequence goes on from NZ_FOPO01000015.1 coordinate 25,239, forward strand.
AACATCTCCTGGGCCGACCTGATCGTGCTAACCGGCAACGTCGCGCTGGAATCCATGGGCTTCAAGACCTTCGGCTTTTCCGGCGGCCGTGCCGACGTCTGGGAGCCGGACGAAGACGTCTATTGGGGTTCCGAAAACAAATGGCTCGGCGGAGACACCCGCTACGGCAAACCGGATAAGGCCGCGATGCAAGATCCCGGCGACGGCCAACTGGTGGCCGAACCTGGCAATGAAGAAAGCCGTACCGACCTGGGGCGCAATCTGGAGAACCCGCTGGCCGCCGTGCAGATGGGCCTGATCTACGTCAACCCGGAAGGTCCCGAGGGTCAACCGGACCCGGTCGCCGCCGGGCTGGACATCCGCGAAACCTTTGGCCGCATGGCAATGAACGATGAAGAAACCGTGGCCCTGATCGCTGGCGGCCACGCCTTCGGCAAGACCCACGGTGCCGGGCCTGCGGACAATGTCGGTGCCGAGCCAGAAGCCGCCGGCCTGGAGCAACAGGGCCTGGGCTGGAAGAACGCATTTGGCACCGGCAAAGGCCCCGATACCATCACCAGTGGCCTGGAAGTGACCTGGACCACCACGCCCACCCGCTGGAGCAACAATTATCTGGAGAACCTGTTCGGTTTCGAGTGGGAACTGACCAAGAGCCCGGCCGGTGCACACCAGTGGACACCGAAAAACGGTGCTGGCGCCGGCATCATCCCGGACGCCCATGATCCGTCCAAGCGCCGCAACCCAACGATGCTGACCACCGACCTGGCGCTGCGCTTCGACCCGATCTACGAAAAAATCTCCCGGCGTTTCCTGGAGAACCCGGACCAATTGGCCGACGCCTTCGCCCGCGCCTGGTTCAAGTTGATCCACCGCGACATGGGCCCACTCTCGCGCTACCTCGGCCCGGAACTGCCCAACGAAGAGTTGCTCTGGCAAGACCCCATCCCGGCGGTCGACCACGCACTGGTCAACGACAGTGACATTGCGTCCCTCAAGGACAAACTGCTGGCCTCGGGGCTGTCGGTGCCACAGCTTGTGTCTACGGCGTGGGCGGCTGCGTCCAGCTTCCGCGGTTCCGACAAACGTGGCGGTGCCAACGGCGGACGGCTGCGCCTGGCCCCGCAAAAAGATTGGCCGGCCAACCAGCCGGAACAATTGACGCAAGTGCTGGCGACTCTGGAAAAGGTCCGCAGCGAGTTCAACGGGGCCCAGTCCGGCGGCAAGAAAATCTCCCTGGCCGACCTGATCGTGCTGGCAGGCAGCGCCGGCATTGAACAGGCGGCGAAAAATGCCGGACTCAGCGTGACGGTGCCGTTCTCGCCAGGGCGTATGGACGCCAGCCAGGAGCAGACCGACGTCGAGTCGTTCGGCTTTCTTGAACCCATCGCCGATGGTTTTCGCAACTACCTCAAGGGCAGATACCGCGTACCCGCCGAGGCACTGCTGATCGACAAGGCGCAACTGCTGACCCTCAGCGCCCCGGAAATGACCGCATTGATCGGCGGCCTGCGCGTGCTCGATACCAACGTCGGCCACACTCAACATGGGGTTTTCACCCAACGGCCTGGGGCGCTGACCAACGACTTCTTCGTCAACCTGCTCGACATGGGCGTGGAATGGAAACCGCTCTCAGACGACCAGCAGACGTTCGAAGCCCGTGACCGCAAGACCGGTCAAGTCAAATGGACCGGCACGCGGGTCGATCTGGTCTTCGGCTCCAACGCTCAACTGCGGGCCCTGGCCGAAGTCTATGCCAGCTCGGACGCGCAGGAGCAGTTCGTCAACGACTTCATCGCGGCGTGGGTCAAGGTGATGAACCTGGATCGGTTTGATCTGAGGTGAGGCTGTCAGGTTCGCAGACAAGCCCTCAACCTGATCCAGGTTGAGGGCTTCGTTCTCTGCTCATTGCAACTCGTCCCCCATGAACTTTTCTTCACCCAACGCGTTGGTGGGATTGGGTAAAGTCCCCTCGCTCATTCAAGAAACTAAGGTTTTAGCCCGCCCTCCCGCGGGCTTTTTTTTGCCTGAAATTCAGGAAAACCCTGAGGCGCACAGCAAAATCTTCAGCAATGCCTGACACCCGAAAATAATCCTTTCAGATCCAGCGCCGGCAGCCGATACAGCCCTGTTACACGTTTTAGCTGGCTCAAAAACAACAATCTTCCAGCGTACCGACAATCAAGCAGCACAACGTTCCTGGAGGAATTTGATGAATAGCTGGTTTGGCAATATTAGCGTCAACATGAAACTGGGCCTGGGCTTTGGCCTGGTGCTGGTACTGACCTGCATCCTGGCACTGACCAGTTGGACCAGCCTGGGAGGGCTGATCGACCGCAGCAACTGGATGAGCGACATCACCAAGCTCAATGCCGGCCTGACCAAGCTTCGGGTCGTGCGCCTGCAATACATGCTGACCAACGGCGACGAGACCGCCGCACAGAATGTGCAAACCACCCTCGATGGTTTCGTCGCGCAACAGAACGCGCTGCTCAGCAGCTTCAAGAGCCCGGAAAACGTCAAGCTGCTCAAGGAGCAGAGCGCGACCATCAGCGCCTATCAGGTGTCCCTGAACAAAATGCGCAACGCCTACCGCACCGGGAACACCGCCCGTGATGCGATGACAGCCAACGCCGGGATCGCCTATCAACTGATCGAGACGCTCAACACCGACGTGCAGCAAACGCCCTTGAGCGACCAGCGCTTCGAACAATACCAGGCCATCACCGAGGCCAAGCAGGCGTTCATGTTGGCCCGCTATGAAGTACGCGGCTACACCGCCAACAGCAACCCCGAAAACGAACGCAAGGCCGTCGCCCAACTGGACGCCACCCTCGCTTCGCTTCAACCGCTGAATGCGTATTTCGCCAGCACCCGGCAAGGTGAGCTGCGTCAGCTCGAAGCTGCCCTGACTCAATACCGCAGCTCCGTCCAGGCTTTCACCCTGGCCATTGCCGAGGCGGCGCAGGCCCGCAAGGAAATGACCGACCAGGGCACGACCATCGTCTCCCTGAGCGAGCAGCTGTATCAGATCCAGCTCGACCGTCGCGATGCCGAAAGCGCCCAGGCCCGCACCCTGCAACTGGTCAGCACTTTGTTGGCATTGCTGGTAGGCATCATTGCGGCCGTGGTCATCACTCGCCAGATCACCCGACCACTGCGTGAAACCCTGGCCGTGGTCGAACGCATTGCCGGTGGCGACCTGTCGCACACCCCGATTGTCACCCGTCGTGATGAGCTGGGCGTGCTGCAACAGGGCATTGCGCGCATGGGCGTGACCCTGCGCGACCTGATCAGCGGCATCCGTGATGGCGTGACCCAGATCGCCAGCGCCGCCGAACAATTGTCCGCAGTGACCGAGCAGACCAGCGCCGGAGTCAACAGCCAGAAAGTCGAGACCGATCAGGTGGCGACCGCCATGCACGAGATGACCGCCACGGTGCAGGAAGTTGCCCGCAACGCCGAAGAAGCGTCCCAGGCAGCCGCCGCCGCAGACGGTGAAGCCCGTGCCGGCGACCAGGTGGTCAACGAGGCCATCGCCCAGATCGAACGCCTGGCCAGTGAAGTGGAGCGCTCCACCGACGCCATGACCGTGCTGCAACAGGAAAGCGACAAGATCGGCAGTGTCATGGACGTGATCAAGGCCGTGGCCGAACAAACCAACCTGCTGGCCCTGAACGCGGCGATCGAAGCGGCGCGCGCCGGTGAAGCCGGTCGTGGTTTCGCGGTGGTTGCCGACGAAGTCCGTGGCCTGGCCCAGCGCACGCAAAAGTCCACCGAGGAAATCGAAGGCCTGGTGGCCGGCCTGCAGAACGGCACCCAGCAAGTGGCCGCCGTGATGAACAACAGCCGCAGCCTCACCGACAGCAGCGTGGCCCTGACCCGCAAAGCCGGCGTATCACTGGAAAACATCACCCGCACGGTGTCGAACATCCAGTCGATGAACCAGCAGATCGCCGCAGCCGCTGAAGAGCAAAGCGCCGTGGCCGAGGAGATCAGCCGCAGCATCATCAACGTGCGCGACGTGTCCGAACAGACCGCCGCCGCCAGCGAAGAAACCGCCGCGTCCAGTGTTGAACTGGCCCGCTTGGGTAATCAGTTGCAGATGATGGTGAGTCACTTCCGGGTTTGATGAAGTGCATCCGCCGGCCTCCTTTAGGTGGCCGGCGGACAGCTCAAGCTTGAGCAGCAGAGTCCTGTCACCGTTTATCGAATCGGCAAATCCAGCTCAACCCCACCAATGTCCCGGAACCGTTCTTGGATCCGTGTACCCAATCCTGAGGCGCTATCAATTACGCCCGAATTTTCGGTCACAACTGACTGAGTGTCCGCTTTGGAGCGCTCCACGTCGGTCTTAGCATTGTCCAAGCGCTCTCGAGAGTCTGGATGATGAGTCATGCGTACGATCTCCTACTCTGTCGGTTTGAACGAACGAGACTAACATGACGTTTTATCACCCAGCCCTACCTGTTACACACTGATCGCATTGGTAAACACCAACCGATTCCCAAACGGATCGACCACCGTCATGTCCTGGCTGCCCCACGGCATGGCCTGAATCTGAGGGCGGGCGAAGGGGTATTGCTTGGCCAGCAGTTGCGCCTGGAAAGCTTCCAGTTCATCGGTTTCTATCCGCAGCGCCGAGCCGGGTGTGCAGTCGCCATGGTGCTCGGACAAGTGCAACACGCAATCGCCACGGGACACTTGCAGGTACAACGGAAAATCGTCACCGAAGCGATGTTGCCAGTCGAGGGTAAACCCCAGGAAGTCGACATAAAACGCCAATGCCTTGGTTTCATCGAAGATCCGCAGGATCGGGGTGGTTTTACCGAAGCTCATGGGTAACTCCCTGGCTGAAAAGACCCAGTTTAGATGGGTTGACCCCATTGCTTCGGCTTTGGCGGCGGCTTCTTTAATATCGCAATGCCACTACTGAGAGGACGATCACGGATAACTGCAATTGGTTTGCACCTCTCAAGCTTCGCGTGACGAACTGAATCCGAGGCGCAAATCCCCTTCTCGTGCCAGAAACCGTCCTTGCCTGCGCCCGTTCGCCCGGCCCTGGCTGAAGCTCAAGACGCCATTGACCCAGACCCCATCGATACCTTCGGCGGCCCGTTGTGGTTCGTTGAAATCGGCGACGTCCCTGATGGTATGAGGATTGAACAACACCAGATCCGCCCAATACCCTTCACTGACTTCACCACGGTCCTTCAGGCCGAAGCGCGCCGCCGACAGGCCGGTCATTTTGTGCACGGCGGTGTGCAACGGAAAAAGCCCCACGTCACGACTGAAATGCCCCAGTACCCGCGGGAAAGCACCCCACAGGCGTGGATGCGGAAACGGATCCTCCGGCAAACCGTCGGAGCCGACCATGGACAACGGGTGGGCGAGGATTCGTCGTACGTCGCCTTCGTCCATGCCGTAGTACACCGCGCCGGCCGGTTGCAGGCGGCGCGCTGCATCCAGCAGTGATACGTCCCATTCGACGGCGATGTCAGCCAGGTCGCGCCCGCCCATGTGTGGATGAGGCGTCGACCAAGTGATGGTGATGCGATGGGCATCGGTCACCTGCTTGAGATCCAGGGTCGAGGAGCTGGCCGCATAGGGATAGCAGTCACAACCGACCGGATGGGTTTTCGCCGCGTTCTCCAACGCCGCGAGCACCTGCGGACTGCGCCCCCAATTACCGGCACCCGCACATTTGAGGTGAGAAATGATCACCGGACTCCGGGCATGACGGCCGATCTGGAACGCCTCGTCCATGGCCTCGAGCACCGGTTCGAATTCGCTGCGCAGATGGGTGGTGTAGACCGCACCGAATGCGCTCAGCTCTTGAGTCAGTTGCATGACTTCGTCGGTGGAGGCCGAAAAGGCGTTGGCGTAGGCCAGGCCCGTGGACAACCCCAGTGCGCCGGCCTCCAGGCTTTCGCGCAGTTGCTGACGCATGGCGGCGATTTCTCCCACGCTGGCTGTGCGCAACAAATCGTCCATGTGGTTGCTGCGCAGCGCCGTGTGCCCCACCAGCGCCGCCACGTTCACCGCCGGCGTGGCCGCCTCCACCGCCGAACGATAATCATCGAAACTCGGATAAACGAACGCTTGGGCGGTGCCGAGCAAGTTCATCGGGTCCGGCGGCTCACCTCGCAGGCTCACCGGCGAAGCGCTGATGCCGCAATTGCCGACGATCACCGTGGTCACGCCCTGGCTGAGCTTGGGCAGCATCTGCGGCTGACGAATGACCACCGTGTCGTCGTGGGTGTGCACATCGATGAACCCTGGCGCCAGCACACGGCCGGCGGCGTCTATTTCTTCAAGCGCCCGGGTATCGCTCAAGTCGCCGATGCGCTCGATGCGACCGGCGCGGATCGCCACGTCGGCGCTGTAACCGGGGGTGTTGCTGCCATCGATGACCAGTGCGTTGCGGATAAGCGTGTCGTACAGCATCTCAGTCTCCCAGCGGCAAGTGATCGTCGCCGCCGCGGTAATCATCCAGGGCGAGTTTGACTCGCCGCAGGCGTTCTTGATTGTCTTCAGGGTGGGCCAGCGCCAACTCGGTGGCGAGTACATCGATGGCCAGCAGCATGCCGTAGCGCGCCGCCGTGGGCTTATAAATGAACGAGGTCTCGGCGCCTTGCAGGGGCAACACCACATCGGCCAGTCGGGCCAACGGTGAGTCGGCGCGGGTGATGGCCAGGATTGCCGCACCATAACTGCGCGCCAGTTCAACCGCGCCGAGCAGTTCCGGGGTGATGCCGGTGAGTGAACAGGCGATGACCAAATGCTCCTGGCTCAATGAGGTGGCGGTGATGCGCATCATCACCGGATCCCGGCAGGCGGCAATCGAGTAGCCAAAACGCACCAGCCGGACCTGCAATTCCTCGCCGCACAGCGCCGACCAACCGCCGAGCCCGAACGCATGAATCATCCGCGCCTTGCCGAGCATCCGCACGGCGTCGCCGAACCGAGACTCTTCGAATGCCGACAGGTGCTGACGCAGGGTCGTCTCGATATCGCCGACGATCTGCCCATAAAACGCCGATTGCTCGGGCGCGCCGGCGGGGTCGAGAAACCGGCTGCCGACGCCACTGGCCTGGGCCAGTTGCAGGCGCAAGTCCCGCAGGTCGCGGCAGCCAACGGTACGGGCAAACCGTGACAGCGTGGCGCTGCTCACTTCGGCGCGCTGGGCCAGTTCATCCAGACTGGCCGAGGCGGCGAATCCAACGTCGTCGAGCATCAGCCGGGCGATTCTTCCTTCGCCGGCGCTGAAGGAATCCTGACGGGAGCGAATCTGGTAAAGGATGTCCATGACGGCACCTGTGTGGGAGCGCTGCGATTAAAGCAAGCGCGCGAGTCCTAGGGTCAGGCCGAACGCAACCAGGGAGATCAGCGTTTCGAGTACGGTCCAGGTCTTGAAAGTTTGAGTGACGGTCATATTGAAGTATTCCTTGATCAGCCAGAAGCCGCCGTCGTTGACGTGGGAAAAAATCACCGAGCCGGCTCCGGTGGCCAGCACCAACAGCTCGGGATGGGGATAGCCCAGACCGATCGCCACAGGCGCGACGATGCCCGACGCCGTGGTCATCGCCACCGTGGCCGAGCCGGTGGCGACACGCATCAGGGCGGCGAACAGCCAGCCCATGACCAATGGCGATAGTTGAAATTCCTCGGCCAGGCCGACGATTTGTTGAGTCACCCCGGCGTCCACCAGAATCCGGTTCAAACCACCGCCAGCGCCCACCAGCAACGTGATGCTGGCCGTCGGCGCCAGGCATTCGTTGGTGAACTTGAGGATCGATTCACGGTTGAAACCCTGGGCCAGGCCCAGCGTCCAGAAGCTGAGAAGGGTCGCCAGCAGCAAGGCAATCACCGAGTTGCCGATGAACAGCAGGAACTGATTGAAGCCGCTGCCCGGCTCGGAGATCAGGTTGGCCCAACCGCCGATCAACATCAGCATCACCGGCAGCAGGATGGTCCCCAGGGTTATCCCGAAACCCGGCAGATTGGCCCGGGGCTCGCGGTCGAGGAATTGTCGCTCCAGCGGGTTATCGTCCGGCAGTTGGATGCGCGGCACGATGAACTTGGCGTACACAGGGCCGGCGATGATCGCGGTAGGAATACCGATCAGGATCGCGTACAGCAAGGTCTGCCCCACCGAGGCCTGGAACGCCTGCACCGCCAGCATGGCCGCCGGGTGCGGCGGCACCAGGGCATGCACCACCGAGAGCCCGGCGACCATCGGCAACCCCACCATCAGGATCGACACGCCCACGCGCCGGGCAATGGTGAACGCGATGGGCACCAGCAGCACGAATCCGACTTCGAAAAACAACGGCAACCCCACCAGGAACGCAATGCACACCATGGCCCAATGGGCGTTGCGCTCGCCGAAGCGCTCGATCAGCGTCTGCGCCATGCGCTCGGCCCCACCGGACTCGGCCATCATCTTGCCGAGCATCGTGCCCAAGGCCACCACCAGCGCGATGTGCCCCAGGGTCTTGCCCACGCCCGCCTCGTACGCCCCAACCACACTGGACGGCGGCATCCCGGCCAGCAGCGCCAGGCCAATGGACACCAAGGTAATGACAATGAACGGATTAAGCCGGTATCGGGCGATCAAAACGATCAGCGCAATGATGGCGATGGCCGCGTAGACCAACAGCCAATAACCGAATGCAGATGCCATGCGTTACTCCTCGAATGGGGTCACGACGTTGTGTTTGTGAAACTCATAAATCATTTCGAGGAATAATCTTCAAACGCACTGAAAGTAATTTTCGTACACAGACAAGAAATGTCGCTGACGGACATCGCGATGCAGCCGCTATGAAAATCCCGCGCTGGACTTTCATGCACAACCATTCTCTTGTGGCGAGGGGATTTATCCCCGCTGGGTTGCGCAGCAGCCCCAAACCAGGCAACTCGGTGCGCCAGCAAGATTGGGCCTAATGCCTTAGGACTACGGTGCAGCCCAACGGGGATAAATCCCCTCACCACAGACGGCTGGCCGCACCGGGCTCAATTCCGTACCATCCCCACCTTGTTTTTTGCACCGAGCCCACGGCAGCCGATGTTCAAGCGCTGCGCAGTCAGGAAAATCATGAAACCAGCACGTCTTCGCGCCGACGCCCTCGCCGGCCTCACCACTTCTTTTGCCTTGCTGCCCGAATGCATCGCGTTCGCCCTGGTGGCCCATCTCAACCCGTTGATGGGGTTGTATGGCGCGTTCATCATTTGCACGCTGACCGCGCTGTTTGGCGGGCGGCCCGGCATGGTGTCTGGCGCGGCGGGATCAATGGCCGTGGTGATTGTCGCGCTGGTGGTGCAACACGGCGTGCAATACCTGCTGGCCACTGTGCTGCTGGGCGGGTTGATCATGATGGCGTTCGGGCTGTTACGGCTGGGCAAACTGGTGCGCATGGTGCCGCACCCGGTGATGCTCGGTTTCGTCAACGGTCTGGCGATCATCATCGCGCTGGCGCAACTGGAACACTTCAAGAGTGGCGAGAGCTGGCTCAGCGGCGGCCCGTTGTACCTGATGATCGGCCTGGTGGCGCTGACCATGGCCATCGTCTACCTGTTGCCGCGCCTGACCCGCAGTGTTCCGCCGGCCCTGGTGGCGATCCTGGGGGTTGGTCTTGCGGTCTACTTCTTCGGCCTGCCGACCCGCACTCTGGGTGACATGGCGCATATCGCCGGCGGCCTGCCGGCTTTTGTCTGGCCGGACATTCCCTGGAACCTGGAGACGTTGCGGATCATCGCACCCTATGCGGTGGTGATGGCGATGGTCGGCCTGCTGGAAACCCTGCTGACCCTGAACCTGACCGACGAGATCACCGAGAGCCGCGGCTACCCGGACCGCGAGTGCGTGGCGTTGGGCGCAGCCAACATGGCCTCTGGCCTGTTCGGCGGCATGGGCGGTTGCGCGATGATCGGCCAGACCGTGATCAACCTGAGTTCGGGCGGCCGCGGCCGGTTATCCGGCGTGATTGCCGGGGTGATGGTGCTGCTGTTCGTGTTGTTTCTGTCGCCGTTGATCGAACGCATCCCGTTGGCCGCGCTGGTCGGCGTGATGTTCGTGGTGTCCCAGCAGACCTTTGCCTGGGCCTCGCTGCGGGTGATCAACAAAGTGCCGGTCAATGATGTGTTGGTGATCATCGCGGTGACGACCATCACGGTGTTCACCGATCTGGCGACCGCGGTGCTGTGCGGCATTATCATTGCGGCGCTCAACTTTGCCTGGCAACAGGCCCGGGAACTGTACGCCGACACGCATCTGGAGGCGGACGGCAGCAAGCTCTATCGCCTGCACGGCACCCTGTTCTTCGCCTCGACCACGCCGTTTCTCAACCAGTTCGACCCGGCCAACGATCCGGCCCTGGTGACCCTGGACTGCCGCCACTTGAGCTTTGTCGACTATTCGGCCATCGCGGCGCTCAAGACCCTGCGTGAACGCTATAGCAAGGCCGGCAAGCACCTGCGGGTGTTTCACTTGTCCGAACGCTGCAAACAGATGCTCAAGCGGGCGGGCGTCCAGCACGACTGAAAAGACTGACGAATAGCTGCGACACACCGTCGCAGCCCAATCCTTCGCCCTCTTCCCATGCCGTATACTCGCCCCGCCTTTCCAACCTCGCCCACGCCGGAGTGTTTCGATGGATCCTGTGGTTTTCGAAGAGTGGATGATGACCGGCCTTGTCAGCATCCTGATCATTTTCATGGGTTTTATCGTCTGGGATCTGGCGAAGAAGTCCAAGGCCGGGCGTTTCGGCTCGTTCATCCTGTTTTTCGTGCTGGGACTGGGCGTGGCGGCATTCGTCATCAAGAGCGTGGTGATCGGCCTGATCGAGACCGGCACCTTATAAACGCGCCGGCACTTCCTTCCACTGGCCCTGATCCAGCCCTTCGAGCGTCCAGTCGCCGATCCTGACCCGCACCAGACGCAATGTCGGCAAGCCCACCGCGGCGGTCATGCGCCGTACCTGACGGTTGCGCCCTTCGCGAATCACCAGTTCCAACCAACTGGTCGGCACGCTTTTACGAAAGCGCACCGGCGGGTTGCGCGGCCATAGTTGCGGTTCGTCCAGTTGCCGTGCTTGTGCGGGCAAGGTCATGCCGTCGTTCAACTCCACGCCATCGCACAGACGCTGCAATTGCTCGGCACTGGGCTCACCTTCTACTTGCACCCAATAGGTCTTGGCCAGTTTGTGCCGGGGGTCGGCGATGCGGGCCTGCAGTTGCCCGTCGTTGGTAAGTAGCAGCAACCCTTCGCTGTCGCGATCCAGCCGCCCGGCGGGATAAATGCCGGGCACGTCGATAAAGTCCTTGAGCGTCGCCCGCCCCTGATCGTCACTGAACTGCGTCAGCACATCGAAGGGTTTGTTGAACAGGATCAGCCGCGGCTCGGCCGGCGCGGCCTTGGCCACACGGCGCGGGGCGGATGCGGGAGGTTTCGCGCCAGGACGGCGGGAAGCGGGACGGGGCGGACGGGGCATGGCAAACACAACATCTAACGGTCTGGGCCGACCATGCTAGTGGCCCGACCGTTAAATAACCACTGTCCCATCAACAGGACATCAGTCGATCAGCGGAACGGCGGCTCGTCGAAGCTGCGCAACTTGCGCGAGTGCAGCGAGTTGAGTTCGGTGCGCAACAGGTCCAGCGCTGCGATGCCGATCTTCAGGTGCTGGTTGACCGCCCGTTCGTAGAACGCGTTGGCCGAGCCCGGCAATTTGATCTCGCTGTGCAGCGGTTTGTCCGAGACACAAAGCAACGTGCCGTATGGCACCCGCAAGCGGTACCCCTGAGCGGCGATGGTGCCGCTTTCCATGTCCACCGCCACGGCGCGGGACAGGTTGATCAGCGGACGCTCCTGGGCCCAGCGCAGTTCCCAATTGCGGTCGTCGTAGGTCAGCACAGTGCCGGTGCGCAGGCGCTTCTTCAGCTCGTCGCCCTTTTCACCGGTGACATTGGCGGCCGCTTGTTGCAAAGCCATCTGCACTTCAGCCAGGGCCGGGATCGGAATATTCGGCGGCACGACCCGGTCGAGGATGCCATCGCGACGCATGTAAGCGTGGGCCAGCACGTAGTCGCCGATGGTCTGGGACTGCCGCAGCCCACCGCAGTGACCGATCATCAGCCAGCAGTGAGGTCGCAGCACGGCCAGGTGGTCGGTGATGTTCTTGGCGTTGGACGGTCCGACGCCGATGTTCACCAGGGTCACGCCATGGCCGTCATTGGCCTGCAGGTGATAGGCCGGCATCTGGTAGCGGTGCCAGACCACGCCTGCGGCGATCGCCGAGGCTTCACCGTGGTCCATGCCCTTTTCGATGATCACGTTGCCCGGCAGGACCATGCGCACAAAACGCGGGTCGCTGCGCAGTTGTTCCAGGCCATGAACGATGAACTGGTCAACATAACGGTGATAGTTGGTCAGCAGGATCCAGGGCTGCACATGGCGCCAGTCGCTGCCGGTGTAATGCACCAGCCGGCGCAGGGAAAAGTCCACGCGCGCGGCGTCGAACAGTGCCAAGGGCAGCGGGTCGGTGTTTTCCCAGTCGTAGAGGCCGTCGGCAATGCCATCGGTGGCGGCCGACAGGTCGGTACTGGGAAACACCCGCGCCAGCACAGCGGCGGTCACGCCGGAGCCGGCCAGTTCATCACCCTGCTCCACCACGTACGGATACGGGATGTTCTGCTCGCTGACACCCACTTCCACGGTGACGGTAAAGTCGTGCATCAGCGGGACCAACTGCTCCAGCAGGTATTTACGGAACGCAGCCGGATGGGTGACGGTGACACTGTAGGTGCCCGGCAACTGGACCTTGGCGTAGGCGCGGGTGGTTTGCGGGACTTCACCGTGGCAGTGGTAGGTCAGGCGCAGGGCGGGATAGCGAAACAATGCCCGCTGTTCGGCATCCGGCTCGATGCGATCCTTGAGGTACCGCTTGAGCGCCTGGTTCAGCGCAGTGGTCGCACGCTCGTGCAGGGCCGCCAGACGATCCACGGCTTGTTCGGCGGTTTGAACGACAATAAACGCTTCGGTCACGATCAGCTTCCTGTGTTCTGACTTGCAGGCCTTCATCTTGCCTGCAACGTCGTCCGACGGGAACAGTGGCGTATTGGGCGCGGTCGATCATTCACAGCAGATCCCCTGTGGGAGCGGGCTTGCTCGCGAAAGCGGTGTATCAGTCAGCAAAGATGTTGAATGGGCCGACGCCTTCGCGAGCAGGCTCGCTCCCACCCTTGATCACCACCAGCCGCAGATTCTTCAGTCGTCGCAAATCCCCCGTGGGAGCGGGCTTGCTCGCGATAGCGGTGTGTCAGTCACCCGCGATATTGGATGGGCCGACGCCTTCGCGAGCAGGCTCGCTCCCACCCTTGATCACCACCAGCCGCAGATTCTTCAGTCGTCGCAAATCCCCCGTGGGAGCGGGCTTGCTCGCGATAGCGGTGTGTCAGTCACCCGCGATATTGGATGGGCCGACGCCTTCGCGAGCAGGCTCGCTCCCACCCTTGATTTCCTGTGGCCGCAGAATCTTCAGTCGTCGCAAATCCCCCGTGGGAGCGGGCTTGCTCGCGATAGCGGTGTGTCAGTCACCCGCGATATTGGATGTGCCTACGCCATCGCGAGCAGGCTCGCTCCCACCCTTGATTTCCTGTGGCCGCAGATTCTTCAGTCGTCGCAAATCCCCCGTGGGAGCGAGCCTGCTCGCGATAGCGGTGTGTCAGTCACCCGCGATATTGGATGGGCCGACGCCTTCGCGAGCAGGCTCGCTCCCACAGGGGTTTCTTAGTCTCCTTAGAAACCCTGGGGGGTGGAGCGCGCCACGATGGCCTCGACATTCAGGCCTCGGGGCAAGGCGCCGTAGGCCCCGCCAGCCGAACCCAGGCGGCTGGCGATGAAAGCATCGCTGACGCCGCTGTTGCCCGCTTCCAGCAGCAGCTTGGCTTGCAGGCCGATGGCGATCTCTTCAGTCAATTGCCGGGCGCGGTACTGGATGTCAGCGGTATCCTTGAACGCCGCCTGCAACCGATCGATGTGGGCAGCCAGGCGTTTGTCGCCGTGGCCGTCACCCAGTTCGTTGAACAGCACTTCAAGCACGCCCGGTTCCTTGGACAGGGCCCGCAACACATCCAGGCACTGCACATTACCGGAACCTTCCCAGGTCGAGTTCACCGGTGCTTCGCGGTACAGGCGCGGCAGGATGCTGTCTTCGACGTAACCGGCACCGCCCATGCATTCGGCAGCTTCGTTGATCATCGCGGGGGCGCGTTTGCAGATCCAGTATTTGCCCACCGCCGTCACCAGCCGCGCGAACTTGGCCTCGTGTTCGTCACTCAAGTGATCCAGCGCCCGGCCCATGCGCAGGCTCAAGGCCAGGGCGGCTTCGCTTTCCAGCGCCAGGTCGGCCAGCACGTTTTGCATCAGTGGCTGTTCGTTCAACAACTTGCCACCGACCTTGCGGTGCGCACAGTGATGGCTGGCCTGGGTCAGGGCCTGACGCATCAGAGCACTGGAACCGACCATGCAATCGAAACGGGTCATGGCGACCATCTCGATGATCGTCGGCACGCCCCGCCCTTCTTCACCGACCATCCAGGCCAGCGCACCACGGAATTCGACTTCGCTGGAGGCGTTGGAACAGTTGCCCAGCTTGTTCTTCAGCCGCTGGATATAGAACTGATTGCGCGTATCGTCCGGGCGATGGCGCGGCAGCAGGAAACAGCTCAAGCCCTTGTCGGTCTGGGCCAGGGTCAGAAAGGCATCGCACATCGGCGCCGAGCAGAACCACTTGTGGCCCACCAGTTCATAGGCCTGCCCCGGACCGCTGGCGCCCACCGGATAAGCCTTGGTGGTGTTGGCCCGCACGTCGGTGCCGCCCTGCTTTTCAGTCATCGCCATGCCAAGGGTGATTCCGGCCTTGTGGGCCATGCCGACGTTTCGCGAGTCGTACTCGGTGGCGAGCGCTTTGGGCACCCAGAGCTCGGCCAGGTCCGGTTGCAAGCGCAACGCCGGGATGCTGGCGAAGGTCATGGTCAGCGGACAACCGGTGCCGGCTTCAGCCTGGCTGTGCAGATAAGTCATCGAGGCTCGGGCGACGTGGGCGCCGGGTTGCGGGTGGGCCCATGGCAGGCTGGGCAGGCCATGCTCGACGGCGGTGCGCATCAACTGGTGATAAGCGGGATGGAATTCCACCAGATCGATGCGATGACCGTAGCGGTCGTGGCTGGAAAAAACCGGCTTGTTCTGATTGGCCAGAAACCCCGCCTCCATCAGCGGCCCACCGGCCAACGCCCCATACGCATCGATCCGCCCTTGCGCCCAGCCCGCACCGAAACGCTGCGACCACTGTTGCAGCGGCAGGTCGATGCGATAGAGGTTGGCGCCATCCAGGGACGGTGGCTGATTGGTGACCTCGTGGGTTTCGGCGAACTGGTGCAGGTTCATGACAGGGCTCCTTGGTCGGCCAGCAGAGGTTCAGTTAAGCACCGCCCCAAAGCCGAACAAAGTGTCATACCCGCCTAAATATCGGCGCTTTCACCCTGCCTTGGACAAAGCACCCGTCGTTGCAGAATCGTGCGCAACACCTCGAATTTCACCGGTTTGCTCAGGTAATCGGTCAACGCGCCAGACGTGCAGCGCTCGTGATTCGGATGGGGACTGACCACAAACACCGGCAGATCCTCGCAGCCGGCGAGCGTACGGATCTGACAGCAGACCGACACCCCGTCCAGCGGTGGCGACTGGCAATCGAGCAGCACCGCGTCAACACTCTCGCCCTGCAGCATATCCAGTGCCGCGCGGCCGCTGTCGGCGGTACGCACCCGGTAACCAAGCTTGAGCAACATGCCGCGCATCACCAGCAGATCAATGCTGTTGTCGTCAGCCAGCAACACCGTGCAGTCCTGGGGCAACCGCGCGCTTTCTCGCGGGCTGAACGAGAATGGCGTCGGCGCCTCCACGGGCAAGGCCACTTCCACCTCGACATCCAACTGGAATCGGCTACCGCGACCGGGTTCGGAGGTATGGGTCAAGCGTCCGCCCAGCAACTCCACCAGCTGTCGACAGATCGCTAGACCCACACCCAGGCCGCCGTATTCCCGGGTCATGGAACCGTCAAGCTGGAAGAAGCGCTGGTACAAGGTCGCCTCCCCAAGGTCCGTGAAACCGATACCGGTGTCGATCACGGCAAAGGACAGCACCAGCCGATCGAGCCCCGACGGCCTGCCACTGACCCGCAGCGCCAAGCCCCCTGTGCGGGTGAACTTGACGGCGTTGTCCAGCAGGCATTCCAGGCATTGGGCCAGCTTGCCACTGTCACCGATCAGCCGGTCCGTCAGACCGGGTGCCACGTCGACCTTGAAATCCAGGCTCTTGACCGCCGCATTGGCCCCGAACTGCACCTGCAAGGCGTCGACCATCGCGCGCAGGCTGAACGGCGCCGGGTAGGCCTTGAGCTTGCCGGCCTGCAACTCGGTAAGGGTGAGGATGCCGTTGACCATGCGCATCATGTCCCGCGCAGAACCTGCGGCGGTCTGTTGATACTGGGTCAGCTCCTCGTTCATTTCGACGGTTTCCATCAACTCCAGCGAACCGATCACGCCATTCATCGGCGTGCGCAGCTCATGGGTCAAGGTGGCGAGGAATTCATCCTTGAGTTTGTTGCCATGGGCCAATTGCTGGTTGAGCACTTCAAGTTTTTGCCCGGCGTCGAACAGGGTCTGGGCCTGCTGCTCGCGCATGGCATTGATACGGTCGGCCAGGGCCAGGGACAACAGCGCTACTTCGATGGCCGAGCCGATCTGGCTGGCGTACATGGTCAGGAATACGTTCGGCAGATAACCGAGGACCATCATCGTATTGACGACGCCCCCCAGCAGAAACGCCGACCAGGCGATGATGAAATAACGCGCCACCCGCAGACCGCGCCACCAGGCGAACAGCCCGGCGGCGAAAATCACCACGGTAAACACCAGCGCCAATGCCGTCGCCAGGCGCAAGGCCAGGGCGTAACTGGTCATCAGCGACAGGCCCACTACTACTGCGCTGTAGACGATCAGCGCCAGCAGCAGCCGGTCAAGCCAGCAACTGTGTTGTGCGGTTTGCAGGAAACTGCGCGCAAACTGGCTGCCGAACAGGCCCGCACAACCGATGAAAAAGGGTGTTGCGGCATTGGCCCACCAGGGGTTGTCCGGCCAGAAATACTCCACGGCCGCTCCATTGACCGACAACTGATACAAGCCGAACGAGGCGATATAAACGATGTAATAAAGGTAACTGGTGTCCCGCACGCTCAGATAAATGAACAGGTTGTAGACCAGCATCCCCAGCAGTACGCCATAGATGATGCCCAATACGTACAAGCGCACGGGTTGTTGCTCGAGATAGGCCGTGCTCGACCACAACGTCAGCGGCGCCTGGATCGACCCCTGGCTCTGCAGGCGCAGGTACACGGACTGACGTTGTCCGGGTTTGAAGTCCAGGCTGAACAGGTAGTTGTTCTGGCGAATTTCACGGCTGGCGAACGGCAAGGCATCGCCGGTCTGGCGAACCAGGCGATACGCCCCGGCGCTATCAGGCAGATACAAGTCCAGATGGTCCAGCGGCGGATAGGCCAGTTCCAACAACCAGGTGCGCTGGGCGTCCGGATTGCCGGGGCGGTAGTGCAGATCTATTTTCAGCCAGAATGCCGAGCGCGAATAACCCGCGTTCAGCGTGGCTTTGTCATGGGGCTTGAAGTGCCCCAGCGCAGCCTCTGCCAGGACATCATCGATGGTGGCCGTGCCGTGGGTGTCTTCGAACACCTGCAGGGCATGGCCCAAGGGCAGACTTTGGGTGAATTCATCGAATTCGAGGGCGCTTGCCAAAGGGGGCAAGCACAACAGCAACATCAGCAAATAGCGCATTTAAGCCCCAGCGTGGCCTGTCCGGTTGAATCAGGAAGCCCCCCATTCCCTGAGTAGACGTAAAACCGGCATTACCTGTTATTGGTTGGATCCATTTCTAGCATAGCCGTTGATGGCCAATTTGCACCATTGAAATTTTTCCTACAGAGGGCTCTAGAACGGGCGTTCCAGCGCCAAGCATTGAGCTAGAGCTGTTGCTTTGGTCAGGTCGGTAAACTGGCGGGCCAAGGTGGCGAGGCGCTTGCTCGCGCTGGCCGTAGGAGCTGACGCAGTCTGCGATCTTTTGATCTTGATCTTTCACTCTCGATTTAATTGGCAATGGAAAGATCGCAGCCTCGCTCCGCTCGACAGCTCCTACAAGGATCGTGCGCCCCGACAAGGGGTTTGGTGGTAAGCTCGCGCACCATGAATATCTACAGCTCTCGCCCCGTTGTCCTCTGTCTCTCCGGCCACGATCCCAGTGGTGGCGCCGGTTTGCAGGCAGATATCGAAGCCCTGCTCGCCCAGGGTTGTCATGCCGCCCCGGCCGTTACCGCGTTGACCGTGCAGGACACGGTTAACGTGAGCGATTTCCGCGTGCTCGATCGGGAGTGGGTGCTGGCGCAAGCCAATGCCGTGCTCAACGATTCGCAGGTAGCGGCGGTCAAGCTGGGGATGCTCGGCTCACTGGAAATGGTCGACACGGTGGTCGAACTGCTGCAGGCGCACCCACATTTGCCCATGGTCTGCGACCCGGTGCTGCGTGCCGGCGGCGGCGGACGATTGGGCAAGGATGAAGTCGGCTACGCCATGCGCGAACGCCTGTTGCCCCTGGCTATCATTGCCACCCCCAACCTGCCGGAAGCACGCATCCTCGCCGAACTGCCCGAGGGCAGCGCCGATGAGTGCGCCGAAAAACTGCTGCCCTTCGTCAAGCACCTGTTGATCACCGGTGGTCACGGCGACGAACATGAAGTCCACAATCGCCTGTACAGCCGTGACGGTCGCCGCGAAACCTTCACCTGCCAGCGCTTGCCCGGCAGCTACCACGGCTCCGGCTGCACCCTGGCCAGCGCCCTGGCCGGACGGTTGGCCCAGGGCGAACAGCTGGCCAGCGCGGTCAAGACAGCACTGGATTACACTTGGCGCACCCTGCGCGATGCCGAACAATTGGGCAAAGGCCAGTTCGTTCCGCGGCGCCTGCCGCTGGATTTCTGCTCGTAGCTCCGGAGGCTGTGGAATGAAACTACGTGGCCTTTACGCCATCACCGATAGCCAACTGCTGGCCGGCAAATTCCTCGCGTATGTGCAAGCGGCACTGGAAGGTGGCGTCACCCTGCTGCAATACCGTGATAAAAGCAGCGACGAAGCCCGCCGTCTGCGCGAAGCCGAAGCGCTGCGCAATCTGTGCGAGCGCTACAAGACCCGGTTGATCATCAACGACGACGCCGAACTGGCCGCGCGCCTGGGCGTCGGCGTTCACCTGGGCCAGACCGATGGCCCGCTGGCGCCGGTGCGGGCGCTGCTGGGGCGCGATGCAATCATCGGCGCCACCTGTCACTCCAGCCTGGAGCTGGCCGAACAGGCGGCCAGCGAAGGCGCCAGCTATGTCGCGTTCGGACGCTTCTTCAACTCCAACACCAAGCCCGGCGCACCCAGCGCAAACCTTGAACTGCTCGACCAGGCCAGGCTCAAACTGCATATACCGGTGTGCGCCATCGGCGGCATCACCCTGGACAACGCCGCCGCGCTGGTGGCTCACGGTGTCGACCTGCTGGCCGTGGTCCATGGCCTGTTCGGCGCCGACAGCCCGCTGGAAGTGACGCGTCGCGCCCGTGCCTTCAACGATCTGTTGCAGATCAAATAATTTTTCGATTTCGAGAGCCCAACCATGTCCCGTTCCGAAACCCTGTTTGCCAACGCCCAGAAACATATCCCCGGCGGCGTGAACTCCCCCGTTCGTGCGTTCAAGAGCGTGGGCGGCACCCCGTTGTTCTTCAAGCATGCCGAAGGCGCGTACGTGACGGACGAGGATGACAAGCGCTATGTGGACTACGTCGGTTCGTGGGGACCGATGATCCTCGGCCACAGCCATCCAGACGTGCTGGAAGCAGTGCGCAACCAGTTGCAGCATGGCCTGTCCTACGGTGCCCCGACCGCCATGGAAACCGAGATGGCCGACCTGGTCTGCTCGATCGTGCCGTCGATGGAAATGGTGCGCATGGTCAGCTCCGGCACCGAAGCGACCATGAGTGCGATTCGCCTGGCGCGCGGCTTCACCGGTCGCGACAGCATCATCAAGTTCGAAGGCTGCTACCACGGCCACTCCGACAGCCTGCTGGTCAAGGCCGGTTCCGGCGCGCTGACCCAAGGCGTACCGAGTTCGGCCGGCGTACCGGCGGCGTTTGCCAAGCACACCCTGACCCTGCCATTCAACGACCTCGAAGAGGTCGAGAAGATGCTCGGCGAAGTCGGCCAGGAAGTGGCCTGCATCATCGTCGAGCCTGTAGCCGGCAACATGAACTGCGTACCGCCGGCGCCGGGTTTCCTCGAAGGCCTGCGCAGCCTGTGTGACCAGCACGGCGTGGTGTTGATTTTCGACGAAGTAATGACTGGCTTCCGCGTGGCCCTCGGCGGCGCCCAGGCCCATTACGGCGTGACACCGGACCTGAGCACCTTCGGCAAGATCATCGGCGGCGGCATGCCGGTCGGTTGCTTCGGTGGCAAGCGTGCCATCATGGAATGCATCGCGCCGCTGGGTCCGGTCTACCAGGCCGGTACGTTGTCAGGCAATCCGCTGGCCATGGCCGCCGGCCTGACCACCCTGCGTCTGATCAGCCGCCCGGGCTTTCACGCCGAGCTGACCGACTACACCACCCGTCTGCTCGACGGTTTGCAGATTCGTGCCGACGCGGCGGGCATTCCGTTCGTGACCACCCAGGCCGGTGGCATGTTCGGCCTGTACTTCAGCGGCGCCGATGACATCGTGACCTTCGAAGAGGTGATGGCCAGCGACGCTGACCGCTTCAAGCGCTTCTTCCACCTGATGCTCGACGGTGGCGTGTACCTGGCACCGAGCGCGTTCGAAGCCGGCTTTACCTCCATCGCCCATGGCGAGGCCGAGCTGAAAATCACCCTCGACGCCGCTGAGCGGGCCTTCGCCGCGTTGAAGTAAGCCTGTGGATAACTGACGCCGGCTGACGCTGGCGTCAGTGATTGACGACAACCTCTTACCCCTTTTCCTACGTATTACCCCTCGAAGCTGTCGATAGCGCTCCCTTGCAGCAGAAAAAACGAGTAAAGACTTTGTAAGGATGGCCCTGCTTATTTCATAATGCGCGCTTATTGGATCCCCCGGAGGGTCCGCGTGCCCCTCAGAGGTAAGTCGATTCCCATGAACCGCACCGGCCGCACCCTTGCCCTGGGCTGCCTGTTGCTCCTTCAGCCGCTGCTGGTGAACGCACAAGCAGGCGGCAACTCGTTGTTGATCCCGGCGATGGGCCGTTGCACGCTCAACACCCAGCCACAAGATCTCGCACCGGCACTCGACGCCTGTCAAAAAGCGGCGGACGCGGGCGATGCACAAGCGCAATACGAGTTGGGCGAGTTCTACTACGCCGGCAAGGCTGCGCCGCGCGACCTAAAGCTGGCCCTCAGCTACTTCGAGAAAGCCTCACTGCAAGGCCATGCCCAGGCGCAATACAAGCTGGGCGGCATGTTCTTCCATGGCGAAGGCGTGCCGGCCAACAACGTGCAGGCCTACATTGTCTTGAAGATGGCAGCGGTCAATGGCGCCGAAGAAGCCCTGGACACCGCCGACGAAGTCGCCGAACAGATGCCTCGCGACGAGCTGGAAGTCGCGACCCAGGTGCTGGGGCAGATCTTCCGCAAATACCTGATGGAATTGCAGAACGCCGACGGGCGCACGCCCTTCTCACCACTGCCCTGAACCGCACAGCCTCTTGAGCTCTGTAGGAGCTGTCGAGTGCAACGAGGCTGCGATCTTTCCACAGCCAATTGAATCGAGAGCGAAAGATCAAGATCAAAAGATCGCAGGCTTCGCCAGCTCCTACAGGGCCCAGCACAGCAACAAAAATATTTCTTACTTCTCAGGCATCGGCATCGGAAACGGCATGACATTACCGACCGCGCCGCGGGCTTCGCTGATTTTCGGGGTGCCCAGGCGCTCGACCTCGTCGATACGCACGATCGAATGCATCGGCACAAAACTGCGCACCACGCCTTCGAACTGCGCCTTGAGCTTTTCCTCGCTCGGATCGACGACCATTTGCGTGCGCTCGCCAAAGACGAATTCTTCGACTTCCAGGAAGCCCCACAGATCACTTTGATAGATCTGCTTGGCGTACATTTCGAACACCTGGCCCTGGTTGAGGAAAATCACCTTGTAGATTGGAGCTTCACGTTTGGTCATGGCTGGCGAAACACATCGGCGGGTAAAAATGAGGGCGCGAACTATAGCATAGCCACTGCTCGCACAGCGGTAGGAACCGGCTGACTTGTTCCCTATAATGCGCGGTTCTTTGAATCACGTGATGACTCCGTCCATGGCCAAGAAGCTTTACATCGAAACCCACGGTTGCCAGATGAACGAGTACGACAGCTCGCGCATGGTCGATCTGCTGGGTGAACACCAGGCCCTGGAAGTCACCGCCCGCGCCGAAGACGCCGACGTGATCCTGCTCAACACCTGTTCCATCCGCGAGCGCGCCCAGGACCGGGTGTACTCCCAGCTCGGCCGCTGGCGTGAACTGAAACTGGCCAACCCGGAAATGGTCATCGCCGTGGGCGGTTGCGTGGCCAGCCAGGAAGGCGCCGCCATTCGTGACCGCGCACCCTACGTCGACGTGGTCTTCGGCCCGCAGACCCTGCACCGTCTGCCGGAGATGATCGACGCCGCGCGCATCACCAAACTGCCGCAAGTGGACGTTTCGTTCCCGGAAATCGAAAAATTCGACCACCTGCCCGAACCCCGCATCGACGGCCCGAGCGCCTATGTGTCGGTGATGGAAGGTTGCAGCAAGTACTGCACGTTCTGTGTGGTGCCCTATACCCGTGGTGAAGAAGTCAGCCGCCCGTTCGACGACGTCATCGCCGAGATCATCCACCTGGCGGAAAACGGCGTGCGCGAAGTCACGCTGCTGGGGCAGAACGTCAACGGTTATCGCGGCCTGACCCATGACGGGCGCCTGGCGGACCTCGCCGAGCTGATCCGCGTGGTGGCGGCCGTGGAGGGCATCGACCGTATCCGCTACACCACGTCGCACCCGCTGGAGTTCTCCGACAGCCTGATCCAGGCCCACGCCGAAGTGCCTGAGCTGGTCAAGCATCTGCACCTGCCGGTGCAATCGGGCTCCGACCGGATCCTGGCAGCCATGAAGCGCAACCACACGGCGCTGGAGTACAAATCCAAGCTGCGCAAACTGCGGGCGGCGGTGCCAGGGATCTGCATCAGTTCGGACTTTATCGTCGGCTTCCCCGGCGAAACCGAGAAAGATTTCCAGCAGACCATGAAGTTGATCGAAGACGTGGGCTTCGATTTTTCCTATTCGTTCGTCTACAGCCAGCGCCCCGGCACCCCGGCGGCCGATCTGGCGGACGAGACCCCCGAAGAAGTGAAAAAAGAACGGCTCAACGCCTTGCAACATCGCTTGAACCAGCAAGGTTTCGAGATCAGCCGACAAATGGTCGGCTCCGTCCAACGGATTCTGGTGACCGATTACTCGAAAAAAGACCCGGGCGAATTGCAAGGACGGACCGAAAACAACCGCATCGTCAACTTCCGCTGCGACACCCCGGCCCTGATCGGCCAGTTCGCCGACGTACACATCGACGCCGCGCAACCGCACTCCCTGCGCGGCTCGCTGATCCAATAAGCACGCCAGTCCCTGTGGGAGCGAGCCTGCTCGCGATAGCGGTGTGACAGTCAATATCAATGTTGAATGTGACGCCCTCATCGCGAGCAGGCTCGCTCCCACAATGGGTTGGTGCCACCCTGTGATCAGATTGCCTTGTTTAAGAGCTTTCGCACCCAGCCTACTGGCGTTATCCTTGATTTCATCTTAATTGCCCCAGGGCGGCTAAAAACGACCTTGAACGCACCCATCGAACCACATCGTTTCATTCTCGAGCCCTTTGAGGCTCGCCGCTTCGCCAATCTGTGCGGGCAATTCGACGAGCATCTGCGCTTGATCGAACAGCGCCTGGCCATCGAGATCCGCAACCGCGGAAACCAGTTCGAACTGATCGGCGAACCCAAGCACACCACCTCCGCGGAAAACCTGCTGCGCCGCCTCTATCGGGAAACCAAGGGAAGCGAGTTGTCGCCGGACACCGTCCACCTGTTCCTGCAGGAGTCAGCCCTCGAAGAACTCGAGAACCACGCTCCGTCGGAACCTGCCGTGGCCCTGCGCACGAAAAAAGGCATGATTCGCCCTCGCGGCTTGAATCAGCAGCGCTACGTGAAGGAAATCCTGGGTAACGACATCAACTTCGGCATCGGTCCGGCCGGTACCGGCAAGACCTATCTGGCCGTGGCCTGCGCCGTCGATGCGCTGGAGCGCGAACAGGTGCGCCGCATCCTGCTGGTGCGCCCGGCGGTTGAAGCGGGGGAAAAACTCGGATTCCTGCCCGGCGATCTGGCTCAGAAAATCGACCCGTACCTACGTCCGCTCTACGACGCGCTGTACGAAATGCTCGGTTTCGAATACGTCGCCAAGCTGATCGAACGCCAGGTCATCGAGGTTGCGCCGCTGGCCTACATGCGTGGCCGTACGCTGAACAACAGCTTCATCATCCTCGACGAAAGCCAGAACACCACGGTCGAGCAGATGAAAATGTTCCTCACCCGGATCGGCTTCGGCTCCACTGCGGTGATCACCGGGGACATCACCCAGGTCGACCTGCCCCGTGGCACCAAGTCCGGGTTGAACCATGTGATCCAGGTGCTCAAGGACGTTCCGGGCATCAGTTTCACGCATTTCATGCCCAAGGACGTCGTGCGCCATCCATTGGTGCAGCGCATCGTCGAAGCTTACGAGCGCTTCGAGAATCATCAGGACGAGCGGGCAACTGCAGACAAGGGCAATCGCCACGATGCTTGAACTTGACCTGCAACTGGCCAGCGAACGCCCCGCCCCCAGCGAGGCTCAGTTACGCCAATGGTGCGAGCTGGCCCTGCGCCAGCGCAGCGCCGACTCGGAACTGACCATCCGCCTGGTCGACGAGCCCGAAGGCCGTGAGCTAAACCACACCTGGCGGCAGAAAGACTACGCCACCAATGTGTTGTCGTTCCCCGCCGACGTGCCCGACGAACTGCTCGACATTCCGCTGCTGGGCGATCTGGTGATCTGCATCCCGGTGGTGGAGCGCGAAGCGGCCGAACAAGGCAAGACCGCTGAGGCCCACTGGGCCCATCTGGTGATTCACGGCTGCTTGCATCTATTGGGTTACGACCATATAGAAGATGACGAAGCCGAGGAAATGGAGTCGCTGGAACGAACGTTGCTTGCAGAGCTGGGTCACCCCGACCCCTACGCCGGCGACGAACACTGATACATCAACCTGTAACGACAAAGGATTCAGAGTAATCGCTATGAGCGAAGATCGATCGAGCAACGGGCAGAAGTCATGGTTGGGCAAGCTCACCCAGGCTTTTGCCCATGAGCCGAAAAACCGCCAGGAGCTGCTGGAGCTGCTGCGCGATGCACATCAGAACAAACTGCTGGACAGCGAAGCGCTGGCCATCGTCGAAGGCGCCATCCAGGTCGCTGACCTGCAAGTGCGGGACATCATGGTCCCCCGTTCGCAGATGGTCAGCATCAAGGCGACCCAGACACCTCGCGAATTCCTGCCCGCCGTGGTCGATTCCGCTCACTCGCGCTACCCGGTCGTCGGCGAGAGCCATGACGACGTCATGGGCGTGCTGCTGGCCAAGGATCTGCTGCCGCTGATCCTTCAGGAGAACGGCGACAGTTTCAACATCAAGGATTTGCTGCGCCCGGCCACCTTCGTGCCCGAGTCCAAGCGCCTGAACGTGCTGCTGCGTGAATTCCGCGCCAATCACAACCACATGGCCATCGTCATCGACGAATACGGCGGCGTGGCCGGGCTGGTCACC
The DNA here is from genome assembly GCF_900113505.1 of Pseudomonas sp. NFACC45. NCBI lineage: Bacteria > Pseudomonadati > Pseudomonadota > Gammaproteobacteria > Pseudomonadales > Pseudomonadaceae > Pseudomonas > Pseudomonas sp. NFACC45. Next base: position 51,262 of record NZ_FOPO01000015.1, read on the forward strand.
ATCGAAGACGTGCTTGAGCAGATCGTCGGCGACATCGAAGACGAGCACGACGTCGAAGAAGACAGCTACATCAAGCCGCTGCCCAGCGGCGACTTCCTGATCAAGGCGCTGACGCCGATCGAGAACTTCAACGAGTTCTTCGACAGTCAGTTCTCCGACGATGAGTTCGACACCGTCGGCGGCCTGGTGATGAGTGCTTTCGGGCACCTGCCCAAGCGCAATGAAACCACGGAAATCGGCTCCTGGCGCTTTCGCATCCTGAACGCCGACAGCCGTCGGATTCACTTGCTGCGCCTGTCACCCATTGCCCGATAAACCCTGCGAGACCCGCTAAGGACACACATGCGCTGGATAACCCGCCCCGGCTGGCCCGGTAACCTGCTGGCCATGGCGGCTGGCGCGATCACCACCCTGGCCTTGGCGCCGTTCGACATCTGGCCGCTGGCACTGCTGGCGGTCGGGCTGTTCTATGCGGGCCTGCGCGAGCTTTCGCCACGTCAGGCCATTGGCCGTGGCTGGTGTTTCGGTTTCGGCCTGTTTGGCGCCGGCACCAGCTGGATCTACGTCAGCATTCACAACTTCGGCGGCGCCTCGGTGCTGCTCGCCGGTTTCTTGATGCTGCTGTTCATCGCCGCCATTGCCTGGTTTTTCGCCCTGCCCGCCTGGCTCTGGGCCCGGTGGTTGCGGCGTAACGAAGCCCCGCTGGCCGACGCCTTGGCCTTCGCCGCCCTGTGGCTGGGCCAGGAAGCCTTTCGCGGCTGGTTCCTCACCGGCTTCCCGTGGCTGTATTCCGGGTACAGCCAACTTGACGGCCCGTTGGCCGGCCTCGCGCCGCTGGGCGGGATGTGGCTGATGTCCTTCACCCTGGCCCTGACCGCCGCGCTGCTGTACAACGCGCCACGGTTGATCCGCGCCGGGCGCAAAAGCTTTATCGCAGCGGGCGTGATCCTGCTGATCGGCCCATGGGTCGCCGGCATGGCACTCAAAGGCCATGCCTGGACCAGCCCTTCGGGTGATCCGCTGAGCGTCGCGGCGATTCAGGGCAACATCGAACAAAGCATGAAGTGGGACCCGGACCAGCTCAACGCGCAACTGGCGCTGTACCGCGACATGAGTTTTGCCTCCAAACGGGTCGACCTGTTGATCTGGCCGGAAACAGCCGTGCCGGTGCTCAAGGAATCTGCCCAGGGCTATCTGGACATGATGGGCACCTTCGCCGCCGAGCGAAATTCGGCGCTGATTACCGGCGTGCCGATTCGCCAGGTGGTGCATCAACAGAAGCGTTATTTCAACGGCATCACCGTGACCGGCGAAGGTGACGGCACTTACCTGAAGCAAAAACTCGTGCCGTTTGGTGAATACGTGCCGTTGCAGGACATTCTGCGTGGTTTGATCGCGTTCTTCGACCTGCCCATGTCGGACTTCGCCCGTGGCCCGGCCGACCAGCCTTTGCTGCAAGCCAAGGGTTACCAGATCGCGCCGTTCATCTGTTATGAAGTGGTCTACCCAGAGTTCGCCGCCGGCCTCTCGGCGCGCAGCGACCTGCTGCTGACCATCAGTAACGACACCTGGTTCGGCACCTCGATCGGCCCATTGCAACACCTGCAAATGGCCCAGATGCGGGCTCTGGAAGCCGGTCGCTGGATGATTCGCTCCACCAACAACGGTGTCACTGGCCTGATCAACCCCTTCGGCCAGATCACCGCACAGATCCCGCAATTCGAGCGTGGCATCCTGTACGGCGAAGTGGTGCCGATGCATGGGCTGACGCCATACCTGCAATGGCGCTCGTGGCCGCTGATCATTTTGTGCGTGTTGCTGCTGGGCTGGGCGTTGATGGCGGGACGGATGGCCAAGACGGTTTGACACCCGGTAGGAGCTGCCGAAGGCTGCGATCTTTTGATCTTCGCTCGCGACTCAATTGTCTGGGGCAAGATCGCAGCCTCGTTGCACTCGACAGCTCCTACGGACGCATTCCAGCGGGATAATTCCCTCGCAGCAACAGCGCGCTCAGCGATAGAACAACCTATACCCCAGCTGCCCCACCGCCTCGTTCATCAACTGCCCCGATTGCCAGATCGACTTGAACTCCGGCATCCAGCCGCCCAGCGGGCGGGCATTGTCCTGCCCCAGAAAGCCCACCGGTGCAGGAATCACTTCAAACCCCGAGCGCTCGAAACTCCACACTGCCCGTGGCATGTGCGACGCATGGGTCACCACCACGATCCGTCTGATGCCCTGCGGCAATAACATCTCGGCGCTCATCCGGGCGTTTTCCCAGGTCGTGCGACTGCGCCCTTCCTGCCAGCGCACGGTGACACCAAAATCATCGAGCATCGAATCGGCCATCAATTTCGCTTCACTCGGTGGGGAGCCATAGTGCAAGCCGCCGCTGGTCAGCACCGGCAATCCCGATGCCTTGGCCAGTCGCGCCGCATACCGCTGGCGCTCCAGACCGATGCCGGTGGGTTGGTCGGTGCCCCAGGCCAGGTCACCGCGATCACGACCAGAACCGAGTACCACGATGACATCGGCACGTTGCGCCAATGTCACCCATTCGCTGCGAGGCAGCGGCGGCTCGCGCTCCAATACCTTGGCGCTCCATTGCACCACCACAGGCAAGCTCATCAGCCAGAAACCGCCCACCCCAGCAATGAAACACAGGCGAGCCAGGCGCGGCCGAGAGTTGCGCCACCACCAGGCAAGCACCAACAGCAGCAAAAGAATGCCGGGCGGCAATAAAAGTTGTTTGATGAAATAGCGAAACGGCATCGGGCATCTCCATAGATGCCCGAAGCCTAGGTGGGTTGACGCAAAGCGACAACAGATTCGAAACAACCTTGAATCAAAAAAAGCGACACGCGTGAATCCGGCTTTACTTGAACTGCAGTGACCGGACTTTTACAGCATCCCTGGTGGGCGTCCGATCCTTGAGCCATACAACCTTGGCCGAACGGGGTGTATCGAGGCGCTTGAGTAGCTGGGCCCCACTTGTGGGGGCTTGATGCCCGACCTGCTCAAGGTAAGCCTTGACCAGTTCGAACTCTGCGGGCGTCAAGCCACGCAGTTCCAGCTCTGCCGGGCGTTCATCGCGCAAGCGACCGGCGGTTCTTGCAGCGTCCAGGGCCATCCCGAGACGATCGATCAGTTTTTCGTACAACTCAGGTGTAGTTACTTTTCGTTGTGATTCAACCATCCCTCACCTCATTGAAGATAAGACTCACTCCCCATTGAGAAGCTTAGCTTCGCTGGGCAAACCGGCAGGGCGCCGCGACCAACGGCCCTGAACAGCCGCCGTCACCGGGTATCGACAATGCCCCGGCACGCAATCAGGGTTTCCCTCGGCAGAGCACGGTCATGTATGCTACGGCGCTTCCTGTAACTCCACTTCCAGCTCGGCTGGGCATCGAAAACGCCGCATCAGGCGTCGTCTGCGTCCAGCATGGCAACGAAGAGGATTGGGCCACCCCATTCAGTACAAAAGTAGCCATGCACGAACACTATCAGCCCCGTGAAATCGAAGCCGCCGCCCAGTCGTTCTGGGACGAGCAAAAGTCCTTTGAAGTCAGTGAACAGCCAGGCAAGGAGACTTACTACTGCCTGTCGATGTTCCCTTACCCCAGCGGCAAGCTACACATGGGGCATGTGCGCAACTACACCATCGGCGATGTGATCTCCCGCTACCAGCGCATGCAAGGCAAGAATGTCCTGCAACCCATGGGTTGGGACGCTTTCGGCATGCCGGCGGAAAACGCCGCGATGAAGAACAACGTGGCCCCCGCCAAGTGGACCTACGAAAACATCGCCTACATGAAGACCCAGCTGCGCAGCCTGGGCCTGGCGGTGGACTGGTCCCGCGAGGTCACCACCTGCAAGCCTGATTACTACCGCTGGGAACAATGGCTGTTCACCCGCCTGTTCGAAAAAGGCGTGATCTACCGCAAGAACGGCACCGTGAACTGGGACCCGGTGGACCAGACCGTACTGGCCAACGAGCAGGTGATCGACGGTCGCGGCTGGCGCTCCGGCGCGCTGATCGAAAAGCGCGAAATCCCGATGTACTACTTCAAGATCACCGCCTACGCGGATGAACTGCTGGAGAGTCTCGACGAACTGACCGGCTGGCCTGAACAGGTCAAGACCATGCAGCGCAACTGGATCGGCAAGTCCCGGGGCATGGAAGTGCAGTTCCCCTACGACGTCGCCTCCATTGGCGAAGCGGGCAACCTGAAGGTCTTCACCACCCGTCCGGATACCCTGATGGGCGCCACTTATGTAGCCGTGGCCGCCGAGCATCCGCTGGCGACCCTGGCAGCCCGCAACAACCCCGAGCTGCAGGCGTTCATTGCCGAATGCAAAGGTGGCAGCGTCGCTGAAGCCGATGTCGCCACTCAAGAGAAGAAAGGCCTGCCGACCTCGCTGTTCGTCGAGCATCCGCTCACCGGCGAAAAACTCCCGGTGTGGGTCGCCAACTATGTGCTGATGCACTACGGCGACGGCGCCGTCATGGCTGTTCCGGCCCACGATGAGCGCGACTTCGAGTTCGCCCACAAGTACAACCTGCCGATCAAGGCCGTGGTGCGTACCAGCGCCGGTGACCAGACCCCGGCGCCATGGCAGGACGCTTATGGCGAACACGGCGAACTGATCAACTCCGGCGAGTTCGACGGCCTGGACTTCCCCGGCGCGTTCGACGCCATCGAAGTGGCCCTGATCAAGAAGAACCTTGGTGCTTCCCGCACCCAGTTCCGCCTGCGCGACTGGGGCATCAGCCGCCAGCGCTACTGGGGCTGCCCGATTCCGATCGTGCATTGCGATACTTGCGGTGACGTTCCGGTGCCGGAAGATCAACTGCCCGTGGTCCTGCCCGAAGACGTGGTACCCGACGGCGCCGGCTCGCCCCTGGCACGCATGCCCGAGTTCTACGAATGCAGCTGCCCGAAATGCGGCGCACCGGCCCGGCGTGAAACCGACACCATGGACACGTTCGTCGAGTCCTCGTGGTACTACGCCCGCTACGCCTCGCCGCACTATGAAGGCGGCCTGGTGGAAAAATCCGCAGCTGACCACTGGTTGCCGGTGGATCAGTATATCGGCGGCATCGAACACGCCATTCTCCACCTGCTCTACGCGCGCTTCTTCCACAAGCTGATGCGTGACGAAGGCCTGGTGAGCTCCAACGAGCCGTTCAAGAACCTGCTGACCCAAGGCATGGTGATCGCCGAGACGTACTATCGTCGCGAAGCCAACGGTGCCTACACCTGGTACAACCCGGCCGACGTCGAACTCGAACGCGACAGCAAAGCCAAGGTCATCAGCGCCAAACTGATCGCGGACGGCCTGCCGGTGGAAATCGGTGGCACCGAGAAGATGGCCAAGTCGAAGAACAACGGCGTCGACCCGCAGTCAATGATCGATCAGTTCGGCGCCGACACCTGCCGTCTGTTCATGATGTTCGCCTCGCCGCCCGACATGAGCGCGGAATGGTCCGACTCCGGCGTCGAGGGTTCGCACCGCTTCCTCAAGCGCGTCTGGCGCCTGGCTCAAGCCCACGTCACTCAGGGCCTGCCGGGCAAACTGGACGTCGCCGGCCTGAACGACGAGCAGAAAGCCGTTCGCCGTTCGATCCACCTGGCCATCAAGCAGGCCAGCCATGACGTCGGCCAGAACCACAAATTCAACACCGCCATCGCCCAGGTGATGACGCTGATGAATGTCCTGGAAAAAGCCGCGCAAGGCACCGAACAGGATCGCGCACTGGTTCACGAAGGTCTGGAAGCCGTGACGCTGCTGCTGGCCCCGATCACGCCGCACATCAGCCACGAGCTGTGGAATCGCCTGGGCCACGCTGACCCGGTGATTGACGCCGGCTGGCCGGTGGTGGACGAAACCGCGCTGGTGCAGGACAGCCTGACCCTGGTCATCCAGGTCAACGGCAAGCTGCGTGGCCAGATCGAAATGCCGGCCGCCGCCACTCGCGAAGAAATCGAAGCCGCCGCACGGGCCAATGAAAATGTGTTGCGCTTCGTCGATGGCCTGACGATCCGCAAAGTGATCGTCGTGCCCGGCAAACTGGTCAATATCGTCGCAAGCTAATTGGATCGGGCGCCGGCCTGGGCCGGGCGCCGAATATAACCTGCGGGGCCGCACTGTCGAGCCATAGGGTTTCAAGGGGAGCAACAAGATGATCAAACGTAATCTGCTGGTAATGGGCCTGGCGGTCCTGTTGAGCGCCTGCGGCTTCCAGCTGCGCGGCACCGGCACCACCGAACTGGCCATCACGGAGCTGGACCTCAGCGCCCGGGACGCTTATGGCGAGACCGTGAAGATGCTGCGTGACACGCTGGAGAACAGCGGCGTGAAGATCTACAACGGCGCGCCGTACAAACTGGTGCTGACCAGCGAACAGCAAAGCCAGCGCAGCCTGAGTTACGCCGGTGCCGGTCGCTCGGCCGAGTACGAACTCAACAACGTCCTGAGCTATGAGATCCGCGGCCAGAACAACCTGGTGCTGCTGGACGACAAACTGCAAGTGCAGAAGGTCTACCTGCACGATGGCAACAACATCACCGGTTCCGACCAGGAGTCGAGCGAAGTGGGTGTCGAAATGCGTCGTGACCTCGTGCAACGCATGATGCTGCGCCTGCAACAACTGAGCCCGGCCCAACTGGACCAGTTGCAGCAGACCGCCGACGCCCGCGCCAAGGCAGAAGCCGACGCACTGGAAGCGGCACGCAAGGCTGAAGCGGAAACCCCGCAACAGTCGCCGATGCAAATCCCGTCTGAATAAGCCTTGCGGGGCGCTTCGGCGCCCCGCTTGCCTTCTCTTATGAAGCTCGCTCCCGCCCAACTCGGCAAACACCTGCAAGGCGCCCTCGCGCCGGTCTACATCATCAGTGGCGATGATCCGCTGCTGTGCCAGGAAGCCGCCGACGCCATTCGCTCTGCCGCCCGCCAGCAAGGCTTCGACGAACGCCAGGTGTTCGCCGCCGACGCCAGTTTCGACTGGGGCACACTGTTGCAGGCCGGGGCGAGCATGTCGCTGTTCGCGCAAAAGCGTCTGCTGGAGCTGCGCTTGCCATCCGGCAAACCCGGTGACAAGGGCGCCGCCGCGCTGATCGAATATTGCTCACGGCCGGCCGAAGACACGGTGTTGCTCATCAGCCTGCCAAAACTCGACGGCAGCGCGCAAAAAACCAAATGGGGCAAGGCCCTGGTCGAAGGTCAGCAGACCCAGTTCGTACAGATCTGGCCGGTGGACGTCAGCCAGTTGCCCAGCTGGATCCGCCAGCGCCTGTCCCAGGCCGGCCTCTCGGCCAGCCAGGACGCGGTGGAACTGATCGCCGCCCGGGTCGAAGGCAACCTGCTGGCCGCAGCTCAGGAAATCGAAAAGCTCAAGCTGATGGCCGAGGGGGGGCAGATCACCGTGGAAACGGTACAGGCCGCCGTGGCCGACAGTGCGCGTTTTGATGTGTTCGGGCTGACCGATGCGATCCTCAACGGCGAAGCCGCCCACGCCCTGCGCATGCTCGAAGGCCTGCGGGGCGAAGGCGTCGAGCCCCCCGTGATCCTCTGGGCCCTGGCACGGGAGTTGCGCCTGCTGGCTAACCTGTCGCTGCAATACAGCCAGGGCGTGCCGCTGGACAAAGCTTTCAGCCAGGCCCGACCGCCTGTGTGGGACAAGCGCAAGCCGCTGATGAGCAAAGCCCTGCAACGCTATTCGGCACCGCGCTGGGCGCAACTGCTGCTCGAAGCCCAGCGCATCGATGCGCAGATCAAAGGTCAAGCGGCGGGGTCGCCGTGGATGAGCCTGAGCCGTTTGTCGCTGTTGATGGCCGGTCAGCGGCTGACTCTGCCAGCAGAATAAAAGATCGCAGCCTTCGGCAGCTCCTACAGAGGTATGCACTTCATTGTAGGAGCTGCCGAAGGCTGCGAGCTTTTTCGCCCTTGATCCTACAAATATCACCTCCATTTACCCTATAGACAGCCCCCCCAACTCTGCCCCATGATTTGTCCCGCAAAACCACCCCCATGAGAGAACCATCATGAGCAAAAAGCCATCCAAGCATGGCCCCAACAAGGCCAAATCCATCATCGCCCAGCCCCTGTTCCGCAGCCGCCAGGAACGACCCGCCAAGGGCAAAGGCAGCTACCGCCGCGAAGCCTTCCAGTCTGACAACTGGGAGGCTTCTTGCTTTGTGGCGGCTTGAAACATCCGGACCAGCCCTATTCTCCTTTGCGCATGATAAGGTCAGCATCTGATTTGTTTATCTGGACCCGTGCATGCCCTTTTGTCTTTCCCGTCGTTGGCCCCTGCGCCAATTGATTGCAGCCACAAGCGTCGTTCTGCTTGTCGCCTGCGCAGAAAAACCTACCGCCGCCGACGCCCAACCGCTCAAGACCGTCCCAGCCGTGCCTGCTCCGGCCATCGTACCGCCGGTGGTTCCGACCGGTGACAACCTGGTCATCGCACCCACGCAAACTTTCGCCGAATGGCAAGCCGGTTTTCGCAAGCAAGCCCTGGCCGCCGGGATCCGTGCCGACCTGTTTGATCGCGCGTTCATCGGCGTCAGCCCGGACATGAGCGTCATCAAGGCCGACCGCAGCCAGCCCGAATTCAGCCGTCCGGTGTGGGAATACCTCGATGGTGCCCTGTCGCCCCTGCGAGTACGCCGGGGCCAGACGCTGGTCCAACAGCATGCCGACATTCTGCAAAGCATCGAGCAGCGCTATGGCGTGGATCGGCAGTTCCTGGTGTCGGTATGGGGTATGGAAAGCAACTTCGGTCAGTTCCAGGGCACCAAGTCGGTGATCAACTCCCTGGCGACCCTGGCCTACGAAGGGCGACGCCCGGGGTTTGCCCATGCGCAGCTGATCGCCGCGCTGCAGATCCTGCAGCAGGGTGACATCGCACCGGAAAAAATGCTGGGTTCCTGGGCCGGCGCCATGGGCCAGACCCAGTTCATTCCCACCACGTACAACACCCATGCGGTGGACTTCGATGGTGACGGCCGCCGCGATATCTGGGGCAGCGCTACCGATGCCCTGGCCTCGACCGCGCACTACCTGCAAAGCTCTGGCTGGCAGCGCGGGCAGCCGTGGGGCTTCGAGGTACAGCTCAAAGAAGGGTTCGACTACCCGCTGGCCGATGGCGCGATCCGCAAACCCGTCTCCGAATGGCTGCAACTGGGCGTCAGCCTGCCCAACGGCAGCCAGGTCCCAGCCGGTGCCGAACACTTGTCGGCGGCCCTACTGCTGCCGGCCGGCTACCGCGGGCCGGCTTTCCTGGTGCTCGACAACTTCCGCGCCATCCTCAAGTACAACAATTCCTCGTCGTACGCCTTGGCGGTCAGCCTGCTGTCAGAGCGCTTCGCGGGCGCGGGGCTGATCAACGGGCAATGGCCAAAGGACGATCTGCCCTTGAGCCGTAGCGAGCGCTTCGAACTGCAGACCTTGCTGGGCAAACACAACTTCGACGCAGGCACGCCCGACGGCATCATCGGCGCCAACACCCGCAAGGCCATACGCAGCGCCCAGCAGTCGTTCGGCTGGCCAGCGGATGGGTATCCGACGCACAAGCTGCTGGAAGGGTTGCGTAACCGCTAGATTGCCTTATGGCCGCTGCCCTCATCGCGAGCAGGCTCGCTCCCACACTGGACCGTGTTTTGAAATCAACTGTGGGAGCGAGCCTGCTCGCGATGAGGGACTATCAGACGACGAGCGCTTAGCGGCTGACTACCACATCCTGCTCCAGCACCAACCTCTTCTCCCCCGCATCCAGCGTCACCAGCGCGCCCATGGGCAACGTCAGGTTCGGATCGCAATGCCCACTGCGCCAGCCGGACAGTACCGGGATGCCAAACGGCTCGAAGGTCTGCTTGAACAGTTTGTTCAACGCCTCGACGTCCACCCCTGCGATATCCCCCACCAATACACCCCGCAGCTTTGCCAGGGTGCCGGCCAGCCGTAACTGGGTCAGCAGACGGTCAATGCGATAAAGCGGCTCGTTGATGTCTTCAACCAGCAGGATCACGCCTTCGGCCTCGATTTCGTAGGGCGTGGCCATGGTCGCGGCAATCATCGACAGATTGCCCCCCAGCAAACGCCCGCAGGCGATACCGGGTGCAACGGTGGTCAACGGATACGCCGCGGGATGGCTCAGTACACTGCCGGCCCTCAACTGCCCACGTAGCAGGCTGAAAAAAGACGTGACGGTTGATGGATCCTTGTCCCCCAGAAGATCGGCGTTGAGCAGCGGGCCGTGGAAGGTGACGAAGCCTGCGTAACGGCTGATGGCCAGGTGTAGGGCGGTGATGTCGCTGTAGCCGACGAAGGGCTTGAGGTTACGTCTCAGGAGTTCGAAGTCGATGCGGTCCAGCAGGCGCGGTGTGCCGTAGCCACCGCGCAGGCAGATGATCGTTTTTACTTCTGGGTCGGCGAAGGCGGCGTGCAGGTCGTTGAGGCGTGTCTCGTCGCTGCCGGCGAGGTAGCCGTTCTTTTCGTAGACTCCGGGGAAGATCCGCAGGGCATGGCCTCGGGCGCGCATCCATTGGATGGCTTTTTCCGTGTCCAGGGGGGCGGGACCGGCGGGGGCGATCACGGCGATCAGGCCCTGGGATGGGAGTGCTGGGACGGGGTGATGTGGGGTTAGGTCCATGGTTTCCCGCTTTGTCGGCTTGTTATGCGTGTATATCCGTTTTTTGTGTAACGGCTACTTATGGTTCCGCTCTTACAGCGGGTTACTTTTGAAAAGCGCAAAAGTAACCAAAACGCTCTTGCCCCCACCACTCGGTGCCTCGCCTAGGCTCGGCATGCCCTCACTCCGGCATTACTCCGTGGGCCCGCCGCGAAGGGCCATCCATGGCCCAGCGCGGCTATCCCGGCATCCATGCCGGGATACCCACTGCGCAATGCCTGCGTTCGGCCAGCGTGGTTTAACGGGGCGCCAAGATCAAGATCAAAAGCAAAGCAAAGCAAAGCAAAGCAAAGCAAAGCAAAGCAAAGCAAAGCAAAGCAAAGCAAAGCAAAGCAAAGCAAAGCAAAGCAAAGCAAAGCAAAGCAAAGCAAAAGCGCGACAAGTCCAGCATCTATGTAACTGAACCACCGCCTTCGCGAGCAAGCCCGCTCCCACAAGGCTTTGCGGTGTTCACAATATCTGGGCAGGTGCAAAAACCTGTGGGAGCGGGCTTGCTCGCGAAAGCGACAGCACAGCCAACATCATCACAAACTGATACACCGCTTTCGCGGGCAAGCCTGATCCCACAGGGCTTTGCGGGTGTTCACAATATCTGGGCAGGTGCAAAAACCTGTGGGAGCGAGCCTGCTCGCGATGACGTCAGCAGGCCCAACCTCTATGTAACTGAACTACCGCCTTCGCGAGCAGGCTCGCTCCCACTTCAGCAGCCACAAAAACCATGCAAACCACAGACTTCTTGTGGGAGCAAGCCCGCTCCCACAGGGGAAACTCGATACCCCCAAACCAGGCCGGCTGTCAGGCCGCCTCGCGGTGGACGTTGATCTTGGGCGCCCCGTTAACCACGCTGGCTGAACGCAGGCATTGGTTCGTGGGCAACCCGGCATGGATGCCGGGTTAGCCGCGCTGGGCCATGGATGGCCCTTCGCGGCGGCCCACGAACCAATGCCGGAGTGAAGGCATGCCGAGCCTAGGCGAGGCACCGAGTGGTGGGGCAAGAGCGCTTTTGGTTACTTTTGGCTGGCCCGGCATCCGGCTCTTCCAAAAGTGACCCGCTGTAAGAGCGGAACCATAAGTAGCCGTTACCGCAGCAACGGATATACACACCGACCCACCACCAAAAACCGCTAAATCAAGACCCGAGCAACTCAGCCTTGACCAACTTAGCCTGCTCATCCGCATGATACGAAGACCGCACCAACGGCCCCGAAGCCACGTTCTTGAACCCCATCTTGTACCCTTCCTCAGCAAACCAGGCAAAGGTATCCGGGTGCACAAAACGCTGCACCGGCAGGTGACTGCGCGAAGGCTGCAGGTACTGCCCCAGGGTCAGCATATCAATGTCATGCTCACGCATACGCTTCATGACCTCGATGACTTCCTCATCGGTCTCACCCAAGCCCAGCATCAAGCCAGACTTGGTCGGAATGTGCGGCATCATCTGCTTGAAGCGCTGCAGCAGGGTCAGCGACCACTGATAGTCCGAACCCGGACGCGCAGCCTTGTACAGGCGCGGTACGGTTTCCAGGTTGTGGTTGAAGACATCCGGCGGCTCGGCGGCGGTGATTTGCAGTGCGATGTCCATGCGACCGCGATAGTCCGGCACCAAAGTCTCGAGCTGCACATTCGGCGACAGTTTGCGGATTTCGCGGATGCAGTCGGCAAAGTGCTGGGCACCGCCGTCACGCAGGTCGTCGCGGTCCACCGAGGTGATCACTACATACTTGAGCTTGAGGTCGGCAATGGCGATGGCCAGGCTTTCGGGTTCATTCACGTCCAATGGCTTCGGCCGACCATGACCGACGTCACAGAACGGGCAGCGACGGGTGCAGATGTCGCCCATGATCATGAACGTGGCGGTGCCGCCGGAGAAGCATTCACCCAGGTTCGGGCAGGATGCTTCTTCACAGACGCTGTGCAGTTTGTGCTTGCGCAGCAGCGCCTTGATGCGGTCGACTTCCGGCGAAACCGGAATGCGCACGCGGATCCAGTCGGGTTTCTTCGGCAGTTCGGTGGTCGGGATGATCTTGACCGGGATACGTGCAACTTTCTCGGCGCCGCGCAGCTTTACGCCGGCCTCGACCTTGGCACGCGGGGCCGGACGCTCGGTAACATCCAGCGTCGGGATCATGGTTTGCACAGCATCAGTAGTCATATCAGTCGATTCCGCCCGTGAGGGTCGTCTGCTCAGCGTAGTCGAGGTGTTTGACGAGCTGCGCGCGCAGCCGGGCACTTACCTCGGCAAATTCAATCGATCCTGTGTGATCGCACAGCTGGGTCATCGCCAGCCCCGCGTAGCCACAGGGATTAATCCGTCGAAACGGCTCCATGTCCATGTCCACGTTCAACGCCAGGCCATGAAACGAACAACCGTGGCGGATCCGCAAACCCAGGGAGGCGATTTTTGCCCCGTCGACGTAGACACCCGGAGCATCCGGCTTGGCCGCCGCTGTCACGCCGTAGCTGGCCAGCAGTTCGATCAGGCACGTCTCCATGCGGGTGACCAGTTCGCGTACGCCGAACCCCAGCTTGCGTACGTCCAGCAACAGATAGGCCACCAACTGTCCGGGGCCATGGTAGGTCACCTGGCCACCGCGGTCGGTCTTCACCACCGGGATATCCCCCGGCAGCAACAGGTGTTCGGCCTTGCCGGCCTGGCCCTGGGTGAACACCGACGGGTGTTGCACCAGCCAGACTTCATCACCGGCGCTGGTGCCGCGGTCGTTGGTGAAGCGTTGCATGGCATGCCAGACCGGCTCGTAAGCCATCTGGCCCAGCTCGCGAAAGCCCAGCGTGCCCGGCATCACAACACCATGTGCACGAACCCGGTCGCTCGCAACTCGCTGTTGATGTCGTACAGCTGCTCCTGACCGGTGGCGATGATGTGCAGCTGAATCGTCGTGTACTTGCCGTTGGTACTCTGGCGTTCGGCCAGGGTCTTGTGATCAACGGTGGCGTGTTTTTCAAGAATCGCGATGATCTTGTCCTTGAATCCCACACCGGTGTCGCCAATTACCTTGATCGGATAATCCTCGCAAGGAAACTCGATCTTTGGCGCCTTTACTTCTGAGTCTGTCATGGCGTAACGGCCTCGTAAGCCGTGATAACGCACATGGCCCCGTACCGGAAAGGAACGGGGCCATGCAGGTCAACACTTCAATCAGTTGAACAAGCCGTAGAAGAATAGACGGATGCTATCCCACATGCGGCGGAAGATACCACCTTCCTCGACCGCGTCCAGCGCGATCAGGTCGGCGCTGTGCACCACTTTGTCGTCCAGTTTGACTTCCACCTTGCCGATCACGTCGCCCTTGGCGATTGGCGCAACCATTTGCGGATTCATGGTCATGGTGGCGACCAGTTTCTTGAGCTGACCTTTAGGCAAGGTCATGGTCAGGTCCTGGGCCAGACCGGCCTTCACCTGGTTGGTGGTGCCTTTCCACACCTGGGCCTGAGCCAGTTCGGTGCCCTTCTGGTAGAAGGTCTGGGTTTCGAAGAAGCGGAAACCGTAGGTCAAGAGCTTCTGGGTTTCGGCGGCACGGGCCACTTCACTGTTGGTGCCGAAAACGACGGCGATCAGGCGCATGCCGTCACGAACGGCCGAAGACACCATGCAATAGCCAGCCTCTTCGGTGTGACCGGTCTTCAAGCCATCGACGGTCTTGTCGCGCCACAGCAGCAGGTTGCGGTTGGGCTGCTTGATGTTGTTCCAGAAGAATTCCTTCTGGGAGTAGATGGCGTAGTGCGCCGGGTCTTCGTGAATGATTGCCCGCGCCAGGATCGCCATGTCATGAGCCGAGGAGTAATGCTCCGGGTTCGGCAAGCCGGTCGGGTTCATGAAGTGGCTGTTGGTCAGGCCCAGGTCGGCGGACGTTTTGTTCATCATGTCGGCGAACGCATCTTCGCTGCCGGCGATGTGCTCGGCCAAGGCAACACTGGCGTCGTTGCCGGACTGGATGATGATGCCGTGCAGCAGGTCGCTGACGGTCACTTGCGAACCGACCTTGATGAACATCCGCGAACCGCCGGTGCGCCAGGCGTTTTCGCTGACGGTCACCGGATCGTTTTCACCGATCTGGCCGCGACGGATTTCCAGGGTGGCGATGTAGGCGGTCATCAGTTTGGTCAGGCTGGCCGGTGGCAGGCGCTGGTCACCATTGTTCTCCACCAGCACCTCGCCGCTGCTGGCATCCATGAGCACAAAGGATTTGGCGGCCAGTTGAGGGGGAGCCGGCATCATCTCGACCGCGAACGCAGCAGGTGAGAGCAGCAGTGGGACTAGCAGGCAAAGGCGTTTGGCAAAGGTGGTGATGTTCATCCGTCTCTCGAAATCGCTAATGGAAACTGCCCGAAGGGCAATACTAAACAGACAACCTTCTAACGGGTCGCCGCGTATTTAAGTTGCTCACTCACATCCCTTGCCGGGCTTTTGTTATTCATAGAGCCAACAACCTGGCCCGCTCCAACCACTAGCGGGCCTTCAATCAAATCATTCCGCGCTGACCAGGCTCGGCGAACCGAGATTGGCCAGGCGTACACTGTTCTGCACCTGCTGGACTTCATCCGGCGAACCGATCGGTCCCAGGCGTACCCGATGCAGTGTCTGCTGGTTGCGCACGATGGAGCTGATGAACACCGGCGCGCTGACCATCGAACTGAGCTTGGCTCTCAACAGTTCGGCAGCGTCCGGGTTGGCGAACGCGCCGACTTGCAGATACTGGCCAGACGCTGTTGCAGAAGCGTTTTTTTTTGCGTCGAGCGGCACGGGCACCACGGGCGCAGCATGTTGCTGCGGCGGCGGGGACCATTGCTCGACCGTACCGGTGGAAGCCGTCACGGTCGGCGCGGCATTTTGCGCCACTTTTGGCTCGTTGAGCATCAAAGGCGCCGGACGGCCTCGCTGGGCCCACCATTCCTGCGGGTCGATGCCTTCGACCTTGACCCGCGCGGTGCCGGATTCAGCGTAACCGAGTTTTTTCGCCGCCGCGTACGACAGGTCGATGATGCGGTCGGAATAGAACGGCCCACGGTCATTGACTCGCAGGATCACGGCCTTGTTGTTGTCCAGGTTGGTCACCCGCACATAACTGGGCAGCGGCAAGGTCTTGTGGGCCGCGCTCATGCCATACAGGTCATAAACCTCGCCATTGGCGGTGTTCTGGCCGTGGAACTTGGTGCCATACCAGGACGCCGTGCCTGAAGCGACGTAACGCTTGGATTCGGCCATCGGGAAATACGTCTTGCCCAGCACCGTGTACGGGTTGGCCTTGTACGGGCCGGTGTGCAAGGTTGGCGTGGCATCGGGAATGCGTGAAACATCCACATCCCACCACGGCGCGCCGTCCTTGTGGGCCCGGTTGATGTCCAGGCCCGGTGTGGCGCGCACGGCAGTGGAGGTTTTCTGCGCCGGCGGACGACTGGTGGAGCAACTGACGACCAGCAACGACAGCGCCGCCAGCGCTACCAGTTTCAGGGGTCCGGCTTTCAGGGGTTGATAGGTAGGCAATGCCCGCATTATTTGACGCCCCGTGCTTTGACCAGCTCTTCAGACAGCTGATGCACGGCCATGGCGTACATCACACTGCGGTTATAACGCGTAATCGCGTAGAAATTCTTCAGGCCCATCCAGTACTCAGGGCCTTGTTCGCCTTCCAGGCGAATCGCGGTGACTGGCATGTCGTCACGCAGCGCATCATGACTCGACCACCCCAGCGCCCGCAACTCCCCGACGGTTTTCGTCGGCTCGATGCCTGTGGTCAGGCCCTCGTCTACCTGGTCGCCACGCACGTCCGCACGGCTGACCACCGGCTCGCCAGATTCCCAGCCATGGCGCTTGAAATAGCTGGCAACACTGCCGATGGCATCGGTCGGGTTGGTCCAGATATTGATGTGGCCATCGCCGTCGAAGTCCACCGCATAAGCCCGGAAGCTGCTGGGCATGAACTGCGGCAAGCCCATGGCGCCGGCGTAGGAACCCTTGAGGGTCAACGGATCGACCTGTTCCTCGCGGGCCAGCAGCAGGAACTCGCGCAACTCCTTGCGGAAGAACTCGGCGCGCGGCGGATAATCGAAGCCCAGGGTCGACAGCGCATCGACCACCCGGAAATTCCCGGTATTACGACCAAAAAACGTCTCGACACCAATGATAGACACGATGACCTGGGCCGGCACGCCATACTCCTGCTCGGCGCGAGCCAGCACAGCCTCGTGCTGGCGCCAGAAGTCCACGCCCCGGGCGATACGCGCCTCGGAGATGAACATCGGCCGATACTCGCTCCACTGCTTGACCCGCTCGGCGGGTCGGGAGATCGCGTCGAGAATCGACTGCTTGCGCTGCGCCTCGCGGAACACCCCCATCAGCTGTTCACCGGCAAAACCGTAGTCGCGGGTCATTTCACCGACGAATTCGGCCACTTGCGGCGAACCTTCATAGTCGCCGGCCAGGGCGTGCGACGCACCGCCCAGGAGGCCGACCAGGCCGACCCAAGGCGCATATCGCGTCGACCAGCCACGCATTGCTTGCATTGAACGCTTCACCTTATTCAAACCTGCGCGATCCACTTGCGATGGGTATGGATCGACATCAAAACCCCAAACGCTGACAGTAGCGTCACCAGCGAAGTTCCTCCGTAGCTAATGAATGGCAACGGCACCCCCACGACCGGCAACAGGCCACTGACCATACCGATATTGACGAAAACATAAACAAAAAACGTCATGGTCAGACTGCCCGCGAGCAATTTGCCGAACAATGTCTGGGCCTGGGCCGTAATCACCAGGCCACGGCCGATCAACAACAGGTAGATCAGCAGCAGCACGCAGATGCCCACCAGACCGAACTCTTCGCCCAACACGGCGATGATGAAGTCGGTGTGGCTTTCCGGCAGAAAGTCCAGGTGCGACTGGGTACCCAGCAACCAACCCTTGCCGAACACGCCGCCGGAGCCGATGGCGGCCTTGGACTGGATGATGTTCCAGCCGGTGCCCAGCGGATCGCTCTCCGGATCGAGGAATGTCAGGACCCGCTGCTTCTGGTAGTCGTGCATCACGAAGTACCACATGGCCACGGACACCGGCACCGCGGCAGCGATCACACTGAGAATCCAGCGCCAGCGCAATCCGCCCATGAACAGCACGAAGGCGCCGCCGGCCAGGATCAGCAATGAGGTGCCGAGATCCGGCTGGCGCACGATCAGGATGAACGGAATCCCAATCAGCAGCAGGCTGATGCCCACATGTTTGAGCTGTGGCGGCAAGGTGCGCTTGGACAAATACCAGGCGATGGTCGCCGGCATGATGATTTTCAGGAACTCAGAAGGCTGGAAGCGGATCACCCCGGGGATGTTGATCCAGCGTGTCGCACCCATGGCGTTATGGCCCATGATGTCCACGATCACCAACAAGACCACGCCGCCCACATAGGCCAGTGGCACCCAGCGCGCCATGAACCGAGGCTCCAGTTGGGCGATGAAAATCATCGATACCAGGCCGATGCCGAATGAAGTGGCCTGCTTGGCCAGCAGGTCCCAGTTCTTGCCGCTGGCCGAATACAGCACGAACAGGCTGCCGGCGGCCAGTGTCAGCAACAGGATCAACAAGGGGCCATCGATGTGCATGCGCTGCAACAGGGTGGCGCGACGGCGCATCACATCTTCGCTGGAGAGGATCCGGTCGAAATTATTCTTCACGGGCCGTAGCCTCCGCGGTGGTGGGGCTTGCGTATTCGGGCTTGAGCTGGCCGTGTTCATCCAGCAGCCAGGCGTCCATGATCTGGCGCACCACCGGCGCCGCGACGCCGGAACCGGACTCGCCGTTCTCGACCATCACCGACACGACGATTTTCGGGTTTTCGGCCGGCGCGAAACCGACGAACAAAGCGTGGTCCCGGTGACGCTCCTGAACCTTGGAGCGGTCGTACTTCTCGCCCTGCTTGATCGCGACCACCTGGGCCGTACCACTTTTGCCGGCAATCCGGTATTGCGCACCGAGGGCAGCCTTGCGCGCGGTGCCCCGGGCGCCGTGCATCACCTGCTGCATGCCGATATTGACCTTCTGCCAGTCCGACGGATTACGCAGGATGATGTCCGGCACCGGGTTGGGGTCCACGGGCTTCTGGCCTTCGATGGTCTTGGCCAGGTGCGGGCGATACCACTTGCCTTTGCTCGCCACCAAGGCTGTGGCCTGGGCCAGTTGCAGCGGCGTCGCCTGCATGTAGCCCTGGCCGATTCCCAGGATCAGCGTCTCACCCGGGAACCACGGCTGGCGGCGGGTCGCCCGCTTCCACTCGCGGGACGGCATCAGGCCCGGCGATTCTTCGAACATATCCAGGGAGACTTTCTGACCGAGCCCGAACTTGCCCATGTAGGACGCCAGCCGATCGATCCCCAGCTTGTGGGCCAGGTCATAGAAGTAGGTGTCGTTGGATCGCATGATCGCCGTTTCCAGATCCACGTAGCCGTCGCCGGAGCGGTTCCAGTTGCGGTACTTGTGGTCGTAGTTCGGCAGTTGGTAATAACCGGGGTCGTAGACCCGGCTGGAAGCGGTGATCACGCCCGCGTCCAGCCCGGCAATCGCCACGGCCGGCTTGATGGTCGAGCCCGGTGGATAGAGACCACGCAGCACGCGGTTGAACAGTGGCCGATCGATGGAGTCGCGCAACTCGGCATAGGCCTTGAAACTGATGCCGGTGACGAACAGGTTCGGGTCGAAACTCGGCTGGCTGACCATTGCCAGGACCTCGCCGGTATTCGGATCCAGCGCCACGACAGCGCCACGACGGCCACCCAACGCCGCTTCGGCGGCTTCCTGCAATTTGATGTCCAGGCTCAGGACGATGTCCTTGCCGGGAATCGGGTCGGTGCGCTTGAGCACACGCAACACGCGGCCACGGGCATTGGTCTCGACTTCCTCGTAGCCCACCTGACCGTGCAGCTCGGCCTCGTAGAAGCGTTCGATGCCCGTTTTGCCGATGTGGTGGGTACCGCTGTAATTGACCGGATCGAGGCTCTTGAGCTCTTTTTCGTTGATCCGTCCCATGTAACCAACCGAGTGGGCGAAGTGCGCTCCCTGGGGATAGTGACGCACCAATTGCGCCACCACCTCAACGCCCGGCAAGCGGAACTGGTTCACGGCGATCAGGGCGATCTGCTCTTCGGTCAGCTCGAACAGGATCGGCACCGGCTCGAACGGGCGCCGCCCCTGGCGCATACGCTTCTCGAAAATCGCCCGGTCCTCGGGGGTCAGTTGCAGCACTTCGACGATCACGTCGAGCACCTTCTGCCAATCCCCGGACCGCTCACGGGTCATGCTCAGGCTGAAGCTGGGCCGGTTATCGGCCACCACCACGCCGTTACGGTCGAAAATCAACCCGCGAGTCGGCGGAATCGGCTGCACATGCACGCGATTGTTTTCCGACAGGGTCGAGTGGTACTCGTACTGAATCACCTGGAGGAAATACAGGCGCGCGATCAGCACACCGATCAGCGCCACGACCGCAATTGCACCAAACACGACGCGACCCCGCACCAGGCGGGCGTCTTTTTCGTGGTCCTTGATGCGGATCGGCTGAGGCATGAGGGCAGGATTACTTGTGGTAAGGGTGCCCGGACAGGACTGTCCAGGCACGATACAACTGTTCGCCGATCAGAATCCGCACCAGCGGGTGCGGCAACGTCAAAGGCGACAACGACCAGCGTTGATCGGCCCGGGCACAGACTTCTGGCGCCAACCCTTCCGGGCCACCGACCATGAAGTTGACCGTGCGCGAGTCCAGCCGCCAGCGATCGAGTTCGACCGCCAGTTGCTCGGTACTCCAAGGCTTGCCGTGCACTTCGAGCGTGACGATCCGCTCGTTCGGCCCGACCTTGGCCAGCATGGCTTCGCCTTCCTGACGGATAAAGCGCGCCACATCGGCGTTCTTGCCGCGGGTGTTGAGCGGAATTTCCACCAGTTCCAGGGCCAGCTCGGAAGGAAGACGCTTGGCATATTCATGCCAGCCTTCTTCCACCCACTTGGGCATGCGAGAACCGACGGCGATCAGGCGCAGTCGCACAGCGATCCCTTATTGCTGGTCTTTGTTGAGCTTGGTGAAATGCTCATGGGTGTTTTCCGGGCTGTGGTGCGCGGCGCTGGCCGAACGGCTCTGCTCGGCACCGGCCCACAGGCGCTCCAGGTCATAGAACTGGCGCGCCGAGGCGGTCATCATGTGCACGATGACATCGTCCATATCCAGCAACACCCAGTCGCTGTCGCCCTTGCCTTCTTCACCCAGTGGCTTGACGCCCTGGGCCTTGACCGCTTCGCGAACCTTGTCCAGCATCGCGCCGATCTGGCGGTTGGAGGTACCGGTGGCGATGATCATGTAGTCCGTGATGCTCTGCTTTTCGCGAACGTCGATCACCTGGATGTCCTGGGCCTTGACGTCTTCCAGGGCCGCCACAGCAACCTTGACCAGCTCTTCGCCGGCCAGTACCACGCCACTATGAGCTTCTACGGGAAGCGGGGCGCTCTTGAACGTGCCCTTGCGCTTTACTTTGTTTACGTCTTTGTCAGTCATATAAAACTCGTTTTGCTCGTATGTTCGGGCGCTTCGCTACACGCATTCACGTGCCTTGAAGCGCGCCCTTTTTCAGTTCGACGCACGGTACAGCCCGTGCGCATCGATGTAGGCCAGGACCGCGTCGGGCACCAGGAAACGTACCGACTTACCGCTGGCCAGCAGTTGACGGATCTGGGTGGCGGATACCGCGAGCGGCGTCTGCCAGACGAATGCAATCTGTCCGCTCGGCCCTTTCAGGGCCAGCGGGTCGCTCACCGAGCGGGCCGCCAGCAGGTTGCGCAAGGCATCCGGCGGCTCGCTGTCGGCATCCGGGCGTTGCAACACCAGGATGTGGCAATGCTGGAGCAACTCTTCCCAGCGATGCCAAGTGGGCAGGCCGCAAAATGCGTCCCAGCCCAAAAGCAGAAAAACCTGGGCATCGGCGGCCAGTTCGGCGCGCATCAGCTCCAGGGTATCAATGGTGTAGGACGGTTTGTCCCGCAGCAATTCGCGGGCGTCCACCACCAACGGCGCCACACCGGCCACCGCGCACTCGACCATCGCCAGACGGTCCTGGGCCGATACCTGCGGCGTATCCCGATGAGGCGGCCTGGCGCTGGGCGTCAGGCGTAGCTCATCGAGGGCCAGGGCATCGGCGACTTCCAGCGCACCGCGCAAATGGCCGATGTGCACCGGGTCGAACGTGCCGCCCAGGATGCCGATGCGCCGGGGCGGGTTGCTCGTCGTCACAAGGGCCGGCGGGTCGAGATCGCCCAAGTCAGACCGGCTCCTGTCCGCGCAACTGGCCGTCACCGACCACGATGTACTTCTCGCAGGTCAAGCCTTCGAGGCCCACCGGGCCACGGGCGTGCAGCTTATCAGTAGAAATGCCGATCTCGGCACCCAAACCGTATTCGAAGCCGTCGGCGAAACAGGTCGGGGTGTTGATCATCACCGACGCCGAGTCCACTTCGGCGACGAAACGCCGGGTTTCGCCCTGGTGTTCGCTGACGATGGAGTCGGTGTGGTGGGAGCCATGGCGATTGATGTGCTCGATGGCTTCATCCAGCCCGTCTACCACGCGGATCGCCAGGATCGGCGCCAGGTACTCGGTGTCCCAGTCTTCTTCGCTGGCCTCTGCCGCCTCGATGATTGCCCGGGTGCGCTGGCAGCCACGCAGCTCGACGCCTTTTTCGCGGAACTGGGCGGCCATCGCCGGCAGGAAATCCTGGGCGACGGCCTGGTCCACCAACAGGGTTTCCATCGCGCCGCAGATGCCATAACGGTAGGTCTTGGCGTTGAAGGCGATGCGCTGGGCTTTCGGCAGTTCGGCGTGGGCGCTGACGTAGACGTGGCAGATGCCGTCCAGGTGCTTGATCACCGGCACGCGGGCATCGCGGCTGACCCGTTCGATCAGACCCTTGCCACCACGGGGCACGATGACGTCGACGAACTCGGGCATGCTGATCAGTGCGCCAACCGCGGCGCGGTCGGTGGTTTCCACCACTTGCACCACGGCCGCCGGCAGATCGGCTTCGGCCAGGCCGCGCTGGATGCAGGCGGCAATCGCGCGGTTGGAATGAATGGCCTCGGAACCACCACGCAGGATGGTCGCGTTGCCGGACTTCAGGCACAGGCTGGCAGCATCGATGGTCACGTTCGGCCGCGACTCATAGATGATCCCGACCACGCCCAGGGGCACGCGCATCTTGCCGACCTGGATACCCGACGGCCGATAGCTCATGTCCCGGATCGCCCCGACCGGGTCCGGCAGCGCCGCGACCTGGCGCAGACCGACGATCATGCCGTCGATGCGTGCCGGGGTCAGCGCCAGGCGTTCGAGCATGGCCGGCTCAAGGCCGTTGGCCCGGCCAGCGGCCAGGTCCAGCTCATTGGCGGCGGACAACTCGGCGCGCGCAGCGTCCAGCGCATTGGCGGCGGCCTGCAGGGCGCGGTTTTTCTGCGCGGTGCTGGCACGGCCGATGATGCGCGACGCTTGGCGAGCGGCGCGACCCAGGCGGGTCATGTAGTCAAGAACGGACTCAGTCATGGTCTGTGTGGTCTTGGCAAAGGGGAAAGCGGCAGATTATAGCTGTCGTATCCCTCGACTAACAGCGTGGACTCACAGTGGTGACCGGCGGAAGAGCAAAACCTGCGCAAATTGTCGCTGTTCAGCGCTGATTAAGCTTCCCATTGCTATCATCGCGCTTCCTTTGGCCTCACTTCGTCTAACGCCATGACCGATTCGCCGTCACAGCCAAACGCCTTGCCCGATGATTTTTTTGACCGCGATGCGCAGGTGCTCGCCCAGGATCTGCTGGGTAAAGTCATTCGCCACAAGGTCGGTGACCTGTGGCTCAGCGCGCGAATCATCGAAACCGAAGCGTATTACTTCGCCGAAAAGGGCAGCCACGCTTCGCTGGGCTACACGGAAAAACGTAAGGCTTTGTTTCTGGACGGCGGCCACATCTATATGTATTACGCCCGGGGTGGCGATTCGCTGAATTTCAGCGCCCAAGGTCCCGGCAATGCGGTGCTGATCAAATCGGCGTACCCGTGGGTCGACCCTGTTTCCGGCCCGGCAAGCCTGGCACAGATGCTACTGAACAACCCCGACGCCCAAGGCCGCCCGCGCCCGGCGCAAAAGCTTTGCGCCGGCCAGACCTTATTGTGCAAGGCCCTGGGGCTGAAAGTGCCGCAGTGGGACGCCAAACGCTTCGACCCCGAACGCCTGCTGGTGGAAGACGTGGGCGTGCCAACGGTCAATGTGATCCAGACCACGCGCCTGGGCATCCCACTGGGACGCGACGAACACCTGCTCTACCGCTTCGTCGACGCGGCCTACGCCCCCTGGTGCACGCGGAACCCGCTGCGGCGCGGACAGGTCGAAGGGCGGGATTATTTTTTGCTTTCCTGAACACCGTTTTCTTTTCACAACGGATCCCATGTGGGAGCGAGCCTGCTCGCGATGGCGCCCGATCAGTAGAATTGATGTTGACTGACACACCGCTATCGCGAGCAGGCTCGCTCCCACCGTAAAAAATGCATGCCGCTTAATGCTCAATGGAAATGGAGTTGTCTTTATGGGCCCATGGCTCGATAGCATCACTGGCTGGCTGACCGTCAACCCACAATGGCTGGCGGCGGCGGTGTTTATCGTTGCGTGTGTAGAGTGCCTGGCCATCGCCGGGTTGATCGTGCCGGGTACGGTGCTGTTGTTTGCGGTCGCGGTACTGGCCGGCAGCGGAGCGTTGTCCCTGGGCGAGACTTTGCTGCTGGGCCTGCTGGGCGGTTTGCTGGGGGACTTGGTGTCGTACTTCCTGGGCAGGCACTTTCACCAGAACATCCGGCGTCTGCCAGGGCTGCGGCATCACCCGGAATGGATGAGCGCGGCAGAAAGCTATTTCCAGCGCTACGGCATCGCCAGCCTGCTGGTGGGGCGCTTCATCGGCCCGTTGCGGCCGATGTTGCCGATGGTGGCCGGGATGTTCGACATGCCCTTCCCGCGCTTCGCCGCCGTCAGTCTGCTGGCCGCCACCGGCTGGAGCGTGGCGTATCTGCTGCCCGGCTGGGCCACTGGCGCAGCGATCCGTCTGCCGTTGCCCGAAGGTTTCTGGCCACAGGCCGGTGTCGTGATTGGCAGCATCGCGGTGATGATCGGGCTGAGCGTCAACAGCAGCCTGCGGCGCCATCGCCATGCCGCAGCGCTGATCGCAAGCCTGGGCCTGCTGATCCTGATCGGGCTGTTTCTCGGCTTTCGCTATCTCACCGCGTTCGACCAGGGGCTGGTAGCTCTGGTCCAGGAGCATCGCAGCCCGACACTGGACGAAATCGCCGTGACCTTCACGCTGATCGGCGAATTCCACTACATGCTGATTTTCAGCGCCCTGCTGACCGGGTTGCTATTGCTCGCGCGCCAATGGCGCCAGGCAATCTTTGCCGGGGCCACGCTGCTGTTCACCGCATTGGCCAATACCGGCACCAAGCACTTTTTCGCCCGTGTACGCCCGGAGGTCCTGAGCGAGCCGCTGACCAGCTACAGCATGCCCAGCGGTCATGCCTCCGGCGCCTTTGCCCTGTTCCTGGCCCTGGCCGTGCTGGCCGGTCGCGGGCAACCGCCACGCCTGCGCCTGACCTGGCTGTTGCTGGGCTGTTTGCCAGCGCTGGCCATTGCCTTGTCGCGGGTGTACCTCGGCGCCCATTGGCCAAGCGACATCGTCGCCGGCGCCATGCTCGCCGCCTGCGTCTGCGCGGCCATGCTGTGGCTGAGCCAGCGCCAGACCCCGCTACCGGCCATGCCGGCGAAAATCTGGTGGTTGATTTTGCCGGCGCTGGTGGCGGCGTTCAGTTTCTTCGCACTGCGGCATCTGCCCAACGGGATGTTGCGGTATGCCTATTGAAACCGGCAGCCAGCTATCGCGAGCAGGCTCGCTCCCACAGGGTATCTGCCGTGAAACGACCCTTTGTGGTCACTGAAGATCAACTGTGGGATCAGTGTTGTTCAGTGAAATATAAATAGGGTCAGGCGAAGAGCTCACCCTGCAACTCATCGAGCAAGGCCTGGATTGCATCCAGCCGCTGCTGAGGATCATCGAGTTGCAGCAGGTCGAGCTTGTCCAACTCATTGAAGGGCAGCAGGTAGGCCAGTTGATTGGCCAGCGACTGCTGGCCGGTGGCTTCGGTGCCCATGTTCAGGGCCTCGACCATCGGGTGTTCGGCCAGGGCCTTGAGCAGCGCCACCAGGTCGGCATCCTCATCCTGCAGCGGCTGTTCCGGCTCATCCTCCAGCCACTCGACTTCAGCGACGGTCAGTTGATCGGCCTGGACCCTGCTGCTATGCACGAGAAAGCGTCGCCCACCCTGCACGCGAATGCCCAGCAGACCGTTGTCCTGCCGGGAGAAATCGGTGATTCGCGCCTCACAGCCCACCCGCGCAAAGCCGTCAGGGGCAATGCCGACTTCCTCGCCATCGAGGATGCACACCACCCCAAACCCCTCGCCCATTTTCATGCAGCGACCGATCATATCGAGGTAGCGCGCCTCGAAAATCTGCAAATCGAGGATGCAACCGGGGAACAGTACCGTGTTCAACGGGAAAAGCGGCAAGCTCATAAGCAGTTCCTTAAACCGTCATCGACACCACCAACGGCAGCAACACCGCCGTGGCCACGCCCATCAGACTCATCGCCAGCGCCGCAAAGGCGCCGGACTCTTCACTTTCCTGCAACGCCACGGACGTGCCGACCGCATGAGCGGTCAGGCCCAGGGCCATGCCACGGGCTTCAGGGCTATGGACACCCAGCCTGGTCAGAATGCTCGGGCCCAGAATCGCTCCGAGCACGCCGGTGATCAACACAAACACCGCCGCCATGGCCGCTACGCCGCCGATCTGCTCGGCCACCAGCATGGCGATCGGTGAAGTCACCGACTTGGGCGCCATGGTCATCAGGATCATGTGTTCGGCGCCAAATGCCCAGCCCAATACCACTGCTGAGGCCGTGGCGAACACCCCGCCTATCACCAGCGTAGTAAAAATCGGCCAGAACAATTGCCGGATCCGTCGCAGGTTCAGGTACAAGGGCACTGCCAGCGCGACGGTGGCCGGCCCCAGCAGAATGCTGAGAATCTCCGTGCTTTCACGGTACTCGGCGTAGCTGATGCCGCAGCCGACTAGCACACCGATCAGCAGCAACATCGACATCAGCACCGGTTGCAGGAACACCCAACGGGTCCTTTCGAACGCCGCCAGCACCAATTGATAGGCGCCCAGGGTAATGCCAATGCCGAACAGCGGATGATGGATCACCGAACTCCAGGCGCCCTGCCAGTCGAGCATCATTGGCTGTCCTCCGGGGCGGCAACGTGACGACGGGCCAGGCGCTGCATCAGCACGCCCGTCAGCGCCACGGACAGCACCAGGGACAAGGTCAACGCGCCAACGATGGCCCAGAAATCGGCGGCAATCGCCCCGGCATATACCATCACCCCGACCGCAGGCGGCACCAGCAGCAAGGGCAGGTAACGCAGCAGGCTACTGGCAGCCAGGTTCAACGGTTCGCTGACTTCACCGCGCATCACCAGATAGCCCAGCAGCAACAGCAGGCCAATGATCGGCCCAGGCAGCACCGGCAAGAACAAATGATTGATCGCAGTGCCCAGCAATTGAAAAAATACCAGCCAGGTCAGGCCCCGTAGCAACATCCGCTCTCTCTCCCCTCACAAACATCCATAAACCCCGTCCCCGTAGGCGCTGCCCGTAGGAGCTGCCGAGTGCAACGAGGCTGCGATCTTTCCCCCTGCCAACTGAATCCGGAGCGAAAGATCAAAAGATCGTCCGAACGCGGCCCGAGCCTTCGGCAGCTCCTACGGGAGTAACCAGATGACACATTTAAGCACGCCCGCGCTATGGGTCGGCATTCGTAAAAAGCATGGTCGATGACCTTCCACCCCCGCCATGTTGATCTACAGTGGTTCTCCGGGGACGCCGATCCCCGTTCCAACAAAGACAAAACCGATGAACCCAAGGAGAGTCTCAATGCCCTATGTTCCCGTTGCAGCGCTCAAAGATTATGTCGGCAAGGAACTTGGACGTTCCGAATGGCTTACCATCGATCAGGAGCGCATCAACCTGTTCGCCGAAGCCACTGGCGACTTTCAGTTCATCCACGTCGATCCGGTCAAGGCCGCGCAGACGCCGTTCGGCAGCACCATCGCCCACGGTTTCCTGTCGCTGTCGCTGATGCCCAAGCTGATGGAAGACATCCTGATCCTGCCCGAAGGCGTGAAGATGGTCGTCAACTACGGGCTGGACAGCGTGCGCTTCATCCAGCCCGTGAAAGTCGACTCCAAGGTCCGCCTCAAGGTCGACCTGGTGGACGTGACCGAGAAGAAACCCGGCCAGTGGCTGCTCAAAGCCACCGCCACCCTGGAAATCGAAGGTTCGGACAAACCTGCCTACATCGCTGAGCCCCTGTCGCTCTGCTTCGTGTAGCCCCTCGCGGATGCGAAGCCGCTGCGGCAGTTTCGCATCGCTTCTCCTGACGCGCATAGCTGCGGCATACTCGTGACCTGATTACCTGGATCCCGTTATGCGCTCATTTGTCCCCTTGGTCCTGACCCTGCTGCTCACCGCTTGCGGCGACGGCGAATCGCTGTTGCCTCCCGACGCGCGCCTGCCCGACGGCGGACGCTATCGCGGCGAGTTGGTGGACGGATTGCTGCAAGGCCAGGGGCGCGTCGATTACCCCAACGGCAGTTGGTACGCCGGACAGTTCGACAAAGGCCAGTGGCACGGCACCGGGGAATGGCATGGCAGCAATGGCGAGATCTATCGCGGCCAGTTCGAGCAGGGCCTGTTCAACGGCCAGGGCAGCCTGACCACGCCCACCAGCAGCTACACCGGCGGCTTCAAGCAAGGCCGGCGCGACGGTGAAGGCACGCTCAAAGAACACGGCATGATCTACCGCGGCGAATTCAAGGCCGACCGCTATTCCGGCTTCGGGCGCCTGGAGCTTGAGGACGGCAGCCAATACCAGGGCCCGTTCGTCAACGGCAAACCCAACGGCGAAGGCCAGCGCTTCGACGCCAGCGGCAACCAGTTCACCGGCCATTTCGTCGACGGCCAGCTCCAGGGCAAAGGCACCTTCAACAGCGCCGAGGGCGATGTCTACATCGGCGGGTTCAAGAACAACCAGCTCAGCGGTCGCGGGCGCTATGAAAATGCCGACGGCGATGTCTGGATCGGCCAGTTCAAGGAAGGCGCGCTCACGGGCAACGGCCAACTGATCGGCGCCGACGGCAGCCACTACCGCGGTCAATTCAATGACTGGCGCTTTAGCGGCCAGGGCCGTTTGAACCTGCCCGACGGCAGTTTTTATATCGGCCAGTTCGAGAACGACACCTACCACGGTCGCGGCACCCTGGCGCTGACCGATGGCACCGTGCAAAGCGGCACCTGGACCAACGGCCTGCGAGTGCGCGACGCTAGCGGCCGGCTCCTGCCGGATGTGCTCGAACTCGGTCTCCTGGCTCAGGGTCGCCTGTTGGAAACTGCCCTGGCCAATATCCCGGCGTCGACACCGGCGGTGGAGCTGTACAGCCTGACGGTGGGCGGCGATGGCAAGCAGAGTGTGTTCCTGCGCGAGTCCGACTACGTCGCCAACATGCTCACCAGCCGTTTTGGCGCGTTCGGCCAGATCCGCCTGGTCAACCACCGCGATCACCTCGGTGACCGGCCCATGGCCACTCGCGAAAGCCTGCGCCGCGCCGCCAGCACCCTGGCCGAACGCAGCGGTCCGGAAGACCTGATCTTCATCTACCTGACCAGCCACGGCACCAGCGAACACGAACTGGTGCTCGACCAGCCGCGCATGGAGCTGGCCGACCTACCCGCCGATGAACTGGCCGTGGTGCTGGCGCCGCTGAAGGATCGCGACAAAATCGTCGTGATTTCGGCGTGTTATTCCGGCGGCTTCATCCCGGCGCTCAAGAATGAACGCACCTTGATCATGACCGCTTCCCGAGCTGACCGGGTGTCCTTCGGCTGTTCCGAGGAGGCCAACTTCACCTACTTCGGCGACGCCCTGTTCGCCCAGGCCCTGAACCAGACCGACGACCTTGAGCAGGCCTTCAAGCGCGCCAAGGCCACCGTTGCCGAGCGGGAGCAGGCGGACAATTTCGAAGCTTCCGAGCCGCAGATCTGGGCGCCCAGGACCGTCCTTTCCCATTGGCAGCTATTGCGCAAGCAACAGGCGCGAAAAGCATTACAAAGTACGGCATTGAACGACGAGGCCCAAAAGAGCAACTAAGCTGAATCGTATCAAGGGGGAAACACTATGTACTTGACGCCTCAGCATGTTTTGCTTGCCGGAGCTACCGGGCTGACCGGGGAACATCTACTGGACCGGCTGCTCAACGAGCCGACCATCACACGTGTATTGGCGCCTTCACGCCGGCCGCTGGCCGAGCATCCACACCTGGAAAACCCGGTCGGTGAAACGGCCGAACTGCTGCCCCGCCTCAGTGGCCAGGTGGACATCGCTTTTTGCTGCCTTGGTACGACCCTCAAGAAGGCCGGCTCAGAACAGGCGTTTCGCGCGGTGGACCTGGACCTGGTGGTAGCCTTCGCCAAGCGCGCGCGGGAGCTGGGCGCAAGGCACCTGATCGTGATCAGCGCGCTGGGGGCTGACCCGAACTCTTCGATCTTCTACAACCGGGTCAAAGGCGAAATGGAAGCCGCCCTCAAGGCCCAGGACTGGCCACAACTGACCCTCTGCCGCCCTTCCCTGCTCCTGGGCGAACGCACCGAACCCCGGTTGGCCGAACAATTGGCCGGTCCCTTGTCGAGGCTGATCCCCGGCAAGTACCACGGCATCGAAGCCTGCCAACTGGCCCGCGCCATGTGGCGCCTGGCCCTGGAAGAACAGGAAGGGGTGCGGGTGGTGGAGTCGGATGAGTTGCGTAAGCTCGGCAAATAAAAAGCAAAAAGATCGCAGGCTTCGCCAGCTCCTACAGGGACACGTTTGCTCCTGTAGGAGCTGGCGAAGCCTGCGATCTTTTGACTACAACCCACCCGTAGCCTGAAACCCCACGCCCAACGCTGTCAGCAGTGACAACGGCAGCAACAGGGTGTCGAGCAACGCACTGCCGGGCAGGTCCAGGCCTGGGTAGCTCGGGGCCTCGGCGCCGAAGCGGTCCATGGCGCAGCAGCCGCCATTGAGCGCATAGAGGTCCAGGCGCGTCCCGGCATACACCACCGGCGCGCCGGGTTTGGCGGCGTCCAGGGTGCGGGCAGTGGCGCAGCCGGTCAGTTGCAGCGCCAGCAATACCATCAGCAGCTTATTCATCAAGGCTCAAATGGTGCTCGCCCCAGCGCGGTAGCATGTCCTGGGGGATGTTCAGCAGATTGAGAATCCGCGCGACCACAAAATCGATCAGGTCATCGATGGTCTGCGGCTGGTGATAGAAACCCGGTGAGGCCGGCAGAATCGTCACGCCCATGTTCGACAGCTTGAGCATGTGCTCCAGATGAATGCTCGAATACGGCGTCTCACGCGGCACCAGGATCAACTGGCGGCGCTCCTTGAGTGTCACGTCGGCGGCGCGTTCGATCAGATTGTTGCAGGCCCCGGTGGCAATCGCCGAGAGCGTGCCGGTGGAGCACGGCACGACTACCATCGCCGCAGGCGCCCCGGAGCCCGAGGCCACCGGCGACATCCAGTCTTCCTTGCCGTACACACGAATCTGTCCCGCCGCCGCACCGGTGTATTCGGTGAGGAAGGCCTGCATCATCTGGGTCTTGGCCGGCAGGGTGACGTCGGTCTCGGTGGCCATCACCAATTGCGCCGCCTTGGAGATGAGGAAATGCACCTCGCGGTCCTCCCGCACCAGGCAATCAAGCAGGCGCAAACCATACTGGGCGCCGGAAGCGCCGGTCATCGCCAGCGTGATGCGTTCGGGGCCATTGCTCTCCAGGCGCGTGTTCATTGCAGTGCCTCAGCCAGTTTGCCATGCAGGCCGCCGAAGCCGCCGTTGCTCATGATCACCACATGAGTACCGGGCTGGGCCTGGCTCTTCACGCGCTCAATGATGCCTTCCAGGGAATCGCTGACAATCGACGGCACCGTGCACAGCGCGGCGGTGGCGCCCAAGTCCCAGCCCAGATTGGCCGGCGCGTACCAGATCACCTGATCGGCATCCACCACGCTTTCCGGCAGACCGTCGCGGTGGGCGCCGAGCTTCATGGAGTTGGAACGCGGCTCGATGATCGCGATCAGCGGCGCATCACCGATGCGTTTGCGCAAACCGTCGAGGGTGGTGGCGATGGCTGTCGGGTGGTGGGCGAAGTCGTCGTAGATGGTGATGCCGCGCACTTCAGCGACCTTCTCCATCCGCCGCTTCACGCTTTTGAACGCACTCAACGCGGCGATGCCCATGGACGGCACCACGCCGACATGACGGGCCGCCGCGAGAGTCGCCAGCGCGTTGGCGACGTTGTGCTGGCCGGTCATGTCCCAATCGACCACACCTTGGGCCACGCCTTCGAACAGGACTTCGAACTGCGAACCGTCGTCCTTGAGCAACTTCACTTGCCACTGCCCGCCGGCACCGGTGGTTTGCACCGGGGTCCAGCAGCCCATCTCGATCACCCGCTGCAAGGCAGGCTCGGTGGTCGGATGGATGACCAGGCCTTCACTCGGGATGGTGCGCACCAGATGGTGGAATTGCCGCTCGATGGCCGGCAGATCGGGGAAGATGTCGGCGTGATCGAATTCAAGGTTGTTGAGGATCGCGGTACGTGGGCGGTAGTGGACAAACTTCGAGCGTTTATCGAAGAACGCGCTGTCGTACTCGTCGGCTTCGATCACGAAAAACGGTGTGCCGCCCAGGCGGGCCGACACTGAGAAGTTCTGCGGCACGCCGCCGATCAAGAAGCCCGGGCTCATGCCCGCGTGCTCCAGCACCCAGGCGAGCATGCTGCTGGTGGTGGTCTTGCCATGGGTGCCGGCCACGGCCAGGACCCAACGGCCCTGCAACACATGATCGGCCAGCCATTGCGGGCCAGAGACGTACGGCAGGCCTTTGTTGAGCACGTATTCAACCGCCGGATTGCCACGGGACATGGCGTTGCCGATGACCACCAGGTCCGGCGCCGGGTCCAGTTGCGCCGGGTCGTAGCCTTGGGTCAATTCAATGCCCTGGGCCTCCAGCTGCGTGCTCATCGGCGGGTAGACGTTGGCGTCGGAACCGGTCACGTGATGGCCCAGCTCCTTGGCCAATACGGCCATCGAACCCATGAAAGTGCCGCAAATACCGAGAATATGGATGTGCATAGTCGACCTCGTAAAACATGGCCGCAGGTTAGCCTAGGGAGGGGGAAATCGCACCTTGTGTTTAAGCCCCGGTGCACAGACGGGCGTCTGTGGGAGCAAGGCTTGCCCGCGATAGCGGTGGGTCAGCTTACCGTGATGTTGAATGTGCCGCCGCCTTCGCGAGCAAGCCCGCTCCCACAGCT
>NZ_FOPO01000015.1:84979-187280 GCF_900113505.1 Pseudomonas sp. NFACC45
ACCGCATTACTCCTGCAAGAACTCGGTCAACTGTGGGAGCGAGCCTGCTCGCGATAGCGGTGGGTCAGCTTGCAGTGATGTTGAATGTGCAGCCGCCTTCGCGAGCAAGCCCGCTCCCACAGTTGCTCCACAACCCTGGCTTTTGTGGCGAGGGAGCTTGCTCCCGCTGGACTGCGCAGCAGTCCCCCAAAAACAGGGCCGCTGCGCGCCCCAGCGGGAGCAAGCTCCCTCGCCACAACAGCGGTCAGCGGTCCGTGATTCAGCGGGCGATGGCGTGTTTGCGCAGCTTTCGGTAAAGGGTGTTGCGGCTGATGCCCAGTTGTTCGGCGGTGTGGGTCATGTGCCAGCGCTGGCGTTCCAGGACATCAAGCAACGCCAACCGCTCGGCATCGTCCAGCGGGCGCTCAGCCAGCGTTTCAACCGTCGCCTGTGGACTCTGGCGGATCATCGCTGGCAAGTCCTCAAGCCCGATCCGTCCACCGTCGCACAAGGCCGCGAGGGTGCGCAGCACATTGCGCAGTTGCCGCACGTTGCCCGGCCAGTCAAAACTCAGCAATGCCTGACGCGCCGGTTCGTCGATGGACACCGCTTCGGCGCCCGCCTCTTCGGCCAGCAGAAAATCCAGCAACTGGGACTTGTCGCTACGCTCACGCAATGCCGGCAGCGGGATTTCCAGCCCGTTGAGCCGATAGTACAAGTCTTCGCGAAAGCTGCCGTCGCGCACCCGATCAAGCAACTGACGGTGGGTGGCGCTGATGATGCGCACGTTGACCGCTTCAGGTTCGCCGCCGATGGGCACCACCTGGCGATCTTCCAGCACCCGCAACAAACGGGTCTGCAAGGCCAGGGGCATGTCACCGATTTCATCGAGAAACAGCGTGCCGCCGTCGGCCTGTTGCAGCTTGCCGCGCATGCCTTCCTTGCGGGCGCCGGTGAAGCTGCCGCCGCGATAACCGAACAGCTCGCTTTCGATCAGGCTTTCCGGGATGGCCGCACAGTTGAGCGCCACGAAGTTTTTCCCGGCGCGCTGGCTGGCATGATGCACGGCCTTGGCGAAGGCTTCCTTGCCGGAGCCGGTTTCGCCATGGATCAGCAGCGGCACATCGCGCTCGAACACCCGCAGCGCCTTGCGAAAATGCTCCTGCAACGCCGCATCCCCCAGGCAGAGGCCCGGCAACCGGGCGGGCTCGATGGCTTTAAACGCAGGGACGACCGGGACCGGCACGCTGCGCGGCTGTCCCCGCAGTACCGCAAACAAATGCCGCCCGTCACGGGTGCGCAACGGCCAACTGGCGCTGGCCTGGGCGCTGGCCCGGCCGAGCAGCTCATCCAGTGAACAATCGAAAAAGTCTTCCACCCGCTGACCGAGCAAACCACCGCGAATATGCCCCAACAGGTTCAGCGCACTCTGGTTCACGGCGCTGATCCGCCCTTCGCCGTCGAACGCCAGCAGCCCCTCGCTGAACAACCCCACGGACTCGGCCTGCAAATGAAAGCGCAGCAACCATTGATTGTCGAAGCAACGCAGGAAATAGCAGCTCTCGATCATCTTTGCCGAGAGGTTGACCAGCGCCATGGTGTGGAACTGGCTCTGGCGCGACACGTCTGGCCGGGCCGATGACACATCCAGCACCGCGAGCAGTTCACCCTGGGGGTCGAACACCGGGCTGGCCGAGCAGGTCAGGCCCGTGTGGCGGCCGCGAAAGTGTTCTTCCTGGTGAATGGTCAGGGCCTGGCGCTCCACCAGGCAAGTGCCGATGCCGTTGGTGCCCTCGCAGGCTTCGCTCCAGTCGGCGCCGAGCCAGAGGCCGGCGCGCTCGAAAATCTTGCGCTCGCTGGGAGCAGTGACGCAGTTGAGGATCACGCCGCGAGCGTCAGTCAGCAACACCGCGTGGCCGGCGCCGGAGAGTTGTTGATGCAAGCTGGTCATTTCCGTGCCGGCGATCTGCAACACCTGTTGCAGACGCTCGCGGCTTTCCAGCACCCGACCATGCTCGAGCACCGTTGGCGCCAGGTTCTGCGCCGGATCGAGGTGATAGTCCTCAAGACAGCGCAGCCAGGAGCGGGCAATCGACGGATCGCTGCCGGGCCCCTGCAGATGGGCCTTGCCCTGGGTAACCGTCAGGACTTGTTGGGCATGGCGACTCAAGTGGTTGCTGTGCATTTCTTATTATTTCTCCCCGAAGGTTGCGGCCTTACTGTAGGAGCTGCCGAAGGCTGCGATCTTTTGATCTTTTGATCTTTCGCTTGAGATTCAATTGGCAGGGGAAAAATCGCAGCCTCGTTTCACTCGACAGCTCCTACCCGGCCTGCCTGGCATCAACGCCCAGCATCCTCCAGCCCAACCCGCTTTGCAATGCTGGCGCGACCCACCAGTCACAGCTTGTGTCAGATACGGCACAAACTGTCACACCCGCTGTATCGCAATCGTCACGCAGCCCATCCGTTTGTCCGACGAACTCCTCCTAAAGTCTTGATTTCCGGGCCTCGCAAGGCAGTGGCCCGACCTTTGCTCTAGGCTTAATTACCAGCGCTCAATTTTGCGCGGCCTCCCGTATAAGCACAAAAGCCAAGGAGAACTCATCATGCGTTACGCTCACCCCGGTACTGAAGGCGCTATCGTTTCGTTCAAGAGCAAATACGGTAATTACATCGGCGGCGAGTTCGTCGCGCCTGTCAAAGGTCAGTACTTCACCAATACTTCCCCGGTCAATGGCCAGCCCATTGCCGAATTCCCGCGTTCCACGGCCGAAGACATCGAAAAAGCCCTGGACGCCGCCCACGCCGCTGCTGATGCCTGGGGCGCCACGTCCGCCCAGGCCCGTTCGCTGGTTCTGCTGAAAATCGCCGACCGCATCGAACAGAACCTCGAAGTGCTGGCAATCACCGAGTCCTGGGACAACGGCAAGGCTGTGCGTGAAACCCTCAACGCCGACATCCCCCTGGCCGCCGACCACTTCCGCTACTTCGCCGGTTGCCTGCGCGCCCAGGAAGGCAGCGCCGCCGAGATCGACGGCAACACCGTGGCCTATCACATCCATGAACCGCTGGGCGTGGTCGGGCAGATCATCCCGTGGAACTTCCCGCTGCTGATGGCCGCCTGGAAACTCGCGCCGGCCCTGGCCGCCGGCAACTGCGTGGTGCTCAAGCCCGCCGAGCAAACCCCGCTAGGCATTTGCGTGCTGATGGAGCTGATCGGCGACCTGCTGCCACCTGGCGTACTGAACGTGGTGCAAGGCTTCGGCAAGGAAGCCGGTGAAGCCCTGGCCACCAGCAAGCGCATCGCCAAGATTGCCTTCACCGGCTCGACCCCGGTCGGCTCGCACATCATGAAATGCGCGGCTGAGAACATCATCCCGTCCACCGTGGAGCTGGGCGGCAAGTCGCCGAACATCTTCTTCGAAGACATCATGCAGGCCGAGCCAAGCTTCATCGAAAAGGCTGCCGAAGGCCTGGTGCTGGCGTTCTTCAACCAGGGCGAAGTCTGCACCTGCCCTTCCCGCGCCCTGGTGCAGGAGTCGATCTACGACGAGTTCATGAAGGTTGTGATGAACAAAGTCCTGCAGATCAAACGCGGCGACCCGCTGGACACCGACACCATGGTCGGCGCCCAGGCGTCCGAGCAGCAATTCGACAAGATTCTTTCGTACCTGGAAATCGCCAAGGGCGAAGGTGCCGAACTGCTGACTGGCGGCAAGGTGGAAAAACTCGAGGGCAACCTGGCCACGGGTTACTACATCCAGCCAACCCTGCTCAAGGGCACCAACAAGATGCGCGTGTTCCAGGAAGAAATCTTCGGCCCAGTGGTGAGCATCACCACTTTCAAGGATGAAGCCGAAGCCCTGGCGATTGCCAACGACACCGAGTTCGGCCTCGGCGCCGGTCTGTGGACCCGCGACATCAACCGCGCCTACCGCATGGGCCGGGCGATCAAGGCCGGGCGCGTCTGGACCAACTGCTACCACCTCTACCCGGCTCATGCCGCGTTTGGTGGTTACAAGAAGTCCGGCGTGGGTCGTGAAACCCACAAGATGATGCTCGACCACTATCAGCAGACCAAGAACCTGCTGGTGAGCTACGACATCAATCCGTTGGGGTTCTTCTAAGCCATTGGGGCGAGGCAGGTGGTTCTGCTTCGCCCTTTAGATAGCTATCGCGAGCAGGCTCGCTCCCACACAGGATTTGTGGATGACGCTGCAGTTTCGGCTTGCCCACTTCCCCTGTGGGAGCGGGCTTGCTCGCGAAAGCGGTGTGTCAGTCACATAGTTGCTCAAGGTGCCGCCGCCTTCGCGAGCAAGCCCGCTCCCACAGGGTACTGCGCTAATCCGGCGATCAGGCTAGACAAAAAAAACAATAAAAACAGGTAACCCCTATGCCAAGCGAACACGTAAACCCGCAATCGGCACCCTCCTCGGTCGACTTCGAAAAAGTCGGCTCCGAATACTTCCAACAACGCGAACTTAAAAAAGGTGCGGCGGGCTGGGTCCTGCTGGTGGGCCTGGGGGTGGCGTATGTCATTTCCGGGGACTACGCCGGCTGGAACTTCGGCCTGGCCCAAGGCGGTTGGGGCGGGATGTTCCTCGCCACGCTGCTGATGGCCGCGATGTACCTGTGCATGTGCTTCTCCCTGGCCGAGCTGTCCTCGATGATTCCTACCGCCGGCGGCGGCTATGGCTTTGCCCGTAGCGCATTCGGTCCCTGGGGCGGGTTTCTCACGGGCACGGCGATCCTGATCGAGTACGCCATCGCCCCGGCGGCGATTGCGGTGTTCATCGGCGCGTATTGCCAGTCACTGTTCGGCATTGGCGGCTGGATGATCTACCTGGCGTTCTACATCATCTTCATCGCCATCCACATATTCGGCGTGGGTGAAGCGCTCAAGCTGATGTTCATCATCACCGCCGTCGCCGCCCTCGCACTGGGCGTGTTTCTGGTGGCGATGGTGCCGCACTTCGACGTCGCCAACCTGCTGGACATCCCGGTCACCGCGGCTACGGGCGCCAGCCCATTCCTGCCGTTCGGCTATGTCGGCGTGTGGGCAGCCATTCCGTATGCCATCTGGTTTTTCCTGGCCGTGGAAGGCGTACCGCTGGCGGCTGAAGAAACCAAGAACCCCAAGCGCGACCTGCCGCGCGGCCTGATTGGCGCCATGCTGGTGCTGGTGGCGTTTGCCTTGCTGATTCTGGTGATCGGCCCAGGCGGCGCGGGTTCCAATGCGTTGATGGCTTCGGGCAACCCGCTGGTGGAAGCGCTGGCCAAGGCCTACGGCGGCTCGACCTGGATGGGCAACTTCGTCAACCTCGTCGGCCTGGCCGGCCTGATCGCCAGCTTCTTCTCGATCATCTACGCCTACTCGCGGCAGATCTTCGCCTTGTCTCGAGCCGGTTACCTGCCACGCAAGCTCTCCGAAACCAACAAAAGCAAAGCACCGGTATTGGCGCTGATCATCCCCGGCATCATCGGCTTCGGCTTGTCCCTGACCGGCCAGGGCGATCTGCTGATTCTGGTGGCCGTGTTCGGCGCCACCATCTCCTACGTGCTGATGATGGCCGCGCACATCACCCTGCGCATCCGTCGCCCCAAAATGGACCGGCCATACCGCACACCGGGCGGCATCTTCACCTCGGGCGTGGCCCTGGTGCTGGCGTGCATCGCCGTGGTGGCGGGCTTTCTGGTGGATCCACGGGTGGTCATCGGCGCCGCGATCATCTATGGAGTGTTAATTGCTTACTTCGCGTTCTACAGTCGGCATCACTTGGTAGCAGGCACGCCTGAAGAGGAATTCGCGGCGATTCAAAAAGCCGAAGAAGCCTTGCACTGAGTTGTAAAACGCCGAAAACCACGGCGCCGCCCAGCGGCGCCGTCACGGAGAACCTGTATGGCCAGTTTTGCACACACGGTCGGCGCGCAGACCTACCGCTTCGACAGCCTCAAAGACCTGATGGCCAAGGCCAGCCCGGCGCGTTCCGGGGACTTCCTCGCCGAAATCGCCGCGCTCAACGACGGCGAGCGGGTAGCCGCGCAAATGGCCTTGGCCGACCTGCCCCTCAGCCATTTCCTGCAAGAAATGCTGATTCCTTACGAGGACGACGAAGTCACCCGGCTGATCGTCGACACTCACGATAAACAGGCCTTCGCCGCCGTCAGCCACCTCACGGTTGGCGGTTTTCGCGACTGGCTGCTCAGCGATGCGGCCGACGAACACAGCCTGCGAGCCCTGGCCCCGGGCCTGACCCCGGAAATGGTCGCCGCCGTGTCGAAGATCATGCGCGTGCAAGACCTGGTGCTGGTGGCGCAGAAAATCCGCGTGGTGACCAAGTTTCGCGGCACCCTCGGCCTGCGCGGGCGACTGTCCACCCGCCTGCAACCCAACCACCCCACCGACGAACCCGCCGGGATCGCCGCGAGCATCCTCGACGGCCTGCTCTTCGGTAACGGCGACGCCATGATCGGCATCAACCCGGCCACCGACAGCACGGCGTCGATCTGCGCCATGCTGGAAATGCTCGACGCCATCATCCAGCGCTACGACATCCCCACCCAAGGCTGCGTGCTGACCCACGTCACCACCTCCATCGAGGCGGCGAACCGTGGCGTGCCCCTGGACCTGGTGTTCCAGTCCATCGCCGGCACCGAAGCGGCCAACGCCAGTTTCGGCATCAACCTGAACGTATTGCAGGAAGGCTACGACGCCGGGCTAAGCCTGAAGCGCGGCACCTTGGGCAACAACCTGATGTATTTCGAGACCGGCCAGGGCAGCGCGCTGTCAGCCAACGCCCACCACGGCGTCGATCAACAGACCTGCGAAACCCGGGCCTACGCCGTGGCACGCCATTTCAACCCGTTTCTGGTGAATACCGTCGTAGGATTTATCGGCCCGGAATACCTGTACAACGGCAAACAGATCATCCGTGCCGGCCTGGAAGACCACTTCTGCGGCAAGCTGCTGGGCGTGCCGATGGGTTGCGACATTTGCTACACCAACCACGCCGAAGCCGACCAGGACGACATGGACACCCTGCTGACCCTGCTGGGCGTGGCCGGGATCAACTTCATCATGGGTATCCCCGGCTCTGACGACATCATGCTCAACTACCAGACCACCTCGTTCCACGACGCCCTTTACGCCCGCCAGACCCTGGGCCTCAAACCCGCGCCGGAGTTCGAAACGTGGCTGGCGAACATGGGCATCTTCACCCAGGCCGATGGCCGGGTGCGGTTTGGCGACAACCTGCCACCGGCGTTCCGTCACGCCCTCGCGCATTTGGGATGAGTGAACTGCCCATGGATAAAAAACCTGTCGATCCACAAAACCCTTGGCTGAATCTGCGCAACCTCACCCCGGCGCGCATCGCCCTGGGCCGCACCGGCACCAGCCTGCCGACCCAGGCGCAACTGGACTTCCAGTACGCCCACGCCCAGGCCCGCGATGCGGTGCACCTGGCGTTCGACCATGAAGGCATTCGCGCGCAACTGACTGAACGCGGCCGCAACAGCCTGCTGCTGCACAGCGCCGCCAGCGACCGCAACAGCTACCTGCAACGCCCGGACCTGGGCCGGCGGCTCGATGAAGCCTCCGTACAGATCCTGCAGGACCACGTCGCGGCCAATCCCGGCGGCGTCGACCTGGCCATCGTGGTGGCCGACGGTCTGTCGGCGCTGGCGGTGCATCGCCATACTTTGCCGTTCCTGGCGCGGCTGGAAGAACAGACCGCCGCTGAGGGTTGGTCAACCTCGCCAGTGATTCTGGTGGAACAGGGCCGGGTCGCGGTGGCCGATGAAGTGGCGCAGCGGCTCGGGGCCAAAATGTCGGTGATCCTGATCGGTGAACGCCCCGGCCTCAGCTCCCCCGACAGCCTGGGTTTGTATTTCACCTACAACCCCAAGGTCGGCCTGACCGATGCGTATCGCAACTGCATCTCCAACGTTCGCCTCGAAGGCTTGAGCTATGGCATGGCCGCCCATCGCCTGATCTACCTGATGCGCGAGGCCTGCCGCAGACAGCTCTCGGGGGTCAATCTGAAGGACGAAGCCCAGGTTCAAACTCTAGACTCGGAAAATGCCGCCGATATGAAAGGTAACTTCCTACTCATGCCGCCCCGAAGCTGATCCGTTTACACGATTGCGTTTTTGATCCGCTTTCAGGCAGCATCGAAGCACGGCAGAACGCCGTTGTTGTCCGAGTATCTGTCGACCTTTGCAGACGAGACCTACTATGCGGATTATCCAAGCGACCCTGGAACACCTGGACCTGCTGACCCCATTGTTCGTCAAATACCGGGAATTTTATGGCTCACTGCCCTACCCGGATTCGTCCCGAGCCTTCCTCGAAAAACGCCTGCGCCGCAAGGAATCGGTGATCTACCTGGCGTTGCCCGATGACGATGACAACCGGTTGCTGGGCTTCTGCCAGCTCTACCCCAGCTTCTCGTCACTGTCCCTCAAACGCGTGTGGATCCTCAACGACATCTACGTCGCCGAAGACGCCCGCCGCCAACTGGTGGCCGACAACCTGATCCGCACCGCGAAAAAAATGGCCAAGGAAACCAACGCCGTGCGCATGCGCGTCTCCACCAGCAGCAACAACGACGTGGCGCAGAAAACCTACGAGTCCATCGGCTTCAAGGAAGACACCGAGTTCAAGAACTACGTGTTGCCCATCAGCGAAGAGCTCTGAGCCGACAGCAATACCTCCGTGGTGAGGGAACCCTCACCACACCAATATCCCTGACACACCACACCCCCTTGTGGCGAGGGGATTTATCCCCGCTGGGCTGCGAAGCAGCCCCAAAACCTGAGCACGCGGTGTATCAGATTGACCGAGTCGGCTGTATTAGGGCCGCTGCGCGCCCCAGCGGGGATAAATCCCCTCGCCACAAAAGCGGTCCGAGCCGATGCCTCATCCAGCCAGTCGCTCAGAAATCCCCCGCTACAAACTCACCACGCACACCACCCCCG
Organism: Pseudomonas sp. NFACC45; assembly: GCF_900113505.1. NCBI lineage: Bacteria > Pseudomonadati > Pseudomonadota > Gammaproteobacteria > Pseudomonadales > Pseudomonadaceae > Pseudomonas > Pseudomonas sp. NFACC45. The sequence goes on from NZ_FOPO01000015.1 coordinate 93,938, forward strand.
ACCTCGTATAATGCCGCTCTTCCCGGCTTGTAAGAAAAAGCTACACACTCTGTAGCCTTACTCGAAGCCCGACCCACAGGCCCCACCCAGTCAGGCCGCGACCACAGGTGCTTTGCATGGATTTCAACCCCCTCGACCTCATTCTGCATCTCGATGTGTACCTCGACCTGCTGGTGACCAACTACGGGCCGTGGATCTACGCCATCCTGTTCCTGGTGATCTTCTGCGAAACCGGCCTGGTGGTGATGCCCTTCCTGCCGGGCGACTCCCTGCTGTTCATCGCCGGTGCAGTCGCGGCCGGCGGCGGCATGGACCCGGTGCTACTCGGCGGCCTGCTGATGCTGGCGGCGATCCTCGGCGACAGCACCAATTACCTCGTCGGCCGCACGGCGGGGGAACGACTGTTCAGTAACCCGAACTCGAAAATCTTCCGCCGCGACTACCTGCAACAAACCCACGACTTCTACGACAAGCACGGTGGCAAAACCGTAACCCTCGCGCGCTTCCTGCCGATCCTGCGCACCTTTGCACCCTTCGTCGCGGGCGTTGCGAAAATGCCTTATCCGCGGTTCTTCGGCTTCAGCGTCTTCGGCACCGTCCTGTGGGTCGGCGGCTTGGTCAGCCTCGGTTTCTTCTTCGGCAACGTGCCGTTCATCAAACAGAACCTGTCGCTGCTGGTGGTGGGCATCATCCTGTTGTCGCTGGTGCCGATGATCATCGGCGTAATCCGCAGCCGCCTGGCCCGCGGCGACTCGAAAACCCAACCGCGCTGATCGCCCATGTGGTCCCTGAGCGGCTGGCGCCGGCGACGCATCCTCGCCAAACATCCCGTCGCCGAGGAAACCTGGCAGCAGGTGCGTCACCAGTTGAGCTTCCTCGACGGCCTCAGCGCCAGCGAGGACCAATGGCTGCGCCAAGCGTGCGTCTTGTTCCTGCATGACAAACACCTGAGCGCCCTGCCCGGCGTCGAACTGCATCAGGAACAACGCCTGCTGCTCGCCGCCCAGGCCCAATTGCCGCTGATGCACCTGGGCGAACTGAACTGGTACCAGGGCTTCCACGAAATCGTGCTTTACCCCGACGACTTCCTCAGCCCCCAGCGCTACCGCGACGCCAGTGGCATCGAGCACGAATGGGACGGCGAGCACAGCGGCGAAGCCTGGCCCCAGGGCCCGATCATCCTGGCCTGGGACGGCGTACTGGCCAGCGGTGGCTGGGACGGCTACAACCTGGTGATCCACGAGCTGGCGCACAAACTCGACATGCTCAACGGCGACGCCAACGGCCTGCCGCCGCTGCACGCCGGCATGCGCGTCAGCGACTGGGCCGAGGCCATGCAACAGGCCTTCGACGACCTCAACCGCCAACTGGACCAAAACCCGGACGCCGACACCGTCATCGATCCCTACGCAGCGGAAAACCCGGCGGAGTTCTTCGCCGTCACCAGCGAATACTTCTTCAGCGCCCCGGACCTGCTGCACCAGGCGTACCCACGGGTCTATGACCAGCTCAAAGCGTTCTACCGCCAGGACCCATTGGCCCGGCTGCGGCAACTTCAGGCCGAAGATCCGGTCTATCAGGCGTCATACTAAGGTCTCTAAGACCCTTGTAACGTGGCATCGACGGCCGAATATGCCTATAATCGCCGCCACTTTTTGGTCAATCCGACCAGTCATTTGGTCAACTAACGGGGGCACCGCCCAATGAGCTACAGCAAGATTCCGGCTGGCAAAGACCTGCCGAACGACATCTACGTCGCGATCGAAATCCCGGCCAACCACGCCCCGATCAAATACGAAATCGACAAAGACAGCGATTGCCTGTTCGTTGACCGTTTCATGGCCACCCCAATGTTCTACCCGGCCAACTACGGTTTCATCCCCAACACCCTGGCCGACGACGGCGACCCCCTCGACGTGCTGGTCGTGACCCCTTACCCAGTCGCCCCAGGCTCGGTCATCCGCGCCCGTCCGGTCGGCATCCTGAACATGACCGACGACGGCGGCGGCGATGCCAAAGTCATCGCCGTACCGCACGACAAACTGTCGCAACTGTACGTCGACGTGAAGGAATACACCGACCTGCCAGCCCTGCTGATCCAGCAGATCGAGCACTTCTTCGAGAACTACAAGGATCTCGAGAAAGGCAAGTGGGTCAAGATCGAAGGCTGGGCCGGTGCTGACGCCGCCCGCGAAGCGATCACCAAGTCGGTTGCCGCCTACAAAGGCTGAGACTGAAGTAAAGAAGAACCCCGGTTTGCACCGGGGTTTTTTTATGTCTTAATAATGATAAATACGAAGTTGTATTAATACCGTTTAAACCCGTTTAGCCCGACCCTTTCAAATCCTGCAAACGGAAAGATCGTCTTATATATTTGCACGACATGTTTATTGCCGAAAACACAGTCGCCCCTAAACTTTCCGTTTATGAAAATACTTTCCAGTGGCGACCGCTTCAGAGCCCTTCTAAAAGAAGCGAATATCCGATCCGCCGACTTCGCGAAGTTATACGGCGTGAAATCCCAGCACATCAACAACTGGTTCAACCGTGGCATCCCGCCAGGACGCATCTACTCCATCGCCAGCCTGCTGACCGTAAGCCCGCAATGGCTCGCCACCGGCGAAGGCCCGCAGACCCCACTGGGCCTGGGCCCCGGCATCACCTATGAAGCCGCCGAAAACGATGGTGTCTACAGCGTGCAAGAAACCACGGACATCGAACTGCCTTTCTACAAGGAAGCCCCCATCGCCCCCGGCGAAACCAAAACCCACATCATCGAAATCCCCGACCAAACCATCCGCCTGCCCCGCAGCCACCTCGAAACCCTCGACATCAACCCCAACGACGCCATCTGCACCACCATGGTCGGCGACAGCATGGCCGAACGCATCGAAGACGGCTCCACCCTCGCCATCGACCGCGGCCTGACCCAAGTCGTCGACGGCCAAATCTACGCCCTCGAACACGACGGCATGCTGCGCATCAAATACCTGCACCGCGTCCCCGGCAACCGACTGCGCCTGCGCAGCCACAACAGCGCGGCCTACCCGGACGAAGTCTTCAGCGCCGAACAGATTGAAGCGCAGAACATTAGAGTCATCGGCTGGGTCTTCTGGTGGTCCACCCTGAACAAACAGAGACCGCCAGTCTTCGACTAACCCACCCGAACGGAAAGACAGCCACTGAAACCCCTAGTGATGAGGAGCTTCAGTGGTTAGAAGCTTCAATGGTGAGCACCTCTGTGGCGAGGGGATTTATCCCCGCTGGGCTGCGAAGCAGCCCCCTGCTTTCCCCCAAGATCACCGATAACCCAATGATTCCACACCACTTACCACTTGGATTCCAAACAAAACCCGCGTACCCTCCGCCCCACATTTGCGAGCCCACGCCTCGCACCGACAAGGCAGATCACTTCTGACCAAGTCCCACAGCCGGCCGCAAGAGCCGGATGTACGTTTTGAAGGCTGGTGAGGTTTGTCAAAAACGAACTGAGTTAGTCAACGAGAAGCCGGCCATAAGCCGGCTTTTTAATGTCTGGAACAACCAAGTCCCGGCGAACTGGTCCAGTTGAAGAACTATAACGCCGTCCTTTCGACGAAAGAAGAGTCAAGTCGCACCCTATTAACTCAGAATAAATTGTAAATATTATATTCTCTAATCGCCTGGAGGGCGCACTATGTTTGATCAGTTGCTTGCTTTGGTTAATCTCGGAGAAAAATTACCGGATGCCGTAGGCTGGCAGTTTATCGGTCCCTACACGCTCTCCATCCCGGAGGAAATACTTGAAGCGCTGGACAAAGAAAAAATAAAAACCGGAAGTAGCTATACCTCTGCTGCACTAGTAATCTTTAACTATTCTGGTACTTCAAAATCGAAAATACGGGTCTTGTACAGCGGAGACTTCGAATTCAAACCAAAAATCACTTATGGACGTCGCGAAGCACCGGTAAAATGGGAGCACGACACTGAAAACAACGAACTAGTTTTCCATGACATACCTCCCAATGAAAAAGTAGAAGTCGAGCTATTTAACGTTTACCAGGGCTTTTCCATAGATCAAATTTTAGTAGACGGCAAACTGGTCACGGAGTTCATGAACAGAAGGGCGCTAGCAAAGGCCTACCCCAGCCCGCTCTGGCTTAAAGCCTTGCCAGTTTGCGCTAGTCTTATTGGCGCAGCAGCCATCGCAATGGCAGCCTCTACTAGCTATACCGTGTACAAAACCAGCAAAGACAATGAATTATTGTATGGTGTTCCCTCAGGCTATTCGAGTTGCATACCCTATTTTTTCGACAACCCACCAGATGACAAGACGAAAGAAACACTTACCCGAAAAATAAAAAAACTAACTCCTTGGATGCATATATTACTTGCCAAAAACAGGGTATCCTCAGAGTCCGAACTTTACGACCTTGACCGTATAATTCTTTGCACTCCCGACACCAATTAATAAAACCATTATGCATACACACAGCCAACCTTAGATAGCAACTTCGTTCACTACCATTATTATGGTGATCACCACAAGACCTCTCAATGCAACGCATATTCGCAGCGATATGCGCTTGCTATGGTGCTGCATTGCTCTTATTAGTTTATTGCATCTCAAATTCGAGGTCGATTTATCTATTCGCCACATCGCAGTCGGCTTGTGAGTACAGTAAGAACCACCAGTAACTACTCAGTTTTTGTTGTCAACGAGCTGAATAAGCATTTTCCGACCTGCGCACGGGCTCACTCCGAGCTACGCCGCTTCAATATTGCCATAGCCCAACGCAACCAAAACTCTATAATGCCTCATCCCTTGTTGAACTGTTTCGCCGAAAATAGCAATGCGCCACCCTGATATTCATTAGACTTGATCGTGCGTTAATACTCTTCAGATGCCAAACAGCAATGCGCACTCAGCTCGTCGGCATGAGGGAGTTCTTGAAAGGTTACCAGCCCGAAAAGCTGAAAAAAGCAAGCGTCGACAACGGTCAACTAGGGCATGGCTTTCATCCCGAAAACGAAGTCATCCTGGGTTGGATTGCCTAAATGACTTGCAAGACGCAAACCTATAACGCTGCGCCCCTCCTGATAAACGCTATGGCGACATCGAAAATAATGAGTGGCGCCCTAACACTGATTCTTGAGCAAACAGGAGGCTCATCGTGCCTCCATGACCTTCTCGCGGGAGACGCTAGACCTATTGATGGCTTTGGGCTATTGTTGGATCCAATCACAAAAGCCGAGCCCTTCCTCCCACAACCTTCTTTATGGAGGAGCCAAAGATGAGAAATTTTCCCACTCAACTAAATATTGAGGGGACGGTGCAATCCTCACGGCGTCATCAATCCTACCGAATGAAGCGGGAGAGTTTCTATGAGCGCCACTTCTGACTTTATAACAACAGATTTTGGGGCTACTTTGTTCCCCCTAAAAACAAATCAACTGATGGTGATAAACCACGAAACCGAAATAAACGAATATATCTACCAGAAAGTTCTTGATGACAAAAACAAATCAGACAACTTTTTATCACAACAACGTGTATATGCCACTAAGCCCCATGGGCATCTTCGCCGCACATCCAAGCTTGATCCAGTAGCCGAATATTTTTTGTACGATATTGCGTATCGTAATCGTGCCATTTTTCGTTCCGAGGTTAGCGAGCAAAGAAGAAGTTTTGGATACCGCTTCAAGAGCGGAACGCAAATTTCGGTTCACACTGCATATACCGAATATAGGCAAAGCCTGTCCGAAAATGGTAAAAAATACAAACACAACCTCCAATTCGACATAGCCTCATATTTTAATAGCTTATATCACCACGACATCTGTCATTGGTTTGCCGCCGCACCGAATGTATCAGACATTGATGCAAATGCACTCGGGCAATTTTTCCGTGAAATAAACGCAGGCAGAAGCGTAGACTTCCTCCCACAAGGAATTTACCCTAGCAAAATGATGGGCAATGAGTTCCTTAAACTAGTAGATTTAGCCGGCCAAATAAAATCAAGCTGCCTAGTTAGATTCATGGATGATTTTACACTTTTCCATGACAGCCCTGAAATTCTGTGGCAAGACTTCACTCGAATTCAACAACTTCTCGGGCAATATGGACTAAACATCAACCCCAGCAAGACGTATTTTGAAAAAAACCTCAGCGGGGTGGAAGAGACACTTACAAAACTCCGTGAATCCCTTATAGAGATCGTTGAAGAGTTCGAAGAAATCCATACAGCCTCATCTGTTGAACTTGTGGAAATCGAAACTGAAATTGAATCAACCCTAACCAACGACCAAGTTAATGCATTGCTCAGCCTATTAAAGGACGAAGCACTTGAAGAGTCTGACGCGGACCTTATACTAAGTTTCTTAAGATCCCATAGCAACAGCATACTTGAGCACATCCCAGATTTGCTACGTCGGTTTCCCAACTTAGCAAAACATATTTACGCTGTTTGCGGAACCATATCTGAAAAAAAAGACCTATCCGCAATACTTCTGGACTACTTAAATCAAGAGACCTTTTTCCTAGAATACCAACTATTTTGGCTGACATGTATAGTTGAAGACCATTTAATGGGACACGGCTACTATGGCGAACTTCTGATCAGACTATACGAGCTTTCACAAGACTTCAAAATCGCACGCGCCAAAATTCTTGAAATCCCAGAACAAGGGTTTGGCTTTAAGCAAATTCGCGGTGATTTTCTGAAAACGGGTCAGTCTGACTGGCTTTCCTGGGCATCAGCCATAGGCAGCAGATCGCTGAAACCAGGGGAAAGAAATTATGCGTTGGATTACTTCTCTAAAGGTTCACCAATGAATTATTTAATTGCAGGTTGCGCAAAAAAACTTTAGGCACTTATCGTCAAACCCCATCAGATAATATCAGAAAATTGTCGAAAGCTAATTGAGGCTCACATGAAAAACCCAAAACATCAGCTTAGAATTTATTTTTCTGACTTCTTTGACGTACTACCTAAGCAGGTAGAAAACTACGGTGCATTTAATATTTCACTCATAAACGACCTACCTTTATTTGTCGACCCGTTCCTGCTTTTTAACAGCGAAGACGATACTTTTAGAAAGCTTCATTCTGAAATAATAAACTATATGCTTTTTTTGAAAAAAAAGTCCGCATTACAACTCCCCTCAGGCTTAATCAAGGCATGGTATTTGTTCCCTGAAGTCAAACAGAATTGGCTTGGATTCAGCAGAACTGGGAACAGTGGCCGCGGACTCGGTCCATCATTTGCTACATCGCTTCAGAACAACTTCAGAGATATTTTTTCAGACTTTGGCAACGAGGCTTCTGGATCCACCCACCTCGGAAAACTGACGCTAGTAAAGCATGGAGTAGGAAAAGATCAAATTAGCGACTTTACTTGCAATTTAATTCATGGCTTTCTCGCTGAGTACACACAAAAGTTCACAATAGAAAATATACCGCCTGAGAAAACTCAAAAGTTCACCATTCCAAAAGCTGAGTTTAACTACCATACGGAGACATGGAGATCGAAGCAATATACGCTACCTAAATATAGGAAAGAATACGTACTATTAACACCAATTGACATACTCACAAAAGATGAAGCATGGATTTCCCACAAAGGATTCCTAGAAGACTTTAGCCATGTAGTCTCGTGCGTCCCTAACGATCAAATCCGAGACCAGATAAACTTATATCTTACAAGAGTCATGCCCGCCGACCCAACGAAAGAAGAGCAAGCAATCGCTTACGAAAAGACGATACATCAGTACCCTAATTTAATGGATGTATACGTAGGAATAAGGGAGTCGCATAAGGAAGCCGCCAGTGCTTCAAGCCTAGAAAAGGTCCTTATCGCTCAGAAACTATTCCAGGAACAACTGCGACAACTTATAGACCTTCTAGATAAAACATCATTTTATGACTCAGAACCGGACAGCTATGAAGCAGGAATGCAAAGAGTTCAGTTTTTAAAGCATGTAATTGAGAAACAAGACGGATATCGCCTTTTTTATGTCAAAGGCATCCCAATTTCAAGAGAAAGCGATCTGCAAATCATGTTCAAACTCACGTGGTTTGCTTCTAAGTTTAGCTCAGACTCCGAAGTTAACAACGGCCGCGGACCCGCCGACTTTTTAGTCTCATACGGCAGCTGCGATAAAACCATAATAGAGTTCAAACTAGCCAAAAACTCACACATGGAAAAAAACATAAGAAATCAAGCAAAAATTTATAGTGATGCTGCGCGATCAAAGAATCCACCAATCATGGCAATCCTATACTTTAATTCTTCTGAAGCAGATAAAGTCAGACGTATATTGATAAAAAACGGGTTATCCAATACCAAACACATAGTTCTAATCGATGCATCTCCTAAAGAATCTGCATCCAAGGTTTCATAGGAGTCTCCATCCTAGGATTGGTGCATGCATTGAAGCTCTTACGAAAAAACCTACCACGATAAGGGAAACATCTTACAATCCGTCTCTACATCTCTGATATGACCGACTGGTCATTTTTCAATTGTCAATCAAGAGGCCAACCTGGTGGACAAGACAGACGGCACATCCCAACAATTAATTGATGTGGCAAATCTTGCAGCATCGCTCCAACGCTTTGCGGATGACCGCGACTGGCAGCAGTTCCACTCGCCCAAGAGCCTTTTGCTGGCCCTGACAGGTGAGGTAGGTGAGCTTTGCGAGGTATTCCAATGGATGAGCGAAGCCGATTCACTGGCTGCCGCTAAGCATCCTAAGACAGCCCAATCCGTGAAGGACGAGTTAGCCGACGTGCTCATGTACCTGGTCCGCCTGAGTAGCGTGCTCGGAGTCGATCTCAACGAAGCAGTCACGAATAAGCTTGCTCTGAACGGCCAGAAATACCCCGTTGATAAAGCCAAAAGCACCAGCAAAAAGTACGACCAACTCTGACCTTCAGTGCCCTAAGGATCTCTTGTGATCGTTTACGCTGCGACCAAACAGCAATTCCTAAAAGACAACGATAACGACGACATTGAAGAAGTGATCCTCAGGCACTTCAAGGAAGCCACAGGCAAGAAGGTTGGCGCATCAGAAATCAGGTCATGGCAGGGATCCCTGACGTACATGGCCAAAGTGCTTCGAGATGATGACCTCCCCAGCAACGCTGGCTTGGCCATCGAGCTTCATATCCCGCAATCATCGAAACGCATCGACTTTTTGCTCACTGGTCGCGATGAAAACCAAGCAAAGAAAGCCGTGTTGATCGAGCTGAAGCAATGGAGCAAGGCGAGCGCAACCACCAAGGACGCGATTGTCAAAACCGCCTTGGGTGGCGGTCTCGTTGAAACCATTCACCCCTCCTACCAAGTATGGTCGTACGCAGCGCTGCTGGAAGGCTTCAATGAAGCGGTATATGACAAAAGCATCGAAATCCGCCCCTGCGCCTATCTGCACAACTATGTCAGTGACGGCGTCATCGATTCTGCTCACTACGAAGCCCATACAAGTAAAGCTCCGTTGTTCCTCAAAGGCCCCGAGGAACTGAGTAAACTACGGACCTTCCTGAAAAAACACATCACTCACGGTGACAACAAGGAGGTTCTTTACGAACTCTCCAACGGAAAAATTCGGCCATCCAAAGCGCTAGCCGAAGCGTTGACCGGGCTTATGGATGGCAAACCTGAGTTTGTGTTGATTGACGATCAGAAAGAAGTCTTCGAGTCAGCACTCGTCGCGGCGAGTGAAGCGTCCATAGCAGCGCCAAAGGTGCTGATCATTGAGGGCGGTCCAGGGACCGGAAAAACTGTTCTGGCGATCAACTTGCTGGTAAGACTCACCGCGTTAAAGCTGCTGAGCAAATACGTCTCGAAAAACGCAGCGCCTCGCAAGGTGTATGAAAGCAAACTCGTTGGTACGATCAAACGCAGCCATTTCTCCAATTTCTTTTCTGGCTCGGGTGCCTTTATCGAAACTGAGCCCAACACGTTCGACGCTCTGATCGTTGACGAAGCTCACCGGCTCAATGAAAAAAGCGGTCTGTATGGAAACCTGGGCGAGAACCAAATCAAGGAACTGATCAACTCTTCGAAATGCTCGATTTTCTTCATCGACGAAGATCAGCGCGTGACCTTGAGCGACATTGGTAGTAAGCAGGCTATTCGTACCTTTGCGAAATCCAAAGGCGCAACCGTGGAGGAATACACACTGTCCTCTCAGTTCCGTTGCAGCGGTTCTGATGGTTATCTAGCGTGGTTGGATGACGTATTGGCTATTCGACCGACCGCCAATCCGCTACTTGATATCAGCGAGTATGAGTTCAAGGTGTTCAACTCCCCTCAGGCGATGCACGCGGCCATTGAGCAGAAAAACCAGGGAAACAAAGCTCGCGTTGTCGCGGGCTACTGCTGGCCTTGGCTCAGCAAAAAAGATTCCAAGGCTTCCGATATCGTGATCGGCGATGACTACGCACGCCAATGGAATCTGGATCAGGACGGCAGCCTATGGATAATCGCGGAAAACTCCATCGAGCAGGTTGGTTGTATCCACACCTGCCAAGGACTGGAAGTCGACTATATAGGAGTGATCATCGGACCGGACTTGATTGTCCGTGACGGGAAAGTGCTGACATCGCCGCACAAGCGAGACAAGTACGACAAATCAATTCGAGGCTGGAAGAAACTGATGAAAGAGCAGCCTGATTTTGCCCAGAAGGAGACGGATCTGATCATCAAGAACACGTATCGGACCCTGATGACCCGAGGGATGAAAGGGTGCTACCTGTACTGTACCGACCAAGAGACGGCCCAATACTTTGAGAGTCGGCTTGCCGATTGTCGTCCACGCTGAGGTCCTGCTGAATTGGACAATTATCCAACAGGTTGTTGGACAATCTGGGCACGCGTCGTTTCTGAGCTCTTTATTGAAAGGTCTTGCCAGGCAAGACCTTTTTTTACGCAAGAATGCAGTTAACGCCCCGCTCTACCTCACCTCAACAATATCCAAAGCCCGATTCGCCAACAGTTCACTCACCTCAATCACCTGCAAAATCCCCATCGCAACACGCCGTCGCGATCCCTCAAGATCAAACGCCAAATCACTGATCATGGCATTCGCCGAAGCCAGGTTTTCACTGAGATTGGCAAGCAGACATTCCGAATCAACATCCGGTGCAATACGGAAGATGGTGTCGGGTTTGTCAGACGTTTCTTTCTTCGGCGTAGGCTTTAGATAAAAATCCAAAGCGCGGGTAGCAGCATCATCAAGCTTCTTGTCACGAGCAGACTGAACACGAGACACGGTTTCGTCTGTAATTGGCGGGTTCGGTGTGATTTTGACCATGGTAAAACTCCTAGAGTCTGTTGGAGCTACCACCCTTCGCTGCGAAACGAAGTATGGGGTGGCAGCTGTACGCGGGTTCGCAGACCGGGACTCTAGGGACCGGCAGACCCGAAGGTCTCCCACGCACAGCCACCTCTGACGAAATCACAGACATGGGCGATCTGCTTTCGAAGGTGACGTTGTGCGCCTATAGAGTCCGGGCTGCGAAACCCGATCACTGATGAGCAGTGACGGATTCAAACTACCGACGTGACCCAAGGCGCACAAGCCGGCGGATTCTGGCGTAGTTGTAGGCAATGGCGCAAGGCGGTGTCGGGTGGGTGTTGGGGTTGTGTCGAGCTGCTGATTGGTCTGTAGGCTGCTGATCTATTTGGCTGCTGCGCCGACATCGCGAGCAGGCTCGCTCCCACAGAGGGACGTGTATGCATATGTCGCTGCTGGCGACATGACGACAGAACGTGTCGCCGAAATCGAAAAATGGCGACACGTCAGGCGTTTCAAAAATAGGGTTGGCGGGAGCGCGACTGGCTGCATCCTTGCAGCCAGTCGCGAAGAGGTATTACTTAAGCGTGACGTCGAGCATCGGCGGGATGTAACCGTAGTCGTACTCAGCCACCACGAACGTCTGCTGCCCTTTTATTTTCATGCCCACCGTGGGTGCCTCAGTGCCGCCCACACGAATCTGCGTGCCGGTTTCGTCGGTCGGTACGCTGTCGATAAAGGAGGTCACCAGGCCGTTTGGCATCACATAGTGCGAGTAGGTCTGGAATGGCTGGGAGGACGGGTTGCCCAGCACCAGGCCGGATCCGTTGAGTGGCACGTAAGGGCCGAACAGCGAGTCCGCGACAAAACCGTACACGCCGTCCGGCCCGGTCACGCCGTCGCCATAGGTGAAGGTGTGGCTGATCGTGAACAGATAGTACTTGCCATCCTGGAACACGAAGTGCGGGCGTTCGGTCTGGTCGTTGACCCCCACGGCGGTCAGCAGGGGTGGCAACATTTCCCAGTCGTCACCGTCCGCGTCGCGGGCTACGGCGATGCCAACACAGGCGGTCTGGTAGCGGGAGTTGCCGACATCTTCATAACCCGGTGGCACATCGCCGATTTCTGCCTCGCCCACTTTGTGCGAGCCGCGCTCACCGGCCACGTTACCTTCGAACAGCATGTACAGCTTGCCGTCGTTCGGGTCGCGGAATGGCCATGGGTCACGAAATCCCCAGAAAGCGTTTTGGGCTTCGGTCTGATACATCTTGCCGTCGGCCTCGAACAGCGGCTTGACCTTCTCGAAGCCGACCATGCTGACACCGTGTTCAGTGGTCACGACCCGGCCGCGCACCTTGACGATGGTCGCGCCCGGGGTGACGGCGGTGTAATACAGGTCCACTTCACCGCGGTCGTTCAACAGAATCGGCGTACCGGCCCATTCGCGGGCGGTCGGCGAAACACCTTCGGCCATCACGCGGCCACCGAATTCCCAGTTCTTGCCGGTGCGAGAAAACCAGTAGTACATCTTTGCCCGACCGTGACGATCGTTCCAATCGCGGAGGATGTCGTAGTTACCGTCCTCGTCGAGGTACTGCGGGTCGTTTGGATGACGATCGGCCGTCAGCGTGAAGATCACCGACCAGCCATCGACGGACGTCACGTTACCGTCCAAGTCGCGCAGGGGCATGGTGTCCCAGATGAACACGTCGTTGTTCAATACCGGGAAATCCGCGCTGACCAGCGGCTGAGTGGTGGTGGGATCGTCCGCCCGGACTTTCAACGCATCAGCGCGGGTCCAAAGGCTGGGTTGATTGGGGGTTACACCAAATTTTTCAGTGTTGGCTTTCATAAGTTACTGCCTCGTCCATGAATGGATTCAAATAAATAATGCTTTAGAAATACTGTATGCGCATACAGTGAAACCACCTTATAGAGGCTCACCTATGCGGGTCAAGCAAAAAAATGCATTTGTGCATATTTTGATTTTTTCTTGGAGCTGATACGTTTCAGCCTTGAACGTTTGCAGAAGTTAGTTCCATGGGAGATCGGCGACGTTGCCTGCACGCTCGGTGCTTTGAATCGCTGATGGGTGGAAGGCGCGCGTAACTGCGCAATGGGAGGGCAATGCATGGAGGGAGCGGATCGCCGTGATCTGCTCGCGAGGTGGTGAATCAGTGGGGCTGATGTTGACTGGTGTATCGCTATCGCGAGCAGGCTCGCTCTCACAGGATTTTCGTAGTTTGATCCTGAATGGACACACCACCAACTGCTCTTGTGACATCGGCCAATGTGGATTCAGTTGAAACACAAATCCTGTGGGAGCGGGCTTACTCGCGAATGCGGTGGGTCAGTCAATATCAATGGTGGCTGGCCCACCGCATTCGCGAGCAAGCCCGCTCCCACAGGGGTTCTTTATCCACCGGTAGATTCGTTGCCAAATGTGCCTACCTGCGCGCATTCTGGAGAATTACCCCTCCAGCCAAACCCCAACTATCGTAATCTCGCAGCTGAACAAGCCCTGCCCCGTAACCGGCCGAGATTCCATTCCCATGCCTTCGATTTACCAGCTCAAACCCGCCTTCCAGAACCTGCTGCGCCCGGTGGTCCAGCGTCTTTACGACAAGGGCGTCACGGCCAATCAGGTCACCTTGCTCGCCGGTATTGTCTCGGTGCTGGTGGGGGCCGTGGTTGCGTGGTTTGCCAGTCATCCTTGGGTGTTCATCCTGGTGCCGATCTGGATGCTTTTGCGCATGGCGTTGAATGCGGTGGATGGCATGTTGGCCCGGGAGTTCGGTCAGCAATCGCATCTGGGCGCCTACCTCAATGAGCTATGCGATATCATCGCCGACGCTGCCTTGATCCTGCCTTTTGCCCTGTTTGCCGATGCCAGTCTGTTGCTGGTGTTGTTGGTCACGCTGTTGGCGTTGTTCAGCGAATACGCCGGTGTGCTGGGGGCGATGGTCGGGGCTTCGCGGCGCTATGACGGGCCGATGGGCAAGAGTGATCGCGCCTTTGTGTTGGGCGTGTTGGCGACCGGGATTGCCCTGGGTTGGCTCGGCGCCGGATGGGTGGATGGTGTGATGGCGGTGGTGGCCGCCCTGCTGGTTTATACCTTGGTCAATCGGGTGCGTCATGGCCTGAATCAAGTGACGGAAAACGCTCCCTCAGCATAAGGAAGTTGCAATGCGTGAAGCCCAGGAACTGACGTTTACCACCTTTGACGGCGTGGACTTGTTTTACCGGCACTGGCCGGCCGTCGCCGCGGCGCCGGGTGAGCCCCGTCAGGCGGTGTTGTTGTTTCATCGCGGCCATGAACACTCCGGGCGCATTGCCCATCTGGTGGATGAACTGGATTTGCCCGGCTTCGACTTTTTTGCCTGGGATGCGCGCGGCCATGGCCAGTCGCCGGGTGCGCGCGGCGACAGTCCAAGCTTTGCCACCAGCGCGCGGGATGTGCAGACCTTTTGCGATCACATCGGCGCAACTCACCAGATCGACGAGCAGAACATCGCCGTGGTGGCGCAGAGTGTCGGGGCGGTGATTGCGTCGACCTGGGTTCACGATTACGCGCCGCGCATTCGCTCGCTGGTGCTGGCGTCGCCGGCGTTCAAGGTCAAGCTTTACGTGCCCTTCGCCCGCCCGGGCCTGGCGCTGATGCGCCGGTTTCGCGGCAACTTTTTCGTCAACAGTTACGTCAAGGCGAAATTCCTCAGCCATGACCCGGAGCGGGTGGCGTCCTACGACAGCGATCCGCTGATCACCAAGGCGATTTCGGTGAATGTGCTGCTGGGTCTGTACGAAGCGGCCGACCGGGTGGTGGCCGATGCCCAGGCGATCCAGGTGCCGACGCAGTTGTTGATTTCCGGTTCCGACTTTGTGGTGCAGCGCAAACCCCAGGAGCAGTTCTTCGAGCGGCTGGGCAGTGTGCACAAGGAGAAACACATTCTGCCGGGGTTCTTCCACGACACCCTCGGCGAGAAGAGCCGCGCGCCGGCCATCGCCAGTGCCCGCCGGTTCATTCTGCAAAACTTTGCCCGCCCGCTGGACCGCCCTTCCCTGCTGGACGCCGATCGCCTGGGCGCGACGTGCGCCGAGTCCGAAGCCTTGGCAATGCCGTTGCCACACAATTCGTTGCGCGATCTGTATTGGCGCATGACCCGCGCCAGCATGCGTTTTGGCAGCAAGTTGTCGGCTGGAGTGAAGCTGGGTTTCGACACCGGCTTCGACTCCGGCAGCACGCTGGATTACGTCTACCGCAATCGCCCCACCGGCACCTCGGCCCTGGGGCGGATGATTGACCAAAACTACCTGAACTCCATCGGCTGGCGCGGGATTCGTCAGCGCAAGTTGCACGTCGAGGAGCTGCTGCGCCTGGCCATGGGCACGTTGCGCGAGCAGGACCGTGAAGTGCGTATTGTCGACATCGCCGCCGGCCATGGCCGTTACATTCTCGAAGCGCTGCAAGGCGTCAGTCCGTTGCCGGAGTCGATCCTGCTGCGCGACTACAGTGATATCAACGTGCGCGATGGCCGTGCGTTGATCCTCGAAAAAGGACTGGGCGATATCGCGCAGTTCGTCAAAGGCGACGCCTTTGATCGCTCGGATCTGGCGGCGCTGGAGCCGAAACCGACGCTTGCGGTGGTGTCCGGTTTGTATGAGTTGTTTGCCGACAATCAGATGGTCGGTGACTCCCTCGCCGGCCTGGCCGAAGCGGTGGAACCCGGCGGGTTCCTGGTCTACACCGGGCAGCCGTGGCACCCGCAACTGGAGCTGATCGCCCGCGCCCTCACCAGCCACCGCGCCGGGCAGGCCTGGGTAATGCGCCGACGCACGCAGGCGGAGATGGATCAACTGGTGGAGGCGGCGGGTTTCCGCAAGATCACCTTGCGGGTCGATGAATGGGGCATCTTCAGCGTTTCGCTGGCTCAGCGCGTGCAGTGATGAGCGCCGTCATCGCCCCCGCTCGCGAGCCCGGCCTGCTGAAACCGGCGGTGCTGTGGCTGCTGTTGTTGGCGCCGTTGTTTTTCAGCACGTATGGCTTCGCCACTTGGGTGACGTCCCAGCGGGATGACGTGGGCAGTCTGGTGTTCGGCTGGGAAAGCCAGATGCCGTTCATGGCGTGGACCATCGTGCCCTATTGGTCGATTGATCTGCTGTACGGCCTGTCGCTGCTGTTGCCCAGCAGCCGCGAAGAACTCAAACGCCACGCCTTGCGCCTGCTCACGGCCCAGGCGATTGCGGTCAGTTGTTTTCTGCTCTGGCCGTTGCGTTTCACCTTCGCCCGGCCGGAAATGGATGGGCTGTTCGGTTGGCTGTTCGACGTGCTGGCAGGGTTCGACAAGCCGTTCAATCAGGCGCCGTCGCTGCACATCGCGCTGTTGGTGGTGCTGTGGGTGTGTTATCAGCGGCATCTGCAAGGGCTCTGGCGTTGGCTGATGCACGGTTGGTTCGCGCTGATTGGTGTGTCGGTGCTGACCACCTATCAACATCACTTTATTGACCTGCCCACCGGTGTGCTGGCCGGGTGGTTGTGTGTCTGGTTGTGGCCGCTGGATCGGCCCAGTCCGCTGAAAACAGCGCGATTGAGCGCAGACCCGGCGCGTCTGCGATTGGCTTTGCGCTATGGTTTAGGGGCTGCGGTGTTTTTCATTCCGGCGTTTGCCTGGGGTGGCGCGTGGCTCTGGTTGATCTGGCCGGCGGTGGCGCTGCTGATGGTGGCACTCAATTACCTGGCATTCGGTGCGAGTGGGTTTCAGAAACGTGAAGATGGCCGGCTGAGCCCGGCGGTGCGCTGGTTGTTGGCGCCTTATCTGGCGGCGGCGTGGATCAATTCGCGATGGTGGACGCGCAAGCATCCGCAGGCGGATCAGGTGGCCGATAACGTCTGGTTGGGGCGCATTCCCACGCCGATGGAATTGAAGGACAGTCCGTTTAACAGCGTGCTCGACCTTTGCGCGGAAATGTCCATGGACAGCACCGGGATCGCCTATCGCACGTTGCCGGTGCTTGACCTGACCGCGCCCAGTGCCGAGCAGTGCCTGGAGGCTGCACGGATGATCGAGAACCTGCGTCAGCATGGGCCGCTGCTGGTCTGCTGCGCCTTGGGTTATTCGCGCAGCGCCAGCGCCGTGGCCGCGTGGTTGTTGCACACTGGCCGGGCCGCCAGCGTCGATGCGGCCATCGTCCAAATCCAGCGGGCCCGCCCGCACGTTGTTTTGCATCCAGCGCACCGTCGGGCGTTGGAACGGTTATCCACAAGCACGAGGAATGACCATGATCAGTGATATGGAACTCCACACCGTGGCGAGCCTGTTGCGCCGGGGTCACTCGCTGGATCAGCTCTCCACCGGGCTGACGCTGCTGGCGGCGCTGCTGGGGCTGGCTCAACTTTTGGTCGGCAGCGTCAATCCGTGGCTGCTGTGCTTTAGCGTCGTGATATTCATGCTTGGCGTGCTGCAGAAGTATTGGGCGCAACGCGTGGCGTTTGATGCCGACCTGTTCCAGCGCATGGCGGACAGCACCCAATCGCTGGCCGAACGAACCTATACATTGGATCAAGCCCTCACCGCCCTCGGCCTGCAACCGGTCGAACGCAGCGGTCGCCTCTGGACCGAGCGCCGGCATGGCGCGTTGTTGCTGCTGCGCCGCCAGTCGTTGTTGCTGGCCACGCAAGTGGTCTTGACGCTGGGCTTGATCCTGGCCAGTCCCTGGTTAGCTTCAGGTATCTAGGGAGGTTTTTGTGGCGAGGGAGCTTGCTCCCGCTGGCCCCTGTAGGAGCTGGCGAAGCCTGCGATCTTTTGATCTTGATCTTCATCTTTTGCTCTCGACTCAATGGGCAGTGGAAAGATCGCAGCCTCGCTTCGCTCGACAGCTCCTACAGGGTCCAGCGGGAGCAGGCGACTTCGCCACAGTTATGTTTATGTTTCTCAGGACAAGGAATCCTCATGTTCGAACCCGTGGTCGCCAGCCTCATCACCTCCGCCGCCCGCATGGTCACGGGGGCTCGCAGCCTGTGGCTCGGTTGCGCGCCGCAACCGGTGCAGCGGATCTACTTCGCCAATCACAGCAGCCACGGCGACTTCGTACTGCTGTGGGCCTCGCTGCCGCCGGCGCTGCGCAAGCTTACCCGGCCAGTGGCGGGCGCCGATTATTGGCAGACCAGCCCGCTGCGCCGCTACATCATCAACCGGGTGTTCAACGGCGTGCTGGTGGACCGCGAGCGCAAGGACCCTTCGTACAATCCGTTGCAGCCGATGCTCGACGCCCTGGAAAACGGTGATTCGCTGATCATCTTCCCCGAAGGCACGCGCAACCCGGAGGACGGCCTGTTGCCCTTCAAAAGCGGGATCTATCACTTGATGAAAAGCCACCCCGAGGTCGAGGTAATTCCGGTGTGGATCGCCAACCTCAACCGCGTCATGCCCAAGGGCCGCGTATTGCCTCTGCCGTTGTTGTGCACCACCAGTTTCGGCGCGCCGTTGTGCATCGAAGAAGATGAAAGCAAAGCGCAATTTCTTGAACGCAGCCGCGCCGCGCTGCTGGCACTGGCCCCGGAGCACGTCTGACATGGATAGACATACCCTGATGTTGTTTGGCGGGATCGGCGCGATTCTGCTGCTGGCCTCGGTGATTGGTTTCATTCTCAAGTTGCGCACCAAAGGCGCGCCGAACTCGGTCATCGACAACCTCAACGCGCGGATCAACGCCTGGTGGGTGATGGTGCTGGTGATCGGCACGGCGTTCTGGCTGGGCAACGCGGCAGTCATCCTGCTGTTCTACGCCGTGTCGTTTTACGCCCTGCGGGAATTCCTGACCCTCACACCAACCCGGCGCAGCGACTATCCGGCCTTGGTGGCGGCGTTTTACCTGGCACTGCCGCTGCAATACTTGCTGATTTATTTTGACTGGTACGGGCTGTTTTCGATCTTTATCCCGGTGTACGTGTTCCTGCTTCTGCCGATCCTCGCGTCCCTGGGCGGCGACAGCACGCACTTTCTGGAGCGCGCTTCCAAGGTCCAGTGGGGGCTGATGATCGCGGTGTTCTGCATCTCGTTCGTGCCGGCGCTGCTGACGTTGGACATCGCCGGTTTTGAAGGGCGCAACCTGCTGCTGATCGCTTACTTGGTGATCGTGGTGCAGCTGTCGGATGTGCTGCAGTACGTGTGCGGCAAGCTGTTCGGCAAACACAAGATCGCCCCAAACCTGTCACCGTCGAAGACCGTCGAGGGTTTTGTCGGCGGCATTCTGCTGGCCTCGTTGATCGGCGGCGCGTTGTGGTGGATCACGCCCTTCAATCCCTGGCAGTCGTTTCTCATTGCCTTGCTGATCAACCTACTGGGGTTTGCCGGCGGGATCGTCATGTCGGCCATCAAACGCGACCGTGGCGTGAAGGATTGGGGGCACATGATCGAAGGCCACGGCGGCATGCTGGATCGGCTGGATTCAGTCTGCTTCGCCGCACCGATTTTCTTCCATCTGGTGCGCTATTGGTGGACCTGAAAACGTCGGGGCACACGCATTAACCTGTGGGAGCGGGCTTGCTCGCGAAGACGGCGGCACCGTCAACATTGATGTCGCTTGATGCACCGCCTTCGCGAGCAAGCCCGCTCCCACAGCCCCCCAGGTTGACATCTTGCTGACGGCGCCTTAGGGGTAACTGAAGCTCTTGACCAACATCAACTCCCCCGCCGTGCGCATCGGCACCACGAAAGTTTCCATCTTCTCGCTTGGCGTGCCCTCTTCGGTGATGACGGTGATCTGCGCCGTGGTCAGGGCTTGTGCCGCTTGTTGCTCGCCGTCCTCGTCACTGCGATAACCGCCGCCGTAGTAGTTCACGTACACCAGGTACTGGCCTTTGATCGGCGCGGGCATGGCGATGATTTCCGGGCCGTAGCCGGTGGTGACGTCGACGTCGAGCGCGGCACCGTTGGGCACGACACGGTCGCCGTACCAGATGTGGGCGCCGTCCGGGGTGACGAGGTGCAGGTCCAGGTCGGTGCCGTCGCTGTCCCAGGTCAGCAAGACCCGCAGCTTGGCCGGGGTGGCGCCGCCGCTGGTGTTAAGGAATTGGGTGCGGTGGCGTTGCTGGCCGTCAGGGCTGCGCACTTCGACGCTGTTGCTGCCGTTGGGGAACGAGAACGGCCGGTCGAAGCGACCTTCCGGGTCGAGTTTCAGCGGCAGGGTCACGCCGTTGATGATGAGTTTGCCCGGCTCGTTGCTGTTCTTGGGCGCGCCTTTGATCTGGCCGCTGATGCGGGCGGTATTGGCTTGGCCCTGGGGCGTGTTGACCGACGAAGCCGGGTAGTTGACGGTCTGGCTGAAGCTCTCGCCTTCACCGCCCGGCGCGCCGCTGCGCCAGCCGCCGACCGGGGTGTCGAGTTTGATGCCTTCGCCGGCAATGGCTGGCGGCAACACGGCCAAAGCGCAGAGCAACAGCAAGGCCTGTGGATAACGGAGTGTCATGGTCTATTCCAGCAAAAGATGACGGGCAAGCCCTTCGATGTAGGTTTCGTCCTGACCGTTGGGGTGAGCTTCAAAGGCCAGGTGCAAGTATTCGTGGGTCAGATCGAGGCGGTCTTGCAGCGACAGCACACCGCGCACGTAGATGCGCCGGCGTTCGCGGTCGACATAGGGCCGGCCAAAGGCGACACGGCAGACGGCGAAAGCGCTGATTTCGTTGTACCCCACCTCACCTGCCAGCCGAGGGCGCCAGCCGCGTCGCTGTTTCAACAGCCAGTCCTGGGCGGCGGGCAGCGCTTCACACGACGCCACCGGATTGTCCCAGCGGCTGAGGCTGGCACGCGGGTAGGCCTGCAGCAGGATGGCGTCGTAGCGCTGGCCTGCGTTGGCTTGCTCTACCGCTTGCGCCCAGGACAGTTTGTCCGGGCCGGCTTGGTCCGAGTGGTAGGTGACGTCGGTGCCGGCCAGCACCAGATCGCTGGTCCAGGCAGCGATGGCACGGGTTTGCGGCGTCGCCGGACGCGGGGCGACGCGCTGGCGATGACTGCTGTCATCGATGCTCAGGCAATCGCCGTTGCGCTGGGCGTTTTGCAGCAGGTAGCTACGGATCGCCACGGCCAGGGCCTTGGCCGCTTCGGCGGGCTCAGCCTTGGCTTCACGCTGCAGGACCCGGGCGACGTACTCTTCGCGATCCAGTCGCGCCACCAACTTGCCGGGCAGCAGGAACAGCTCGCCGTCGCTGTGGATATCCAGTTGGTTGCCGTTGGCGAATTCGACACGATAATCGCCGCGCAACGGACCCGGGGTGGCCGGCCGGTCACCGGCCATCACCCGTTGCAGGGGATACCGGGCGAACAGGTCCACCTCCACGCATCGCCCCGTTTCCGCCGGCCAACGGGACGGCAGTGCCGCCGCCAATCCATCACCGTAGGCCTTCAATATCTGCTCGCTGGTGCCACGCCCACCGGCCCACACCGGCGTGCCGTCGGCCAGCCAACCGGCAAAACCGCCCTGGCGCGATGACGGGTCCTGCTCACCCAGCCAGCTCCAGGTCTTGACCCGCAGACGACTGCCCAATTGGCCGACGAGACGCCCATCCGCTGCGTTGAGCACTACGTCCAGCAGCACCCGGCGAGCCTGATCCTGAGCCGGCAGCATCGCCAGTGCCTTGAGCAGTTCAGCCACGCGAACCTGTTTTTGCGGTTGCAGGCTCGGCAGGTCAAGCAGCCACGACGGCGCTTGGCGGGCCTGCCAGTACTCACGCCAGTTCGAGGCCGAAAGCCCGAGCCGCTGCGGCTCGAAATACAGGCCGCAGGATTTCACCAACGCCTGATCGCGACCGATGCTCTGCCCGGCGCTACAGCAATAAACTTCCTCTTTGGACGCACCGCGACATTCATAAACCGGTTCGCGAGCGCCGGTGTCCACCAGCCACGCGTAGACAAACAGCTTCCACACGCTGCCCAACGGCGCCTGTAAGAACTCGGGCAATGGCTGGCGATCCAGCACCTGGGTCTGGCTCACTCGCAGCAACTGGTCGTCGAAGGCCAGGCGCAACGGCTCCTCCTGCGCTGTAGCCAGCGCAGGGATCAAGCACAACAGCCACCAGACCCAAGGTCTGCGCATGTCAGTTGACCGTGACCTGACCGAGCGCTGGTTTCTGTTCCCGAGCCTGATGCTGTGGCGCATAGACCTGAGTGAAGCGCACCGGCGGCAAGGTGAACTGGCCTTTCTGGGAGAAGCGCACCAGATGCCGCAGGCGCAGCTCGCCACTGAGGGCGTCCAGCGGCACCGCGTAACCCATCTGGCCCGGCTCGAAGCGCGCCTTTTCCAGGGCAGTCGGCTCGCTGCCGGCCTTGCCCAGCAACTGGATGCCCCAGGTGGTGCGCTCCACATCGGCACCCGGCGGCAGCGGCACTTCGAGCATGCCGTAGCGCAGCGGCGTAGACGCCTTGCTGTTGATGATCACTTCATCCAGATAAAGGCTGTCGCTGGACAGCGGCTTGCTGCCCACGGCTTCGAGCTTGAAGGTGAAGGCCTCGTCGCCCGGCACCAGACGAGACAAGCGCCGGGTGATGGTCACCGCCATCGGCGCCACCGGCGCTTGCTGGCTCTGGTAGCTCAATGCCGCCTGCAGCGGGCGCTCCTCGGCACCGCTGAGGGTCAGCAGGGTCGGTAGCTGCGCGCCCTGCCATTGCCAGTAGGTTTCACCGGTGACGCCTTGCCGGGCCTTCCAGCCTTCGCCCGGGGTCAGTGCCACGGCGGGCGCAGCCTGTTCGATGCTGCGTTGCAGCCAGGTCAAGGCCAGGGCCCGCTCAAGGGTGGATTGCTGCGGCAGCAGACGTTCGAGCAAGGCCTTGGCACGCGCCTGATCGAAGCTTTGCAGCGACAGGCTCAAGGCCTCGACGAACGGCTGGGAGCTGACGTCCAGTTGCTGTTGTGCGGCGTCGAGTTGCCGACTGAAGGCCTCCGGCAGCGGCACCTTCACCTGCCTGGCGAGGGAAGCGGTCAACACGCGCGCGCTGGCCAGGCCCAGGGCCGAATCCGGCGCGCTCATGACCAGACTGTCTTCGCCACTGTCCATCACGCTCGAACCGCTGCCCTCGCCGGCTTTCGCCAGATCGTCCATCAAGCCGCTGAGCAAGGTGATCACCGGCAGTTGCATCTGTTTGGCGAACGACAGGATCAGCACACGCTGCAGCAACGGCGTATCGCCGGCCTGTTTGGCGTAGACCTCCAGCACCCGCTGCCAGTGCTCCGGCGGCAGGCTCAGGTCCAGGGCCTGGCTGGCGTGCCAGTCAGCGTAATAGGCATAGGCCGTGAGGAACGCATCCGGTTCGCCCACCTGGCCCCACCAGGTGAAGCCCGCCGCTGGCCCGGCCATTTGTACCAGGCGCAGGCGGCTGTTCTGCATGATCAGCCGCAAGCGATCGCGAACCTGCGGGTTCGCCGCCAGGGTCGGGTAGGCGATGCTCAATGGCAGCAGACGACTGGCGGTTTGTTCGACGCCGCCGTAGGGGTAGCTCAACAAGTCATCCAGGGCCGAACGGAACAGCGCTTGCGGGCTGTCGTCCAGGCGCAGGCTGATATCGCTGGCATCAAGCGGCAGCGTTAGCGGTGTGTCGCCGCTCGCCACGTCAAGGCGCTGGCTCTGGATGACTTGCCAACCGTTGCCAATGGCATTGAGCTGCACGGCCAGGGTGTCCTGGGTTTCACCGTTCACCTGCAACTGCACGTTCAAGTCCCCGTTGCTCAGCTCCAGAGACGGTAGCGCCACGTAGTTGATGCCGTGCTTCAGGTCCGCCACCACGCGCTGTTCAGTACCGGCGTAACGGATCAGCAACTCGGCCTTCAATGGCTGTTCGGACTGGCTGAAAGCGAACAGGCCCATTTGCGGTTTGTCACCGCTGCGGAACCGGGTCGGGCCGCTCCACTTCAGGTACAGCGGTTTCTCTGAACCGATGAATTGCTTTTTCTGCCCCACCTGGCCGTCGTCGGCGATGGCCCGGGCCGTGATACGCCAGCGAGTCAGGGAGTCCGGCATCTTGAAGGTGAAACGGGCCTTGCCGTTAGCGTCGGTGACCAGTTCCGGTTGCCACGCGGCAGTGTCGACGTCTTCCCGACGAGGCCGCTCCAGCACTTTTACACCGCGCTCGCTGCGGTTGGCCTTGCCCGGCGCACCGGGGCTACCCGGCAGGGCCACGTCGTAGCTGATGAACGACAGGCTGGCGCTGGTACGCACGTTGTTGCGACGCGGATGGTAGAAAAACTGATCGATGGTCGGCGCCACTTCCGGTTGCAAGGCGTAGATCATTTCATCCACGACACTGACGGTCAGGTGCGCCGGGATCGCCTTGCCGACGAACTGGGTGCTCAGGTCAACGGTCACCGTGTCGCCAGGCCGATAAGTGGCTTTGTCGGTCACGATGGCGACGTCGATCTGCGGCGCAACCACCTTGATACCGGCGTTCTGGAAGCTGTATTGGCCGCCCTTGGTGTACAGCACCGAGAAGGTCAGGTTTGGCGCAAAAGCGTCCTTCACCGGGATGCGCGCGCGGTATTGAGTGTCGCTGAGCTTTTCCATCTTCAGCCAGTCGCCGCCCTTGGACAGCAGCGCCGTGGCCTCGACCTTGTCTCGCTCAAGCGACAACAGCGCATCGCTGACCGGCTCCGGGAAAGTGATCAGCGCCAGGGCTTCGTCACCGGCCTGGTACTGGGCCTTGTCGAGGACGATCTCGACCGTGCCCGGCACGGCCTTGATGCCTTCGCCGGTCACTGAATGGCCGCTGGCGCCAATCACTCGACCGTGGTCATCCTTGAGCGTCAGGTTGTAAGTGCCCGGGCGCTCGAAGGTCAGGCTGAAGCCTTTGTCCTTGGCCGCCAGTTTGCCTTCGCCAGTGCTCTGGTCTTCCAGCCGCACCCAGGCGTAGCTGCCCGGCGTCACGGCGTTGCTTTGCGCGGTGCCACTCTCGTTGGTGTAACTGAACGAGACGTTCTCGCCGGCGGCGCTGAAACGCTGGGGTGCGCTCAGGCGAAAATTCGCCGCGCCACGGTCGATAAGGATTTCCTTGGTGGTCTTGACCCGATACGCCGCGCCATCGCTGGCAAACACAGTGAGCGTATAGCGGCTCGGTTTGTCGGCGGCCGGCAGTTCGAGGGTAGCGTTGCCCTTGGCATCAGTGGTGACTTCACTGCTGGTCAGCTCCACCGGGAATTGCCCCAGATATTGCAGCTCGTTATCGACCATCGACAGTTGCTGGGCCCGCAGGCTCAGGCTCACCTTGGCGTTGGCCACCGGTTTGCCGTCCGGGTACAGCAGCACGAGAGCGCCCTTGACCGGCTCGCCGGTGCGGTAATCCTGCTTGGCGAGGTTCAGCGCGATTTCGAAGTGCGGCTTGATGTATTCGGCTACGCGAAAGGCACTGCTGTAGAGCTGGTCCTTGTAGCTGAAGCGCAACTCATAACCACCGGCCACGGCGTTTTCCGGCAACTGGAAACGGCCTTGGGCACCGGCCTTGGCGTCCAGTTTCAGCGCCAGGGTTTGCAGCTCGGTGCCGGTGGCATCCAGCACGCTGAGATTGACGTCAGCGGCCGCCGGTTGCACCGAGTCCCGGGCATTCTTGAATTCACGGCCGACGATTTTCAGCGATACCCAGTCCCCCGGCCGATACAGCGGCCGGTCGGTAAAGGCGAACAGCTTGGTGTCGTAGATTTCGCTGTCGTAGTAGAAATTTTCCGAGACGAATACCCCGCCCTCCTCGTCCTCGCCGATGACGAACGAACGCTCCGGGCTGACGTGCTTGAGGCGCAGCAAGCCGTCTTCATCGGTGGCGCCGCTGCTCATCACGCCCAGGCCGTCGGTCCACAGTACGTTGACCTTGGGCACCGAACGACCTTCGTGTTTACGCGCGGCCCAGACCAGCAGTTCGTCCCCGGCGATCTTGCTCACCGCCACGGTGTTGGAGACAAAGACCATGGTGGTAGCCCGGTATTTACCGATCAGCGCTTCGACCAGATACAGCCCCGGTTTCAACTGGCCCAGCGGCACGTAGACGTTGCCTGGCGCGACACTGATGAATTCACTCGACGAACCCGCCAGGTTGACCCCTGCTGGCGGCTGGATCGGCTTGGCCTGCCACAGCGGATAACGGAACTGGCTGACCACCGGCAAACCCGGAATCAAGGCGAACTGTGGTTGCGCATCGTAGGGCGTCGGTGCGGCGATGGCGCTGCCCATTTTCAGTTCCGGCACTTGTTCGGTGACTTGCTGCCGGGACTCGTAGGAAAACGCCCGCTGCATCACCCGACGGGATTTGCGGTACCAGTTGTCCCACAGATACGCCAGGGTGTTCGACAGTCCTTCGCCCTTGAACTGGCCGTCGCTGACCACCCGGTGCAGGTTCTTCTGGCGCTTGAGGAAATCCAGCGGTTTTTCGATGCGATACACGCGGATATCGGCACCGCCGTAAGGCTCCATGCGGAATTTCCGATAGTCGCGACCCGGCGCTTCGAGGCGGACCATGGCTTGCTCGTCACTGGCAAAGCTGCTGTCGGCCAGCAGGAAGAAGCTTTCACCGGCCAACGGTGTGTAGCCGCTGGGCTCAACCGTGTCTTCGGCATGGACGATGGGCGCCAGCAACAAGGCGAACAGCAGGGGCAATTTTGAACACAAGCGCAGCATGCGGGCACCGGTCATTGGGAGAGAAAGTTGAGTCGATAGACGCCGATGAAGTTGGGGTTGGCTGCGTCGGGTATCCATCGGGTGTCCTTCCAGTTCATGAGTTGCTGCAGGCTTGCCGAGCGCATGCCGTTGTCGGTTGGGGTGGTGGTGCCGGTGTGATAGGCGATGTTGCGGCCCATCCAGATCATCAGGTGCTGGTCATCGCCCTGATCGAAGAACATCAGGTCGCCCGGACGGGCCTGGGTGACGTCCCGGCTCACCAGATGGCTGTTGAACTGGATCAGCTTGATGGCGTTGACGTAGGGCCCGACCTTGCCGCCGCCCTGTTGCCATTGCTGGGCCAGACGTCGCTGGGCGTCACTGAGCTCAAGCTCTGGCGGCAGGTAGCGATTGGACAGGCCATTGCTGCGCAACCACTTCTGGTCGTGGACTTTCAGCGCTTCATTGGCCGCAAAGCGCACCAGCCCGGCGCAGTCCTGTTGGTACCAGCGTGGGCTTGGGCCTCTGGTCAGTTGTTCCTGGGCGATACGCACGAACCAGGCGCGAAAGACCTTCGATTGCTGTAAATCCAGCGAGGCTGTCTGAGCGGCAAACGCCGGCCCGCCCAGCAGCAGCGCCAGCATCAACACCCATCCGGGGCGAGGGATCAACCCGATCACAGCGCTTTCCATTCCAGTGGCAACCACTGCCAGTGACCGTCCGGCTCGCTGCCTTCAGGCAATGTCAGAGCGTATTTGCCGTAGCCGCCCAGGGTGCGCAGCTTCGGAATCAGGTAGGTTTGCGCGGCGTTGTAGAACACCGGCTCCATGTCCTGGGGCAAGCTGTCGAGGGTTTCGCGTTGCATCAGTTGCGCCATGGCATCCGGGCCGAAGTAGACCGGCATCAGCAGGTCCTTGGGCACCACGTCGGCCATGGGCGGGAAGCGCTTGTCGAGGGTGCCGAGGGCCTTGTCCACCAGTTTGTCGTCAAGGGAAAACAGCAGGGTCGAACCGTGCCGCGCCAGGCTGACTTGCATGAACGCCTTGCCGGTGATCGCCTCGGGCTGCGCGGCCTCCTTGGCCGGGTAAGGGCCGAAGTTGGAGCTGACCTGACGTTGCCAGCGGTGCATCGGGCCTTCCTGTGTTTCAACAACCGCAAACGCATGTTCGGCGACATTGTTTTCGTAGGCGCCCACCATCGAACCGAACAGGTTGCCCAGGTCGGCATCGAGCTTGCCGCCGTCATCGTTCAGGTTCGCCACCAGCAGTGGCGTGTACAGCCGTGAATCGGCGTACCAGCACAGCCCCGCCGCGCCGGCCATGTGCTCGATCATGGTCTGGGCCGCGCTGTCGTCGGCACCGAGTTTCACCAGCAACGGTTTCTGTTGTTCGGCGGCCAGAGGCAAGGCGACGCAGGCGCTGGCGCCCATGGGCATGGCTTGCCAGATGGGCTTGAAGTCGAAGTCTGGCTGGTCTTCCAGTTCGTCCATGGCCAGGAAGCTGTGCCAGCCGTTGTCGTCCATATCGAAGCGCAACCCGGCGAAGTTCGGGATGAATCGCTGGTAGCCCATGGCGAGCACGCTGGCATTGACCGAGATGCGTTGCTTGACCTCAGGCGCCTTGGGCAGCAGGCCGAAGGCTTCGGGGAAGAGCTTTTCACCGGCCAGCAACGCTTCGAGGGCTTGGGTCGAGACCATGCCGGGTTCGTCGGTGGGGCCACTTCCCAGGTCGTAGAGCCTGGTCGGATTGGACAACACCACCAGCTTGTCGCCATGGGAAGCGAACACCAGGGCTTTGCTGGCGTTATAGGTGAGTTGATAGACCGGCACCACGTCGCCGGCGACTTTCATCTCGCCGAGCTGGCTGAGCTGTGAATCATCCAGCGCCACTTTTGCCAGCGGCTCCAGCACCTTGGCCAGGCCACCGCGATCCATCACCAGCAAAAAATCCTTGAGCCGCCCATCGGCGCCGCGCCATAGCGCTACGTCGGCCGGCTGGTCGAAAAGCTGCTCGATCAGGCTGTCCTGCAGTTTGAGGTCATGCTCGTAGATGATCCGCCGCAGGCTGCCGATCAGCCCGAGGCGGTCGGCATGGGTTTCGTAATAGAAGACGAAATCTTCGGTGAGCGTGGCCTTGAGGAACGGCACCGCCAGCAAGTCCTTGGGCAGTTGGCTCAGGGAATGGGCCTCGAGCAGGCCATCGGGGCGGCTCAGGCCGAGTTTTTCCAGGGCCAGTTCCATCGGCGGCGCCTTGGGCTTGGTCATGAACCAACCCAGTCCGGCAGCGACACCGGCCACCAGGCACAGCCCGATCAGCAGCGCCGGCCAGCGGCGCGCGGGTTTGGCGGCGGGGGCCGGTGCGGTCGGGGAAGCAGTGTTGTCGCTCATATTCACAAGGGCCTGTTCATCCGTGGAGCGTTAGTAGTTGAAAGTCTTGACCAGCAACAGATCGCCGATGGCGCGCAGGGGCACGACAAAGGTTTCGCGTTTTTCATCGACGGTGTTTTCGTTGAGCACCAGGTTGATCTGCGAGGTGATCACCTCGTTCTGGTTGCTGGTTTCTTCGAAGTTGTAGCCACCGTTGCCGTAGTTACCCCAGTAGTTCACGTAGACCAGGTAGGTGCCGTGCATCGGTGCGGTCATGGTGAACATCTCGGGACCAGGGCCATCGACGCCATCGGGGTCGAGCCCGCCGCCGTTGCTCAACGCCGGCCGGCCAAAGAACGCATGCTGACCGTCGGGGGTGACGATGTGCAGGTCCAGTTCGGCCTTGGGATCGTCCCAGCCCAGCACCACGCGGATCTGTGCCGGGGTTCGCTGGTTGTTGGCTTCATAGAACTGCACGCGCTTGAGGGACTGGCCTGCGGAGCTGCGTACTTCGACGCTGTTGGAGCCAGCGCCAAAGGCATACGGCCGGGCGAAACGCCCTTCGTCGTCGGTATAGAGATTCAGTGGATTGCCGTTGACCGCCAGGCTGTGGGGCGCACGGGCTGTGCCCATGGCCTTGAGCCGGCCTTCGATCATCGTGCGATTGCGCTGCACGCCTCGGTCGATGGGCGGTGTGGGATAGGCCACGCGCGGGTTCTCAGTGCGATCGAGCAAGCCGCTGTAGCGCCAGCCGCCCACGGGCTCCGACAGCTCGGCGGCAGGCTCGGCCCACGCCAGCGGCGCGCCCGTCAGCACGATCAACAACGAAAGAAAACGCATGTATGCCTCCTGCCATGCATGACGCAACCCGGCGCCCTTCCTCGGCGCTGCCTGTCATTATTCGGGTTACGTCTGAAGACCCCGCCACAAGAGGCCCGTAGATGCGGGGAAGGTTAGCGATTCGGCGGATTATTCACAATCAGGGAACGCGCGATTCTGTGTGGGAAATCACGTACTGAGGGGGGGCGTGAGCCGAATAGGGAGCTTATTCGGCTCACCATATGAGCCGAATAGAGTTATTATTCGGCTCATCAACCTTTGGACAGGACTTATGACCCCCTACTGGATCTGGCAACAGCCCGACTGGCCCGACTTTCGCTGGCAAGCCGAGGTATTGGCGCCACTGCTGCGCGAATGCGTGCAGGCCCAAGGCCAATTGCTGGGCATGACCAGCGTCGTCACGACCTCGCTCAGTGCTCAGAATGAGCTGGACGCGCTGCTGCAAAACATCGTGACGTCATCGGCCATCGAAGGAGAGCAACTGAATGTGGGGTCGGTGCGCTCATCCCTGGCCCGACGCCTGGGCCTGGAGCAGGTGGGTGACAACCCGGTCAGCCAGCGTAGTGAAGGGTTGGCGAATCTGTTGCTGGACGCGACCCGGCACCTCGATCAACCGCTGACGCTCCAACGCCTGCTGGAATGGCATGAGTGGCTGTTTCCTGATCAGCCAAACGAGCTTGCCCATCAGCAGATCCGTGTAGGCACGTTGCGCGGCGACGAGCCGATGCAAGTGGTTTCGGGCAGACTGGACCGCCCTACCGTGCACTTCGAAGCGCCTCCGCGCAAAGGACTCGAACAACAGCTGCAAGCATTCGTCGACTGGTTCGAAGCCAGCCGTCATCAGGCCGGACTCGATCCTTTGTTGCGTGCCGGTGTCGCTCACTTCTGGTTTGTCACCCTGCATCCATTCGACGATGGCAATGGTCGCCTGACCCGCACCCTCACCGACCTGGCGCTGGCTCAAGGGGAAGCCCAGGCCATTCGTTTCTATGCCATGTCTGCAAGCATTCTGGACGACCGTGCCGGTTACTATCGGATCCTGGAAACCAGTCAGAAAGACACATTGGACATCACCCCCTGGCTGAGCTGGTTTCTGCAGACGCTGCAGCGCAGCCTCCAGCAGGCGATGAAGCGGATTGACCGCGTGTTTTGCAAGGCGAGATTCTGGCAGGTTCATCGCGACAGCGCGCTTACGCCTGAGCAAATCAAGGTTCTCAACCGTATGCTCGACGGCGGTGAGAAAGGCTTCGAAGGCGGCATCAGTGCAGCCCAATACCAAGCGGTGGCGAAAGTTTCCAAGGCTACGGCTACCCGCCACCTGTCGGAACTGCTGGAGAAAGGCTGCCTTGAACGAATGCCCGGTGGTGGACGCAGTACCCGTTACCGGGTTAGTTATCCGATTGGCTGAAGGCAGGCAAAAGCCCACCGTCCCGCTTTGATTTATCCCACCCTGATTTGCCCCAATACCCCATGTCTGCTAGTGTCGCGCCCGTTTAACAGTCAACCGGAATCGCCGCCATGGCCCGCAAAAAAGCTGCACTGGACTTCGAACAATCTCTGGCCGACCTGCAAACGCTGGTCGAGCGGCTGGAGAACGGCGAGTTGTCGCTGGAAGACTCGCTGACCGCCTTCGAGCAGGGTATCGGCTTGACTCGCGACTGCCAGGCGGCGCTGGCCCAGGCCGAGCAAAAGGTTCAATTGCTGCTCGAGCGCGATGGTGAGCTGACCGAAGAGCCGTTCGACGCGGACCAGCCTGAATGATCGGCGCTTATCAGGCCGGCAGCCAGGCCCGGGTCAACGCGGCACTGGATAGCCTGTTCACCGCCCCAAGCCCTGAGCTGGCGCGGTTGTACGAGGCCATGCGCTACAGCGTGATGAACGGCGGCAAGCGCGTGCGGCCGCTGCTGGCCTATGCGGCCTGCGAGGCCTTGGGCGGCGCGCCTGAACAGGCCAACGGCGCGGCCTGCGCAGTGGAGCTGATCCACGCGTACTCGCTGGTCCATGATGATTTGCCGGCCATGGACGACGACGATTTGCGTCGCGGCCAGCCCACCACCCACAAGAAATTCGACGAAGCCTGCGCGATCCTGGCCGGTGACGGCTTGCAGAGCCTGGCCTTCAGCGCCCTGCTGGAGCCGACGCTGAGCGATTGCCCGGCGCAGATTCGCCTGGACATGGTCAGCACCCTGGCGCTGGCGGCCGGTCCCGCCGGAATGGTCGGCGGCCAGGCCATCGACCTTGGTTCGGTGGGCCTCAAGCTCGATCAAAACGCGCTGGAGTACATGCATCGGCACAAGACCGGCGCCTTGATCGAGGCCAGCGTCAAACTCGGCGCCCTGGCCAGCGGTCGAGCCACGCCTGAGCAACTGCAAGCCTTGCAGACCTATGCCCGGGCCATTGGCCTGGCGTTCCAGGTGCAGGACGACATTCTTGACGTCGAAAGCGATACCCAGACCCTGGGCAAACGCCAGGGCGCCGATATCGCTCGCGACAAACCGACCTACCCGGCCCTGCTCGGCCTCGACGCTGCCAAGGCCTATGCCCTGGAGTTGCGCGACCAGGCCCTGAGCGCGCTGCGACCCTTTGACACGGCGGCCGAGCCGTTGCGCGAGCTGGCCCGATATATCGTCGAACGCCGTAGCTGATACGGGGTCAGACTGCGTATCGGCCAAGTTCCGGCCTACGCGTGGGCAGCTTGCGATGCATAAGGTAAACTGCCGCCTCTTTCTATACCTATAACGATTCGCCTGATGCCCACGACGTTTCAAGAGATTCCCCGCAAACGCCCGACCACGCCGCTGCTGGACCGCGCCAACACGCCGGACGGCTTGCGTCGCCTGGGTGAAGCCGAGCTGGAAACCCTGGCCGATGAGTTGCGCCTGGAGCTGCTCTACACGGTCGGCCAGACCGGTGGGCACTTCGGTGCCGGCCTTGGCGTCATCGAGCTGACGATCGCGCTGCATTACGTGTTCGACACCCCGGACGACCGGCTGGTGTGGGACGTCGGTCATCAGGCCTATCCGCATAAAATCCTCACTGGCCGTCGCGAGCGCATGGGCACGCTGCGCCAGAAGGACGGCGTGGCAGCGTTCCCGCGGCGCTCCGAGAGCGAGTACGACACCTTTGGTGTCGGCCATTCCAGCACCTCCATCAGCGCCGCTTTGGGCATGGCGATTGCCGCCCGTCTGCAAAATAGCGAGCGCAAGGCGATTGCCGTGATCGGCGATGGTGCACTGACGGCAGGCATGGCATTCGAGGCGCTGAACCACGCGCCGGAAGTCAACGCCAACATGCTGGTGATCCTCAACGACAACGACATGTCGATTTCGCGCAACGTCGGTGGGTTGTCCAACTACCTGGCGAAGATTCTTTCCAGCCGCACCTACGCCAGCATGCGCGAAGGCAGCAAAAAAGTGCTCTCGCGCCTGCCCGGCGCCTGGGAAATCGCCCGCCGCACCGAGGAATACGCCAAGGGCATGCTGGTCCCCGGTACGCTGTTCGAGGAGCTGGGCTGGAACTACATCGGCCCCATCGACGGCCATGACCTGCCCACACTGATCGCTACCCTGCGCAACATGCGCGATCTCAAAGGCCCGCAGTTCCTGCACGTGGTGACCAAGAAAGGCAAAGGCTTCGCCCCGGCGGAAGTTGACCCGATCGGTTACCACGCCATCACCAAACTTGAGCCGGTGGACGCCCCGGCCGCCGCCCCGAAGAAGGCCAGCGGACCGAAGTATTCCGCTGTGTTTGGCCAATGGCTGTGCGACATGGCCGCCGCTGACCCACGCCTGGTGGGCATTACCCCGGCGATGAAGGAAGGCTCGGACCTGGTGGCCTTCAGCGAACGCTACCCGCAGCGCTACTTCGACGTGGCGATTGCCGAGCAGCACGCCGTCACCCTCGCCGCCGGCATGGCGTGCGAAGGCGCGAAACCGGTGGTGGCGATTTATTCGACCTTCCTGCAGCGCGGCTACGACCAGCTTGTTCATGACGTCGCGGTGCAGAACCTCGATGTACTGTTCGCCATCGACCGCGCAGGTTTGGTGGGCGAAGACGGCCCAACCCACGCCGGCAGTTTCGACCTGTCGTTCCTGCGCTGCATCCCCGGCATGCTGCTGATGACGCCGAGCGATGAAAACGAGTTGCGCAAAATGCTCACCACCGGCCACCTGTTCAATGGCCCGGCGGCGGTACGCTACCCTCGCGGCAGCGGCCCGAACGCGACCCTCTCGACGGATCTCGAACCCATCGAAATCGGCAAGGGCGTGATCCGTCGCCAGGGCAAGCAGACCGCCCTGCTGGTGTTTGGCGTGCAACTGGCCGAGGCCCTGAAGGTCGCCGAAACCCTGGACGCCACCGTGGTGGACATGCGTTTCGTCAAACCGCTGGACGAAACCCTGGTGCGCGAAATGGCCACCAGCCACGAACTGCTGGTGACCGTCGAGGAAAACGCCATCATGGGCGGCGCCGGGGCGGCGGTCAGCGAATTCCTGGCTCGGGAAAATATCCTCAAGTCGGTGCTGCACCTGGGCTTGCCGGACATCTACGTCGAACACGCCAAACCGGCGCAGATGCTGGCCGAATGCGGGCTGGATGAGGCAGGGATCGAAGGGGCGGTGCGCCAGCGGTTACGACTACTGGGTCGGTAAATCTTCAGACCACACAAATCCCTTGTGGGAGCGAGCCTGCTCGCGATGACGTAAGAGCAGTCGACATCTATATCGACTGACGCACCGCTATCGCGAGCAGGCTCGCTCCCACAGGGGGATGAGTGGAGCCATATTTCTCGGAACCCCCATGAAACTGCGCCTCACACTAACCCTCTCCCTGCTACCCAGCACCGACCTGCTGGCCGACACCTTCGAACGCGACCAAGCCCTCAAGCTC
The DNA here is from genome assembly GCF_900113505.1 of Pseudomonas sp. NFACC45. Lineage (NCBI taxonomy): Bacteria > Pseudomonadati > Pseudomonadota > Gammaproteobacteria > Pseudomonadales > Pseudomonadaceae > Pseudomonas > Pseudomonas sp. NFACC45. Next base: position 128,932 of record NZ_FOPO01000015.1, read on the forward strand.
CCCGACGTGGTCATCAGCGCCAACCGCCAGGTCGAAGCGCGCAACGACAGTAGCGCTGCCAACACGGTTTTCACCCGAGACGACATCGATCGCCTGCAACCGGCCAGCGTCACGGACCTGCTCAGCCGCGTGCCAGGGGTGCAGGTGGCGCCGCTGGGCGGGCGGGGCAGCCTGCCGGGGATTTACATTCGCGGCACCAAATCGGCTCAGAGCCTGGTGCTGGTGGACGGCCAGCGCATCGGCAACTCCACCTCCGGCGACAGCAACTTGCAACGCCTGAACATCAACCAGATCGAACGGGTGGAAGTGCTGCGCGGCTCGCGCTCAGTGATCTACGGCGCCGACGCGGTGGGCGGGGTGATCCAGATTTTCACCCGCCGCGCTAACGAACAAGGCCTGCAACCGCGCTTGCACCTGGGTTTCGGTAGCCACCAGACCTGGGAGCGCAGCCTGGGTCTGTCCGGTGGCGATGACCAGACACGCTTCAACCTCGGCGCCAGCCTGGATGAAACCGATGGGACCAATCGCACCCATGAATCCTACGCCAGCGACCGGGACGCGGACGCCAACCGTAACCAGTCCTTGAGCCTGAGCGTGAGTCATGAGCTCAACGCTGATCTGGAAGTGGGCCTGAACCTGCTGGATAACCGCGGTAAAAGCGAATACGACAATCCGTTCGGCCGCTTCGACCCGAACACCTTCGAGTCGCTGCCCCAGCAGCCCTACAGTGATTTCGCGGTGAGCAGTTTCAGTACGTATGTCGATGGGCGCATCACCGACGGTTGGAAATCACGCCTGGAACTGGGCCACAGCGAAAACCGCGAAAAAACCTTCGACAAGCTCAGCGATGTCCGGGAAGTGTTCAACACCTACCGCGACTCGCTGACTTGGCAGAACGATGTAACGCTGGATGATCGCAACAGCCTGATCGTTGGCGGTGACTGGTATGAAGACCGGATCAACAGCAGCACGCCGTATGACGAAGACAGCCGCTGGAACCGTGCCGCGTTTATCCAGCACCGCTGGCGCGGCGAAACGTTCTCCACCGAACTGGGCGTGCGCCGCGACCAGAATCAGCAGTTCGGTGCCCGGAATAGCTGGAGCGGCACGCTCACCCTACCGGTGAATCCGGACAATGATGTGCTGCTGACCTACAGTGAAAGCTTCCGCGCACCGACCTTCAACGACCTCTACTACCCGCAATTCAGCAACCCGGACCTGAAACCCGAAACCGCGAAAAGCTACGAACTGCAATGGCGCAGCCAACTGAGCGACAGCGCCCGCCTGGAAACTTCGCTGTACCGCACGGACCTGGAAGACGCGATCATTTTCGGCAGCAACTCCCGCCCACAAAACGTCGCCTCGGCACGGATCAACGGTTTCGAAGCAGCCCTGAGCCAAGAGTTTTTCGGCTGGCAGGGCAATTTGGGCCTGGCCATCATCGACCCACGGGACCGCGACAGCGGCCACACCCTCGCCCGCCGTGCGCGCCGGACCCTGAGCCTGGACCTGGACCGTCAATTCGACCGACTGGGCCTGGGCGCCACCTGGCAAGCCGTGAGCAGCAGCTACGACGATGAGAACAACCGCAATGCCCTGGGCGGTTATGCGCTGCTCGGGTTGCGCGGCAGTTGGGCGTTGAACCGCGAGGTGAAGCTGGAGATGAAGGTGGATAACCTGCTGGACAAGGGCTACAGCCGGGCGCTGTATAGCCATGAAGGTGGGCAGTATGGGTACCGGGAGGAAGGCCGGGCCTGGTTGTTTGGGGTGACTTGGACGCCGGCGCTCTGATCCAGAACTTGTGCTGCCGGGACTGACCTCATCGCGAGCAGGCTCGCTCCCACAGTTGATCTGTTATGAACACAACATCGGTGTTCGCCACAAATCCCATGTGGGAGCGAGCCTGCTCGCGATTGGAGGCGCCGCGGTCTAGCGGTCCGGCGCGATCAACTCACACAACCGCGCCGTCGCCTCGATCATCTGCCCACTAGGCCGCTCCAGCCCCTTGTCACTGACTAACAGCAGCCGCCCCTGCGCCACCGCCGCCAGCTGCGGCCAGGCTTTCCAGGCGTCGAGCTGGGCCTGGTCTGTGGCCAGGATGATCTGCGGATTGCGCTGCAACACTGACTCCACACTCACCTGCGGCGCCGGCAGGGTCAGGTCGGCAAACACATTGCGCGCCCCGCAAACCGCCAGTGCATCGCTGATGATCTGCTCGCCGCCAACGGTGTACAGCGGCCGGTCCCAGACCTGATAGAACACCGGCAACGGCGTGTCGCGCCGGTAGCGCTGACGCAATGCCTCAAGACGCCCGCGCAGCTGCGCCGCTCGTCTCGCACCCCGCTCCGGGCGGCCGAGTTGCGTGGCGATGTCTTCTACTTGGCTGATGAGCTGGTCGAGACTGTGGGGCTCGGTGACATAGACAGGAATCTTCAATCCCTTGAGCTGCCGGCGTTGGGCCTGGCCGACGCTGCCGGGCCAGAGCAGGAGCAGATCGGGCCTGAGACTGAGCAAGCGCTCCATGTCCAATTGCCCATAACGCCCCACAGAAGGCAGGTCTTTCAACGCCAATGGCCGCTCGCCGCCATCCAGCACGCCCACCAGCAGGTCGGCGGAATCCAGTTCAACCACGATTTCAGACAGGGACGGAGCCAGGCTGACCACACGCTGGGCCGCCACCGTCGAGGCGCTGACGGCCAACAGCAGGACCGCCAGGCAGCGGATCATCAACCGAGCTGACGCGGGATGCGATACAGGTAGAACAATACCGTCGTGGACAACGCCAGCAGCATCAACGGCACCGCTTCCAGGCCCACGAACACCGCCAGGGCGCCGATCCAGGCCGGCAGGCCGGCAGCGAGAAAGGCCACACGCCGCCGGGCTGCCAAGGCGATCCAGGCTTGGGGCTCTTCGGGGGTGTCGAGGGCTTTTTGGGTGGCGATCAACGCGTGTTTGTAAGCGCCAAAGAAGCGCAGGCTGACAAACATCGATGCCACGCCAGCGATAAACAGCGGCATTGCCAGCACCGGCAGAATCGCTTCACCCTGGCCGAATACCGCGTTGATCACGAACAGCGGTAGCAAGGCCAGCGCCAGGTATTGCCACCAACTGACGGACAGTCGCCGCCGGACCTGACCGCGCGTCACGCCCGGTCGACCTCGCCCTGGTGCTCGTTACCCATCATGTGGTCGAGCTTGCTGGCCTTGGTCGCCAGGTAAAGTTTGTTGTGGGGGTTGTGCCCGGTGTGCAGTGGCACGCGTTCGGCCACCACGATGCCCATATCGGTCATCGCCTTGACCTTGCGCGGGTTGTTGGTCATCAAGCGCAACGCCTTGACGCCCAGATGTTCGAGCATTGGCAGGCAGATGCTGTAATCCCGCAGGTCGGCGGCAAACCCCAGGCGCTCGTTGGCTTCCACGGTATCGGCGCCGCCATCTTGCAGCTCATAGGCACGAATCTTGTTCAGCAGGCCAATGCCGCGACCTTCCTGGCGCAAGTAAAGCAGCACGCCACGGCCTTCGCGGGCAATGGCCCGCAGCGCGGCCTCAAGTTGCGAGCCGCAATCACAGCGCTGGCTGAACAAGGCATCGCCGGTCAGGCATTCAGAGTGCAGGCGGCCCAGTACCGGGGCACCGTCGGCGAAATCACCCAGGCTCAGCACGACGTGCTCGCGGCCGGTGGCTTCATCGAGAAAACCATGCATGGTGAATTGCGCAAAGGGCGTTGGCAGCTTGGAAGCGGCAACAAAAACGACAGGCACCGGTGTGCTCCTGATCTATTACTGGAGATTCGCAGAGGCGGGCATTGTAACAGCACGTCCCGACCGACGCTCAGGCTGAATTATCGGCCATAACCATCGAAAAGATTGATTACGCCTTCGGTGGCCTGCCGTGGTCGTCGAAGGGATAGGGTTGCTTCCAGCGTTCGAATATCGGCTTCAGTCGACCGTTTTTCACCAGTTCTGCCATGCGCCGGTCAAACAGGTCCCGGAGCACCCGACCGTTTTCGGTGTCGGCGAAGCCCAGGTAAAGCGGCAGGTTGATCAACGGTGAACGCTTGAACTGCTGGGGATTCTCGGCCTTGGCAAGCAAGTTCTCGATTTCCATCAACGCATCGATATAAAAATCGGCGCGGTCATGGACCAGCATCGGCAGGATACCCACCGCGCGGTGAATTTCGTTGAATTTGCGGATACCAGGCAGATAGCTGTCGTATTCGTAGCCACGCATCCACACCAACCGATAGTTGCCGACCGTCTCCAGTGTCGGGGACGGTTTGGAGGCTAGCCCCAAGGCGTAGATGTGATCGATATCGTAGTGCCATTTGGGATAAAGCACCCCCTCCGACTCATCGAGATAAGCACCGACCTGCACGTCGACCTCACCGCGCTGCACCAGCCCGATTGAACGGGTATAGGGCACGCTGCGGGTTTCCAGCCGCACGCCGACGGGCTCGAACACTTCACGCAAGATGTCCCACGCCATACCCTTGCCATCGGCCTGGGAGTAATCCTCCCACTCTTCGCTGGCCGCGCGCACCTTGCCGGGCAGCGTCGTCGCCTCGACCGCCCGCGCACCGAAACAGAGCCCTAGACACAACAACAGAAGCAGCGCACGGCTTACATTCATGCCTGAATCCCTCAGGTAAAACACCACACCAATCCTTGCATAGCCAGCCAGGCGAAAACGCCAGCCAATACATCGTCAAGCATGATGCCGACGCCTCCGTGCACCTTTCGGTCGATCCAGCGAATCGGCCAAGGCTTGAGAATGTCGAAGAAGCGGAACATCAGAAAACCCGCCAGCAGCCAATACCATCCTTCAGGCACCAGCCACAGGGTGATCCACATGCCGACCATTTCGTCCCAGACGATACCCTCATGATCGTGCACCCGCAGGTCATCCGCCACCTTGCCGCACAGCCAGAAGCCGAACAGCATGGTGATGCCGAGCATCAGCCAGTAGCCCCAGTCCGGCAACATCTGCCACAACGGTATGAAGGGTAGCGCAACCAGCGAGCCCCAGGTGCCCGGAGCTTTAGGTAAAGTGCCCGAACCGAAGCCGAACGCCAGGAAATGCCAGGGATTACGCCAGACCGAGGGCGGAACGAACTCCGCCGGGACCTGGTTGGGATGATCTGTCACGGTGTCTCCCGAAAATGTTGATAGCCCCGAATTTGTGGAGTGATGTCGCGTCCATCGCTGTCGAGCAGCGTGACACCTTGCCCGGCCACCACGCGGCCGATCACATGGATTGGCCAGCCCTCGGCCTGCAACGCCACCAGTCGGACAGGCGGCAAGGTGAACAGCAACACGTAATCGTCACCACCGCTCAATGCGGCATGCGCGGCATTCTCTCGGCCCAGGAACGTTACCAAAGCCTTGGACAATGGCAGGTGGTCGCGCTCAACTTGCAAGGCCACACCTGACGCCAGGGCGATATGCCCGCAATCGGCCAGCAGGCCATCGGAGATATCCATCGCCGCGCCAGCCTTGCCCCGCAGTGCCAGACCTAGGTCGATTTGCGGGCGTGGCGACCAATAATGCGCCAGCAACGGCTCAGCGATATCAGGTTCGGCAGTGCGCTGCCCCAGCACGAGCGGCAATGCGCCAGCGCCATTGCCCAGCTCGCCACCGACACATAGCCAATCACCGGGCTGCGCGCCGCCGCGAGTCAGGGCCTGGCCGGATGGCACGCGACCGAACACCGTCAAGGTCATGCTCAGCGGCCCACGCGTCGTGTCACCGCCCACCAGCGCGACATCACACGCTTGGGCCATCAGGTTCAAACCGCGGGCATAGGCTTGCAACCAATCGGCGGTCACCGTCGGCAAAGTCAGGGCCAGGGTAAATGCAAAAGGAGTAGCGCCCATGGCGGCCAGGTCACTGACCGCCACGGCCAGCGAGCGCTGGCCGAGCAGGAACGGGTCGCAAGGGTCTGGAAAATGCACGCCGGCCACCAGGGTATCGGTGGACACCGCCAACTGCTCCCCGGGTGGAACGGCCAGCAAGGCGCAGTCGTCGCCGATCCCGAGCGCAACGCCCTCGCCGCCCTGCGCACAAGACGCGGCGGCGAAGTAATGACGGATCAGCTCAAACTCACCCATTGGGATAACAAGCGCCAATCAGCGCTTGAACGCCTTCACTTCAGCTTCACGCAGACGCGGGGCCAGCTTGTCGAGTACACCGTTGACGAACTTGTGACCATCGGTGGAACCGAAGACTTTCGCCAGCTCGATCCCTTCGTTGATCACTACGCGGTACGGAACATCGACGCGCTGCATCAGTTCCCAGGTGGACAAGCGCAAGACGGCCAGTTCAACCGGGTCCAGCTCTTCGATGGTCAGGTCCAGGCAAGGGGCCAGGGCAATGTCGATCTCGGTCTTGTGGGCCGGGACGCCGTGCAGGATCTCGCGGAAGTACGCGCCATCAACGTCACTGAAATCGTTGTCGACCCGAAACTGCGCTTCGATCTCGTTCAGCGATTGCTTGGCCATGTGCCATTGATACAGCGCCTGGGTCGCGAGCTGACGGGCTTCGCGACGCTTGACGCTCTTCGAAGGCTTGCCGGCATCGGCTGGCTTGGGATCGCGCGGGTTGAAACGATCGCTTTCGTCGCTAATCACTTGGCCTCCAACTGCGCCAGCAGGCTGACCATTTCCAGGGCGGACAGGGCGGCTTCGGCGCCTTTGTTACCGGCCTTGGTGCCGGAACGTTCAATGGCTTGCTCGATGGAATCAACGGTCAGCACGCCGAAGGCGACCGGCACGCCGAACTCCATGGACACCTGGGCCAGGCCCTTGGTGCATTCGCCGGCCACGTATTCGAAGTGCGGAGTACCGCCACGAATGACAGCGCCCAGGGCGATGATCGCCGCATATTCGCCCTTTTGAGCGACTTTCTGCGCAACCAGCGGAATTTCGAAGGCGCCAGGCGCACGGATGATGGTGATGTCGCTTTCGCTCACGCCATGGCGAACCAGGGCATCGACCGCACCGCCAACCAGGCTCTCAACCACGAAGCTGTTGAAACGGCCCACTACCAGAGCGTAGCGGCCTTGAGGGGCGATGAAGGTACCTTCGATGGTCTTCAGGGTCATTCGTCAGATCTCTTAAAGAGCCAGAGCGCGTTCGAATACGCGCTCCTTTGGTGATATTAGCCACGAATACAGGGCCGTAGATCCCGTCATGAGTTCACTTGCACATCTTTTGTGGCGAGGGCACTTGCTCCCCGCCGAGCTGCGTCGTAGGAGCTGTCGAGTGCAACGAGGCTGCGATCTTACCCCAGACAATTGAGTCGAGAGCGAAAGATCAAAATCAAAAGATCGCAGCCTTCGGCAGCTCCTACGTCCAGCGGGAGCAAGCTCCCTCGCCACAATGAATCTAATCAAGCCTTAAGTGAACAATAATGCCGAAATCCGCAGGCCATTATTCGGAGGGCACGTATTCTACAACTTCCAGGTCGAAACCGGATATCGCATTAAATTTCATCGGTGCGCTCATCAGGCGCATTTTTCGTACACCCAGGTCCCGCAGGATCTGCGAACCGGCGCCGACGATGCTGTAGGTGGTCGGTTTTTTCACGATGGTGTTATCGCCGGTTTCACGGATGTGCGCCAGCAGCACGTCGCCATCGAGCGGGTGCCCGAGCAGCAGGACCACGCCGCTGCCGGCCTCGGCCACCGCGGCCATGGCGGCCCGCAGGCTCCAGCGACCGGGCTGTTTGACCATCAGCAGGTCGCGCAGCGGGTCCATGTTATGCACGCGCACCAGGGTCGGTTCTTCGGCACATACGGTGCCCAAGGTCAGCGCCATGTGCACGTCGCCCTCCACCGAGTCACGGTAGGTCACCAGGTTGAACTGGCCCAGTTCGCTGTCCAGCGGCTGCTCGGCAATCCGCTGAACGGTACGTTCGTGGATCATCCGGTAGTGGATCAGGTCGGCGATGGTGCCGATCTTGATGTTGTGTTCGGCGGCAAAAGCTTCGAGTTCCGCGCGACGGGACATGGTGCCGTCGTCGTTCATCACTTCGCAGATCACGCCGCTGGCCTCGAAACCGGCCATGCGCGCCAGGTCGCACGCCGCTTCGGTGTGGCCGGCGCGGGCCAGGGTACCGCCGGCCTGGGCCATCAGCGGGAAAATGTGCCCGGGGCTGACGATGTCTTCGGCCTTGGCTTCTTTCGCGGCGGCGGCCTGCACGGTGCGCGCACGGTCAGCAGCAGAGATGCCGGTGGTCACGCCCTCGGCGGCCTCGATGGACACGGTGAACTTGGTGCCGAAGCCGGAACCGTTGCGCGGCGCCATCAATGGCAGCTTCAAGAGCTCGCAGCGTTCGCGGGTCATGGGCATGCAGATCAGGCCACGGGCGTGCTTGGCCATGAAGTTGATGTGCTCGGCCTTGCAGCACTCGGCGGCCATGATCAGGTCGCCTTCATTCTCGCGGTCTTCGTCATCCATAAGGATGACCATCTTGCCTTGGCGGATGTCTTCAACCAGTTCTTCGATGCTATTGAGCGCCACGCGGCACCCCCTTGGGTCAGGATTTGAGGTAGCCGTTGGCGGCCAGAAAGCTTTCAGTGATGTTACCGGCTGCCGGTGTTGCGGCCTTGTCGCCCAACAGCAGGCGCTCCAGGTAACGGGCCAGCAGGTCAACCTCCAGATTGACCCGGCGACCGGGCCGATACGAAGCCATGATGGTTTCGCTCAATGTATGGGGAATGATGGTCAGCAGGAATTCGGCGCCATCCACCGCATTGACCGTCAGGCTGGTGCCGTCGACGGTGATCGAGCCTTTATGGGCAATGTACTTGGCCAGCTCTTTCGGGGCGCGGATGCGAAACTCCACGGCCCGGGCGTTATCGCTGCGCGCAACCACTTCACCCACGCCATCGACGTGGCCGCTGACTAGGTGCCCGCCCAACCGGGTGGTGGGGGTCAGGGCTTTTTCCAGGTTGACCGGGCTGCCACTCTTGAGATCGTTCATGGCGGTGCAGTCGAGGGTTTCGCGGCTGACGTCCGCCAGGAAACCATTGCCCGGCAGTTCGACGGCGGTCAGGCACACGCCGTTGACCGCGATGCTGTCGCCCAGTTTGACGTCACTCAGATCGAGCTTGCCGGTTTCGACATGGACCCGCACGTCGCCACCCTTGGGGGTCAGTGCACGGATGCTGCCGATGGATTCGATGATGCCGGTGAACATGGAGTCCTCCTCGAGAACGGGCCGCCGCTTGAGCGAAAGCCGGGAATTATACGCTCGCCTGCGCGACGGGAACGGCGGTGACTCGCCAGTCATCGCCCACGGCACGGATTTCGGTGATTTTCAGTTCTGGAGCGTCTTTCATCTGCGCCAGCGGCCAGTCCAACAGTGGCCGCGCCGAAGAACCGAGGAACTTGCCGGCGATGAAAATCTGGAATTCGTCCACCAGCCCTTGCCGGGCGAAAGCCCCTGCCAGGCGCGGACCGGCCTCCACCAGCACTTCATTGACATCCCGGGCCGCCAACGCCACCAGCAACCGACGCAGATCGACCTGACCGTCATCGCCCGCCACGATCATGCATTCGGGACCGTTGGCGTACTGTTCTTCCACCGCCATACAAGTAGCGACCAGCGCCGGGCCAGCCTTGAAGAACGGCGCATCCAGCGGCACCCGCAGGCGACCGTCCACCAGCACCCGCAGCGGCGGACGGCTCATGATCAGCGCGGTCTGCGCGGCATCCAGCCCGAGTTCATCGGCGCGCACGGTCAGCCGGGCGTTGTCGGCCAGCACCGTATCGGCGCCGGTCAGCACCACACTGGCTTGGGCCCGCAAGCGTTGCACCGCCGAACGGGCGGCCGGCCCGGTAATCCATTGGCTTTCGCCACTTTCCATGGCGGTGCGGCCATCGAGGCTCATGGCGAGCTTGACCCGCACGAACGGCAAGCCGTGCTCCATGCGTTTGAGAAAACCCTGGTTGAGCAGGCGCGCTTCGCCTTCCAGCACGCCGCTTTCAGTAGCGATACCGGCCTGGGCCAAGCGTTGCAGACCGCGACCGGCTACATCCGGGTTCGGGTCCTGCATCGCCGCTACCACCCGCGCCACGCCGGCATTGACCAATGCATCGGCACAGGGCGGTGTGCGCCCGTGATGACTGCAGGGTTCGAGGGTTACGTAGGCCGTGGCGCCCCGGGCCTGCTCACCGGCGGCGCGCAGGGCATGGACTTCTGCATGGGGTTCGCCGGCGCGAATGTGCCAGCCTTCGCCGACCACTTGCCCGTCACGCACGATCACACAACCTACCCGGGGATTGGGATGCGTGGTGTAGTGACCGCGCCGCGCCAGTTCCAGGGCGCGGGCCATGTATTGGGCGTCGAGGATGGCCTGTTGCGCCGGGCTGGTCATTCTTTCACCGGTTCGCGGGCCAGGCGGTCGATTTCTTCGCGGAATTCGTTCAGGTCCTGGAAGCGCCGGTACACCGAGGCGAAACGGATGTAGGCGACTTCATCGAGCTTCTGCAGCTCGGCCATCACCAGTTCTCCGACCACCAGGGATTTAACCTCGCGTTCGCCAGTGGCCCGTAGCTTGTGCTTGATGTGCACCAGCGCCGCTTCCAGGCGCTCGACGCTCACCGGGCGTTTTTCCAGGGCGCGCTGCATGCCCGCGCGCAGTTTTTCTTCATCGAACGGCTGGCGACTGCCGTCGGTTTTGATCAGGCGCGGCAACACCAGTTCAGCGGTCTCGAACGTCGTGAAACGTTCGCCGCAGGCCAGGCATTCGCGGCGGCGGCGGACCTGTTCGCCCTCGGCGACCAGTCGCGAGTCGATGACTTTGGTGTCGTTGGCACCGCAGAAGGGACAGTGCATGGTGGCAGGCAACAAAAAAAGGGAGGGCCATGGTAGCGCATCCCACTGGCAAGACAAGCCATAGGGTTTACGGTATACAGACGGGGTTACCGTCAGCCCCCTGGAATTTACCTTGCTGGAGCCACACATGCCGCTACGATCGCTCATTTTGCTCAGTCTATTCAGCCTGCTGATGGCGTGCAGCAGCGACGCCCCCAAACCCGATGCCCCCGCCCCGGCCAAGACCCCTGCGCCGAAACAGGCCCAGGAAAAAGCCCGCCAGGCCGCCGAACTGGGACCGCTGCCGGCGCATCAGCGGGAGTTGAGCGGCACCCTGCAAGGGATACCGGCCGGGGCCGAGGTCGAACTGGCGCTGCTGGTGATCGATGACAAGGACCGGCCGCAACAATTGCTCGCCAGCTCCAGCCTGATCGGCAATAACCAGGCCCTGCCCTTTCGCCTGCGCTTCAACCCCGAAGCCTTCCCGGTTGGCGCTCGCGTGGAACTGCGCGGCCGCGCCAGCCAGTCGGGCCAGTTGATCCTGCATCTGCCGGAGCAACGCATCAGCCAGCCGACCACTCAGGCGCTGGGCTCGCTGCAATTTGTCAAAGCGCCATGAATTCACCGCAAGACCTGCAACACGCATTGGGCCAGTTGCTTGGAGACGCGCACCTGGTGGCTTGCCCGCTGCCTGGCACTGACCTGAAACTGTGGCTGATCGACGGCGATAACATGGACCGCGCGTTCAGCCCGGAAGAAACCCGGCGCATTCTCCACGAGCCACCTTACTGGAGCTTCTGCTGGGCCAGCGGCCTGGCCATGGCACGCTATCTGGTCGAACAGCCGCATTGGGTCGAAGGCAAGCGGGTGCTGGACTTCGGCGCGGGCTCCGGCGTCGCGGGTATCGCGGCGCTCAAGGCCGGGGCGCTGGAAGTGGTGGCCTGTGATCTGGATCCGCTGGCGCTTGCTGCGTGCCAGGCCAACGCCCTGCTAAATGACGTAACGCTTGGGTATTCGGAGGATTTTTTCGCTGAGGATAATCGCTTCGACCTGATCCTGGTCGCGGATGTGCTTTACGACCGTGCCAACCTGCCGTTACTCGACCAGTTCCTCAGCCGTGGCCGCGAGGCTCTGGTGGCCGACTCCCGGGTGCGGGACTTCCAGCATCCGCTGTACCGGCGCATCGAAATGCTCCAGGCCATGACCCTGCCGGATCTGGCCGAGCCCGAGGAGTTTCGGCATGTGAGCCTGTACCACGCGCGGCGTCAGCCTTAAAAGCATCGCGAGCAGGCTCGCTCCCACAGGGTTTCGTGCCGGATACAAAATGTGTGTTCATCACAAATCCCCTGTGGGAGCGAGCCTGCTCGCGATAGCGCCCTATCAGACACCACAAGACTAAAGTCCTGCGCTTTCAGCTCCCCCCACCAAGCCGTATAGTTGCCTCATTCAAAGCGTTCTACGAGATTCCCATGACCCAGGACACCCCATACATCTTCGACGCCACCACCGCCGATTTCGACCAGTCGGTGATCGCCAACTCTTTTCACAAACCGGTGCTGGTGGATTTCTGGGCCGAGTGGTGCGCGCCGTGCAAGGCGCTGATGCCGATGCTGCAGGGCATTGCCGAGAGTTATCAGGGCGAACTGCTGCTGGCCAAGGTCGACTGCGACATCGAGCAGGACATCGTCGCCCGCTTCGGCATTCGCAGCTTGCCTACCGTGGTGCTGTTCAAGGACGGCCAGCCCGTCGACGGTTTCGCCGGGGCCCAGCCGGAGTCCGCCGTGCGGGCGATGCTCGAACCTCATGTACAGATGCCGCCTCCGGCCGCCGCCGACCCGTTTGACCAGGCCCAGGCGCTGTTCGACGAGGGGCGTTTCGCTGATGCCGAGGCCGTACTCACTGCACTGCTGGGGGAAGACAATACCAACGCCAAGGCCCTGATCCTGTATGCCCGTTGCCTGACCGAGCGCGGTGAGTTGACTGAGGCACAAACCGTGCTCGACGCGGTGAAAAGCGATGAGCACAAGGCCGCACTGGCCGGGGCCAAGGCGCAGATTCAGTTCCTCGGCCTGGCCAAGGATCTGCCGGACGCCGCCGATCTCAAGGCCCGCCTGGCGAAAGATCCGCAAGATGACGAAGCGGTGTATCAACTGGCAATCCAGCAATTGGCCCGCCAGCAGTATGAGCCGGCCCTCGATGCGCTGCTCAAGCTGTTTATCCGCAACCGCAGTTACAGCGAAGGCCTGCCCCACAAGACCTTGCTGCAAGTCTTCGAATTGCTGGGCAACGACCATCCGCTGGTGACGACCTATCGCCGCAAGCTGTTCGCGGCGTTGTACTAAATACACCGCACACCCCTGTAGGAGCTGCCGAAGGCTGCGATCTTTTGATCTTTTAATCTTTTGATCTTTCGCTTGGGATTCAAGCGTCAGGGGTAAAGATCGCAGCCTCGCTTCGCTCGTCAGCTCCTACACGGCTCCTATACGGTTTCGTGCCAGCTGTAGAGCGGTGTATCGCCGCCGCTGATGACTTTCACGTCCGGGCTATGGCGCAAGCGCACTAACAGGCGTTTGCCGGCCGGGGCGCTGCCGGTCAGGCCTTCGAGCTGTTCCAGCAGGTCCGGGCCGCTCAACTGCCCGGCCTTGCGCAGCAGCTCCCTGGCGATCTGCCACAAGGCATCGTCCTGACTGGCCGGCCGGCTCGCAGGCGTCGCCGCGTTATCGGGTTTGACCGCTTGCAACTGCGCGCCGAGCTGCGCCCAGTCGCCCTCATCCATGTCGATCGACAAGTCCACCGGCCAATCACCGACGGTTCCGCGTATCCGCAACATTACCGTGCTCCTGAAAATTTCATGTGCCCATGCTCCCATGGGCCTTGCGCGACGCCAAGCAGCCGGTCAAACTCTGCGCACTTTCGTTATAAGATTACATAACAGAACACTCATTTTATCTGGAGACTCGTCATGCGCCGTCTGCTTCTCGCCCTGCCGTTCGCCCTGCTGCCCTTGGCTGTCGCCCATGCGGCGGTCGAGCATGACCACGATCATGATCACGAGCACGGCAGCCTCGGCGCCCATGAACACGGTGTCGGCCGGCTGAATGCCGCACTGGATGGCCAAACCCTGGAACTGGAGCTGGAAAGCCCGGCGATGAACCTGGTGGGCTTCGAGCACGCCGCCACCAGCGATGCCGACAAGGCCAAGGTCGCCGCCGTGCGTGCGCAACTGGACAAGCCGCTGGCGCTGTTCAGCCTGCCCGCCGCCGCCAAATGCACCGTGGCCCAGCAGGAGCTGGAAAGCCCGTTGTTTGGCGATGAACCGGACCACGATGACCACGACGAAGATGACCATGGCGACGAACACCACGGCGAACACAGTGAAATCCATGCCCATTACCAGTTCACCTGCGCCACACCAGGGGCACTGAAGAACCTGGACCTGGCGACACTGTTCAAAACCTTCCCGGCCACCCAGAAAATTCAGGTACAACTGATCAGCCCGAGCGGCCAGCAAGGCGTGGAAGTGACGGCCAAGGCACCTGCCCTGAAGTTCTGAATACACTGAATCCCTCATGTGGGAGCGGGCTTGCTCGCGAAGGCGACGGCACATTCAACTTTGAAGTCGACTGACACACCGCTTTCGCGAGCAAGCCCGCTCCCACAGGTATTCATATTTTGAAGCGGTAAACATGACCCAAGCACTCATCGAACTGTCCGACCTGGGCTTCAGCTGGCCCGGGCATCCGCCGTTGCTGGATATTCCGGCCTTTCGCCTGGAAGCGGGTGAAACCTTGTTCCTCAAGGGGCCGAGCGGCAGCGGCAAGACCACGCTGCTGGGGCTTCTGGGCGGCGTCCAGACACCGGACCGTGGCAGCATTCGCCTGCTTGGCCAGGAACTCACTGAACTGGGCGCCGGGGCCCGCGACCGTTTTCGCGTGGACCACACCGGCTACATCTTCCAGCAATTCAACCTGCTGCCGTTTCTCTCGGTGCGCGAGAACGTTGAACTGCCCTGTCACTTCTCGAAACTGCGTGCACAACGGGCGATCCAGCGTCACGGCAGCGTCGATCAAGCCGCTGCCACACTGCTGGCGCACCTGGGTCTGACCGACACAAATCTGCTTGGGCGCCGCGCCGACTCGCTGTCCATCGGCCAACAGCAACGGGTCGCGGCCGCCCGGGCGTTGATCGGCCAACCGGAACTGGTGATCGCCGACGAACCCACCTCGGCCCTGGACTACGATGCCCGGGAAAACTTCCTGCGGCTGTTGTTCGCCGAATGCCGCGCGGCCGGATCGAGCCTGCTGTTCGTCAGCCACGACCAGAGCCTGGCGCCGCTGTTCGACCGCCACCTCTCGCTGGCCGATCTCAATCGCGCCGCCACGCCACTCGAGGTCTGAGATGTATTTGTTCCGTCTTGCCATGGCCAGCCTGGCGAACCGCCGTTTCACCGCGATCCTCACCGCTTTCGCCATCGCCCTTTCGGTGTGCCTGCTGCTGGCGGTAGAGCGGGTACGCACCGAGGCGCGGGCCAGTTTCGCCAGCACCATCAGTGGCACCGACCTGATCGTCGGTGCTCGCTCGGGTTCGGTGAACCTGCTGCTGTATTCGGTGTTTCGCATCGGCAACGCCACCAACAACATTCGCTGGGACAGCTTCGAGCAGTTCGCCAGCAACCCGAAAGTGAAATGGGCGATCCCCATGTCCCTGGGCGATTCCCATCGCGGTTACCGGGTGATGGGCACGACCGAGGCCTACTTCGAGCATTACCAATACGGTCGCCGGCAACACCTGGCGCTGGCCGAGGGTCGGGCCTTCGCCACCGATCCGTTCGAGGTGGTGCTGGGGGCCGAAGTGGCCGAAGCACTGCATTACAAGCTCGGTGACAAACTGGTGCTGGCCCACGGCGTGGCGGTGGTCAGCCTGGTCAAGCACGATGACAAGCCCTTCACCGTGGTCGGCATTCTCAAGCGCACCGGCACCCCGGTGGACCGCACGTTGCACATCAGCCTCGGCGGCATGGAAGCGATCCACATCGACTGGAAAAACGGTGTGCCGGCCCAGGGCAAGGGCCGCATCAGCGCCGACCAGGCCCGCAACATGGACCTGACGCCCAAGGCGATCACCGCGTTCATGCTCGGCCTCAACAGCAAGATTTCCACCTTCGCCTTGCAGCGCGAGATCAACGAGTTCCGCGGCGAGCCGTTGCTGGCGATCCTGCCCGGCGTGGCGCTGCAAGAGTTATGGAGCCTGATGGGCACCGCGGAAAAAGCCCTGTTCGTGATTTCGCTGTTCGTGGTGCTGACCGGCCTGATCGGCATGCTCACAGCGATTCTCACCAGCCTCAACGAGCGGCGTCGGGAGATGGCGATTCTGCGTTCGGTGGGCGCGCGGCCGTGGCACATCGCGACCCTGCTGGTGCTCGAAGCCTTCGCCCTGGCGCTGGCCGGGGTCGCCGCCGGGCTGGCCCTGCTGTACATCGGCATCGCCGCCGCGCAGGGTTACGTGCAGTCGGCCTATGGGTTGTATCTGCCCTTGGCCTGGCCAAGCGAATATGAATGGACGCTGATGGCTGGCATTCTGGTCGCCGCTTTACTGATGGGCAGCGTGCCGGCCTGGCGCGCCTATCGCCAATCGTTGGCCGATGGCCTGTCGATCCGTTTATGAGGACGTTGAAGATGCCCCGCGCTTTACTTGCGCTGTTGATGACGGTCGCCCTGCCGCTGTGGGCGGCCGAACCGAGGGACTTGTCGTGGCAGGAAATGATCCCGCCGGACGCCCCGGCGGAAGTGCCGAACATGACCCCGCTGCACGACCTGTCGCAGATGAGCGATGCCCTGGCCGCCGAAGCGGCCCCGGCGGCCAAGCAGGATTTGCCCAACGCGCCGGTGGTCAAGGAACTCGACGGCCAGCAGATTCGTTTGCCGGGTTATATCGTGCCGCTGGAAGTCAGCGAGGAAGGCCGCACCACGGACTTTTTGCTGGTGCCGTATTTCGGCGCGTGCATCCATGTACCGCCACCGCCGTCGAATCAGATCGTGCATGTGAAAAGTGAAATCGGGGTCAAGCTCGACGAGTTGTACCAGCCGTACTGGGTCGAAGGGCCGATGCAGGTCAAGCCGTCCACCAGTGAACTGGCCGATGCCGGGTATCAGATGGCGGCTGAGAAGATTTATGTGTATGAGCTGCCGGAGTGAGCCTGGTAGCAATGTGTTGTTGATCAGATAGCTATCGCGAGCAGGCTCGCTCCCACATTGGACCGGATTCCTTCTGAAGAAACTCGGTCAACTGTGGGAGCGAGCCTGCTCGCGATGGGGCCCTCAAGATTTCCTCATCATCATTTTATTGAGCTGAGTCAATTAATAGCCCCTGACTCATTGAGCTGAGTCAAAAGACCGGATTAGAGCGCTGCATACCATGGGACATCAATTTTAGATGCCCTCTGGAGCCCCCATGCAAAAGTCTCTGCTCAGCGCTTCCCTCGTCGCCCTCGCGCTCGCGGCCCCGCTCGCCCAGGCGCACACCGCCGGCGATATCATCGTTCGCGCCGGCGCTATCACCGTCAATCCGGAAGCCGACAGTTCCAGCGTCAAGGTCGACCGTGGCCCGCTGGCCGGCGCCGACCTGGGCGGCAAGGCGACCATGAGCAGCGACACTCAGCTGGGTCTGAACTTCGCCTACATGATCACTAACAATCTGGGGATCGAACTGCTGGCCGCATCGCCGTTCGAGCACGATGTGAAGATCAAAGGCACCGCCCTGGGTGCGGCCAACAATAAGCTCGGTACCCTCAAGCACCTGCCGCCGACCCTGAGCCTGGTCTACTACCCGCTCGACGCCAAGTCGGCCTTCCAGCCTTACGTCGGCGCCGGCATCAACTACACCTGGATCTACGATGAACACGTCGGCAGCGAAGCCAGCGCCAACGGCTTCAGCAACTTCCGGGCGAGCAACAGTTGGGGCATGGCGTGGCAAGTGGGCGCCGACTACATGCTGACCGACAACATCATGGTCAACGGCCAGATTCGCTACATCGACATCGACACCACCGCCTATGTGGACAACAACGCCGTGGCCAGTGGCACCCGGGCCAAGGTGAATGTCGATGTGGACCCTTGGATCTACATGGTGGGGTTGGGTTACAAGTTCTAAATGGCAACGCAATGAAAAGCTGACAACACATCCTGTGGCGAGGGGATTTATCCCCGTTGGGCTGCGCAGCAGCCCCAAATAAACACATGAGGTGAACCTGACGCACTGCGGTGGCGATTACAGGGACTGCTGCGCAGTCCAGCGGGGATAAATCCCCTCGCCACAACAGTGTATGCCGTGACAAAAAAGGCGCCTTGCAAGGCGCCTTTTCTCATTCAGCGGCCCAGCAACCGCGCCAACCCCACGCTCATGGGCGTTTGTTGTGGAAAGCTGAAGCGCTCCAACAGCCGGCGATTATCAGCCCGGGAATGGCGGATGTCGCCGGAGCGCGCCGGGGCGTAGCTGATCGGCGGCAGATCGCCCACTACCGTGGCCAGGGCCTGGAGCAATTGCTTGAGGGTCGTGGCCTGGTTCCAGCCGACGTTCACTGCACCCACTTGCACTTCAGGTGTTTCGATGGCCTGCACCAACAGGTCCACCAGGTCTTCGACGTAGACAAAATCCCGGGTCTGCTCGCCATCGCCGAACACCGTGATCGGCAGGCCTTTCTGTGCCCGTTCGCTGAAGATGCTGATGACCCCGGAATAGGGCGACGACGGGTCCT
The DNA here is from genome assembly GCF_900113505.1 of Pseudomonas sp. NFACC45. Lineage (NCBI taxonomy): Bacteria > Pseudomonadati > Pseudomonadota > Gammaproteobacteria > Pseudomonadales > Pseudomonadaceae > Pseudomonas > Pseudomonas sp. NFACC45. The sequence goes on from NZ_FOPO01000015.1 coordinate 147,501, forward strand.
GGCGCGGGCCGTAGATGTTGAAGAAGCGGAACACCACCGGCTCCAGCGCGTGCTGGCGACGGTAGAAGTCCAGGTAGAACTCGCTGGCCAGCTTGTCCGACGCATACGGCGTGAGCGGGGCCTTGGGTGTTTCCTCATCGATGGACTGGCCTTCGCCGTTGTTGCCATAAACCGCTGCGCTGGAGGCGAACAGCACCCGTTTCACCCCGGCCTGACGCATGGCTTCGCAGACATTGAGGGTGCCGATGAAATTGCTCTGGTGCGTACGCACCGGGTCGTCCACCGAGGCCTGCACCGAAGCCACTGCTGCCAGATGCGCCACGGCGCTGCAACCGGCCACGGCCCGGGCTACCAGCGCCGCATTGGCCACGTCGCCTTCGATCAATTCAACCAGAGGGTTGTCCAGCGGCAGGTTGCTGCGCTTGCCGGTGGACAAGTCATCGAGGATGCGTACCGAATGGCCCTTGGCGAGCAAGGCGTCGGTCAGGTGCGAACCAATGAAACCAGCGCCGCCGGTGATTAAAACAGGACCTTCAGCCATGACGATAAAACCTATCCAGTAAGCCCGGGAGTGCGGCGCGCCAGGCGCGGGGCTTGATCCCGAACGTGTGCAGAATTTTCTTGCAGGCCAGCACCGCATGCTGCGGTTCTTCCGCGGCGTCCGGCCGTGCGGCGTGTGCCTGGGGGGTGGGCGATTCGATTGCCAGGGGATGCAGGGCCCGGGCTTCGGTGAGGATCGCCTGCCCCAACGCCAGCGGCGTCGTCGCCTCATGCCCGGCATAGTGGTAGGTGCCCCACAACGGCGCGGCGCAATCGAGTTGCTTGAGCACCGAAATGATCACCCGCGCCGCGTCGTCCACCGGCGTCGGATTGCCCCGACGGTCGTCGGCCAACAGCAGGTCTTCGGGTTGTTCGGCTCGGGCCAGGAAACGTCCCAGGATACCGTCGGCACTGTCGTCCAGCAGCCAGCCGAAACGCAGCAGCACATGTTGCGGACAGGTGGCGCGCACGCTCTGCTCGATTCGCCACAACGCCTGGCCGCGCAGGCCCAAGGGTACCGGTTCGTCCTTTTCGCTGTATGCCGTGGCGCGGGAACCGTCAAACACGCGATAGCTCGACGGTTGCAGCAAAATGATGTTGTGATGCTGGCACAACTCGGCCAGGCGCTCGACGGCGCGCTCCTGGCTGGCCAGGCGCTGCTCGCTGACGGTTTCGGCCTGGAACCAGTCGAAGTAGTACGCCAGGTTGATCAAGGCGTCCGGTCGAGTGTCGTCCAGCAGCTGCGTCAGGCTCGCGGCATCCCAGCCGTCTTCGGGGGGGCGGGGGGCAAGAAAACCGATGTCTTCTTCCGCACCGAGGCGAATCAGCGCCTGCCCAAGGGCATTTCCGCCGCCCAGTAACATAAGGCGCATTCGCATAAAGTCAGCAGGCCCGGTCTGTTGGCAAAAGAATTGGGGTCGACAACGCCCGCAGGCGTTGTCGGAATCGTTGCATTTTGCGGGTTTAGTGCGCAACCGTCATCCGTAAAGTGCAGATCCGGTATTTTGTACTGTTCTTTAGGGCCCCTTCGCGAGCAAGCCCGCTCCCACATGGGAATGCATTCCAAATGTGGGAGCGGCGGTGCGGCGATCCGACTTGCTTGCGAAGGACCCCTACCTGGCGATAGAGATCCCGGACGGTACTTGCATCTTCCCCAACCCACCCGCATAACTGCCCACATGAATCTGCCCTTCCCAGCCGACCACGCCATGGCAGGCTTTCACCCCGCCGTTCGCGCCTGGTTCAGCCAGACCTTCCCGGCGGTCACGGCCGCCCAGGCCCGGGCGTGGCCGTTGATCGGGCAGCGCCGTTCGACCCTGGTGGCCGCGCCCACGGGATCGGGCAAGACCCTCACAGCATTTCTTGCCGTACTGGATGACCTGGTACACCGAGGCCTGGAACAGGGCGGGCTGCCGGACCAGACCCTGGTGGTCTACGTCTCGCCGCTCAAGGCACTGAGCAACGACATCCAGATCAACCTGCAAAACCCACTGGCCGGCATTACCGAACAATTGCGGCAGATGGGCTTGCCGCCCTTGCACATCACCACCGCCGTGCGCACCGGCGACACGCCACAAAAAGACCGCACTGCGATGCGCAAGAGCGCGCCGCATGTTCTGGTGACCACGCCCGAATCGCTTTACGTGCTGCTTGGCTCCGATTCCGGCCGGCGAATGCTCGCCAGCACCCGCACCGTCATTGTCGACGAGATCCACGCCATTGCTGCCAGCAAGCGCGGCAGTCACCTGGCCTTGAGCCTGGAGCGTCTGCAAGCGCTGTGCGCCGAACCGCTGATGCGCATCGGTCTGTCCGCCACGCAAAAACCCATCGAAGCGGTGTCGCGCTTTCTCGTCGGCCAGGGGCGCAGCTGTGAAATCGTCGATATCGGCCACGCCCGCCCCCGGGACCTCGATATCGAGGTGCCTGCAGTGCCGCTCTCGGCGGTGATGGCCAATGACGTCTGGGAACTGGTCTACAACCGCCTCGCCGACCTGGCCCGCGAACACCGCACCACGCTGGTGTTCGTCAACACTCGGCGACTGGCCGAACGCCTGAGTCGTCATTTGAGCGAACGCCTGGGCAAGCACGCCGTGGCCGCCCATCACGGCAGCCTCGCCAAGGAGTTTCGCCTCGACGCCGAACAACGGCTCAAACGCGGCGAGTTGCAGGTGCTGATCGCCACCGCGTCCCTGGAGCTGGGCATCGATATCGGCGACGTCGATCTGGTGTGTCAGATCGCCTCGCCGCGGTCGATTTCGGCGTTTTTGCAACGGGTCGGCCGCTCGGCCCATCAGGTTGGCGGCACGCCCAAGGGGCGCCTGTTCGCCACCACCCGCGACGACTTGATCGAATGCGTCGCCCTGCTCGATTGCGTGCGCCGTGGCGAGCTGGACATTCTGCATATTCCCAAGGCGCCACTGGATGTGCTGGCCCAGCAGATCGTCGCCGAGGTCAGTTGCCAGGAATGGCAGGAACAGGCGCTGCTGGAAACCTTTCGCCGCGCCGCGCCCTATGCCGAGCTGGATGACGAACACTATCAGGCATTGCTGCAAATGCTCGCCGAGGGCCTCAATGGTCGTCAGGGCGTGCGCAGTGCGTACCTGCATCGCGACGCCGTCACCCGCACCCTGCGCGGGCGTCGGGGCAGCAAGCTGACCGCCGTGACCAGCGGCGGCACCATCCCGGACAACGCCGACTACAGCGTGCTGCTCGAACCCCAGGGATTGAACATCGGCAGCGTCAACGAAGACTTCGCCGTAGAGAGCATCGCCGGCGACGTGTTCCAGTTGGGCAATACCTCTTACCGCATCATTCGCGTGGAAACCGGTCGGGTGCGGGTCGAGGATGCCCAGGGCCAGCCGCCGACCATTCCGTTCTGGCTTGGCGAAGCCCCCGGGCGCAGCGCCGAGTTGTCCCTGGCGGTAGCCCGTCTGCAAGCCCAACTGGACCACCTGCTCGGTGCCACGCCGGGCAACTTGCAACCGGCCCTCGACTGGCTGACCGGCACCTTGCAACTGAACCTGGCCAGTGCCGAACAACTGGTGGACTACCTGGCCCCGGCACGTCTGGCCTTCGGCGCCCTGCCCTCCCAGGACACGCTGGTGATGGAGCGGTTTTTCGACGAATCCGGCGGAACGCAACTGATCATCCACACGCCCTTCGGCAGCCGCATCAACCGCGCCTGGGGCCTGGCCTTGCGCAAGCGCTTCTGCCGCACCTTCAATTTCGAGTTGCAGGCCGCCGCCAGCGAAGACGCTATCGTGCTGTCGCTGTCCACCAGCCACAGCTTCGAGCTGGACGAGGTCTGGCGCTATCTCAATAGCCAGAGTGCCGAACAGATACTGATCCAAGCGGTGTTGGATGCGCCGCTGTTCGGCGTGCGCTGGCGCTGGAATGCCAGTGTCGCCCTGGCCTTGCCGCGCTACACGGGCGGACGCAAAGTCGCTCCGCAGATCCAGCGCATGAAAAGCGAAGACCTGATCGCCAGCGTATTCCCGGACCAGATCGCCTGCCTGGAAAACCTCGCCGGCGAGCGGGAAATCCCCAATCACCCACTGGTGGAACAGACCCTCGACGACTGCCTGCACGAAGCCATGGACAGCGAAGGCTGGCTGACGCTGTTGCGGCGCATGGAAGCGGGGGAAGTTCGCCTGATCAGCCGCGATCTGCCGGCGCCCTCGCCCCTGGCGGCGGAGATTCTCAGTGCCCGGCCCTACACCTTTCTCGACGACGCACCGCTGGAAGAACGCCGCACTCAAGCGGTGATCAACCGGCGCTGGAGCGACCCGCAGTCTACCGACGACCTCGGCGCACTGGACGCCGACGCCATCCAGGCGGTACGGGACGAAGCCTGGCCAGCCCCCACCCACCTCGATGAAATGCACGAAGCCCTGATGAGCCTGGCCTGCATCGCCGATAGCGAGGCAAGTGCTCAGCCGTCGTGGCTGGACTGGCTGCAGGCCCTGGCCGAGCGCGGCCGCGCCAGTCATGTACAGATCAGCGCCGAACACGGCCTGTGGGTGGCGCTGGAACGGCTGACGTGTCTGCAAGCCATTTATCCACAGGCTCAATGGCGACCGCCGCTGACGCCGCTGGCGGGTTTCGATGAACCCTGGGACCGCGATGAAGCCATGGTGGAGGTACTGCGCGCGCGGCTCAGCGCCTTTGGTCCACTGCCGTTGGAGGCCATCGCCTATCCCCTCGGTTTATCGTCCCCGTCAATCAGTCAGGCCCTGGCGCAGCTGGAACAGCAAGGCTATGTGTTGCGCGGCCGGTTCACCCCGGGCACCGGCCAGGAGGAGTGGTGCGAGCGGCATTTGCTGGCGCGCATCCACCGCTACACCGTCAAGCGCCTGCGCCGGGAAATCGAGCCGGTGATGTTGCAGGACTTCATGCGGTTCCTGTTCGACTGGCAGCATCTGTCGCCGGCCACTCAGGGCCGGGGCAGCGCGGTGCTGCCGTCGATCATCAGTCAGTTCGAAGGCTACCCGGCTGCCGCTTCGGCGTGGGACAGCGACCTGTTGCCGGCACGGATCAAGGACTATTCCCCGAGCTGGCTCGATGAACTGTGCCGCAGTGGCAAGCTGGTGTGGACTCGCCTGAGTGCACGTCAGAAGCAATCTTCCAGCGCCTTGCGCAGCACGCCGATTGTGTTACTGGCGCGCAATCAGGTCACCCTCTGGAGCAGCCTGACTGAACAGACCCCACCCAGCGAGCTGTCACCCAAGACGCAAAAAGTCCATAAGGCCCTCAGCGAACACGGCGCGCTGTTTTTCGATGAGTTGTTGCACGAGGCGCACTTGCTGCGCAGCGAACTGGAGATCGCGCTACAGGAACTGGTCGGCGCCGGGCTGGTGAATGCCGACAGCTTCGCCGGGTTACGCGCGCTGATCACCCCTGCCAGTAAGCGCCAGGCGCGCAGCAGTCGGCGTGGGCGCGGAGCGTTCGTGGGCGGCATGGACGATGCCGGGCGCTGGGCCTTGTTACGCCGTAGCGCCCCAGTGCCCGAGGTAGGAAACCGGCCAGCGACCCTGCCGCCCGACACCCTGGAACACATCGCCATGACCTTGCTGCGCCGTTATGGCGTGGTGTTCTGGCGCCTGTTGGAGCGGGAGGCGGATTGGTTGCCGAGCTGGCGTGAGTTGCTGCGCACATTTCATCGCCTGGAGGCGCGGGGCGAGATTCGCGGCGGACGTTTTGTCAGCGGCCTGGCGGGCGAGCAATTCGCCCTGCCCGAAGCCATCCCGCTGCTGCGTGAAGTGCGTCGCCGCCCCACGGATGGCAGCCTGGTGGCGGTGTGCGGCGTCGACCCGCTGAACCTCGCCGGGACCTTGTTGCCGGGCGCAAAAGTGCCGGCCCTGGCGAACAATCGGTTGGTGTATCGCGATGGTTTGCCGGCGGCGGCGCAGATCGCCGGCAAGCAACATCTGTGGCTGGATCTGGATGCGCAGGAGATGGCTGATGTGAGGAATAAGCTGATCCAGCGAGGTTGAACGTGTCTGGACCTCATCGCGAGCAGGCTCGCTCCCACAGTGGATCTTCAGTGCATAGAAGACCAGTGCTCACCGCGGCTCACATGTGGGAGCGAGCCTGCTCGCGATGAGGCCATCAGCACCACAGCACACTTTATCGACCATAAAGGCTGGCAGGCAACGCCACAAGGAACCGCCCCCCGCCACCCACCGCCGGTAACCCCATCGAAACTTTCTACCCCGCGCGACAGTCATCAAAAGACACAGGCGGTACGAGGTCATTGGCACGGGAGGGACACATGACGGCGATCCACATTGGCATTTCCGGCTGGCGTTACACGCCTTGGCGGGGGGATTTCTACCCCAAAGGGTTGACCCAGAAACGGGAACTGCAATTCGCCTCGCGAGCGGTCAATAGCATCGAAATCAATGGATCGTTCTACGCCCTGCAACGCCCCGAACGGTATGCCCAGTGGTACGCCGAGACACCGCCCGGCTTCGTCTTCAGCGTCAAGGCGCCGCGTTTCATCACCCACATCAGACGTCTTCGGGACATTCACAAGCCGTTGGCCAATTTCTTCGCCTCCGGCGTGCTGGAGCTCAAGGAAAAACTCGGCGCAATCCTCTGGCAGTTTCCTCCCAGTTTCAAATTCGAGCCCGAGCTGTTCGAAGACTTTCTCAAGCAACTGCCCCACAACACCGAAGATGCCGCCGCCCTGGCCCGGGAGCACGAACCGCGCCTTAACGGTCACGCCAGCACCCACACCGATAAAAAACGGCCGCTGCGCCACGCCGTGGAGATCCGTCATGAAAGTTTTATCGACCCACACTTCATCACCTTGCTCAAACGCTATGACGTGGCACTGGTGATCGCTGACACTGCGGGTAAATGGCCTTATCGCGAAGACGTGACCAGCGACTTCGTGTACTTGCGCCTGCACGGAGCCGAGGAGTTGTACGCCAGCGGCTACACCGACGCGGCCTTGAAACGCTGGGGCGAGCGGATCGAGGCCTGGAGCCACGGCACACAACCGCGCGATGCCCATTTGATCGACCCGAAAAAGAAACCCCGCGCCCGCAAGAGCCGGGAGGTGTTCTGCTATTTCGACAATGACATCAAAGTCCGTGCGCCCTATGACGCGCGTCATTTGCTGGAGCACTTCGACCTGGACAAGGACCTGGCCACCACGCCCGGCGAGCGCCCGGCCGAGGGGGTATTGCCATGAGCATCCCGGAGTTCACCGAAACGACCCGTGATCCAACCCAGGAACGGACGCAAGACCTCGACCGGATCAATCGCTTCACCGTCCTGACGGTCAACACCCATAAAGGTTTCACCGCCCTGAATCGGCGCTTCATCCTGCCGGAACTGCGCGAGGCGGTGCGCAGTGTGTCCGCCGACGTGGTGTTCTTGCAGGAAGTGCACGGCACCCACGAGCACCACCCGCAGCGCTATTCCAACTGGCCAAGCATGCCGCAGTACGAATTCCTCGCCGATAGTCTCTGGCCACAGTTCGCCTACGGACGCAACGCGGTGTACCCGGCGGGCGACCATGGCAACGCATTGCTGTCCAAATTCCAGATCATTCGCCACGACAACCTGGACGTTTCCATCAGCGGCCATGAAAGCCGCGGCATGCTCCACAGCGTGCTGCGTCTGCCAGGCGGCGATGAGCGGGAAATCCACGCCATCTGCGTGCACCTGGGGTTGCGCGAGGGGCATCGTGTCGAGCAATTGAAACTGCTTTGCCAGCGTTTGAGCGAACTGCCGCCCGAGGCGCCGGTCATCGTCGCCGGCGACTTCAATGACTGGCGCGGCAAAGCCAGCGAGCTGCTCGAACCCAGCGGGCTGCGGGAGGTGTTCGCCGAACAATGGGGCAAGCCGGCCCGCAGTTTTCCGGCGCGCCTGCCGGTCCTGCGTCTGGACCGCATCTACGTGCGCAACCTCAAGGCCCGTCATCCCAAGGTATTGCACGTACGCCCCTGGTCGCACCTTTCCGACCATGCACCGCTTTCGGTGGAGATCGAACTATGAGCGCGACTATGAACAAGGCGACGGTGGAACAGGTGGAGGCTCCGCCGACCGAGCGCAATCCGGCGCTGGTGGACATCGAATACGGCTGGCACGGCAATAACCGGGTCACGCTTTTGGAGAACGGCGAGGAATACTTCCCCAGGGTCTTCGAGGCGATACGCCGGGCCGAAAAGGAAATACTCCTTGAGACCTTCATTCTGTTCGAGGACAAAGTCGGTATCGAGCTACGGGACCTGTTGGTGGACGCGGCCGGACGCGGCGTACGCATCACCGTGAGCCTGGACGGTTTTGGTTGCGGCGAGCTGACCCCGGAATTTCTCGCGACATTGAGCGATGCCGGGGTGCGTTTGCAGATGTTCGACCCCGCCCCACGGCACCTGGGGATCCGCACCAACTGGTTCCGACGCCTGCATCGCAAAATCGTCGTGGTGGACGGTGTGATCGCGTTTATCGGCGGGATCAATTTTTCCGCCGACCATCTCGGCGACTTCGGCCCCGAGGCCAAGCAGGATTATTCCGTGGAGGTCAAAGGACCGGCGGTGGTGGATATCCACCACTTCGCGCTGTTGCAGAGCGGTCGGCCCAGCCGGGCAAAATATTGGTGGCAACGCCGCCGAAGCCGGCGCAACGAGTTGGCCTTCAACGATCACGACGGTCAGGTGCGACTGGTCTATCGCGACAACCATGAGCATCAGACCGACATCGAAGAGGTGTACCTGCAAGTGTTACGCAGTGCCCAGCGACGCGTGGTCATTGCCAATGCCTATTTCTTCCCCGGTTACCGGCTGCTGCGCGAGATCCGCAATGCCGCGCGGCGTGGCGTGCAAGTACGCCTGATCCTGCAGGGCCAGCCGGACATGATGATCGCCAAGCTCGCCGCGCGGATGTTGTACAACTATCTGCTCAAGGCTGGTGTGGTGATCTACGAGTATTGCGAACGGCCGTTGCACGGCAAAGTCGCACTGGTGGATGAGGACTGGAGCACCGTGGGCTCAAGCAACCTCGACCCCCTGAGCCTGTCCCTGAACCTGGAAGCCAATGTGCTGATCCGCGACCGGGCCTTCAACCGTGAATTGTTCGAGCGCCTCGATCACCTGAGCCGCAACCATTGCACCGCCATGCCGGCCAACCCTGCCCCACGGGGCCTGCTGTGGCGCATGACCATCGGCTTCATGGTGTTTCACTTCCTGCGTCACTTTCCGGCCTGGGCCGGCTGGCTGCCGGCCCATAAGCCGCGTCTGAAACCTTTTTCGCCGCCCACCGCGGTTCGGAGCGAACCCCATGAACCACTCTGACGCGCACACGGCGCCAAGTGATGCCCACGCGGGCGAACAAAGCAAAGCCAAATCACGCTGGAGCCGCTGGAAACGCCCACTGACCCTGGCCTTCTTCCTGCTGCTGATCGTGTTGTTCACGGCCCTGGCCCGGCGCATCGACTGGGCGGAAGTGTTCGCCACTCTGGCGGACTTCAAACTGCGCACATTGCTCATTGCCGGTGCGCTGACCGTGACCAGTTTCATCACTTACGCTTGCTTCGACCTGATCGGCCGCACCTACATACGGCAGAAACTGGGCTGGCGGCAGATCCTCCCGGTGGGCGTGATCAGCTACGCCTTCAATCTGAACCTCAGCGCCTGGGTCGGCGGCATCGCCATGCGCTACCGGCTGTATTCGCGGCTGGGGGTGAGCAACGGGAACATCGCCAAGATCCTCGGCCTGAGCCTGGCCACGAACTGGTTCGGCTACATGACGTTGGCCGGGGTGGTGTTCAGCAGCGGCTTGGTCACGATGCCGCCGGGCTGGAAACTGAGCAGCACTGCGCTGCAAGGTGTGGGCGTGCTGTTGCTGTGTATCAGTGCCGGTTACCTGGTGGCCTGCCGGTTTTCCAAACGCCGGGCCTGGACGATCCGCGGCATGGAAATCAACCTGCCGTCGCTGCGCATGGCAGGGCTGCAACTGGCGCTGGGGGCGTTGAACTGGTCGCTGATGGCGGCGGTGATCTTTACCCTGCTGCCGGGCAAACTGGATTATCCGGTGGTACTCGGGGTGCTGATGATCAGCAGCATCGCCGGGGTCATCACGCACATTCCGGCGGGATTGGGGGTGTTGGAGGCGGTGTTCATTGCCCTGCTGCAGCATGAGGTTTCTCGCGGCAGCCTGCTGGCGGGGTTGATTGCCTATCGGGCGATCTATTTCATCTTGCCGTTGTTGATCACGGTGGTGATGTACCTGGTGATCGAGGCGAAGGCCAAGGCGTTGCGGGTCAAGCCGGGGCCTAAGTGACGGGGTTCTGAGTTATGGGTTGTCTGAGCGGGCCTCATCGCGAGCAGGCTCGCTCCCACAGGAGATTTTTGGTGGGCCGCAATTCTGTGTTCGCCGCAGATCAATTGTGGGAGCGAGCCTGCTCGCGATAAGGGCCGCATGAACACAGCACAATCAGCGCGACTGAATGATGCTCAACCGCTCGCCCACCACCATCTCGGTGATCCAATCCACCAGGATTGAGGTGTAGGCCTGTTGTGACACCGGGTCGCTCAAGGCATGGTCGGCGCCGTCGATGATCCGGTGCGTCAGCGAATGGGTCTGCTGGCACGCTGCTCGGTAGCTCATGATCGTCGCGTGGGGCACATGGTCGTCGGTCTCCGACTCCACCAGCAACACATCACCTGTGAACTGCGAGCACGCGTGCAAGGCGCGGTTGGTGTCGGCGTGCACCAGGGTACTGCGGTAATCCAGCAGGTCAGTCTTGTCCAGGTCACGCTTGGGCGTGTGCCATTGCTCGTCGCGGTACAACGCCGGCACCCGCAATGCCAGCCAGCGCACCGGCCGCAGCAACGTCAGGATCGCCGCCAGGTAACCGCCGTAGCTAGTACCGACCACGGCGATCGCCGAAGTGTCCAGGGCTGGATGAGCGAGCAGCCGGTCGTAGGCGGTGAGCAAATCCCGCAGGTTGTCTTCCCGGGTCACCCGGGACAACGGAATGCCCGCCCCGCCGGTATGCCCGCGCAAGTCGAAGGTCAGGCAGACGCAGCCCAGGCCGGCGATGCCTTTGGCGCGCTCCAGGTCACGCTCCTGGCTACCGCCCCAACCGTGGACGAACAACACGCCCGGAACCTTCGATTTAGGGCTCAGAAAGGTGCCGTTCATGTATTCGTCGTCGATCTCGATCTGAATGGTTTCGCTTCTAGCCGTCATAGGAATGAACCGTTACGTATTTAAGAAGAAAGTCACCATTGTGCGCCGGGCCGCGATACACCTCCCTGGCCCCAGGGGGCAGAGGCTGGTCAGTGTAGGTCTCCACCGAGGACACACGAACCGCGCTGGACGAAGGGTCCTCAATGAACGCCTGCAACGCCGCGAGCTCAGCACTGCTGGCGCCACCCATGCGCCATGACTGTTCCAGCACACCACCGCGAGGCTGACCGCTGACATCAATACCTTGGGCGATGTCGTAATTGCGCCGCGAGGCAAAGAAACTTGGAAAGGCCTGATTGGCAGCATCGTCAAACACCTGCGCCAACCGCACCGCCTCACGCACATCGTCGGGCAGCTCAAGTTTGAGCAACTCAATATAGCCGCCCCGCACCGCCAACAGGTCCGAGCCGCCGTAAACCTCCAGCCCTTCACTGTCGCGCGTCAGATGTTGCACACCGCAGTAGCTCAAGACCTGGCCGTTGATGAAGCTCTGGCCGACGCTCTGGGTCTTGACCTGTTCGAGGTTCTGCTCAAGCACCACACCGTCGCGAAACAGCGTCTGGGCCTCGGGGTCGGCGGCGATTTCATCGAATTGCGCCAGACTCTTGATCACCCGCTGATCGCGGCCGGCACAGGCATGGATAGGCTTGAAGCGGATCGCTCCGGTGTACAGCAGATGCTCGGCCGCCTGGCGCGCATCCTTGAGCGCAAACACCGTCACACCATCGAGCACCGCCCCCCGGGTCAACTTGGCAAACAACGGCGACCAGCCCAAAGGCGCGACCGCATGCCGGTTCAGCAGACCGTGGGTAATGGCCTTGGTGCAGATAAAATCATGCTCGACGTAACCGCCCCAGAGATCCTCTGGCCCTTTGACGCCCAGGCGCAACGCCGCCTCGGGACCTATTACGGTTTGCGTGGGCAGTAAGTAGAGATCATGGCCGGCATGCTGCTGCGCGTTGTAACTGCCGCCGTATTCAAGCCCAAGAATCTGCGCCAACCAGCGGGCCAGCGCCCGATTGGTTTCGACTTCATGAAGCGGCGCGTGGGGGTTGATCGAATGGTCCACGACCCGTTTGTTGCGATTGACCGTCGTCATGCGGTGCCCTTTTAACTGCGCTCGATGGCTTTAGGTAAAGGGGTGCAGAGATCAGGCCAACGGTGTTACGAGCCAGGACGAGCAACGAAACGGGCGCCTGAGGGGGAATTGATAGCACCGGGCCTGTTTCATTCTGCACGACACCCTGAGGACATCCGGCAAATTGCACGACGGCTGCGACGGTGGCGAGGATCAATGACTACTTTTGAGCGTTCATCGGACTCACCCCAAACCTCGCCCGATAATCACTGGGCGCCAACCCGGTAATTTTCTTGAACGTCGCGCGAAAAGCCCCCGGGTCCTGATAACCCACCGTCCAGGCAATGTGGTCGATGGTGCCATTGGTGAACTCCAGCATTTCCCGGGCCTTGCCGACGCGCAAGTGCTGGCAGTATTCGGTGGGCTTTAGCCCGCTGGCGGCGCGAAACCTGCGCAGGAAGGTGCGTTCCTCCAGCCCGGCCTGTTCGGCCATAGCACCGAGGGAAACGTCCACTGCGCCGCTGCCTTGCAACCAGTGCTGGACCTTGAGAATGGCCGCGTCACCGTGTCCGAGGATGGGCGCAAAGTTACTGCCGCATTGGCTAGCGCTGTCGCTGTGTTCGATCACCAGAAACTGCGCCGTGCGCGTGGCGATGCTGGGTCCGAGCAGGCGGTCCACCAGTCGTAGCCCCAGCTCTGACCAGGCCATCAGCCCGGCCGTGGTAATCAGGTCGCCATCGTCGACGATGGGCTTGTCAGCGTCGAGTTTGATCTTTGGATAACGTGCGGCAAAGGTCTTGGCCGAGGTCCAGTGGGTCGTGGCACTGCGTCCATCGAGCAGACCGCTTTCGGCCAACAGAATCGAACCGACACACACACCACCCAGCACGGTGCCGTCGGCATGCCGCGCTCGCAACCAGGTCATCAGCGCCGGCGACACCAGCCCGTCATCGAAACCGGCGATGGACGGTGGAATCAGCAGCGCAACCAGTCTGCCCTGGGGAGCGGCGAAACTGTCGAACACCCGGGTCGGCACTTCACCCTCCTGCGCTCGCCAATGACTGACCCGCAGGCGCGGCAACTGAGCGCTGGCTTGCTCGTCGGCAATACGCTCCGCCACGGCGAACAGATCGGTCAAGCCATGCACCGCCGCCAGTTGCGCGCCGGGGTAGATGAGCACCCCGAGTTCAGCGACTGCCCTTTGCTGCGCCATTGTCAGTTTTCCCTCGCTTATTGTCGTTACGGCCAATTCTGAAACCGCTGGCATGAGCCAATACTGGCTCCAGACCCCACTGATCGAGGAAGCCTTATGTCCAAGCAAGCGCTCATCGTAGTCGATATCCAGAACGACTACTTCCCCCAGGGAAAATGGCCATTAGTCGATGCCGAAGCGGCCGCCGATAACGCCGCCAGACTGATCGAAGCCTTTCGCCAAGCCGCGGATCAGGTGGTGCACATTCGTCACGAATTCACCTCCGATTCCGCGCCGTTCTTCACCCCAGGCTCTGAAGGTGCTCAGTTGCATCCCAAAGTGCTCAACCGCGCCGACGAACCGGTGGTGCTCAAGCACTTCGTCAACTCGTTTCGCGAAACCCAATTGCAAGCCATCCTTGACCGCCACGACATTAAGCATCTGGTGATCGTCGGCAGCATGAGCCACATGTGCATCGACGGAGTCGCCCGGGCGGCGGCGGACATGGGCTATGAGGTCACGGTGATTCACGATGCCTGTGCCAGCCGCGATCTGGAATTCAATGGGCTCGTCGTCCCGGCGGCTCAAGTGCACGCGGCCTTCATGTCGGCCCTGGGGTTTGCCTATGCGGAGGTGGTGAGCACCGAACAGTTTTTGGCTGCCCGCCACTGAGTCATGCCTCAAGCGGCAAATTCAAGGCTAAAAAAAACCGCGCCTCGTAAACCGAAGCGCGGTTTTGTCTTTAGCTTGAAGCTCGCGGCTTGAAGCTTCCGGCTGCTTTAGAACGGAATATCGTCATCAAAGCTGTCGAAATCCGGAGCCGGTTGCGGCGCGGCCTGTTGTGGGGCCGCTGGGCGCTCACGCTGTGGCTGAGGCGCCGACTGCGGGCGAGGCGCCTGCTGGCGCGGAGCAGCCTGCTGGTAGTTGTTGCCACCTTGCTGCTGGTCACCCTGTGGACGACCGCCCAGCAGTTGCATGGTGCCTTGCATGTCGACCACGATTTCGGTGGTGTAGCGCTTGATGCCGTCTTTTTCCCACTCGCGGGTCTGTAGCTTGCCTTCGATGTACACCTGCGAACCCTTGCGCAGGTATTCGCCGGCGATTTCGGCCACCTTGCCGAACATCGACACGCGGTGCCATTCGGTCTTCTCGACCTTCTGGCCAGTCTGCTTGTCGGTCCACTGTTCGCTGGTCGCCAGACTCAGGTTGGTCACAGCGTTGCCATTGGGCAGGTAGCGAACTTCGGGATCCTGGCCGCAAGTACCGACCAATATGACTTTGTTAACCCCACGGGCCATAACGTTCTCCTAGGCTTCGCACGTGGTCGGGGCCGGGTTGTTCACCAGGCGCTCGAGCGTCGCGCGATCCAATAATTCGGTGTCCAGTTTGATATAAACGGCCGCTTCGTCGGCGACCACCACTGCATCGGTTACTCCAACGACGGCCTTAAGGCGCTCGGTCAGGCCTGCTTCGCGGATGGCTTCGGGCGACAACGGCAAGCGCAGGCTCGTCACATACGGAGGTTCGCGCATGGTAACAGCAAAGGCCAGCCAAAGTGCAGCCAGCGCGGCGCATCCCAGGAACACAACCGACAAACCGCCATGCTGGAACAGCCAGCCGCCGAGGATCCCGCCCAACGCCGAACCGAGGAACTGGCTGGTGGAGTACACCCCCATCGCCGTGCCTTTGCCGCCCGCCGGTGAAACCTTGCTGATCAGCGACGGCAGCGACGCCTCCAGCAGATTGAACGCGGTGAAGAACACCACTGTTCCGATCACCAGGGCCCGCAGGCTGTCGCCGAACTGCCAGAAGAATAGCTCAGTGAGCATCAGCGTCACGACGGCGCCGAGCAAAACTCGTTTCATTTTGCGTCGTTTCTCGCCGTAGATGATGAACGGGATCATGGCGAAAAACGAAATCAGCAGCGCAGTCAGGTAAACCCACCAATGCTGCTCCTTGGGCAAGCCGGCCTTCTCCACCAGCGCCAGCGGCAAGGCCACGAAGCTGGACATCAACATGGCGTGAAGCACGAAGATGCCCAGGTCCAGGCGCAGCAGATCCGGGTGCTTGAGCGTCGGAATCAGCGCTTGGCGAGCCACCCCGGATTCGCGGTGCTGCAACGGCCCGGTCGAGCGCGGCACCATGAACGCCACGATCAGGATGCCCACCAGCGCCATGCCTCCCGTGACCAGGAACAGGCCCGACAAGCCAAAGGCGCGGGTCAGCAACGGCCCAACGACCATCGCGACGGCGAACGACAGCCCGATCGTCATGCCGATCATGGCCATGGCCTTGGTCCGATGCTGTTCGCGGGTCAGGTCCGAGAGCAAAGCCATGACGGCCGCGGAAATTGCCCCGGCACCTTGCAGGATGCGTCCGGCGATCACGCCCCAGATCGAATCGGCATTGGCCGCCAGCACACTGCCCAGGGCAAAGATAATCAAGCCCAGGTAGATGACCGGACGCCGGCCGATGCGGTCGGAAATGACCCCGAACGGGATCTGGAAAATCGCCTGGGTCAGGCCGTACGCGCCAATCGCCAACCCGATGAGGGCCGGGGTCGCGCCAGCCAGATCCATGCCATAGGTCGCCAGCACCGGCAACACCATGAACATGCCCAGCATACGGAAGGCGAACACAAGGGCCAGACCGCTTGCCGCGCGGGTCTCGCCGCTGCTCATGCGTTCGCTGTGGGGATCGTGCATGGAAAAACCTCGTGTGAACCGGCGGCGATTCTACCAGTCCCATCGATTGAGGGGGTATATGGCGACCGTTTGCCGCGCAGTCTTCATGTATGACTGCAAACGCACTTTCAATAGTGTGCATCCATCCAGTATTTGCCCGTATACTCCTACGTTTTCGACGCCCGCCGAGCGAGGCCACTTTGGACAAGATCCTGATTCGTGGGGCCCGTACCCACAACCTGAAGAACATCGACCTGACCCTGCCACGGGACAAGCTGATCGTCATCACCGGCCTGTCCGGATCCGGCAAATCATCCCTGGCCTTCGACACCCTGTACGCTGAAGGCCAGCGCCGCTATGTCGAATCGCTGTCGGCCTACGCCCGGCAGTTCCTGTCGATGATGGAAAAACCCGACGTCGACACCATCGAAGGCCTGTCGCCGGCGATTTCCATCGAACAGAAGTCGACTTCCCACAACCCGCGATCCACCGTCGGCACCATCACCGAGATCTACGACTACCTGCGTCTGCTGTATGCGCGGGTCGGTATTCCCCGGTGTCCCGACCACGACATCCCGCTGGAAGCCCAGACCGTCAGCCAGATGGTCGACCTGGTGCTGGCGCAGCCCGAAGGCAGCAAGTTGATGCTGCTGGCGCCGGTCATCCGCGAGCGCAAGGGCGAGCACCTGATGGTCTTCGAAGAACTGCGCGCCCAAGGCTTCGTTCGGGCACGGGTCAACGGCAAGCTGTGTGAGCTGGACGAACTGCCGAAGCTGGATAAACAGAAAAAGCATTCGATCGATGTGGTGGTTGACCGCTTCAAGGTCCGGGCCGACCTGCAGCAGCGCCTGGCCGAATCCTTCGAGACGGCGCTGAAACTGGCCGACGGCATCGCCCTGGTAGCGCCGATGGACGACGAGCCCGGCGAGGAAATCATCTTCTCGGCGCGCTTCGCCTGCCCGATCTGCGGCCACGCCATCAGCGAGCTGGAACCCAAGCTGTTCTCCTTCAACAACCCGGCCGGCGCGTGCCCGACCTGCGATGGCCTGGGGGTCAAGCAGTTCTTCGACACCAAGCGCCTGGTCAATGGCGAACTGACCCTGGCCGAGGGTGCAATTCGCGGCTGGGACCGGCGTAACGTCTACTACTTCCAGATGCTCGGGTCGCTGGCGGCCCATTACAAGTTCAGCCTGGACAAACCCTTCAACGAACTGCCCGCCGACCAGCAGAAATTCATCCTGCACGGCAGCGGTTCACAAAGTGTCGACTTCAAATACCTGAACGACCGTGGCGATATCGTCAAACGCTCCCACCCGTTCGAAGGCATCGTGCCGAACCTGGAGCGGCGTTATCGTGAGACCGAATCGGCCAGCGTGCGCGAAGAACTGGCCAAGTTCCTCAGCACCCAGCCTTGCCCCGATTGCCGCGGTACCCGTTTGCGTCGGGAGGCGCGGCATGTGTGGGTCGGTGAGAAAACCCTGCCAGCAGTCACCAATCTGCCGATTGGCGACGCCACCGACTACTTCGGCGGCTTGAAGCTCACTGGCCGCCGGGGCGAAATTGCCGACAAGATCCTCAAGGAAATTCGCGAGCGCTTGCAATTTCTGGTGAACGTCGGCCTGGACTACCTGACCCTCGATCGCAGCGCAGATACCCTGTCTGGCGGCGAAGCCCAGCGTATCCGCCTGGCCAGCCAGATCGGTGCCGGCCTGGTGGGGGTGATGTACATCCTCGACGAACCGTCCATTGGCCTGCACCAGCGGGACAATGATCGGTTGCTGGGAACCTTGAAGCACCTGCGGGACATCGGCAACACGGTGATCGTGGTCGAGCATGACGAAGACGCGATCCGCCTGGCCGATTACGTGGTGGACATCGGCCCGGGTGCGGGCGTGCATGGCGGGCATATCGTCGCCCAAGGCACGGCCGCCGAAGTCATGGCGCATCCTGACTCCCTGACCGGCAAATACCTGTCGGGCCGGGTAAAGATCAAGGTGCCGGCCAAGCGTACGCCGCGCAACAAGAAGCTGTCGCTGAGTCTCAAGGGCGCCCGTGGCAACAACTTGCGCAACGTCGACCTGGACATCCCGATTGGCCTGCTGACCTGCGTGACCGGCGTGTCCGGTTCCGGCAAATCGACGCTGATCAACAACACCCTGTTCCCCCTCAGCGCCACCGCCCTGAACGGCGCTACGACCCTGGAAGCCGCCGCCCACGACAGCATCAAGGGCCTGGAGCATCTGGACAAGGTTGTCGATATCGACCAGAGCCCTATCGGCCGCACACCGCGCTCCAACCCGGCGACTTATACCGGGCTGTTCACGCCTATCCGCGAACTGTTCGCCGGCGTGCCGGAGTCCCGTTCGCGCGGCTATGGCCCGGGGCGTTTCTCGTTCAACGTCAAGGGCGGGCGCTGCGAAGCCTGCCAGGGCGACGGCCTGATCAAGGTCGAAATGCACTTCTTGCCGGACATCTATGTGCCGTGCGATGTGTGCAAGAGCAAGCGCTACAACCGCGAAACCCTGGAGATCAAGTACAAGGGCAAGAATATCCACGAAACCCTCGAGATGACCATCGAAGAGGCCCGGGTGTTCTTCGACGCGGTGCCGGCACTGGCGCGCAAGCTCCAGACGCTGATGGATGTGGGGCTGTCGTACATCAAGCTTGGCCAATCGGCGACGACGTTGTCCGGCGGCGAGGCCCAGCGGGTCAAGCTGTCTCGCGAGCTGTCCAAGCGTGATACCGGCAAGACCCTGTACATCCTCGACGAGCCGACCACGGGTTTGCATTTCGCGGATATCCAGCAATTGCTCGACGTCCTGCATCGCCTTCGCGACCATGGCAACACCGTGGTGGTGATCGAGCACAACCTGGATGTGATCAAGACGGCGGACTGGCTGGTGGACCTGGGCCCGGAAGGCGGCTCCAAGGGTGGTCAGATCATCGCGGTGGGTACGCCCGAGGAAGTGGCCGAGATGAAGCAATCGCACACTGGCTACTACCTCAAGCCGTTGCTGGAGCGTGACCGGGACTGATTCCTGCCCGGACACGAAAAAGCCCCTGTCATCTCATCGATGGCAGGGGCTTTTGCTTTTCTTCTGTGGGAGCGAGCAAGCTCGCTCCCACAATTATCGCGATTAGAACTGCGACTGCAGGTAATTCTCCAACCCGATCAACTTGATCAAACCCAGCTGCTTCTCGAGCCAGTAGGTATGGTCTTCTTCGGTGTCGTTGAGCTGGATGCGCAGGATCTCACGGGTCACGTAATCGTTGTGCTGTTCGCAGAGCTCAATGCCCTTGCACAGCGCGGCACGGACTTTGTATTCCAGGCGCAGGTCGGCAGCGAGCATGTCTGGCACCGTGGTGCCGATGTCCAGATCATCCGGGCGCATGCGTGGCGTACCTTCGAGCATCAGGATCCGGCGCATCAACGCATCGGCGTGCTGTGCCTCTTCTTCCATCTCATGATTGATACGTTCGTAGAGCTCGGTAAAACCCCAGTCCTCGTACATCCGCGAGTGGATGAAATATTGATCACGGGCTGCCAGTTCGCCTGTCAGCAGCGTGTTGAGGTAATCGATTACGTCTGGGTGACCTTGCATCGCCCTACATCTCCACAAGCTTTGAAGGCTCTAGTTTGAACCAAGCTGACCGCAAGGTCACTCGCCTATCGCAATAAAAGCGAAGAAAATCTGAGAAAAGCCGGTTAAATAACGCAAAAACCGCCCAATTGAGGGCGGTTCTGCTTCTCGTTTAGACTTAGTTAAGCTGTACGCCCAACGCTTTGGCGATGCCTTCACCATAAGCGACATCCGCTTTGAAGAAGTGCTGCAGCTGACGATCGACAACATCCGCCGATACACCGGCCATCGCACCCGCGATGTTGCTGATCAGCAGCGCTTTCTGGGCATCATTCATCAAGCGGAACAGCGCACCGGCGTGACTGTAGTAGTCGGTATCTTCGCGGTGATCGTAACGGTCTGCCGAACCACCGAGCGCCAGGGCCGGTTCAGCATAACGCGGAGCCTGCTTGGGCGCCTCGACGTAGCTGTTGGGCTCGTAGTTCGGTGCCGCACCGCCATTGCTGCCGAACGCCATGGCTCCGTCGCGCTGGTAAGTGTTGACCGGGCTGCGCGGGGCGTTGACTGGCAATTGCTGGTGATTGGTGCCCACACGGTAGCGGTGCGCATCAGCGTAGGCGAATACACGACCTTGCAGCATGCGATCTGGTGAAAGGCCAACCCCTGGAACCATATTGCTCGGGCCGAACGTAGCCTGCTCAACCTCAGCGAAGTAGTTCAGCGGGTTACGGTTGAGCTCCAGTTCGCCAACCTCGATCAACGGAAACTCTTTCTGCGACCAGGTTTTGGTCACATCGAACGGGTTCTCGTAGTGGGCCGCGGCTTGAGCCTCGGTCATGATCTGGATGCAGACGCTCCACTTCGGGAAATCACCACGCTCGATCGCATTGAACAGATCACGCTGAGCGTAATCCGGGTCGGTGCCCGCCAGGCGCGCAGCTTCAGCCGGCGTCAGGTTCTTGACCCCTTGCTTGGTCTTGTAGTGCCATTTCACCCAGTGACGCTCACCCTGGGCGCTGATCAGACTATAGGTGTGACTGCCAAAGCCGTGCATGTGACGGTAGCCATCGGGAATGCCACGATCAGAGAACAGAATGGTGACCTGGTGCAAAGCCTCCGGCGAATGCGACCAGAAATCCCACATCATTTGGGCACTTTTCAGATTGCTTTGGGGCAGGCGCTTCTGGGTATGGATGAAGTCGGGGAATTTCAGCGGATCGCGAATGAAAAACACAGGGGTGTTATTACCCACGATGTCCCAGTTCCCTTCCTCGGTGTAGAACTTCAGGGCGAAACCACGTGGGTCGCGCTCAGTATCCGCAGAGCCACGCTCGCCACCCACGGTGGAAAAACGCAGGAACGTTGGGGTCTGCTTGCCGACCGACTCAAACAGCTTGGCGCTGGTGTACTGGGTGATATCCCGGGTTACGGTAAATGTGCCGTAAGCGCCTGATCCCTTGGCGTGTACACGGCGCTCGGGAATGTTCTCGCGATTGAAGTGAGCGAGCTTCTCGATAAGGTGGAAGTCGTCGAGCAACAGCGGGCCACGCGGGCCAGCGGAGCGAGAGTTCTGGTTATCGGCGACAGGAGCGCCACTGGCGGTCGTAAGCGTTTTGGTCTGGCTCATGCTCAATCTTCCTAGGTCGGTCTTCAAACTGCCGGCTAATCGGCTGGAAAGGAGTATTGATCATGTTAATGACAGTATCCAAATTCATTAAATCATGGGCATCGATAGTCATTATCTAACGATGCCTTATTGCATGCGCGACGCCAGACAAAGAGGTGACTGATACTTTTTGACCGGGCACAAAAAACCGGGCACAAGGCCCGGTTTTTTGTATGTTGCCGACTTACTCAGCGGATACAGCTTCACCGCTGGTAGCACGATCAACCAACTCGACGTACGCCATAGGCGCGTTGTCGCCAGCGCGGAAACCGCACTTGAGGATGCGCAGGTAGCCACCCTCACGGGTAGCATAACGCTTGCCCAGGTCGTTGAAGAGCTTACCAACGATAGCTTTCGAACGAGTACGGTCGAAAGCCAGACGGCGGTTAGCCAGGCTGTCTGTCTTGGCCAAAGTGATCAGCGGCTCAGCAACGCGGCGCAGTTCTTTGGCTTTCGGCAGTGTAGTTTTGATCAGCTCGTGCTCGAACAGCGACACCGCCATGTTTTGGAACATGGCCTTGCGGTGCGAGCTGGTGCGGCTCAGGTGACGACCACTTTTACGATGACGCATGGTTCATTCCTTACCAAACACAACGTTCGGTGATTACGACGATCAGGCAGTCGCCTTGTCGTCCTTCTTAAGACTTGCAGGCGGCCAGTTGTCGAGGCGCATGCCGAGGGACAGACCGCGGGAGGCCAGAACGTCCTTGATTTCAGTCAAGGATTTCTTGCCAAGGTTCGGAGTCTTCAACAGCTCTACTTCGGTGCGCTGAATCAGGTCGCCGATGTAGTAGATGTTTTCCGCCTTAAGGCAGTTAGCCGAACGTACAGTCAGTTCCAGATCGTCAACCGGGCGAAGCAGGATCGGATCAATCTCGTCTTCCTGCTCGACAACCACTGGCTCACTGTCACCTTTGAGGTCGACGAACGCAGCCAACTGCTGTTGCAGAATGGTTGCAGCGCGGCGAATGGCCTCTTCAGGATCCAGGGTACCGTTGGTTTCCAGATCAATAACCAGCTTGTCCAGGTTGGTACGCTGTTCGACACGGGCGTTTTCCACCACGTATGCGATACGGCGAACCGGGCTGAACGAAGAGTCGAGCTGCAAGCGACCGATGCTGCGGCTTTCGTCTTCATCGCTCTGACGCGAGTCTGCCGGTTCATAACCACGACCACGAGCTACGGTGAGCTTCATGTTCAGGGCGCCGTTAGACGCCAGGTTAGCGATTACGTGATCGGGGTTAACGATCTCGACATCATGATCCAGCTGAATATCGGCAGCGGTAACCACCCCCGAACCCTTCTTCGACAAGGTCAGCGTAACTTCGTCACGACCGTGCAGCTTGATAGCCAGACCTTTAAGGTTCAACAGGATTTCAATTACATCTTCCTGTACACCTTCGATGGCGCTGTACTCATGGAGTACACCGTCAATCTCGGCCTCGACTACTGCACAGCCGGGCATTGAGGACAACAGGATGCGGCGCAGCGCGTTGCCCAGGGTGTGGCCAAAACCACGCTCGAGAGGCTCGAGTGTGATCTTGGCGCGGGTTGGACTGACAACCTGCACATCAATATGGCGGGGTGTCAGGAACTCATTTACCGAAATCTGCATGGATGCACCTATTTTCTAGCCCTTACTTGGAGTAGAGCTCGACAATCAGGCTTTCGTTGATGTCGGCGGACAGATCACTGCGAGCAGGAACGTTCTTGAAAACGCCCGACTTCTTCTCAGTGTCTACTTCTACCCATTCTACGCGGCCACGTTGGGCACACAGATCGAGAGCTTGGACAATGCGAAGTTGGTTCTTTGCTTTCTCGCGAACAGCAACCACGTCACCAGCACGAACCTGGTAGGACGGAACGTTTACGGTCTGACCGTTAACGCTGATCGACTTGTGCGATACCAGCTGACGGGATTCGGCACGAGTAGAACCGAAACCCATACGGTATACAACGTTGTCCAGACGGCATTCGAGCAGTTGCAACAGGTTTTCGCCGGTTGCGCCCTTCTTGCCAGCTGCTTCTTTGTAGTAGCCGCTGAATTGACGCTCGAGAACGCCGTAGATACGACGGACCTTCTGCTTTTCACGCAGTTGGGTGCCGTAATCGGACTGGCGACCGCGGCGTTGGCCGTGGATACCAGGTGCTGCTTCAATGTTGCACTTCGATTCGATCGCGCGCACGCCGCTCTTCAGAAAGAGATCGGTGCCTTCGCGACGAGCGAGTTTGCATTTTGGACCAATGTAACGAGCCATTCTTTACAATCTCCTGGATTACACGCGGCGCTTCTTCGGCGGACGGCACCCGTTGTGCGGGATTGGCGTCACGTCGGTGATGCTGGCGATCTTGTAGCCACAGCCGTTCAAAGCGCGGACTGCGGATTCACGACCCGGACCTGGACCCTTGACGTTGACGTCGAGGTTTTTCAGGCCGTATTCCAGCGCAGCTTGACCAGCACGCTCAGCAGCTACTTGAGCAGCGAACGGGGTGGACTTGCGGGAACCGCGGAAACCCGAACCACCGGAGGTTGCCCAGGAAAGAGCGTTACCTTGACGGTCGGTAATGGTCACGATGGTGTTGTTAAAAGAAGCATGGATGTGGGCGATGCCATCAACCACTGTCTTTTTAACTTTTTTACGAGGACGAGCAGCAGGTTTTGCCATGATTAAATTCCTGTCGATTCGCTGGGGCGATTACTTGCGGATCGGCTTACGCGGACCTTTACGGGTACGCGCGTTGGTCTTGGTACGCTGACCGCGTACTGGAAGACCACGACGATGACGCAGACCGCGATAGCAACCGAGGTCCATCAAGCGCTTGATTTTCATGTTGATTTCGCGACGCAGGTCACCTTCAGTGGTGAACTTCGCCACTTCGCCACGCAGCTGTTCAATCTGCTCGTCGCTCAGATCTTTGATCTTTGCCGCTGGGTTGACCCCAGACACTGCACAAATTTTCTGTGCAGTAGTGCGACCAACACCATAGATGTAGGTCAGCGAGATAACAGTATGCTTGTTATCTGGAATGTTAACGCCTGCAATACGGGCCATTCAGTGGGACTCCAATTGACAGCTACCTACGCCCCGGAAGCCAAGAAATAGGGCGCGAGATAATATCGCTGTAATAACAAATAATCAACCCGGCAGCGCACTAGCTGCCGGGCTTAAAGCACAATCACACTCAGCCTTGGCGCTGTTTGTGACGCGGTTCCGCGCTGCAAATTACCCGAACAACGCCTTCGCGGCGAATAATCTTGCAGTTACGGCACAGCTTTTTCACCGATGCACGAACTTTCATCACCAACTCCTCGAACCTTATGGACGCTACTCAGCGCAACATACCGCTGCCGTAGCCCTTCAGGTTGGCTTTCTTCATCAGGGATTCGTACTGGTGCGAAACGAGGTGCGATTGTACTTGGGACATGAAGTCCATCACAACCACGACCACGATCAGCAACGAGGTCCCGCCAAGGTAGAACGGAACATTTGCCGCAACCACCAGGAACTGGGGAAGCAAGCAAACGGCCGTCATATAGAGAGCACCGAACAAGGTCAAACGAGTCAAAACGCCATCAATGTAGCGCGCCGACTGCTCGCCTGGACGGATACCCGGAATAAAGGCACCGGACTTCTTCAGGTTTTCCGCTACGTCTTTCGGATTGAACATCAACGCCGTATAGAAGAAGCAGAAGAAAATAATCCCTGCACTAAACAGCAGAATATTCAACGGCTGACCAGGAGCGATCGACTGCGAGATGTCCTGCAGCCAGCCCATACCTTCAGACTGACCAAACCAGGCACCCAGCGAAGCCGGGAACAGCAAAATGCTGCTCGCAAAAATAGCCGGGATAACACCGGCCATATTCACCTTCAGCGGCAAGTGGCTAGTCTGCGCAGCAAATACCTTGCGGCCCTGCTGACGCTTGGCGTAGTGAACAGCTATACGACGCTGACCACGCTCAATGAACACCACGAAACCGATAATCGCTACTGCCAGCAAACCGATCGCAACCAGGGCAAAAATGTTGATGTCACCCTGACGCGCAGACTCGAAAGACTGCCCGATCGCTCTCGGAAGACCGGCGACGATACCTGCGAAAATCAACATCGAGATACCGTTGCCAACACCACGCTCAGTAATCTGCTCACCCAGCCACATCATGAACATCGCACCCGCCACAAACGTGGTTACCGCGACGAAATGGAAGCCAAAGTCACCAGTGAACGCTACGCCTTGCCCTGCCAGACCGATGGACATGCCAACAGCCTGGACAAGAGCAAGGACGACGGTGAGGTAGCGGGTGTACTGGCTGATCTTGCGACGGCCAGCTTCACCTTCCTTCTTCAACTGTTCCAGCTGTGGGCTGACGGCGGTCATCAGTTGCATGATGATCGATGCCGAGATGTACGGCATGATCCCCAGAGCAAAGATACTCATCCGTTCCAGCGCACCGCCGGAAAACATGTTGAACAAGCTAAGAATGGTCCCCTCATTCTGTCGAAACAGGTCCGCGAGTCGGTCCGGGTTGATACCTGGAACCGGGATGTGTGCGCCTATTCGGTAGACGATAATCGCCAGGAACAGAAAACGCAGACGAGCCCAGAGTTCAGACATACCGCCTTTGCCGAGCGCAGAGAGAGCACCTTGCTTAGCCATTTATTCCTCGAACTTGCCGCCAGCTGCTTCGATAGCCGCACGCGCACCTTTGGTGGCGCCGATTCCCTTTCCGATGGTGACAGCGCGAGCAACTTCGCCCGACAGCATGATTTTCACACGCTGTACGTTCTGGTTGATCACGTTGGCATCCTTCAGGGACTGCACGGTGACGATGTCGCCATCCACTTTAGCCAGCTCGGACAGACGCACTTCTGCGCGATCCATGGCCTTCAGGGAAACGAAACCGAACTTCGGCAGGCGACGATGCAGCGGCTGTTGACCGCCTTCAAAGCCTGGAGCAATGGTGCCACCGGAGCGGGAGGTCTGACCTTTGTGGCCACGGCCACCGGTCTTGCCCAAACCACTACCGATACCACGGCCCGGACGATGCTTTTCGCGACGGGAACCCGGCGCTGGACTCAGATCATTGAGTTTCATCGATTAACCCTCTACACGCAGCATGTAGTAGGCCTTGTTGATCATCCCGCGATTCTCGGGAGTATCCAGGACCTCTACAGTGTGACCGATGCGACGCAGACCCAGACCCTTAACGCACAGTTTGTGGTTAGGGATGCGGCCGGTCATGCTTTTGATCAGCGTAACTTTTACGGTAGCCATGATCAGAAGATCTCCTTGACGCTTTTGCCACGCTTGGCGGCAATGGATTCAGGAGACTGCATTGCTTTCAAACCCTTGAAAGTGGCGTGAACCACGTTTACCGGGTTAGTCGAGCCGTAGCACTTGGCCAGAACGTTCTGAACGCCAGCAACTTCGAGGACAGCACGCATAGCGCCGCCAGCGATGATACCGGTACCTTCAGAAGCAGGCTGCATGTACACCTTCGAAGCGCCATGGGCAGACTTCATTGCGTACTGCAGAGTGGTGCCGTTCAGATCAACCTGGATCATGTTGCGGCGAGCAGCTTCCATTGCCTTCTGGATCGCAGCAGGCACTTCACGCGACTTGCCACGGCCGAAGCCAACACGCCCTTTACCATCACCTACCACGGTCAACGCGGTGAAAGTGAAGATACGGCCGCCTTTAACGGTTTTGGCTACGCGGTTAACTTGAACCAGCTTCTCGATGTAGCCTTCGTCGCGCTTTTGGTCGTTATTTGACATAACTTAGAACTCCAGCCCAGCTTCACGAGCAGCATCAGCCAGCGCCTTGACGCGGCCGTGGTACTTGAAGCCAGAGCGGTCGAAAGCCACCTGCGAGACGCCAGCGGCTTTAGCACGCGTAGCGACCAGCTGGCCAACCTTAGTGGCCGCGTCGATGTTGCCAGTGGCGCCATCACGCAGTTCTTTATCCAAAGTCGAGGCACTTGCCAGGACTTTGTTGCCGTCGGCCGAAATGACCTGGGCGTAGATGTGCTGCGACGAGCGGAACACGCAGAGACGCACGACTTCGAGTTCGTGCATTTTCAGGCGTGCTTTGCGAGCGCGACGCAGTCGAGTAACTTTTTTGTCGGTCATTTGCTATGCCCTACTTCTTCTTGGCTTCTTTACGACGGACGACTTCGTCCGCGTAGCGCACACCTTTGCCTTTATACGGCTCTGGTGGACGGAAGTCGCGGATCTCGGCGGCCACTTGACCTACCAGCTGCTTGTCGATGCCCTTGATCAGGATATCGGTCTGGCTAGGAGTCTCAGCGGTGATGCCTTCCGGCAGTTCATAATCCACTGGGTGCGAGAAGCCAAGAGCCAGGTTCAGCACTGTGCCTTTTGCTTGCGCCTTGTAACCAACACCGACCAGCTGGAGCTTGCGCTCGAAGCCTTGGCTTACGCCTTGGACCATGTTGTTTACCAACGCACGAGTGGTACCAGCCATTGCGCGAGTCTGTTGATCGCCATTGCGAGCAGCGAAACGCAGCTCACCAGCTTCTTCAACGATCTCAACGGACGAATGGATGTTCAGTTGCAGAGTGCCTTTGGCACCCTTCACCGAAAGCTGTTGGCCTGCGAATTTGACTTCGACACCGGCTGGCAGCTTAACGGGGTTCTTAGCGACGCGTGACATGCTTATCCCCCCTTAGAACACAGTGCAAAGAACTTCGCCGCCGACACCGGCAGCGCGCGCAGCACGATCCGTCATCACACCCTTGTTGGTGGAGACGATAGACACACCGAGACCGCCACGAACTTTTGGCAGATCCTCGACGGACTTGTACTGACGCAGGCCTGGACGGCTAACGCGCTTCACTTCCTCGATGACCGGACGGCCTTCGAAGTACTTCAGCTCGATGGACAGCAGTGGCTTGATTTCGCTGCTGATCTGATAACCCGCAATGTAACCTTCGTCCTTCAGGACTTTGGCAACAGCTACCTTCAAAGTAGAAGATGGCATGCTTACGACGGACTTTTCAGCCATCTGGGCATTACGGATACGAGTTAGCATGTCCGCTAACGGGTCCTGCATACTCATGGGCTAGACGCTCCTAATACACAAAAAATTAGCCTTTCGGCTACTACGTGTCGCCGAGTACATCCGCGCGATAAAAGCACGGGCTCAGGCGAGCCGGGTATTCTAGACACACCCCACAAATGAATCAAGCCCCAAAAGGGGCTTGATTCAAGTTCAAGGTCACCGGCGGTCAGGATCTTGCGACCCCGAACACCGAGACATTGACAGTGCTTACCAGCTGGCTTTAACCAGACCTGGAACGTCACCACGCATTGCAGCTTGACGCAGCATGTTACGGCCGAGGCCGAACTTGCGGTACACGCCGTGCGGACGACCAGTCAGGCGGCAGCGGTTACGCATGCGCGAAGCGCTTGCGTCACGTGGCTGCTTCTGCAGTGCTACGGTAGCTTCCCAACGCGCTTCTGGACTTGCGTTCAGATCAACGATGATAGCTTTCAGCGCTGCACGCTTGGTGGCGTACTTGGCAACGGTGAGCTGACGCTTCAGCTCACGGTTTTTCATGCTCTTCTTGGCCATTTTCCTACTCCAATCAGTTGCGGAACGGGAATTTGAAAGCGCGCAGCAGTGCGCGACCTTCGTCATCCGTCCGAGCAGTGGTGGTCAGGGTAATGTCCAGACCGCGGAGAGCGTCGATCTTGTCGTAATCGATTTCCGGGAAAATAATCTGCTCTTTAACGCCCATGCTGTAGTTACCACGACCATCGAAGGACTTGGCATTCAGGCCGCGGAAGTCGCGAACCCGAGGCAGGGAGATCGACAGCAGACGATCCAGGAACTCGTACATACGCTCACGGCGCAGGGTCACTTTGACGCCGATCGGCCAACCTTCACGGACTTTAAAGCCAGCGATGGATTTCCGAGCGTAAGTCACAACGACTTTCTGACCGGTGATCTTTTCCAGGTCAGCAACAGCGTGCTCGATGACTTTTTTGTCGCCGATCGCTTCGCCCAGACCCATGTTCAGGGTGATTTTGGTAACGCGCGGAACTTCCATCACGTTCGAAAGCTTAAGTTCTTCCTTAAGCTTCGGTGCGATTTCCTTCCGGTAAATCTCTTTTAGTCGTGCCATGGTCTTCTACCTAGCAGTGTTCAAGCATCAACCGCTTTTTGGGTCGACTTGAAGACACGAATTTTCTTACCGTCTTCTACTTTGAAACCAACGCGGTCAGCCTTGTTGGTTTCGCCGTTGAAAATGGCGACGTTGGAAGCGTGCAGTGGCGCTTCTTTCTCGACGATACCGCCCTGTACGCCCGACATCGGGTT
Organism: Pseudomonas sp. NFACC45; assembly: GCF_900113505.1. Lineage (NCBI taxonomy): Bacteria > Pseudomonadati > Pseudomonadota > Gammaproteobacteria > Pseudomonadales > Pseudomonadaceae > Pseudomonas > Pseudomonas sp. NFACC45. The sequence continues at coordinate 177,289 of NZ_FOPO01000015.1, forward strand.
AGGCTTGGTATGACGCTTGACCAGGTTCAGACCACCAACAACCAGACGGTTGTCAGCAAGAACCTTCAGCACCTTACCGCGCTTACCCTTGTCTTTGCCGGCGATCACGATGATCTCGTCGTCACGACGAATCTTTTGCATGTCGGATCTCCTTACAGCACTTCTGGGGCGAGCGAGACGATCTTCATGAACTTCTCAGTACGAAGCTCACGGGTCACTGGCCCAAAGATACGGGTGCCGATTGGCTCTTGCTTGTTGTTCAACAGAACAGCAGCGTTGCCATCAAAGCGGATGATGGAGCCGTCAGCGCGACGAACACCGTGGCGAGTGCGGACTACAACAGCAGTCATCACTTGGCCTTTTTTCACCTTACCGCGGGGAATTGCTTCCTTGACGGTAACTTTGATGATGTCACCAATACCAGCGTAACGACGATGGGAGCCACCCAGCACCTTGATGCACATAACACGGCGAGCGCCGCTGTTATCGGCCACATCGAGCATGGATTGAGTCTGAATCATATAATTTCTCCGACCCCTAGCCCTTAGACTTCCACAGCGCGTTCGAGAACATCAACCAGCGCCCAAGACTTGGTCTTGGCCATCGGACGAGTTTCACGAATAGTGACTTTGTCGCCGATGTGGCACTGATTGGTTTCGTCGTGCGCGTGCAGCTTAGTCGAACGCTTAACGTATTTACCGTAGATCGGGTGCTTAACGCGACGCTCGATCAGAACGGTGATGGTTTTGTCCATCTTGTCGCTGACAACACGGCCAGTCAGCGTACGGACAGTTTTTTCGGCTTCAGCCATGATCACTTACCTGCCTGCTGGTTGAGCACAGTTTTCACGCGAGCGATGTCACGCTTAACTTGCGAGAGCAGATGAGACTGCCCCAACTGGCCAGTTGCTTTCTGCATACGCAGATTGAACTGGTCGCGCAGCAGGCCGAGCAGTTGCTCGTTCAGCTGCTGTGCTGATTTTTCACGAAGTTCATTCGCTTTCATCACATCACCGTCCGTTTAACAAAGGAGGTGGCGAGCGGCAGCTTTGCAGCAGCCAGGGCGAAAGCCTCACGCGCCAGCTCTTCAGAAACACCCTCGATTTCATACAGGACTTTGCCTGGCTGAATCTGGGCAACCCAGTACTCCACGTTACCCTTACCTTTACCCATCCGAACTTCGAGTGGCTTCTTGGTGACAGGCTTGTCCGGGAATACACGGATCCAGATCTTGCCGCCACGTTTTACGTGACGGGTCAGAGCACGACGCGCTGACTCGATCTGACGAGCGGTGAGACGACCACGAGCAACAGACTTCAGCGCGAACTCGCCGAAGCTGACTTTGCTACCGCGCAATGCCAGGCCACGGTTGTGACCGGTCATCTGCTTGCGGAACTTCGTACGCTTTGGTTGCAACATTTGGCGTACCCCTTACTTAGCAGCTTTTTTACGAGGCGCTGGTGCTTGTGGCTTCAGCTCTTCTTGGCGACCACCAATTACTTCGCCTTTGAAGATCCAAACCTTTACACCGATCACACCGTAAGTGGTGTGAGCTTCGTAGTTGGCATAGTCGATGTCGGCACGCAGGGTGTGCAGTGGCACACGACCTTCGCGATACCATTCAGTACGTGCGATTTCAGCACCGCCGAGACGACCGCTCACTTGGATTTTGATGCCTTTGGCACCAATGCGCATTGCGTTTTGTACAGCGCGCTTCATAGCGCGACGGAACATTACACGACGCTCCAGCTGCTGAGCTACGCTCTGCGCAACCAGCATACCGTCGAGCTCCGGCTTGCGGATCTCTTCGATATTGATGTGCACAGGCACACCCATTTGCTTGGTCAGGTCCTGACGCAGCTTCTCAACATCTTCACCTTTCTTCCCGATAACGATACCTGGACGAGCAGTGTGGATGGTGATGCGTGCAGTCTGCGCCGGACGATGGATATCGATACGGCTTACGGACGCGCTTTTTAGTTTGTCTTGGAGATACTCACGCACCTTCAGATCAGCGAACAAGTAGTCCGCATAAGTCCGACCGTCTGCGTACCAGACGGAGGTGTGCTCCTTGACGATTCCCAGGCGAATGCCAATGGGATGTACTTTCTGACCCATCTCTTCGACTCCGTTACTTGTCAGCAACCTTGACAGTGATATGGCAAGACCGCTTGACGATGCGATCAGCACGGCCTTTGGCACGTGGCATGATGCGCTTCAGCGAACGCCCTTCGTTGACGAAAACGGTGCTGACCTTCAGGTCATCAACGTCTGCGCCTTCGTTATGCTCGGCGTTGGCTACGGCCGACTCCAGCACTTTCTTCATGATCTCGGCGGCTTTCTTACTGCTGAAAGCCAACAGGTTGAGCGCTTCGCCCACCTTCTTCCCGCGGATCTGGTCGGCGACCAAGCGGGCTTTCTGGGCGGAGATTCGAGCGCCCGACAACTTAGCGGCTACTTCCATTTCCTTACCCCTTAACGCTTGGCTTTCTTGTCAGCCACGTGCCCACGGTATGTGCGGGTACCGGCAAACTCGCCCAGTTTGTGGCCGACCATGTCTTCGTTAACGAGAACTGGGACGTGTTGGCGACCGTTGTGTACTGCGATGGTCAGACCGACCATTTGTGGCAGGATCATCGAACGGCGCGACCAGGTTTTAACTGGTTTGCGATCGTTCTTTTCCGCCGCCACTTCGATCTTCTTCAGTAGGTGAAGATCAATAAAAGGACCTTTTTTCAGAGAACGTGGCACTGTCGTATCCCTCTATTTACTTGCGACGACGGACGATCATTTTGTCGGTACGCTTATTACCACGAGTCTTCGCGCCCTTAGTCGGGAAGCCCCATGGCGATACCGGATGACGACCACCAGAGGTACGACCTTCACCACCACCATGTGGGTGGTCAACCGGGTTCATGGCAACACCACGAACGGTTGGGCGAACGCCACGCCAGCGCTTGGCACCAGCTTTACCCAACGAACGCAGGCTGTGCTCGGAGTTCGAGACTTCGCCCAGGGTCGCACGGCACTCAGCCAGTACTTTACGCATCTCACCAGAACGCAGACGCAGGGTCACGTAGACACCTTCACGAGCGATCAGCTGAGCCGAAGCACCAGCGGAACGAGCGATCTGTGCGCCTTTACCTGGCTTCAATTCGATGCCGTGTACGGTGCTACCAACTGGAATGTTACGCAGTTGCAGAGCGTTGCCCGGCTTGATCGGCGCCAAGGCACCTGCGATCAGCTGGTCGCCAGCACTCACGCCTTTAGGGGCAATGATGTAGCGACGCTCGCCATCTGCGTACAGCAGCAGAGCGATGTGAGCAGTACGGTTTGGATCGTATTCGATACGCTCGACGGTGGCAGCGATGCCATCCTTGTCGTTGCGACGGAAGTCGACCAGACGATAATGCTGCTTATGACCACCACCGATGTGACGAGTGGTAATACGGCCATTGTTGTTACGACCACCAGACTTCGATTTTTTCTCGAGCAGCGGTGCGTGAGGAGCGCCTTTATGCAGCTCCTGGTTGACCACCTTGACCACAAAACGGCGGCCAGGGGAAGTCGGTTTGCATTTAACGATTGCCATGATGCACCCCTTCCTTACTCAGCACTGCTGCTGAAATCGAGATCTTGGCCTGGCTGAAGGGAGATAACTGCCTTCTTCCAGTCATTACGCTTGCCCAGACCGCGAGCAGTGCGCTTGCTCTTACCCAGAACGTTCAGGGTAGTAACGCGCTCTACTTTCACGCTGAACAGGCTTTCGACGGCCTTCTTGATTTCCAGCTTGGTTGCATCGGTAGCAACCTTGAAAACGAACTGGCCTTTCTTGTCTGCCAGAACCGTAGCCTTCTCGGAAACGTGCGGGCCAAGCAGAACTTTAAATACGCGTTCCTGGTTCATCCCAGCAGCTCCTCGAATTTCTTCACGGCCGACACGGTGATCAACACCTTGTCGTATGCGATCAGACTGACCGGATCGGAACCTTGCACGTCACGAACATCAACGTGTGGCAGGTTGCGAGCAGCCAGGTACAGGTTCTGATCAACAGCGTCAGACACGATCAGGACGTCAGTCAGGCCCATGCCATTCAGCTTGTTCAGCAGATCTTTGGTTTTCGGTGCTTCAACAGCGAAGTCCTGAACCACGACCAGACGATCAGTACGCACCAGCTCAGCAAGGATGGAACGCATTGCTGCGCGATACATCTTCTTGTTCAGCTTCTGGGAGTGATCCTGAGGACGAGCTGCAAAAGTGGTACCGCCGCCGCGCCAGATTGGGCTACGGATAGTACCGGCACGAGCACGGCCAGTACCTTTCTGACGCCATGGGCGCTTACCGCCACCAGAAACGTCGGAACGGGTCTTTTGCTGCTTGCTACCTTGACGGCCGCCAGCCATGTAGGCCACGACTGCTTGGTGAACCAGCGTCTCGTTGAATTCGCCGCCAAATGTCAGTTCGGAAACTTCGATCGCTTGAGCGTCATTTACATTTAATTGCATGTCAGCTTCCCCTTAACCGCGAGCCTTGGCTGCTGGACGTACAACCAAGTTGCCGCCAGTAGCGCCAGGAACAGCGCCCTTGACCAACAACAGATTGCGTTCAGCGTCCACGCGCACTACTTCGAGGGACTGCACGGTCACGCGCTCAGCGCCCATATGACCGGACATTTTTTTGCCCTTGAATACACGACCAGGAGTCTGGCACTGGCCGATAGAGCCTGGAACGCGGTGGGATACGGAGTTACCGTGGGTGTTATCTTGCCCGCGGAAGTTCCAACGCTTGATCGTACCCTGGAAGCCTTTACCCTTGGACTGACCGGTTACATCAACCAGTTGACCAGCAGCGAAGATTTCAGCGTTGATCAGATCGCCGGCCTGGTACTCGCCTTCTTCAAGGCGGAATTCCATTACGGTACGACCAGCGGCAACGTTCGCCTTGGCGAAGTGGCCAGCTTGAGCAGCTGTTACACGCGAAGCACGACGCTCGCCGACAGTGACTTGCACTGCACGATAGCCATCGGTCTCTTCAGTTTTGAACTGGGTGACGCGATTCGGCTCGATCTCAATGACCGTGACCGGAATGGAGACACCTTCTTCGGTGAAAATACGGGTCATACCGCATTTACGACCGACTACACCAATAGTCATGTTGTAAACCTCATGAGTGTACGGGGCTTTCACCCGCTATGGCCGCCCATTTCAGAGCGTTACACGACCAAGACCGAGTCTTAGCCGAGGCTGATCTGCACTTCCACACCGGCCGCAAGATCAAGCTTCATAAGTGCATCAACGGTTTTATCCGTTGGCTGGACGATGTCCAGAACGCGCTTATGAGTACGGATCTCGTACTGGTCACGCGCGTCTTTGTTGACGTGCGGGGAGACCAGAACGGTGAACCGCTCTTTACGGGTAGGCAGTGGAATTGGACCACGCACTTGAGCACCAGTACGTTTCGCGGTTTCCACGATTTCCTGGGTGGATTGGTCGATCAGGCGATGGTCAAAAGCCTTCAACCTGATACGGATTTGCTGATTTTGCATTGGATTTCAGACTCCGGCTGCTATTCCCACCGAGCGCAATACGCCCGTTAAAAGGAGGCGCAATTCTATAGACGCCCCTGATAGGTGTCAACCCAATAAAAAAGCCCCCGCTAGGCGGGGGCTCTTCAACTCATCGAGCTGACTCTACAAGAGACTTACTCGATGACTTTGGCTACGACGCCAGCGCCGACGGTACGACCGCCTTCACGGATAGCGAAACGCAGACCGTCTTCCATCGCGATGGTCTTGATCAGAGTGACAGTCATCTGGATGTTGTCACCTGGCATTACCATCTCAACGCCTTCTGGCAGCTCGCAGTTACCGGTCACGTCAGTTGTACGGAAGTAGAACTGTGGACGGTAGCCTTTGAAGAACGGAGTATGACGGCCGCCTTCTTCCTTGCTCAGAACGTAAACTTCTGCAGTGAACTTGGTGTGCGGCTTGACGGTGCCTGGCTTGACCAGAACCTGGCCACGCTCAACGTCGTCACGCTTGGTGCCGCGCAGCAGTACGCCACAGTTCTCGCCAGCACGACCTTCGTCGAGCAGCTTGCGGAACATTTCAACGCCGGTGCAGGTAGTTTTCTGAGTGTCGCGCAGACCGACGATCTCAACTTCTTCCTGGATGCGGACGATGCCACGCTCAACACGACCAGTCACAACAGTACCGCGACCGGAGATCGAGAATACGTCTTCGATTGGCATCAGGAACGGCTTGTCGATAGCACGCTCTGGCTCTGGGATGTAGCTGTCCAGAGTTTCCACCAGCTTCTTGACAGCACTGGTACCCATTTCGTTGTCGTCTTGACCGTTCAGAGCCATCAGAGCCGAACCGATGATGATTGGAGTGTCATCACCTGGGAAGTCGTAAGTGCTCAGCAGATCGCGCACTTCCATCTCAACCAGTTCCAGCAGCTCAGCATCGTCAACCATGTCAGCCTTGTTCAGGAAGACAACGATGTACGGAACGCCTACCTGACGGGACAGCAGGATGTGCTCACGGGTTTGCGGCATCGGACCATCAGCGGCCGAGCAAACCAGGATCGCGCCGTCCATCTGGGCAGCACCAGTGATCATGTTTTTTACGTAGTCGGCGTGACCTGGGCAGTCAACGTGTGCGTAGTGACGCACGGCCGAATCGTATTCAACGTGAGCGGTGTTGATGGTGATACCGCGAGCTTTCTCTTCCGGGGCGCTGTCGATCTTGTCGAAGTCAACCTTGGCCGAACCGAAAACTTCGGAGCAGACACGGGTCAGAGCAGCGGTCAGCGTGGTTTTACCGTGGTCGACGTGACCGATGGTGCCAACGTTGACGTGCGGCTTATTACGTTCGAACTTTTCCTTAGCCATCGAAATCACCCCTAGGAGAAGAATTTAGCAAGTCACACAAACCATTAAAACAAAGGCAGATATTTTCATATCTGCCTTGTTATATGGAGCTCTTGAGCGGATTTGAACCGCCGACCTCACCCTTACCAAGGGTGTGCTCTACCAACTGAGCTACAAGAGCGAAACACTATGCACAACCTGCAAACTTGGAGCGGGTAGCGGGAATCGAACCCGCATCATCAGCTTGGAAGGCTGAGGTTCTACCACTAAACTATACCCGCGGAGCTTGCAGCTCACGCTAAAACTGGTGGAGGGGGAAGGATTCGAACCTTCGAAGTCGTAGACGTCAGATTTACAGTCTGATCCCTTTGGCCGCTCGGGAACCCCTCCTAAGCGAGCCGGCATTCTATATCATGCCAGCCTTCTGTCAAGCATTTTCTCATAAAAAACCTGAGGTTAGCTGCGTTGACACCGCTTCGTGGCGCTAGCTGTTAAAGGCCTTCGCTGCGAAGCGGGCGCCATTCTATGCAAACTACCCTGTGGGTGCAACCCCCTCACAGGGCATTATTTTATGTTTTAACTCATTGAATTCTTTAGAAAGGTTTTGAAGCAGCATTTCATTCACCTTCAGCCCGCTATCTGGCGAAATCAGAACCCAAAATCCTTCTCCCTCAGGCAGATTCGGCGAGCCCTGCGCAATGGAGCGAGCCGCGATCCCGGATGCCGCGAGCCGCTGTTCCAGCTGGCGCGCCATTTCAATTCGGATGAAGCCACCAAGATAGACACACGTGCCTCGGCCCGCAGATTTGCTTGAATCCCGCCTTACAAGCGCATCAGCCGTTTCGCTCAAGAGATGAATATCCTGCTGCGAGCCCCGGTACAAACTCAACGGAGTCACATCTTTTGCCCGAAGGGGTGCCTCCTGTTGATGCCAGACGTAATAAAAGACATTCAAAACCACCAACAGCAGAAAAAGCCACCGCATAGGAACCTCAAGACAAAGGACAGGCCATCGCCAAACCAACAAAAACCAGATCAGGCACTACCTTGGCATCAGGTACAACACCGGATACCAAATTGGCATCTCCCCCCGTGAGAAATACTACGAAGTCTTTCCCCCAATATTCTTTAGCCAGTTCAAGCTGAGTCAGGACAAACCCTCTGAGCATGAGCATGCAGCCGCGCTCCACCGCCTCAACAGTCGCACGACCAGGGGCGAGACTCTCGTGAGCCCGCTCGGCAGCCGTATCGTCATAGCGAATCCGTCGGGTATGGGTGCGCAACTGATTACGCATCAAAGGCATACCAGGACAAATGAACCCCCCAAGATGCTCACCGTCCGCGGCCACGAAATCCGCTGTAACGGCCGTACCGAAATCGAGCACCAGACAGGCTCCCGAGGCAAGATGAAAGCCCCCAAGCAAAGCCAACCATCGATCGAGCCCTAGCCGCTCGTAATCGTTGTAACCGTTCTTAACACCGGCCAACTCCCGAACAGGTACAGCGCGCGAGACAGACACCCCAAAAACATCAATTAGCAGAGCAACCAGCGAATCCGTCTCTTGCGGAGTCCTCACGCTAACGAGACGACATTTCTTGAGCTGAAATTTATCGGCGTCACTCAAGCTCGCCAGCAGAGCACTATCGGTACCAGCCACCCCTCCTTCGACCGGTGTTACGCCATCGAAGTCAAGGACACGCCATTTGATAAAGCTATTGCCGCAATCGAGCTCAAGAATCATCACGCAACCTCAAACTGAGCTCACCACCGCTAAAGATTTTTTCCACGCCATCTACCTTCAAACGTAGCGCGCCCTGACGATCAATGCCCATTACAACCCCGTCAACCTGGTTGATACCGGCAATCAGGGAAACATTGCGCCCCTGCCACAGATGGTATCGCTCCCATTCCTCTTGGATCGCGGAGAAACCTGACACCTGGTGGAGCCTGAGGTAATGCTGAAACTTCGCAGCCAGCCGTCCAACCAACTCGTTTCGATCAAAATCCCTGCCCGTCTCAAGGCACATGGACGTCCATTGCTGGTCAACCTCATCGGTCGACCGCATATTCACATTAATCCCTACGCCGAGGACAACATGGCAAACGTCTGCTGGATCCCCCACCAACTCAAGCAAGATGCCAGCGATTTTCTTATCACCTACCAGGACATCGTTAGGCCACTTCAGCCCAGCCCCCTCGATCCCCATATCATGCAAGGCGCGCATAACTGCAAGCCCTACAACCAGGCTGAGCCCCTCAATTTGGCGCATGCCACCATCAATTCGCAGCACCAGACTGTGGTAAAGATTGTCAGCAAACGGACTCACCCACTTGCGACCACGACGACCACGACCGGCTGTCTGTCGCTCGGTCAAAATCCTAAATGGAGCGTCCATTCCACGCTCTATGGCGCGAAGCGCCTCAGCGTTGGTCGAATCAATGGAGTCAAATATATGGATGGGCCACTCACAAGACTCTTTGGCGCTAATCTCAGCTGAGTCCAAAAGCAGCAGCGGCTTAGCCAGCTGATAACCTCTACCTCGAACCTTATGAACAGATAACCCTAACTCCGCCTCCAGGTGCTGCAACTGCTTCCATACAGCACTACGACTGATACCCAGAGCAGTACCCAGCGCCTGACCCGAGTGGAAGCGGCCATCTTTCAGAAGTTTAAGCAACGTGAGCATGCAAACGGCACCTGATAATGAGGCCCGCATGATAGCGATGCGCAAGACTGTTGCATAGAAACACACCAGGTCTTTCCTGCGGGCAAAACAAAACCCCTACCTGCGTCAGCAGATAGGGGTTTCGGAATTTAATCTTGACGATGACCTACTCTCACATGGGGAAACCCCACACTACCATCGGCGATGCATCGTTTCACTGCTGAGTTCGGGATGGGATCAGGTGGTTCCAATGCTCTATGGTCGTCAAGAAATTCGGTAGCCAGCGCGTGCCTTACGGTCACGTTCCAGCGAATGGGTATGCGATAGGTTTGTGTGTTGTGCGAACTTTCGGTTCATAGCGTCTTCACACACCGCAATCTGGTGCCCTGTGTATCGGGTCAGCAAATTGCTTGGGTGTTATATGGTCAAGCCTCACGGGCAATTAGTATGGGT
>NZ_FOPO01000016.1:0-132231 GCF_900113505.1 Pseudomonas sp. NFACC45
ATAAGGCCGCCTTCGCGAGCAAGCCCGCTCCCACAGTGGGATCGGGTACAACCGTGGCAAACAGGCCGGCTATAAGGCCGCCTTCGCGAGCAAGCCCGCTCCCACAATTGGATCGGGGTGCGACCGGGAGAACCAGGTCGGCTATAAGGCCGCCTCGTCCCGGCTTTTGATCTGGGCGCCCCGTTAACCACGCTGGCCGAACGCAGGTATTGCGCAGTGGGCAACCCGGCATGGATGCCGGGTTAGCCGCGCTGGGCCATGGATGGCCCTTCGCGGCGGGCCCACGGAGCAATGCCGGAGTGAGGGCACACCGAGCCTAGGCGAGGTGCCGAGTGGTGGGGCAAAGCGCTTTGGTTACTTTCGCGCTTTTCGAAAGTGACCCGCTGTAAGAGCGGAACCATAAGTAGCCGTTACCGCAGTAACGGATATGTACCCGGTCAAAAAAATCCTGGCCAGCTGCCAGACCGCCTCGCGAGCAAGCTTTGCTCCCACAGATAAGCGGCCAAATACAGTCGCCCGTAATACACACAAAAACCGCCCCGCTAAACACGCCAGGACACTTTGGTTGCACCGTTCTACCTCACGGGTTTCAAGAGGTAATACCCGCCCCAACCCGGTGCATCAGCAGCTTCGAGATGCACCGGCAAGGAGCGCCACTCAAGCCAAAAGCGCCCTCGCAAACGATCAAATGCGTCAGAAGTTACACGGATGCGACATTAAGGTACGTACGTGCCACTGTTTCAGGCTTGTAACGGCTCTGGATCTTGCATTGGGTATGGGGCCTGCATAAGTATCCGCAGGTCGACTCACGAGGTCGCCCTCAAATCAAAAATGACAACAAATCATGAGGCCAACATGCTTAAACAAGCGGTCATTCCGTTTTTAGTCGGCGCAGGCTTATTAGCCAGCGCACCTTTCGCCCAAGCGGCGACTAACCTGGTGTTCTGCTCCGAAGGCAGCCCGGCCGGTTTTGACCCTGGTCAGTACACCACCGGAACCGACTTCGACGCCTCTGCAGAAACCATGTTCAACCGTCTGACCCAGTTCGAACGCGGCGGCACCGCTGTGATTCCTGGCCTGGCGACCAAGTGGGACATTTCCGAAGACGGCCTCACCTACACCTTCCACCTGCGTGAAGGCGTCAAGTTCCACACCACCCCGTATTTCAAGCCGACTCGTGAATTCAACGCCGACGACGTGCTGTTCACCTTCAATCGCATGATCAGCAAGGATGACCCGTTCCGTAAGGCCTACCCGACCGAATTCCCGTACTTCACCGACATGGGGATGGACACCAACATCACCAAGATCGATAAAGTCGACGACCACACCGTCAAGTTCACCCTCAAGGATGTTGACGCCGCGTTCATCCAGAACATGGCCATGAGCTTCGCCTCGATCCAGTCCGCCGAGTACGCCGCCCAGCTGCTCAAGGACGGCAAACCTACCGACATCAACCAGAAACCGGTCGGCACCGGCCCATTCGTGTTCAAGAGCTACCAGAAAGACTCCAACATCCGCTACACCGGGAACAAGGATTACTGGAAGCCTGAAGACGTGAAGATCGACAACCTGATCTTCGCCATCACCACCGACCCGTCGGTGCGCATGCAGAAGCTGAAGAAGAACGAGTGCCAGATCACCCTCTTCCCGCGCCCCGCCGATCTCAAGGCATTGAAAGAAGACAAAGCGCTGAAGATGCCTGACCAGGCCGGCTTCAACCTGGGCTACGTCGCTTACAACGTGATGGACAAGATCAAGGGCAGCAACGAGCCGAACATTCTGGCGGACCTGAAAGTACGCCAGGCGCTGGACATGGCGGTCAACAAGCCGCAGATCATCGATTCGGTCTATCAGGGCGCGGGCCAACTGGCGGTCAACGCCATGCCGCCGACCCAATGGTCCTACGACACCACCATCAAGGATGCCAAGTACGACCCTGAGAAGGCCAAGACGCTGCTCAAGGAAGCCGGCGTCAAGGAAGGCACCAACATCACCCTGTGGGCGATGCCGGTACAGCGTCCGTACAACCCGAACGCCAAACTGATGGCTGAGATGCTGCAGTCCGACTGGAAGAAGATCGGCCTGAACGTCAACATCGTCAGCTACGAATGGGGCGAGTACATCAAGCGTTCCAAGGGCGGCGAGAACCAGGCCATGATCATTGGCTGGAGCGGTGATAACGGTGACCCGGACAACTGGCTCAACGTGCTGTTCGGCTGCGACTCGCTGGCCGGCAACAACTTCTCAAAATGGTGCGACAAGAAGTTCGACGACCTCGTCAAGCAAGCTAAGCGCACGACCGACCAGGCCAAGCGCACCGAACTGTACAAACAGGCGCAACACGTCCTCAAGGACGCTGTGCCAATGACACCTATCGCTCACTCGACGGTGTATCAACCCATGCGCGCCAATGTGCAGGACTTCAAGATCAGCCCGTTTGGCTTGAACTCCTTCTACGGCGTCAGCGTCAGCAAATAAGGGTAGGCAACGGCGGCGTTTCTGACGGCGCCGTTGCTTTATCTGCCGAGACCAAGACTCAGGAAAACGCCTACATCCAAAAGCACTGCGTACCACAGCAGCTGGTTTAGGACGTATCGCCTTTTCCCACAAGTCTTTCAGGCGTTACGCATTTACTGCCTGGCCCGCGGCCCATACCGTCGGGAGCCAGGTCGATCTGCTGGCGCTGCGGCATCGCTGTTCGCAATGGATTGAACTCAGTGCCCGGACAGGTCCTGCAAGGGCGCCGGTCACTGTTAAACACCCCATAGAGAGAGGGAGCGTCATGCGCCATACCTTGGTTTTATCCGCATTGCTGGGCACCGGCCTGCTGGCCGCCACCTCCATGGCCCAGGCCGCCGGCGGCAGCCTGGTGTTCTGTTCCGAAGGCAGCCCCGCCGGTTTCGACACCGCGCAATACACCACGGCCACCGACAACGATGCCGCCGAACCGCTGTACAACCGCCTGGCCGAATTTGAAAAAGGCGCGACCAACGTCGTACCTGGCCTGGCGACTCGCTGGGACATTTCCGAAGATGGCCTGAAATACACCTTTCACCTGCGTGAAGGTGTGAAGTTTCATACCACCGACTACTTCACGCCGACCCGGGATTTCAACGCCGACGACGTGCTGTTCACCTTCAACCGCATGCTTGACCCGCAGCACCCGTTCCGCAAGGCCTACCCGACCGAGTTTCCGTATTTCAACGGCATGAGCCTGAACAAGAACATCGCCAAGGTCGAGGCGACCGGGCCGCTGACCGTGGTCATGACCCTCAACAGCGTGGACGCCGCGTTCATCCAGAACATCGCCATGAGCTTCGCTTCGATCCTGTCGGCCGAATATGCTGATCAGTTGCTCAAGAACGGCAAGCCCAGCGACATCAACCAGAAGCCGATTGGCACCGGACCGTTTGAGTTCAAGAGCTACCAGAAAGATTCCAACATTCGCTACGTCGCCAACAAGCAGTACTGGGCGCCGGAACGGGTCAAGCTGAACAACCTGATCTTCTCCATCAACACCGATGCCTCGGTACGGGTGCAGAAACTCAAGGCCAACGAATGCCAGGTCACCCTGCATCCGCGTCCAGCCGATGTGCCGGCCTTGAAAAACGACCCGAAACTGCAACTGATCGAGAAACCGGGTTTCAACCTCGGCTACATCGCCTATAACACCCGCCACAAACCGTTCGATCAGGTCGAAGTACGCCGGGCGCTGGACATGGCGGTGAACAAGCAGAGCATCCTCAACGCCGTGTACCAGGGCGCGGGCCAATTGGCGGTCAACGCCATGCCGCCAACCCAGTGGTCCTACGACGACACGATCAAGGACACGCCGTATAACCCGGAAAAAGCCAAGGAGCTGCTCAAGGCCGCCGGGGTCAAGGAAGGCACCGAAATCACCCTTTGGGCCATGCCGGTGCAACGTCCGTACAACCCCAACGCCAAGCTGATGGCCGAGATGCTCCAGGCCGACTGGGCGAAGATCGGCCTGAAGGTGAAGATTGTCAGCTATGAATGGGGCGAGTACATCAAGCGCACCAAGAACGGCGAGCACGATGTCAGCCTGATCGGCTGGACCGGTGACAACGGGGACCCGGACAACTGGTTGGGCACGCTGTACAGCTGCGATGCCATTGGCGGCAACAACTACTCCATGTGGTGTGATCAGGACTACGACAAGCTGATCAAGCAGGCCAAGGTCGTCACCGATCGCGACCAGCGCACCGTGCTTTACAAACAGGCCCAGCAGTTGCTCAAGCAGCAAGTGCCGATCACCCCGGTTGCCCACTCGACGGTCAACCAGCCGCTGAGCACCAAAGTCGAAGGGTTCAAAGTCAGCCCCTTCGGTCGCAACGTGTTCTCGGGCGTCAGCCTGAACCCATAACCGATTAGCCACACAGCGAGGGCCCACTTGGGCCCTCACGCCGACGTCTTGCCGGAATTCGCCGATCTGGCACCGTGCAAACGTTTGCGATGTGCCGATGAGTTGTAAAAACCGATAGCCGTATCACTAAAAAAGACCGGCATTAAAAAAGAAAGAAAAGGAGCGTTACCGATGAAACTGAGCAACACCGCGTTACTGGCCTTGGCCATCAGCAGCGTTACGGCCACAGCCTATGCTGAGTCTGCAAGTCAGGAATTCGTTCCGACCACCCTGGCTGGCAGCAGCGCTCAAAGCGAGGCTAAAGGTTTTATCGATGGACAGAGCTTGGGCGGCACGACCCGTAACTGGTACGCCAACGAACTGAAACGTCGTGATGACCGATTCAGCTATAAGCCTAACAGCGTAAAAAATGATCCTTCCGTGCCAGCTACGCCCATTGCACGTCGTATCAACTGGGTTCAGGGCACCATCGTCAACTACACCTCGGGCTTTACCCAAGGCACAGTCGGCGTCAGCACGGAAGTAGCCGCCTACAACGCCATCGTGCTGGATCAAGACCGCAAGCACATCGCCGGCGGTTCCAACCGCACCCTGGCCGACTCCAACGGTGATGCCGTCGACCAGTGGAGCAAGCTGGGTCTGGCCAACGTCAAGTTCCGCGTATCGAACACAACGCTCACCGCCGGTCGTCAGAATTTCAGTACGCCTATCGTCGACGTTATCGGCAACCGCGCACTGCCTTCGAGTTTCGAAGGTGTGAGTCTGCATAGCGAGGAATTCAACAACCTGTCGTTCGACGTGGCCGGTTTCGATCGCGTTTCGCCGCGTACCGAGCAGAGCCTGTCGAAGTTCCGCAGCGAGTATTCCGCCACTGGCGTGGAAACCGACAAAGTCCTCACCGCCGGCGTGAACTACCAGCCGTTCAAGAGCCTGAAAACCAGCCTGTATGGCGCCAATGTTGAAGACTTCTGGAACCAGTACTACTTTGGCGCGACCCACGAGTTGGGTGACAGCCAGGTGCTGAGTCTGACCACCGGCCTGAACTACTACAAAACCGTTGATGAGGGCAAAAAGCTGATGGGGAATATCGATAACGATACCTACTCCCTGTCGCTCGGCCTTGCTCACCAGGCCCATAGCCTGACGTTCTCCTATCAGGAAGTGAACGGCGACGAGTACTTCGACTACCTGCACGAAACCAATGGCATCTACCTGGCCAACTCCTTGCTGTCGGACTTCAACAGCCCGAACGAGAAATCGTTCCAGATCGCCTACGGCCTCAACATGGCCGAGTACGGCGTACCGGGCCTGAAGTTCAACATCTATCAGGCACGCGGCTGGGGCATCGACGGCACGCATTACCGTGGCACGGCCTACACCGCACCAGGTACCCAGCGCGGCGACCTGAGCCTGATGGATGGCGAAACTCACTACGAATACGGTGTTGGCGCCTCCTACGCCGTGCAAAGTGGCCCACTCAAGGCCACCGCGATTCGTGCGACCTACACCACGCACCGCGCCAGCGAAAACCAGGCTGATGGCAACATCAACGAGTTCCGCCTGGTCACCACCATCCCGTTCAACATTCTCTAAACCCTCCGCCGAACGGCCGACTCACAAGGTCGGTCGTTCGGTTTTTTGCGTTTAACCGATTGCAGAGGATTGCCGATGAACATGAATCCCCTACGCGCCGCCATCGCCGCGGCGTTGCTGAGTGTCGCCGTTGGCGCCACGGCCAAGCCCCTGGTGGTTTGCACAGAAGCCAGCCCGGAAGGCTTCGACATGGTCCAGTACACGACTGCAGTCACTGCCGACGCCGTGGCAGAAACCATCTTCAATCGCCTGGCCGACTTCAAGCCCGGCACCACCGAAGTGATTCCGGCCCTGGCCGAATCCTGGGACATCAGTGACGATGGCCTGACGTACACCTTCCATCTGCGCAAAGGCGTCAAGTTCCACACCACCGATTATTTCAAGCCGACCCGCGACATGAATGCCGACGACGTGGTCTGGAGTTTCCAGCGTCAACTGGACCCGAATCACCCATGGCACAAGCTGTCGAGCGTAGGCTTCCCCTACTTTGAAAGCATGGGCTTCAAAGAGCTGCTCAAAAGCGTCGAGAAAGTCGACGAGCACACGGTCAAGTTCAGCCTGACTCGCCGTGAAGCGCCGTTCCTGGCCGACATCGCCATGGCCTTCTCTTCGATCTACCCGGCCGAGTATGCCGACCAGTTGCTCAAGGCCAACAAGGCCGGCGATCTGAACAGCAAACCGATTGGCACCGGCCCGTTCATCTTTCAGCGCTACAACAAGGACGCCCAGGTGCGCTTCAAGGCCAACCC
This sequence comes from Pseudomonas sp. NFACC45, assembly GCF_900113505.1. Classification (NCBI taxonomy): domain Bacteria; kingdom Pseudomonadati; phylum Pseudomonadota; class Gammaproteobacteria; order Pseudomonadales; family Pseudomonadaceae; genus Pseudomonas; species Pseudomonas sp. NFACC45. The sequence goes on from NZ_FOPO01000016.1 coordinate 6,730, forward strand.
GGATTACTTCCGTGGCAAGCCACCGGCCGATGCACTGATTCTGGCCATCGCCACCGACAACAACGTGCGCATGCAAAAGCTCAAGACCAACGAGTGCCAGATCGCGCTGTACCCCAAACCCGACGACATCCCCAGCATCAAGAAAGACCCGAACCTGAAAGTCGCTGAGCTGGACGCGATGACCGTTTCCTACACGGCCATGAACACCAGCCACAAATACATGAGCGATGTGCGGGTGCGCAAAGCCATCGACCTGGCCTTCGACAAGGAAGCCTACGTCAATGCGCTGTTCGGCAAGGGCAACGCCACCGTGGCGGTCAACCCGTATCCACCGACGCTGCTGGGCTTCAATCACGACCTGAAGAACCCGCCCCGCAACTTGGACAAGGCCCGTGAGTTGCTCAAGGAAGCCGGCGTACCTGAAGGCACCGTGTTCACTCTGTTCACCCGTAACGGCGGCGGTCCGACCAACCCCAACCCGATGCTCGGCGCGCAGATGATGCAGGCGGACCTGGCGAAGGTCGGGATCAAGGTCGACATCCGCGTGATGGAATGGGGCGAAATGCTCAAGCGCGCCAAGAACGGCGAGCACGACATGGTTTCCGCCGGATGGGCGGGCGATAACGGCGACCCGGATAACTTCCTGACGCCTATGCTCAGTTGCGAAGCGGCCAAGAACGGCGAAAACTACGCGCGCTGGTGCAACGAGCAATTCCAGGCGCTGATCGACCAGGCCCGCGCCACAGTGAACCCCGAGGAGCGCACCAAGCTCTATGAACAGGCCCAAGTGCTTTTCAACCAGGACCAACCGTGGATCAGCATGGCCCACACCCGCATGTTTACCGCAATGCGCAAGAACGTAGAGGGCTATGTGATTAGCCCGCTGACGACCAATAACTTCGCCACCACCCAGGTGAAGTAGATAAGAAAACGCCCGGCGACACTTGACCACAAGCGTCGCCGGGCACGCCTAACCGGCTGATGAGGTACACCTTAAGATGTTTAGTTTTATTGCCCGCCGACTGGGATTGTTGATCCCCACGTTCTTCGGCATCACCCTGCTGACCTTCGCGTTGATTCGCATGATCCCCGGCGACCCCGTGGAAGTGATGATGGGCGAACGTCGGGTCGATCCCGAAATGCACGCTCAGGCAATGGAACGCCTTGGCCTGAACAAACCGCTGTATGCCCAGTATCTGGACTACATCGGCAAACTGGCCCAGGGCGATCTCGGCGAATCGCTGCGCACCCGCGAAAGCGTCTGGACCGAGTTCAGTTCCCTGTTTCCCGCGACCCTGGAACTGTCCCTGGCCGCCCTGTTGTTCGCCGGTATCCTGGGCCTTTTGGCCGGGGTGATCGCGGCACTCAAGCGAGGATCCCTGTTCGACCATGGGGTGATGGGCATCTCCCTGGCGGGGTATTCGATGCCGATCTTCTGGTGGGGCCTGATCCTGATCATGTTCTTCTCGGTGTCCCTGGGCTGGACGCCGGTGTCGGGGCGGATCGACCTTTTGTATGACATCGAGCCGAAAACCGGCTTCATGCTGATCGACACCCTGCTGGCCGATGAGCCGGGCGCGTTCCTCGACGCTCTGCACCACCTGATCCTGCCGGCCATTGTGCTGGGCACTATTCCGCTGGCAGTGATTGCCCGCATGACCCGCTCTTCGATGCTCGAAGTGCTGCGCGAAGACTACATCCGCACCGCGCGCGCCAAGGGCCTGTCGCCGTCGCGCGTGGTGTTCGTGCATGGCCTGCGCAACGCACTGATCCCGGTGCTGACCGTGGTCGGCCTGCAAGTCGGCACCCTGCTGGCCGGTGCAGTCCTGACCGAAACGATCTTCTCCTGGCCGGGTATCGGCAAGTGGCTGATCGAAGCCATCGGCGCCCGGGACTATCCCGTGGTGCAGAACGGCATCCTGTTAATCGCCTGCCTGGTGATTCTGGTCAACTTCGTCGTGGATGTGCTCTACGGCTTTGCCAACCCACGTATCCGTCACCAGCGCTGAGATCAAAACCATGAGTACTCCAACTACCTCGGTAGCAGTCGATCAAAGCCTGCTGTACCCGTCCCCGTACAAAGAATTCTGGCAGGCGTTTTCCCGCAACAAGGGCGCCGTGGCCGGGCTGATGTTCATGATCCTGATCGTGTTTTGCGCGCTCTTTGCCCCGTGGGTCGCCCCCCATGACCCGAGCGAGCAGTACCGCGAATTTCTGCTGACGCCGCCGGTCTGGCTCGAAGGCGGTCAGATGCAGTTCCTGCTGGGCACCGACGAACTGGGACGCGATTTGCTGTCGCGGCTGATCCAGGGTTCGCGCCTGTCGCTGCTGATCGGCTTGTCGTCGGTGGTGATGTCGCTGATCCCGGGCATCCTGCTGGGGCTGTTCGCCGGGTTCTTCCCGCGTCTGCTCGGCCCGACCATCATGCGTTTGATGGACATCATGCTCGCCCTGCCTTCGCTGCTGCTGGCCGTGGCGATTGTCGCCATCCTCGGCCCAGGCCTGATCAACACCGTGATCGCCATCGCCATCGTGTCGCTGCCGTCCTACGTGCGCCTGACCCGCGCCGCCGTGATGGGCGAGCTGAACCGTGACTACGTGACTGCCGCGCGCCTGGCCGGTGCCGGCCTGCCGCGCCTGATGTTCATCACTGTGCTGCCCAACTGCATGGCGCCGCTGATCGTGCAGGCCACCTTGAGCTTTTCCTCGGCGATCCTCGACGCCGCCGCCCTGGGCTTCCTCGGCCTCGGCGTCCAGCCGCCCACCCCGGAGTGGGGCACCATGCTGGCTTCGGCCCGGGACTACATCGAACGCGCCTGGTGGGTGGTGAGCCTGCCTGGCTTGACCATTTTGCTCAGCGTGCTGGCAATCAACCTGATGGGCGACGGTTTGCGCGATGCGCTGGACCCGAAACTCAAGAATGCCGCCTGAGGAGATTCCCATGTCACTGCTAGAAATCAAGAATCTCAACGTTCGCTTCGGCGACGCCACCGCCGTCCCGGTGGTCGACGGTCTGGACCTGACCGTGGAAAAAGGCGAAGTCCTGGCCATCGTCGGTGAATCCGGCTCGGGTAAATCCGTGACCATGATGGCGCTGATGGGCCTGATCGAGCACCCCGGCATCGTCACCGCCGACGCGCTGAACTTCGACGGCAAGAACATGCTCAAGCTGAGCAGCCGCCAGCGCCGGCAGATCGTCGGCAAGGATCTGGCGATGGTCTTCCAGGACCCGATGACCGCGCTCAACCCCAGCTACACCGTGGGGTTCCAGATCGAAGAAGTGCTGCGCCTGCACCTGAAAATGTCCGGCAAGGCCGCCCGCCAGCGCGCCATCGAACTGCTGGAGAAAGTCGAAATCCCCGGCGCCGCCAGTCGCATGAATGCCTACCCCCATCAACTCTCCGGCGGCATGAGCCAGCGTGTGGCGATTGCCATGGCCATTGCCGGCGAGCCAAAACTGTTGATCGCCGACGAACCGACCACCGCGCTGGACGTGACCATCCAGGCGCAGATCATGGACCTGCTGCTGGCCCTGCAGAAAGAGCAGAACATGGGCCTGGTGTTGATCACCCATGACCTGGCCGTGGTCGCTGAAACCGCCCAGCGCGTGTGCGTGATGTACGCCGGTCAAGCCGTGGAAGTGGGCAAGGTGCCCGAGCTGTTCGACATCCCCGCGCACCCGTACAGCGAAGCCCTGCTGGCGGCGATTCCCGAACACAGCATGGGCGCCGAGCGCCTGGCGACGCTGCCGGGCATCGTTCCCGGTCGCTACGACCGTCCGCAAGGCTGCCTGCTGTCGCCGCGCTGCCCGTACGTGCAGGACAACTGCCGTCAACAGCGCCCAGCCCTTGACCCGAAAGCCGCCAGCCTCGCCCGCTGCTTCTACCCGTTGAACCAGGAGGTGGCGTGATGGCCGTCGTACTTACCGCCCGTGACCTGACCCGTCATTACGAAGTGTCCCGTGGCATGTTCAAGGGCCATGCCACCGTTCGCGCCCTCAACGGTGTGTCGTTCGAACTGGAAGCCGGCAAGACCCTGGCCGTGGTGGGTGAATCCGGTTGCGGCAAATCCACCCTCGCCCGCGCCCTGACACTGATCGAAGAGCCGTCCACCGGCTCGCTGAAAATCGCCGGCCAGGAAGTGGCCGGCGCCAACAAGGCCGAACGCAAGCAGTTGCGCAAAGACGTGCAGATGGTCTTCCAGAGCCCGTATGCGTCCCTCAACCCACGGCAGAAAGTCGGTGATCAACTGGCCGAGCCTTTGCTCATCAACACCAACCTGTCGGCCACCGAGCGGCGGGAAAAAGTCCAGGCGATGATGAAGCAGGTGGGCCTGCGCCCCGAGCATTACCAGCGCTACCCGCACATGTTCTCCGGCGGCCAACGCCAGCGCATCGCCCTGGCCCGCGCCATGATGCTGCAACCCAAGGTGCTGGTGGCGGACGAACCGACATCGGCGCTGGACGTGTCGATCCAGGCCCAGGTGCTGAACCTGTTCATGGACTTGCAGGAGGAATTCAACACCGCCTACGTGTTCATTTCCCACAACCTGGCGGTGGTGCAGCACGTGGCCGACGACGTGATGGTGATGTACCTCGGTCGTCCGGTGGAAATGGGCCCTAACGAGTCCATCTACAGCCGCCCGCTACACCCGTACACCCAGGCGCTGCTGTCGGCCACCCCGACCATCCACCCGGACCCGAACAAGCCGAAGATCAAGATCGTCGGCGAACTGCCCAACCCGCTCAACCCACCGTCCGGCTGCGCCTTCCACAAGCGCTGCCCGTACGCCACCGAGCGTTGCCAGACCGAAGAACCGGCCTTGCGGTTGCTGGATAACCGGCAGGTGGCCTGCCATTACGCCGAGCAGTTCCTCGACGGCGCGGCGTAAGGCTAAAAAGGCAGAAAAGCACCTGTGGCGAGAGAGCTTGCTCCCGCTGGACCTGTAGGAGCTGTCGAGTGCAACGAGGCTGCGATCTTTCCCCTGCCACTTGAATCTCAAGCGAAAGATCAAAAGATCGCAGGCTTCGCCAGCTCCTACCGTCAAGCGGGAGCAAGCTCCCCTCGCCACGGGTCCTGTATTAGTTCCTAACCTTTGCGCGTCGGAAATCGCTCGCGCATCCCCCTGTTCCAGGGAGTCGCCCCCGTGAGGTCACCTTCGCCCTTTATCCAGACAGCCTGGTCATCAACAATGACTTCAAAATTGAAACCGATCACTACCCGCCATTGATTCGGATCAGATGAAGAGAACTCCGCTTTTTCTCGCGTGATGGAGCCCCCCTGCCACTCCATCGTCCGCTCCCCAGCCATCTCGTAGTAAGCGCCAGCGCCTTGCGCAGCAGCAAACGTGTATACCTTGCGCTCCGGGCCTCGTTCAGGCATGTAGAACGTCAGGTCTCTTCCACCGCCATCGCTCCAACTGGCTTGAATCACGAAATCCTCACTGTCGGCGTCAGCCACTAATGTCAGGCTGGCCGAATCAAACGCAACGCCGCCCACCCATCCCGCCAGGTGTCCTTTGGCTCTTTTAGACTGGTCGCTGTTTCTCATAGTGTTCTCCTGGCTCCTTAGCAGTTGAACAATCGCTGCCCAAAGTTATAAGAGCCGGCTGCAATACCGTCTACTGTCAGACCTGACAGGTCGATGTATATCTGCGGCGTCACCTTATTCGGATACTGCAGAAGTCGTGCATAAAAAACGCCCTGATATCAGGGCGTTTTTTATGCAGAGGGGAACCATCAGCTCAGTATTTGGATCAAGTCTGGCTATCACCATCAAGATCTTCATCAATCGACGAGTCGTCATTGTCCTGATCGCCGGGCGTCTGTTCCTCGTTCGCGGCAAGCATCAACTCGCCCTGCGCCACCTGCCCGTACGCCGCTTGTTTTTCATGCTCATCGCATTCGGCCCAGGCTGCTGACGAACCGAGAGACAGCAACACTAAAACCTTCAGCAAAATCATCGCGCGTAGAAATGTGTTCATAGCCGATTCCTTTTTTTCTCTGGTTAAAGCCTAAGCCGGACGGCGCTCAAGAAATGCTGGTTCTGAACGACCGGTTCATCAAATAGGACGCTTATGCACAGCGAGAAATGCCATCCAGGCACAGATTGCTTTCGAATAAGGCTTATCCCGAAAGGCTATGAAGTGAAACCGCTTTTAACCCACCCAGCGACCGAATGTGGGAGCGAGCCTGCTCGCGATGGCTGTGGGTCAGCCACCTTGAGATTGACTGACCCGCAGCCATCGCGAGCAAGCTTTGCTCCCACAGGTTCGTCCCGCGTAGCTCCCGTTCTCTTAACGGCAGACATTGAGCCTTACAGACAAATTCCCAGTAACACGGAGCACTAATCCCGAGGCTACATCGCCTTGCGCCATTGCCTACAACTAAGCCAGAATCCGCCCGATTGTGCGCCTTGGGGCCGGGCTCTATGGTTATCTGGTCGCTGAAAATCAGCGGTCGGGTTTAGCAGCCTGAATCCCTAGATGCACAGTGCTCCACATCATGGAGCAGGTTTTAGTGCCTGCCATGTATGTAATGGCGGTTGTGCGTGGGAGACCTTCGGGTCTGCCGGCTTCTAGGGGTCCGGTCTGCTAACCCGCGTACAGTCGCCACCCTCTTCGTTTAGCAGCGATGTCTGGCGACTCCATTACCCCTAGGAGCGTCATCATGTTCAAGGTCACACCCAATCCCCCCGAAACAGACCCCACCTCTTCCTACTCAAGCCTCGATCCGGAAAAATTCCACGAAGCCACTGAGCGGGCACTCAATTATTATTTGAAGCCGGAACAGGCCAAATCCAAGAAAGAGCCGCCGGCAGGCCAACTCTTCACCATCGTGGAGGGGGTCGACAGCGAAAGCCTGCTCGCCAACCTCAGCGAAAACCTGGCCTCGGCCAACGCCATGATCAGCGATTTGGCATTCGATCTTCAAGGTTCTCGCCGGCATGTTGCGCTGGGTATCCAGCAAGTGATTGAGCTGAGCGAACTGTTGGCAAATCGAGCGTTGGACATCGCCGACCCACGTTAGACGCCCCTTGTGGGAGCGAGCCTGCTCGCGAAGGCGGCGCTACATTCGACATGGATGCAAGCAGACCTACCGCCATCGCGAGCAGGCTCGCTCCCACAGGGGATTTAAGGTGAACATGGGTCCTGCGGCCAGCCCGATACCCGTGTGGGAGCGGGCCTGCCCGCGAAGGCGGCGATACATTCAACATGGATGCAAGCAGACCTACCGCCATCGCGAGCAGGCTCGCTCCCACAGGGGATTTAAGGTGAACATGGGTCCTGCGGCCAGCCCGATACCCGTGTGGGAGCGGGCCTGCCCGCGAAGGCGGCGATACATTCAACATGGATGCAAGCAGACCTACCGCTTTCGCGAGCAGGCTCGCTCCCACAGGGATCTGAGGTGAACATGGGTCCTGCGACCAGCCCGCTCCCTCAGGGGATTGGTGGTGTCCAATCATTAAGTGGAAACAAAAAACCCCGCAGCTTTCGGTGCGGGGTTCTGGGTGTAAAGCTCAGCGCTTAGTGATGCTCACGGGTCGCGCGGAAGTTCACATCCGGCCAGCGCTCTTCCATCAGTGCCAGGTTGACCCGGGTCGGCGCCAGGTAGGTCAGGTGACCACCGCCGTCGAGCGCGAGGTTTTCCACGGCTTTGTTGGAAAACTCTTCGAATTTCTTCTTGTCGGCGCAATCGACCCAGCGGGCGGACCACACGGTGATGGGCTCGTAGGAGCACTCGACCTTGTATTCCTCTTTCAAACGGCTGGCGACGACGTCGAACTGCAGCACACCGACGGCCCCGAGGATGATGTCGTTGCTGCGAGTCGGGAAGAACACCTGAGTGGCGCCTTCCTCGGCCAACTGCTGCAGGCCCTGACGCAGTTGCTTGGACTTGAGCGGGTCCTTCAGGCGCACGCGGCGGAACAGCTCCGGGGCGAAGTGCGGGATGCCGGTGTAGCCCAGCACTTCACCTTCGGTGAAGGTGTCGCCGATCTGGATGGTGCCATGGTTGTGCAGGCCGATGATGTCACCGGCAAAGGCTTCTTCCAGTTGCTCGCGTTCCGAGGAGAAGAACGTCAGGGCGTCGCCGATGCGCACATCCTTACCGGTGCGCACGTGGCGCATCTTCATGCCTTTCTCGTATTTGCCGGAACAGATGCGCATGAACGCGATGCGGTCGCGGTGCTTGGGGTCCATGTTCGCCTGGATCTTGAACACGAACCCGGTGAACTTCTCTTCCACCGGTTCCACGGTGCGTTCGTTGGCCACGCGCGGCAGCGGACGTGGCGCCCAATCGACCACGGCGTCGAGCACATGGTCGACACCGAAGTTGCCCAACGCGGTACCGAAGAACACCGGGGTCAGTTGGCCGTCGAGGAATTCCTGCTGGTCGAACTCATGGCAGGCGCCTTGCACCAGCTCCAGTTGCTCGACAAAACGGTCGTACTCGTCGCCCAGGTGGGCGCGGGCCTCGTCGGAGTCGAGCTTCTCGATGATTTTGGTTTCGGTGCGTTCATGACCATGCCCGGCGGTGTAGACGATGATGTAGTCGTCAGCCAGGTGGTACACGCCCTTGAAATCGCGGTAGCAGCCGATCGGCCAGGTGATCGGCGCAGCCTTGATCTTCAAAACCGCTTCAATCTCGTCGAGCAGTTCGATCGGGTCGCGGATGTCCCGGTCGAGTTTGTTGATGAAGCTGACGATCGGGGTATCCCGCAGACGGCAGACGTCCATCAGCGCGATGGTCCGTGGCTCAACACCTTTACCGCCGTCGAGGACCATCAGCGCCGAGTCCACCGCCGTGAGGGTACGGTAGGTGTCTTCGGAGAAGTCTTCGTGGCCCGGGGTGTCGAGCAGGTTGATCATGTGATCGCGATACGGGAACTGCATGACCGACGTGGTAATGGAAATACCCCGCTGTTTTTCCATTTCCATCCAATCGGAGGTGGCATGGCGGTCGGACTTGCGAGATTTCACCGTGCCGGCCACCGCAATCGCCTTGCCCATCAGCAAGAGCTTTTCGGTGATGGTGGTCTTACCGGCATCGGGGTGGGAAATAATGGCGAAAGTGCGGCGTTTCGCGACTTCGGCGGCCTGTTTGGTCATGGGAAATCGCCTGGCAGGTGATTCAAAAAAGGGCGGCGATTATAGCTCAACTTGTACCAGGAACCGAACCCTTGGGTACATCCGGGGTGGCCAGATACCCGTTATTGCTGATGGATGAACCTTTCGGCGCGGTAGCCGCCATCAACCGCAAGTCCTGTGGAGGCAAGCCCCGTGTTGTTTTACCAGCCGAGACTGCGTCGGCCTGACGTTTATAGCTGGACCCGGAGCACTTGGGAAAACAACCACTGCGGGCTGAGCGTGGTAAACACCGAATAATTGATCAGTACCGTTTTTCCCTTGTGTTTCGAGACCCAGGTCGGGTCAAGCACGAAAACGTTGGGCTTACCGGCCGTAACCATTTGATGGGGCGTATCAAGGAGGGTTTGCCCCATGACACGTACACGCAGGGTCGAGCCCGTCGGAGCTGGAGAGTTGACCGTGACGGTCCCCGAGGCATAACTGGGTGCCGGAAGAACCAGCGCCTGGGGATCGATGGTCAGAAACCGCACCCCAGACTCCAGGGTTTCACCGGCACCACTTTTTTTGATCGTGTAGCTCACCGGTACGGTAAGCCCAATGCTATCGACGACCTCAATGCGGGGAATCAGCACCTGTTTGTCCGCGGGGAGCTCGCCATATACGACCGGCGGACTGCTGTATGGCACGCGGCCTCCCCATCGAACACTCAGGATATCGGAGGCGGCAATCGCCTCGGTGGGCAATTGCACGATGAGGTACTCATCCCTATAGATATCCTTAGTGTTCAGACGGTCGCCAGAGACGGAGCTGTAAGCCTTGGGAATGGTGGGTGGGGCCAAAGCGGGCATCGGGAGAACCGGGGAGATCGCCTGGTCCGCACTCACATACTGGAAACTGAAATGACCTTTGGGGCTGGGGGGCAATGTGACACGAACGATGGGGACAACAAGACCGTTGGTGCGCTCATAGTATTTTTTTTGGTCGATTCGGGAGGCTTCCAGATCGTTTGAGCCGGTGATCCAGAAAAACGCCTGGATGGGCAGCGGAGTCGGATTTTTTTCCGGCCAGGCTTCGATTCGAAGCTCGTTGTGATTTTTGAAATTGAAATCGGCGCCTCCGGGCTCAAGTTCAACAAGTTTTCTGACTTGCAATCCCGCATTGAAGTTAGCCACGGCTTGCTCATTCAACGCATCGTTGAGCATCCACGCGCAACTGGCAGGATTTCCGTAACTGACCCTTCGAAAATGGGTCAGCCAGGCCCTGGCAGTGAAAATATTCTGTTCATTACAAGGTTTACTCAGGGGATAGACGAACTGGGTAATGCTGTCACGGCAACCGCGGGCGCCCGGTTTGCTGCGATAGATCGTCGCGCCATCGTAGGGAAAATAGCAGATGATCAAGGGCTTCATTTTTCCCTGCGGAGCCCGGAGGGTGGGATAAAAAATATAGCCATGCCGGGCTTCGTTGTTGCCCCATGGCGCACCACCGAACTTGGCGTCGGCCCTCAGGTAGGAAAATGAGACCGCGCCGCTGGTCCTGGAAAATTCGCTATGGTCCCAAGGATCGAAGTTTCCTGCATTGGTCGTGCGTGCCAGGACACCCGTGCATAAAAAAGCAGGTGCCGTGGCAGCCCCGCAGTTGACCGCGGTGTCGTAGTAGTTGCGGGTCAAGGCGGCTGCCGTTGCTTCTCCTGACTGCACGATCGTGCCCACCAGTGCTTCGCTAAAGGACAGCGGCGAAACACACAGACTGCCCAGTAGAATCAACAGCTCTGCTGATTTTTTAAACGTGAGATTTGCCATGTTCGTCGCCTTGAGTATCCCGGTCGGGTCAACAGCCTGATCTGCCCCTTCAATGAGGATTACAGCGGTTATCACCCGGCAACTTCATAATCACATCATGGGCAACATAGGGACGAGCGGGCTCAAGGCTCCACGTAGGTTTCTTCTCGGCGATATCGGGGGAGTCAAGATGGCAGGCCAACTGTCGGCGCATGCTGCTGCCCATGTTGTCGAAATTCCAGTCCTTGCGATTCGGATCAAGGGCAGCCGCCTTGATCGCCAACTCGGCCAGCACGACATTGGTTTTTCCTACGCCGGCTTTTCTTCCGCACGCCGTGGGCGTGACCTTGAGCGATGAAATTTTCCCCAATACGGGCTCTACATAATTGTTGTCCCACTCGATCTTTTCTATGTAGTTATCACAGGAGCGACTATCCACGGGTGGTTGAACGTGCTGATCGACGGGGTAGTAGGCAAATTTCGCGTCCTCAGCGATCGATTTAGGAAACTGTATCTTGATGATCGGCTTCCACGTATTGCCTTGCTCTACCCATCGACGCTGATCATCTCGAGCAAGCTCACGAGACCTAAAAGTCTTTGTAGTTCTGTCAATGTAATCAACACCACTCTCATAAATAAAAGCAGCGATAGGGAGTTCCAGGTACGTGGCTTTCGCTGAGTCGCTGTCACTGGCGACAGGCGCGTCAAACTTTACCCGTTCCTGGCTGCTCCAGTCCCTTTTCCAGTATTTATTATCCGGCCAGGTTTCAATTCTCAGCTCCGACTGGGTATGGATCGCATCACCCTTTTCATCAGGATCGTTGGCCAAAATCTTTCGTGCCTCGACAAACGTATTGAATGCATCAGCCTTGTTGTAGGTACCGAAGTAGTCTTTCGTGGTATCAAAACCGCATTGAAACTTGTGCGCTTTCGTCGCTTCCGGGTCTCGGGTTTGACGGTCATAGTGTTCCATCCACGCCTTGGCATTGCTAATGCCCAGCTTCTGGCAATAGTCCTCGACAACGCCGAGGGAGTTCCCGTTTTCCTGATAGTCGCCACAGCCACTGTTGGTTCGATAATTCGTCCAGGAATCAATAGGAAAGGCACACAACACTTTGATTTTGAATTGCTCTCGCTCATTCACAAAATCATTGGGCACCAAGGCAAAACCATTGAACCTGAGCATGCCCAGCCCATTGAATTCCACATCTTTTCTTAGATATGAAACCGATGTACCTCCGGCGGCAATACCCGAGCCCCCCGCTTCCAGGCTATGCGATAACGGACTGGCATCCCACGGCAAATAACTTTGTTTACTGACGATTCCTCGAAGTATCAATCCAGAGCAATCAGACGCCAACCTGCCACTTCCACAATCCCGTGCGGTCAATCGATACCAGTACTCCATCAGTTTGGCCGTATCGGTGCCAGGGCTTGCCTGCAACAGGCTGGAGCCCGATACAAACCCGAGAAACAAAGAAATGTTTAATATCCGGATGACCCGACGTTTGCGCATGACTCTCTCCTAGAGCTTTTTCTTCGCTCAATTCAATCTGTCATAAAACCCCGCCTAATAAGCCGCGCACCCGGACATAATCCCAACACCGGTTATATTCAGCGGCGAGTACAACTTGAGTCATGAGTATTCGATAATCGCTTCGTCGCGCCCACTGTCAAAACTTACAGTCTTTTAGATCTGTTTAAACGATTTCCTCATAACCGGCCGACAATCAATCAACAAATGATCTGCCATACCCCCCAGGCTTCCATGTGCAAATGGCCAGCCTGGAGGTCTGTGTCGCATTGCCGAGGAACATCTGACTGTCACACAGGTCGGTTACATCAGGAGCTGTCGCGGGCCGCACGACGAATGAGTGCAAAAACGCGACATTTTTTGTTGATCTCAGGCCCCTCACGCCCTAAAGTTCGCGCCGAACGTCCATGCTGGAAACGATCCATCCGGCTCAAGTACTGACGACGAGACAGCAAGGCCAAGGGAATCAAGCATCCCGTGGCCTTTTTGCTTTCGGCGACATGCCTTGGGAAGTAGGCGAACCAAAGTGGGGATACGGAGGACGTTCACGAGGGCTGCTTGCCCTTACACCCATTGATCCTGATGTTTGCCAGTAGGAGTCCCAAGTATGTCGATCCAGGTCGAAGATTATTTCGCGCGCGAGACCTTTCAGAAAATGAAGGCGTTCGCCGACAAGCAGGAAACCCCGTTCGTGGTGATCGACACCGCGATGATCTCCCAGGCCTATGACGACCTGCGCGCCGGTTTCGAATTCGCCAAGGTCTATTACGCCGTCAAGGCCAACCCGGCAGTGGAAATCATCGACCTGCTCAAGGATAAAGGCTCGAACTTCGACATCGCTTCGATCTATGAGCTGGATAAAGTCATGAGCCGTGGCGTAGGCCCGGATCAGATCAGCTATGGCAACACCATCAAGAAATCCCGGGACATCCGCTACTTCTACGAGAAGGGCGTGCGCCTGTATGCCACCGACTCCGAAGCAGACCTGCGCAACATCGCCAAGGCCGCGCCGGGCTCGAAAGTCTATGTGCGCATTCTTACCGAAGGCTCGACCACCGCTGACTGGCCGCTGTCGCGCAAGTTCGGCTGCCAGACCGACATGGCCATGGACCTGCTGATCCTGGCCCGCGACCTGGGCCTGGTGCCGTACGGCATTTCCTTCCACGTCGGTTCGCAACAGCGTGACATCAGCGTCTGGGATGCGGCGATCGCCAAGGTCAAGGTGATCTTCGAGCGTCTGAAAGAAGAAGACGGCATCGTCTTGCAGCTGATCAACATGGGTGGCGGCTTCCCGGCCAACTACATCACCCGCACCAACAGCCTGGAAACCTACGCCGAGGAAATCATCCGTTTCCTCAAGGAAGACTTCGGCGACGACCTGCCGGAGATCATCCTGGAGCCGGGCCGTTCGCTGATTGCCAACGCCGGCATCCTGGTCAGCGAAGTGGTGCTGGTGGCCCGTAAATCCCGTACCGCCGTCGAGCGCTGGGTGTACACGGACGTGGGCAAGTTCTCTGGCCTGATCGAAACCATGGACGAAGCCATCAAGTTCCCGATCTGGACCGAGAAGAAAGGCGAGATGGAAGAAGTGGTCATCGCCGGCCCGACCTGCGACAGCGCCGACATCATGTACGAAAACTACAAGTACGGTTTGCCGCTGAACCTGGCCATCGGTGACCGTCTGTACTGGCTGTCGACCGGTGCCTACACCACCAGCTACAGCGCGGTGGAATTCAATGGCTTCCCGCCGCTGAAGTCGTTCTACGTGTAATTGGCTGGTCGCTGGACCCGAAAGCCCGTGACTGTGTCACGGGCTTTTTTGTAATAGGACGAAACGCGCCCATCAGCGTGGCTTTTTATGTGTGTCTATGAATGGTTCTCGATAACATGCGCGCCGTGATGAACAGCAATGACTGAAAGGCGGGCGACGTGTTCAAGAAAACCCTGTTCCAGTTGCACTGGTTTTTCGGCATCAGCGCCGGGCTGGTCCTGGCGTTTATGGGCATTACCGGTGCCGCGGTGTCGTTTCAGGACGAAATCCTGCGGGCGTTGAACCCCCAGGTGTTGATGGTCCCGAAACAACCGGAAGGCGTCCTGCCGCCTGCCGAACTGGTGCAACAGATCGAGGCCGCTTCCGGTAAAACCGTCGCCATGCTTTGGGTCGAGACCGACAGCGGCCACGCCGCACGGGCAATTTTCGCCGCCCCGCCTGGGGAAAAGCGCGGGCCCATGCGCTATTTCAACCCGTACAACGCACAATTCATGGGCGATGTGCTGGGCCAGGATCTCTTCGCTCTGATACTCAGGCTGCATCGCGTCCTGGCCTTGGAGGATGTGGGTCGACAGATTACCGGTGCCTGCACGCTGATCCTGGTGTTTTTCTGCCTGTCCGGACTGTACCTGCGCTGGCCACGCCAATGGAAAAGCTGGCGTGCCTGGCTGACTCTCGACTGGGCGAAAAAAGGCCGCAGCTTCAACTGGGACCTGCACTCGGTGGCGGGCACCTGGTGCCTGGCGTTCTATTTGCTGGCGGCGCTGACCGGGCTGACCTGGTCCTACGATTGGTACAACAAAGGCGTGACCCGCCTGCTCTCCGATTCCCCCGAAGAAGAACGGCTGCGCAACCGCGGCCCAGCGCCGAGCGGCCCGCCGCCGGTGGCCGATTATCGAGCCATGTGGAGCAGCATCTACAGCGCCGCGGGCCCTGGCCTGATCTCCTACAACGTGCGCATGCCGCCGGTGGCCGGGCAACCGGCAACGGTGTTCTACCTGCTGAAAAACGCGCCTCATGACCGGGCGCTGAACCAGCTCCTCCTCGACCCGGCCACCGGAGTCATCAGTGCTCACAGCCGCTACAGCGACAGGAGCCTCAAGGCGCAGTTGCTGACCAGCGTCTATGCCTTGCATATCGGCAGCTATTTCGGACTGATCGGGCGGATCCTGGTGACGGTCGCCGCGCTGACCATGCCGCTGTTCTTCATCACCGGCTGGTTGCTGTACCTGGACCGTCGCCGCAAGCAGCGCCAAATCAAGAATGCCCGCCAGGCGCTAGGTGCCAACCGTAGCGATGCGCCCGCCTGGCTGATCGGGTTCGCCAGCCAGAGCGGTTTCGCCGAGCAACTGGCCTGGCAGACCGCCGGCCAGCTCCAGGCTGCCGGTTTGCCGGTGAAGGTCCAGCCGCTGGCCGGTGTCAGCGAGCAGGAGCTGAGCGACTGCAGCCACGCCTTGTTCGTCGTCAGCACCTTTGGTGACGGCGAAGGACCGGACAGCGCCCGGGGTTTCGAGCGCAACGTGCTGGGCCGGGCCATGAGCCTGGAGCGCCTGCAGTATTCGGTGCTGGGCCTGGGCGATCGGCAATACGAAAACTTCTGCGGCTTCGCCCGACGCCTGCACACCTGGCTGTCGGAGCACGGCGGCAAGGCCCTGTTCGCGCCGGTGGAAGTCGACAGTGGCGACCCTTACGCCTTGCGTCACTGGCAACAGCAATTGGCCGAACTGACCGGACAGGCTCCGCTGGACACTTGGCAAGCGCCCAGTTTCGAGAACTGGACCCTGCACCAGCGCACCTTGCTCAACCCCGAGAGCAGCGGCTCTGGCGTGTATCTGTTGGGTCTCACCGCGCCCGGCCCGAACAGTTGGCTGGCCGGAGACCTGGTGGAAATCCTGCCGCGCAATGACCTGTCGGCCATCGAACATTTCCTGGAGGGCCTGGGCATCGCCGGCGTTGCTCGCGTGCAGGTCGATGGCTTGCCTCAACGTCTCGATCAGGCGCTGGCCAACCGCCAACTGCCGGAAAATCGCGCCCATCTGGTGGGCATGCATGCCCAGGCCCTGGTGGATGCCCTGGCGCCACTGGCACTGCGCGAATATTCCATCGCTTCGATTCCCGCCGATGGCCGGCTGGAACTGATTGTGCGCCAGGAACGTCACACCGACGGCACGTTGGGTATAGGTTCCGGTTGGCTCACCGAGCATGCGCCGCTGGGCAGCGCCATCAGTCTGCGGGTGCGCCGCAACAGCGGCTTCCATCTACCGCCCCAGGGCGTGCCCATGATATTGCTGGGTAACGGCACCGGTCTGGCCGGCCTGCGCAGCCTGCTCAAGGCGCGCGTGGCCGAGGGCATGCAGCGCAACTGGCTGCTGTTTGGCGAGCGCCAGCGCGAGCATGATTTCCACTGCCGTGATGAGTTACAGGAATGGGTGACATCCGGCGATCTGGAACGCCTGGACCTGGCATTTTCCCGGGATCAGGAACAGAAAATCTATGTCCAGGACCGCCTGCGCGAATCCTCGGTCCTGCTCAAGCAATGGCTGGCCGACGGTGCGACGATCTATGTCTGCGGCAGCTTGCAGGGCATGGCGTCGGGCGTGGAACAGGTGCTCAACGACGTGCTCGGAGCCGAGGCAGTGGAGCGCTTGATCGAACAGGGGCGGTATCGGCGGGATGTCTACTGACAATCCTCTGTTCTAGAGAACACATTTCTCCTGTGGGAGCGGTGATCCTTGAATCAAACCGGCTGCAACCTCTTCTCAAACACCGCCACGCCTTCCAGATCCCGCAACACCACGCTCATCTCCCCGCTCTGGCCGTCGATGTTCACCTCGCCAAAGAACTGATACCCGGCAAACGGCGAGGTGTTCTGGGCCGGTGGTGCTTTCTGGAACACCACTTCGGGGCCGAACGTCTTGTCCAGAGGGTTGGGCCCGAAGCTGCCGGCGTTCAACGGCCCGGCGACAAACTCCCAGAAGGGTTCGAAATCCTGGAACGCGGCCTGTTCCGGGTGGTAATGGTGGGCGGCGCAATAGTGCACGTCAGCGGTGAGCCAGACGTAGTTGCGCACCTGATGCTTGCGCAGGTAGCCGAGCAACTCGGCGATCTCCAGTTCCCGGCCCTGGGCCGCGCCCGGATCACCGTTGGCGACCGCTTCCCAGCGCGGCACGCCGGGGCTGACTTCGCCGTCGGGCACGCCCAGGCCGATGGGCATATCAGCAGCAATGACTTTCCACTGGGCCCGGGACTGCTTCAGTTCGCCCTTGAGCCAGTTCAACTGCTCGCGACCGAGAAAGGGTTTGGCTGCGCCGAGGTTGGCGTCGTTGGCTTCGCGGTAGCTGCGCATGTCCAGCACGAACACATCCAGCATCGGCCCGTAACTGAGCTTGCGGTAGATCCGCCCGCCGCCGTCGGCCTTCTGCAAGCGCATGGGGGCGTATTCCAGCCAGGCCTGCCGCGCACGGCCCACCAGGCTGTGGATATCCTTGGTCTGGTAGCGTCCATCCAGTTGTTTGCCCGGCGACCAGTTGTTGACCACCTCATGGTCGTCCCACTGCCAGATCTGCGGCACTTGGGCGTTGAAACGACGCACGTTCTCGTCCATCAGGTTGTAGCGGTAGTTGCCACGATATTCGTCCAGGGTCTCGGCGACCTTGCTCTTGGCTTCAGTGGTGAGGTTGCGCCAGATGCGCCCGCCTTCGGTGGTGATCTGCGCCGGCACCGGACCGTCGGCATAGATGGTGTCGCCGCTGTGGATAAAAAAATCCGGCAGGCGCAAGCGCATGGCTTCGTAGATGCGCATCCCGCCGATGTCCGGGTTGATCCCGAAGCCCTGGCCGACGGTGTCGCCGCTCCAGACAAACCGAATGTTGCGCTTGAACTGCGGCACGCTACGCAGGTGACCGAGCCAGGGTTCACTGGCGACACCGGTCTGGGCATCTTCAAAATGCACCCGGTAGAAAATCGCCTGGTCAGGCGGCAGCCCGGTGAGCTCGACCCGGGCGGTAAAATCGCTGCGGCTGTCGACCAGTGGCGAGACAAAACGCCGCGGGTTGGGCAACTGGCTGCGGGTGTCCCATTCCACCACCATCCGGGCCGGGCGGTCACAGCGGCTCCAGATCATCGCCCGGTCGCCCTGCAAATCGCCAGACTGCACGCCATCGGTGAGCACCGGACGATCCTTGACCGAAGCAATCACCGCCGGCGCCAGCCCCGGCAACAACAACCCCGCCCCCACGGCTTGCATCACACGGCGACGGCCCAGGTCGAATTCGCTCATGGTGTTTCCCCCAAATGGGGAGACTTAAGCATGGCAGTGTTAATCAGGCGTGACAGGGATCTTGTGAACACCCCAAAACCACTGTGGGAGCGAGCCTGCTCGCGATTGCTGAGTGTCAGGCGACCCATTGTCGACTGATACACCGCTATCGCGAGCAGGCTCGCTCCCACAGGGAATTTTCATTGTTCAAACTAACGTGTTCAGGCCTTGGCCGGCTCCAACGCCATCTCCACCACTTCCGGGCGCTTGAGCAGCGCATAGGACACCGCCGTCAGCAGACTTCCCGCCACGATCGCCAGCAGATACAACAACGCATGGTTGATGGCGTTAGGGATCAGCATCACGAACAGCCCGCCGTGCGGCGCCATCAGTTTGCAGCCGAAGTACATCGACAGCGCACCGGTCAACGCGCCACCGGCGATGCTGGCCGGGATCACCCGCAACGGGTCCTTGGCGGCGAACGGAATCGCCCCTTCGGAGATGAAGCACAGCCCCAGCACCAGCGCCGCTTTACCGGCCTCGCGTTCGGTCTGGGCAAACTTGCGACGGGCGATAAAGGTTGCGATGCCCAGGCCAATCGGCGGCACCATGCCAGCGGCCATGGCCGCCGCCATCGGCGCATAACTCTGCGACGCCAATAGCCCCACGGAAAACGCATAGGCGGCCTTGTTGATCGGCCCGCCAAGGTCGACACACATCATCGCCCCTAGCAAAACGCCCAACAGAATCGCGTTGGTGGTGCCCATGCTGTCGAGGAAATGGGTCAGGCCATCGAGCATGCCCGCCACCGGCTTGCCGACGATGTAGATCATCACCAGACCGGTAAACAGGCTCGCCAGCAGCGGGATAATCAGGATCGGCTTGAGCGCTTCCAGGCTCTGGGGCAGGCGCGCGTAGCGGTTGATCGCCTTGGCCGCGTAACCCGCCAGGAAGCCGGCGATGATCCCGCCGATAAACCCCGCGCCCAAGGTGCTTGCCAGCATCCCGCCGATCATGCCGGGCGCCAGGCCTGGGCGGTCGGCGATTGAATAGGCGATATAGCCGGCCAGCAACGGCACCATCAGTTTGAACGCGGTGTCGCCGCCGATCTGCATCAGCGCGGCCGCCAGGGTGCCAGGTTCCTTGAAGGCCTCGATGCCGAACACGAATGACAAGGCGATCATCAAACCACCGGCCACCACCATCGGCAGCATGAACGACACCCCGGTGAGCAGGTGTTTGTAGATGCCGGTTTTTTCCGCTTTGGTCGGGCCGCTGGCGCCGCTCGCGGCGCTTTCCTGGCGGCCTTCGGCCAACGCTTTGTTCAGCGTGGCTTCGGCCTGCTTCAAGGCGATGCCGGTGCCGCAACGGTAGATTCTCTTGCCGGCGAAACGCTCAGTGGCAACCTCGATGTCGGTCGCCAGCAGCACCACGTCGGCCTCGGCGATGGCCTCGGGGCTCAGCGGGTTGCGAGCGCCCACCGAGCCCTGGGTTTCCACTTGCAGATCGTAGCCCAACTTCTTCGCCGCTTGCTGCAATGCCTCGGCGGCCATGAAGGTATGGGCAACGCCGGTCGGGCAAGCGGTAATGGCGACCAGACGCGGAGCGCGCTCGGCCGATACCATCGGCGTCTCTTCCAGCACATCCGACTCGGTAAAAACCTGGGCCTCTTCGGCACCACGGCGCAGCAGCGAGTCAACGTCTTGCAGCGCCTGGGCCGGAGTGCTGCGGAACAGACGCTTGCCAACGAACCGCGACATGTCCACCGGGCCGCTGGCAACCAGCAATACCCATTCAGCCGCGTCCAAGGTTGCGGCCGACAATTGACGTTCAGGATGGGCCGCGTCATGGACTTCGACGCTGGTGCTCCAACCCTGGCGCTGGGCCGCCGCGTCCAGCAGACGGGCGCACAACACACTGGTGACCATACCGTTCGGGCAGGCCGTCACAATGGCTAATTTCATTCTTGCGAACCCTCTTATTGTTCGGTCAGGGGGCGCACGCGCACGCCCTGTTCAAGCGACGCCAGCAACGCGGTGTCATGGATACCAAAACCGATCTGCGTCACGGCCATCGCGGCAATGGCCGTGGCGGTGCGCAAGGTCTGCTGCGGTGTGTCGGCACTGAGCAGGCCATGCAGCATGCCGGCCAGCAGCGAATCGCCGGCCCCCACGGTGCTGGCGACGGTGACCTTGGGCGGCGAAGCATGCAACGCTGAACCGACACTGAACCAGTTCACACCGTCGGCGCCGTGGGAAATCACCACGTGCTCGATGCCTTGGGCGTGCAGGCGTTGCGCCGCTTCAGCCTGGGCCAGTTCGCTCACCACCTCGCAACCCAGCGCATCGGCCAGTTCCTCGGTGTTTGGCTTGATCAGCCACGGTCCCGCTGCGAGGGCGACGCGCAAGGCTTCACCGCTGGTGTCGAGAGCTACGTTCAAGCCCAATGCCTTCAAGCGAATGATCAGCGCCTGCAACCATTGCGGGCTGACGCCCCGGGGCAGGCTGCCCGCCACCACCACGACATCGTGGCCTGGGGCGATTTGTTCCAGTCGCTCAAGCAACGCTTGCTGCGCGGCGTCATCAATCACCGGGCCTGGGCCGTTGAGGTCAGTGATGCGTCCGTCCTGCTCGGCCAGCTTGATGTTGCTGCGAGTCTCCCCGGGCACGCGAATAAAGGCGTCGACAAAACCGCGCTGGGCGAACAGCGTGTCGAACGCCTGGGCGTTGTCTTCACCGAGAAAACCACTGACGGTCACTGTGTGACCGAGGTCAGCCAGCACCTGGGCCACATTCACGCCCTTGCCGGCGGCGTGGCTGTGCATGGCATCGCTGCGGTTGACCTGACCGGGTTCCAGCCGCGCCAGCTCCACCGTGAGGTCGAGCGCCGGGTTGAGGGTCAAGGTAAGGATCTTGGCCATTACAGCGCCTCCACTAATGCGCGCACGTCATTGGCGCTGCCCACGGCCAAGGCCTCTTGGGCCAGGATTTTCACCTGCGCCAGACTCACTTCGCGCACCCGCGCCTTGACCTCGGCAATGCTGCGGGCCGAAACGCTCAGCTCGTCTACGCCCAAGCCCACCAGCACCGGCACCGCCAACGGATCGGCCGCCAGCTCACCGCACACGCCAACCCATTTGCCATGGGCATGAGCGGCACGCACGGTGATGTCGATCAGTTGCAGCACCGCCGGGTGCAGGCCGTCAGCCTGGGCCGAAAGGGTTGGGTGACCACGGTCGATGGCCAGGGTGTATTGCGTCAGGTCGTTGGTGCCGACACTGAAGAAGTCGACTTCCTTGGCCAGCACCGGCGCCAGCAGTGCCGCGGATGGCACCTCGATCATGATCCCCAGTTGCAGGTCCGCCACCGGGATCTCCAGACGCAGGCGCTCGGTCATGTCCCGGGCCTGACGCCATTCATCGACGCTGCCGACCATCGGGAACATGATCCGCAACGGACGGTTGTCCGCCGAACGCAACAAGGCGCGCAATTGCGCTTCCATGACTTGCGGACGCTGCAAAGTCAGGCGAATGCCGCGCACGCCGAGGAACGGGTTCTCCTCTTTCGCGATCGGCCAGTACGGCAGCGGTTTGTCGCCGCCCACATCGAGGGTACGCACCACCAGCGGCCGCCCGGCCAGGCCATCGAGCACCTTGCGGTATTCGGCTTCCTGAGTCGCTTCGTCCGGCGCCTGGGTGTGAGCCATGAAAATCAGTTCGGTGCGCAACAGGCCGATGCCTTCGGCGCCCTGCTCCACCGCACTGGCGACACCGGCGCTCTCGCCGATGTTGGCGAATACTTCCACGGCGTGGCCGTCACGGGTCAACGCCGGTTGATGACGTTGTTCGGCAGCAACCTTGAGACGTTGCTCGCGGGTGTCGCGCTCTTCGGTGGCCCGTTGCAGCGTGGGCGCGTCGGGGTCCACGTGCAAGCGACCGCGCTGGCCGTCCAACAACAGGGAAGTGCCCGGTGCCAGCAGCAACACCGCCGCTCCGGCCCCCACCAGCGCCGGGATACCCAAGGCTCGCGCGACAATGGCGCTGTGGGCAGTGGCGCCGCCACGCGCGGTGAGAATCCCCGCTACGCGAGCGGGGTCCAGACGGGCGACGTCGGATGGACCCACTTCGTCCATCACCAGAATGTAAGGTTGCTCGGGTTCGCTCGGGGTTTCGACACCGCACAGTTGCGCCAGCACACGTCGACCGACGTCCCGCAGGTCGGCGGCACGTTCGGCGAGCAGCGCGTCCTGCAACGCTTCCTGTTCTTTGGCAGCCGCTTCGATCACGCCCATCCACGCCGCTTGCGCACTTTCGCCCAGCTTCAATCGGGTGTCGACCTCGTCGGTCAGCGCCGGATCGTCGAGCATCTCCTGATGGGTGATAAAAATTTCGCGGATGGCTTTGGCCTTGGCGCGTTCGACCAGACCTTCGATATCGCGGCGCACTTGGTTCAAGGCGTTTTGCAGACGCTCACGCTCGATGGCCGCCGACTCGCCGCGCAACGGATAATCGAAGGCCTGCAACACCTGGATGTGGGCCGGGCCGATGGCAATGCCCGGCGCGGCGGCAACGGCCTGGATCAAGCTGCCGGACTCCGGCGCCAGCATGACGGTAGCCACTTCGGCCATGGTGGTTTGTTGTGGCGCACTCGGTGGCGGCAGCGGCTCGACTTCTTCGCCCAGGCCTTCCTCGATCGCGGCCAACAGGGCCGGCAAGGCGTCGGCGGCGATGCTCGGTTCGGCGATGAACTCCAGGACCTGGCCGCGACGGGCGCCCAGGCTCAGTAACTTGCTCAGGCTCTTGACCGACACGGCGCTGTCCTGGCCGTCGACGATGCGCACGCGGATCTCGCCTTCGAAGCTTTTGGCCAGTTGCGCGAGGATCTTCGCCGGACGCGCGTGCAAACCATGGGCATTGGCCAGGCCGATGCGGGCGCTGGGCCAATCGGCGGGCAGTTCGCCGCCCAACACTTCCAGGACCTTGCGGCTGCTGGTGGCGCGCCCCAGTTCATGACCGCGACCTTCGATCAACAACGCACAGAGCCTTTCGAGCAAGGCCTGGTGCGCCTCGCCGAGGCTGGCGAGACAGAACAGACCGCTCAAGGGCTGACCGAGGTAACGGATGGGCTTGTCCGGCGTGACGAAGGCCAGGCCCGGACGCTTGACGGTCTGTTCGCTGTGCAACCACCACAAACCATCGCCCAACGGCAACGCCTCGACCTGCTGCAACACACCGGCAAAGCCGTTGCTCACACAGTCGGCTTGGCGCAGCAGACGGGCACCGCGCCAGACCAACTCTTCGAAATCGTCGGCCGACACGCCAAGACCGATCATCTGCGCATCCAGGGCCAATTCCTGCGGGGCGCCTTGCAACAGCTTCAACAGCGCTTCGGCCGAGCCTGCGCGGCGCAAGGCCTGGCCCAGGTCGGTCTCGCCGAGGGCGCGGGTCAGCAGTTGCAAAAGACGCAAGTGTTCGTCGGACTTGGCCGCGATACCGATCGCCAGGTAAACGATCTGCCCGTCGCCCCAGTCCACACCCTCGGGGAACTGCAACAAACGTACACCGGTTGAGTAAACCAGATCGCGGGTTTGCGGGGTGCCGTGGGGGATGGCAATACCTTGGCCAAGAAAGGTCGAGCCCTGGGCCTCGCGAGCCTGCAAGCCGGCCAGGTAACCCTCGGCTACAAGGCCATCGGCCACCAGTTTGTCAGCGAGCAATTGCAGCGCGGCGTCTTTATCCACAGCCGTCTGGGCCATGGATATCTGCTCTAGAGTGAGCTCGAGCATGCTTTCTCCTTTTTGGCGTCGGGTTGGCGCCAGGTATTGTTTTGAATGAATCAGCTTAGCGTTACAGGACGACTTTTGGCGCTATCGCGGCAGACGGGCCAAAAAATCCTGCTAACCTTGAAAATACGCTTGCTGAAACGTTTAATCTAGAAAGATTGGCACGTTACTCGATAATCTCTCATCCTTGAAGTGCAACTTGTCGCCGCCGTTGCGACAGCAACCGTCATCCTGAATCGGGTAGGATGCCCCTCATTGTCGGGGCAAACTCGAAAAAACAAGGAAAACCGGGTTGAAACTCAGTGATATCGCCCAGTTGGCCGGTGTGTCCGTGACCACCGCCAGCTACGTCATCAATGGCAAGGCCGAACAGCAACGCATCAGCAGCGCCACCGTCGAACGTGTGCGCGCCGTGGTCGAGGAGCATGGCTTCACGCCCAACCCCCAGGCTGCCGGGTTGCGCAGCCGGCATACGCGCACGCTGGGTTTCATCCTCCCGGACCTGGAAAACCCCAGTTACGCGCGCATCGCCAAACTGCTGGAACAGGGCGCCCGAGCGCGGGGCTATCAATTGCTGATTGCCAGCTCCGACGATGCGCCCGAGAGCGAACGGCAACTGTTGCAACTGTTCCGCGCCCGGCGCTGCGACGCGCTGATCGTCGCCAGTTGTTTGCCGGCCGGGGACGACAGTTATCGCCAGTTGCAGGCCAAGGGTATCCCGATCATCGCCATCGACCGGGTGATGGAGCCTGCGCATTTCTGCTCGGTGATCAGCGATGACCGCCAGGCCAGCCTGCAACTGACCCGTAGCCTGCTGCAAACCCATCCCCGCCAGATCGCGCTGATCAGCGCCCGGCCCGAATTGAGCATCAGCCAGGAACGCACCGCCGGGTTCAACGAAGCCCTGGCCGGGTTCGAAGGCCAGGTGCTGATCGAGCACGGCGAGTCGTTCAGCCGTGAATGCGGCCGCCAGTTGATGGAAGAATTGCTTGCGCGACTGGGACACCTGCCTGATGCGTTGATCACCACCTCCTATGTGCTGCTGCAAGGGGTGTTCGACGCCCTGCACGATTTCCCGCTCAAGTCGCGTCCGCTACGGTTGGGCACCTTTGGTGATACGCAACTGCTGGACTTCCTGCCGCTACCGGTCAACGCCATGTCCCAGCAGCATCAACTGATCGCCGACAAGGCCCTGGCGCTGGCCCTGGCCGCCATCGAAAACGATGATTACCAACCCGGTGTGCAGGCCATCGCACGCACGTTCAAGCAGCGCATTCATCAGGGCTGAGCATTCTTCAGGATTGAAGCATGGAACTGATCGATACCCACACCCATCTGGATTTCCCCGACTTCGATGCGGATCGCCCGGCGCTGCTGGCCGAAAGCCGCGCCTTGGGCGTCCGGCAGATGGTCGTGCTGGGGGTGTATCGGGACAACTGGCAACGGGTCTGGGATCTGGTGCAAACCGACCCGGACCTGCACGCAGCCCTGGGCCTGCATCCGGTGTATCTCGATCAGCATCGTCCCGACGACCTGGGGCAATTGCGCCAGTGGCTGATCCGCCTGGCCGGGCACCGGCAGTTGTGTGCAGTGGGGGAAATCGGCCTCGATTACTACATCGAAACCCTGGACCGTGAGCGCCAGCAGACGTTGTTCGAGGCGCAACTGCAACTGGCGGCGGAATTTGAATTGCCGGCGCTGATCCACGTGCGCCGCAGCCATGCCGCCGTGATCGCTACGCTCAAGCGCATGGGCCTCAAGCGCGGGGGGATTATCCACGCCTTCGCCGGCAGTTTTGAGGAGGCTCGCGAGTACATCAAGCTCGGCTTCAAGCTCGGCCTCGGTGGCGCCGCCACTTGGCCTCAGGCCCTGCGCATGCATCGGGTACTGGCAAAACTGCCGCTGGACACGGTGGTGCTGGAAACCGATTCGCCGGACATGGCCCCGGCGATGTTCCCCGGCCAACGCAACAGCCCGGCGCATTTGCCGGCCATTTGTGAAGCACTGGCTGGGATTATGTCGATCAGCCCTGAGCAGTTGGCAGAAGCCAGCACGGCCAACGCCAGCCAATTGTTCAATTGGTGACCCCCTGTGGGAGCGGGCTTGCTCGCGAAGGCGGTGTATCAGGTGATCTCATCATTGACTGACACAACGCCTTCGCGAGCAAGCCCGCTCCCACATTGGATTTGCGGCGAATCAGCCAGAATCACACCCGAAACGCATTGATCAACTGCTTGAGCTGCACCACCTGGGCGGACAACTCACGGCTGGCGTCCTCGGTCTGGTGCGCGCCTTCGGCGGTGCGTTCACCGGCGCGGTTGATCTCGACGATGTTCTGGTCGATGTCATGGGCCACGGCCGTCTGCTGCTCCACCGCGGCGGCGATCTGCTGGTTCTGGTCGACGATCATACCGACGGCACCGAGGATATTTTCCAGCGCCTGCTGGACCTTTTCCGACTGCCCCACCGTGCCACTGGCCATCTCATGACTGGTGCCCATGGCTTTGACGGCAGCGCCCACGCCGCCGTGCAGGCGGGTGATCATTTCTTCGATTTCTTCGGTCGATTGCTGGGTGCGCTTGGCCAGGGTCCGCACTTCGTCAGCCACCACCGCGAAACCGCGCCCCTGCTCTCCGGCCCGTGCGGCTTCGATCGCAGCGTTGAGTGCCAGCAGGTTGGTCTGTTCGGCGATGCTCTTGATCACGTCCAGCACACGACTGATGGCCTGGCTGTCAGTCGCCAATTGATTGATCACCTGCACCGACTGATCGATCTCGCTGGCCAGGCGCACGATGCTGCTCTGTTGCGACTCCACCAGCCCGCGCCCGCTGAGGGTTTCGTCGTTCACGCTGTGGGCGCTACTGACCGCCGCGGCAGCGCTGCGAGCCACTTCCTGGGCGGTGGCCGACATCTGGTTCATCGCCGTGGCGACCAGTTCGATCTGGCTGCGCTGGCCGGACACGGCCTGGTTGCTCTGGGCCGACACCGCCTCCACCTGCCCGGCCTGGCGCTCGACCTCGGCAACGGTCCGGCCGACCTGTTCGATCAGGTCATGGATCTTCGCCACCGTGCCATTGAACACTTCACCCAACTCCCCCAACTCATCCTTGCTGCGCGCCACGAAGTTGACTGTCATGTCGCCCGCTGCGACTTTGTCCATCATCTCGCCGAGATGTTTGAGGGTGGTGCGGGTCGAGGCGTAGAAGCCTGCGTACAGGTAAAAGATCAGCAGGAATACAGCGACCAGCGCCACCGCTTGCAGCACCATGTGGCTGCGATTCTGCTCCAGGCGATGCTGCAACTGCACGTCCAGAAAACCCAGGGTCACATCGTTCAGTCGGTAGGTCTGCTCCATCAGGCTGCTGACCTGCTCGTAAAACGGCAGCCAGGGTGCATCCAGCGTGTCAGCCATCACCACCTGCTCTTCGATCAGTTCTGCGGCTTTCTTCAGGGTCGCCTTGCTGCCTTCGGCCTGAGTGGCAAGCGCCTGCTCGGCCGCCTTGCTGGAACCCAGGGCGTCCTGGAGCTTGAGGTCGTATTCACCCTGCAGCTTTTCGATTTGCCCCAGCAACTCGTCGAACCGGGTGCTCGACGCCGAATTGAGAAAGCCCAGGCCCAGGGACGCAGCGCCCAGCGCACGGCCTTCACCCAGGGTTTGGGTAACGTTGGGGGTCACGCCGATGATCAATTCACTCAGTTGGCGGATGTCGCCCTGATTGTCGCGGCTCAGGCCAGCCTGGCTGGCGATGATTTGACTGAACATCTGCGCGCTATTGAGCAGCTTGCCGATCAGTGCGCTTTTGCTTTGCAGGGAGCGCTCGGCCTGCTGGGCCTTGAAAGCGGCAATCATTTCGTCGCGCTTGGCAGCGAACGCGCTGACCTGTTCAGGATCGACGGCCATGGCGTTCAAGCTCTGCAACCGCGCCAGGACCTGTTTTTCAAGGGTGCCGATCTTCGCCTCCACGTCCCCGGCCTTGCCGGACTGACCGAGGCTGGCATTGATCTGCACCAGATTGTTCAGGGTTTCCAGGTCGCGCCGTAGGGTCAGGCTGTTGCCCAGCAGGTCGAGGCTTTGCAGCTCCACTTGCGTGCCCTGGAATTCGCGATAGGACTCGCGCACCAAAAAGAAATTGGTCACCAGCATCGGCAGCAGGAACAACACGCTGATCAAGCTGAACTTCATGCCGAAGCTCAGGCGGTTCATCAGCGCGACGGCGGGCCAGAGCAAACTCTTCACAAGGAAGTCTCCCGGTTGTATTTCTTGTTTTTATGGGCAGGCGCACAGAGACAGCAGATAGCCACTATTTGGGCGCTGTCCCTGTATAGCCTAAATCGGCGGGAAGATTTGTAACTTAAGGTTAACGACGAGCCGTGGCACGGTTCTTGTGGCGAGGGGATTTATCCCCGCTGGGGCGCGAAGCGGCCCCTAGCTATCTTAAAGCCCGCAATCAATGGGGCTGCTGCGCATCCCAGCGGGGATAAATCCCCTCGCCACAGAGCGTGCGCTCGCCTAAGCCAGCAGCGTCCACAACGCAAACCCGGCATACCAGAGCACCGCGGCACGCAACAACAGCTCCCACAGCCGATCCAGGCTGTTGATGCCGTCCGGCCCGGCAACAGGGTCGGGAATCTCGCCAGCCACCAGCCCGACCTTGCCGATCAGATCTGCCGCGCTGATGTTCCAGTTCAGCAACTCATGCAGCATGACCCGGCTGACTGCTACGAAGTTGCCCACCAGGGCGAAGCTTGCGGTCAGCAGCCGCACCGGCACCCAATCGAAGGCATGACGCAGTTGCGTCGCCCGCTCCGCCACACCGGGGTTCTGACTGTGCTCGGCGGCCAGCGCCAGCAGGCGATAGCTCAGCGCCGCCACCGGCCCCAGCAGGAAATACCAGAAAATCACCGCAAAAAAACTCTGATAAGCCTGCCACAGCAGATGCCCCTGGACCCGTTCCAGCAACTGCTCGCCACTATCGGCCTCAATATTCAGATCGCGCTTGGCCACATGGTCGGCCGCTTGCAGGTCTTCCCGCCGCCAGGCGTCACGAAACGGCCCCAGGTCAGCGAGCAGATCCCCTCGACCCAGGCTGTAAATCACCACCAGCAGATGCACCGGCAAAGCCAGCAGACCATAGGCCACCGGTTCCAACACCCACAGCAACAGAGCCAACAGCGCCACCGGCAGCAGGATCAGCACAATCAGCACCAGCCAGGGCCGGTTGACCCAGCGCGGGCCGGTCTCGAGTTTGTTCAGTTCGCGCAGCCAACCGCCGTCACGCTGGACCCGATGGCGCAACGCCGAGAACTTCTCGATCCAGATCGCCAGCAGCAGTACCAGAAAACTCATTGCCCTTCCCCTTCTGTCAGAGCCGCGCGGTAGCGCGCCCAGTCGAATGCCGGTCCCGGATCGGTCTTGCGACCCGGAGCGATGTCGCTGTGCCCGCAGATGCGCTGCAGCGTGATCGCCTTGAACGCCGCCTGCAACTGCCGGGTCAGGCAGACCAAGGCGGCATATTGCGCGTCAGTGAAGGGCAGATCATCGGTGCCTTCCAGCTCGATGCCCAGGGAAAAATCGTTACACGTCTCCCGCCCTTCAAAGCACGAAACGCCCGCGTGCCAGGCACGATCCAGACAGGAGACAAACTGGGTAATCGCGCCATCACGCTCGATCAGAAAGTGCGCAGACACACGCAGATCGGCGATACCGGCAAAATAGGGGTGTTGCGTGACATCCAGACGATTCTGGAAGAATTCCTGCACCTTGCCCGTGGAAAACTGTGCCGGCGGCAGGCTGATGTTGTGGATCACCAGCAGTGAAATTTCGCCCTCGGGGCGCGCATTGAAGTTGGGTGATGGGCAATGCCGCACGCCATCGCACCAACCACTGGCGGGGTCCAACTGCATACAGGTTCCTTCGATGACGTCAGTGAATGCCGCCAGTATGCCGCGATCGGCCCTGGCTGTGCGATCACTTGCCGCGATTGAGCTGACGCAGATTGCCCAGCACCGATTCCAGCGCCCGGTCGAACAGCAAGGTGTCGTCCAACAGACGCGCCGTTCCCCGGCGAAATTCCAGGGCCAGGCTGGTGCGGCTGTGCTCCAGCACTTTAAGGCCGGTGCGGTTGACGAAGACGTATTTGCCGGTGGCCTCGATGATCGCCGCCAGTTTGCAACGCAAGCTGTTGTCATCGTCCTCCTGGAACTCAACCCAGCTTCCCAATCGCAACTGATCGACCTGAAGCAGGCCCACATCATCGGCCGGCAGGTGCACTGCAGTGTCCTCCGAAGCCTTTTGAGCGGTGCGCAGGACAACTTTCTCCGAGACCAGGACCATGGCCGGCGAATTTAACGACTGGGTTTGTTCCGTTGCCTGTCCCATGCGTTCGAGGGCCAGCACGTGGAGGGTTTCCAGCTCGCTGAAAAACTCGCTGGTGGCAAACGGGTCGAACGCCGAACGGCTCAGGCCTTCACGCAAGGCTTTGAGCAGCTGCGGCACTATCGTCAGCAAGCGCAGGCCGGCATCCGGTTCTTCGTGAGGCTGGACGCTCCAGATCAGTTGTTCCAGCGTCAAAACGTCGGCCTGCCACTCGGCTGAATATTTGCCGTGCTTGAAGCAGGTCAGCAATAACACCTGGCTCCAGGCGTGTTGCACGAACTCCACCACCGCCTGCGGCAACACTTTGCCCAGCATGACTTGGTTCAGCACGCCTTCGACGCGCAGGCGCGCCAGTTCGGCCTTGGCCCGACCTTCTTCGGCGTCACGAATGCGCTGTTCGAGCAGTTCGCTGCGACGTCTTTCATCGCTGGTGAAGGCGAGGAAATCGGCCAGCAATTCAGAGAAGATCGCCGGGTCATCGACAAAATCATTCAACAACCGCTGCACCACCTGTTCAATGCGCAGATAGAGGCTGTCGCGCTGATGGTCGTCGCAATCGCCCCAGCCCGTGGCAGCAGCGGCGATTTCATTGAGCAGCCGGCGGGCCGGATGATTGCCCCGGCTGAAAAAGCTCTTGTCCTGCACCGCAACCTTGAGCATCGGAATCTGCAGACGACCGATCAACGCCTTGAAGGAGTCCGGCAGGTTATGGTCGTCGAGAATGAATTCAAACATCATCGAGATCAGGTTGATCACGTCTTCATCGGCGTCGTCGACCACCCGCGACTTGCCGCTTCGCACGCTCACCCGGGTCAGCAACTGCTCGAGCTGGCTGCGCAGGTCGAACTCATCCTCGATGGCTGGCGCCGGCACGTACTGCTGCAAATGGGAAAGCAGGCGCAGCAAATCACGGGTCGAGATCGGCTGGGCCGGTGCGCTGGCCTCCAGGGTCGGCGCCACACTGCCACGTACCTGCATCAATAGTTTCTGCAACGCAGCAAACACTTCCTGCACGCTGTCATCGACTTCGGCAGCCTTGGGGCCGGCACTTTCAGTCTTGGTACGCGGGGCGTCATCGGTGCGATCCGAGGCCCTTCGCGATGGCGAAATCTTGAGATCCGGCAGGATGCCCGTAGCGGCCAGCAACTGGTTGGCCTCGGTATACAGTTGATCGCACTCGCTGAGCACATAGCGCTCGAACAATTTGAGCAAGATCAGCTTGACCTTGATCTCCACCCCCAGGTTGCGACCGGCCTGTAGAAAGTTTTCACACAAAAGCGCCGGGCTCAAAGGGTTCTGCTGGTTTGCCAGCGGCCTGGTCAACAGGACGCTGAGCCGCGCCGTTAGTTGCTCAAGAGCCACGCTATCGCGACTGAGCACGCGGGTGACCATGGCCTCCACCGCCAGATGACGCTCCAGGTCATCATGCGTGCGCTGAACCTGAGGGCCGCCGGCCTGCGCCGGCGCCAAAGTGGCTTGGGTCGGATCGTATTGGGCAAGGCTGACGAACGCTTCGAAAAACTGCTCGATAAATTCGCGCTCAATGCTTTTGCGCTTGAGGCGCAAGTCCCGCATGGCTTCGAAGAACAAGTTCTGATCGACATCGTTGCGCGCCCGATCGGCCATTTCAAACAGCGTGTCGTCGGCATTGTCGAACAGCCCCTGCAAGCCCAGGCGCAACTGCTGGGCGGCCTTGTCGCGCACCTGAAGCAGAATCACAGGCAGGCGGGCGAGCGGCGAACGGTTCGCCTGATCGGTAGAAACCTTGTGCAAGGGCACTACATTCCCGTCGTTGTGCATCCTGGTCTCCTGAAAGGGTGCTCTTGCGTTCGAAACGTCAAAGCCATGACGTCAATCGAAAGGCGGATTATCTGGTAAAAGAACCCGGTCATGCCAGCAGAGTCTGTGACCCAGGTCGAAATACTCCGCAATAAGTGACCAAACAATCGGGGAAATGTTGCGAGGATGCGACCAAATGCAGGTTTCGATGCCTGGCGCAGACGTCCGGCTCCGCCCCCCCCATAAGGAACATTGTTTGTGAGACAAGCCACTGGCCCTATAATCGGGCCACTTTGTTTGTGGAGCCCGTTATGCCGAATCTACGTCTCGCCGATCTGACCGCCGAAATCGAGGCTAACGTGCGCCGCGCGTTGCTCGAAGACATCGGCAGCGGCGACATCACCGCGCAACTGATCCCCGCCGAACGCCTGGCCAAAGCCACCATCATTACCCGGGACGCCGCGGTCATCAGCGGCACGGCCTGGGTCGATGCCGTGTTCCGGCAACTGGACCCGCGCGTCGCCGTGCATTGGCAAGTGCGCGATGGCGACCGGGCAAGCCCCGACCAGGCGCTGTTCCACCTCGAAGGCCCGGCCCGCTCGCTGCTCACCGGCGAACGCAGCGCGCTGAACTTTCTGCAGATGCTTTCTGGCGTGGCCACCCGGGCCCGCTACCTGGCCGACTTTGTTGCCGACACCCAGGTCAAGCTGCTGGACACTCGCAAAACCCTCCCTGGCCTGCGCCTGGCCCAGAAGTACGCCGTCACCTGCGGCGGCTGCCATAATCACCGCATCGGCCTCTACGATGCCTTCCTGATCAAGGAAAACCACATCGCCGCCTGCGGCGGCATCGCCCAGGCCATTGCTGCCGCCCACAAGATCGCCCCGGGCAAACCGGTGGAAATCGAAGTGGAAAGCCTGGCCGAATTGAAAGAAGCGCTGGCGGCCAATGCCGACATCATCATGCTCGACGAACTGAGCCTGGATGACATGCGCGAAGCCGTGCGCCTGAACGGCGGCAAAGCGAAGCTGGAGGCCAGCGGCGGGATCAACGAAAGCACGTTGCGCCCGATTGCCGAGACCGGGGTGGACTACATCTCGATCGGGGCAATGACCAAGGATGTGAAAGCGGTGGACCTGTCGATGCGGCTCAGTCTCTGAGCAGCTTCAAGGCTCAAGCTGCAAGCTTCAAGCGGTGTGACGCTTGTCTTGCAGCTTGTAGCTGCTCTCAAACTACAAGATTATTCATCTCGCAGTATTCATCCCATTCCACACCCAGCACCTCGGCGGCTTCCTTGTGCAAGGCAAGGCGCTGTTCCTCGAACTCTTCAGGTGTGCTGGTGTACTTGAGCGTCAACTCCCAAGGCTGTAACCCCTGGGCTTCGGCCTCATCCTCAAACGCCCATTGGATCTGGTCTTTCTGATCGTCGGCGGACAAGTCCTTGATCTCTTCAAGCAACTGGGGCGCATCCAGCACGTATTTCTTCAGCGCCTCTTCGTGCCTGGCTTCCTGGGTCAATTCTTTAACGGTCATGGCGTTCTCGCTGATCTTGGGAATGGAAGATGGATCTGGATCATCAAGGATCTCTCTGCCGCAGAAACCGTTACAAGCCCGGTTTTCCTGGCCTTCAGAACCATTCGGGGATCATCTGAAAACTGCTTGGCGATGCTCGTGCAACCACGAATATAGGATGTTTTGCCGATGATTTACACGGCTCTTTACATCTATTCCACAAAAAACAGTTGCGCAAGGTGCGCAGGAAGCTGGGAACATATGTCATAACATCCGGCCATAGCCATGTGCCACATCAGCATTTCACAAGGAACCCAGTGATGCGCAGTTTTTCCAAGCTTCCCTCTACCCGGCTTGCGACCGCCACCTTGCTGCTCGGCAGCCTGACAATGGCCAGCCTTGCTCAAGCCGCTGTCGAAGCCACCTCCGACTTGCCGTTGGCGTCCGACACAATTCCTGCTCTTCGAAACTCATTTGATAAGGACATACTCGTCAAGACCAACATCAGCGTAGGGGCCTTGGAAAACCTGCCAAAAACGGTGAAGGACAACGCCGCCGAGCTGGAAAATCAAAAGCGCACCCTCCACGAGCAAGCTCGCCAGATTGAGGAGCTCAAGCGCAACAGTGGGACCAGTTCCAACTCCAGCAGTAAGGAGATTGAGGATCTCAAGCGCACACTCAAGGACCAGGAAAGCGATCTGAAAGACCTTGCCAAGCAAGTGGAAGAACTCAAGCGCAACAGCGGCTCCAACTCGAGCTCGAACAACAGCGAAATTTCGTCCCTGAAACGGGAACTCAGCGATCAGGATCGCGAGATGGATCAGCTCAAACGCACTGTCGATGAACTGAGCAGAAAGGTGAAATAGCGAGGGGAAATGGTGCCCGAGACAGGAATCGAACCTGCGACCTTCGCGTTACGAGTGCGCTGCTCTACCGACTGAGCTACACGGGCGGTGGCTAAACCTAGCATCGTCCCCTGCGGCCAGGCAACCCGCGACACAGGGATTTTCGCCGCACAGCAAAACGCCCCGAACCAGTCGGGGCGTTTGCTTGTTCAGCGACTAAGCGAGGGGGTGATTAAACGCCCGACGCCTTGGCTGCCGCTACGTCCTTGATGGACAGCTTGATACGGCCGCGGTTGTCCACGTCCAGTACCAGCACTTCCACTTCCTGACCTTCTTTGAGGATATCGGTCACTTTCTCGACGCGAGCATCGCTCAGCATGGAGATGTGAACCAGACCGTCCTTGCCCGGCAGGATGTTGACGAACGCGCCGAAGTCGACGATGCGCTCAACCTTGCCGACGTAGATCTTGCCGATCTCGGCTTCTGCGGTGATGCCCAGGACGCGCTGACGTGCTGCTTCTGCCGCTTCCTTGGTTTCGCCGAAGATCTTGATCGAGCCGTCGTCTTCGATGTCGATCGAAGCCTTGGTCTCTTCACAGATTGCACGGATGGTCGCGCCGCCTTTACCGATGACATCACGGATTTTGTCGGTGTCGATTTTCATCGCGATCATGGTCGGGGCGTTTTCCGACAACTCGGTACGCGACTGACCAATGATCTGGTTCATCTGGCCGAGGATGTTCAGGCGCGCTTCCAGGGCTTGGCCCAGGGCGATTTCCATGATCTCTTCGGTGATGCCCTTGATCTTGATGTCCATCTGCAGTGCGGTCACGCCTTTGGCGGTACCGGCCACTTTGAAGTCCATGTCGCCCAGGTGGTCTTCGTCACCCAGGATGTCGGTCAGGACGGCGAACTTCTCGCCTTCTTTCACCAGACCCATGGCGATACCGGCAACTGGAGCCTTCATTGGCACACCGGCGTCCATCAGGGCCAGGGAAGCGCCGCAGACCGAAGCCATGGAGCTCGAACCGTTGGACTCGGTGATTTCCGATACCACACGAATGGTGTACGGGAACACGTCAGCGGCTGGCAGCATGGCCTGGACCGAACGACGGGCCAGACGGCCGTGACCGATTTCGCGACGACCGGCGCCACCCATGCGACCACACTCGCCCACCGAGAACGGAGGGAAGTTGTAGTGCAGCATGAACGGGTCTTTTTTCTCGCCTTCCAGGGTGTCCAGCAGTTGCGCGTCACGGGCGGTGCCCAGTGTTGCAACGACCAGGGCCTGGGTTTCGCCACGGGTGAACAGCGCCGAACCGTGGGTCTTTGGCAGAACGCCGACTTCAATGTTCAAAGGACGCACGGTGCGAGTGTCGCGACCGTCGATACGTGGCTTGCCGTTGACGATGTTTTCGCGAACGGTGCGGTATTCGATTTCACCGAAAGCGGCTTTGACTTCAGCGGCAGTCGGCTGGCCTTCTTCACCGGACAGCTTGGCAACCACCTGGTCTTTCAGCTCGCCCAGGCGCGCATAACGATCGGCCTTGACGGTGATGGTGTAAGCCTGGGAGATCGCTTCGCCGAACTCGGCACGGATCGCGCCCAGCAGTTCGGTGGCTTCGGCTTGTGGAGCCCAGGTCCAGGTTGGCTTGGCGGCTTCGGCGGCCAGTTCCTTGACGGCGTTGATCACCACCTGGAACTCATCGTGGGCGAACAGTACGGCGCCCAGCATCTGGTCTTCGGTCAGCTCTTTGGCTTCGGACTCAACCATCAGCACAGCTTCGGAAGTACCGGCCACGACCATGTCCAGGCTCGAAGCTTTCAGTTGCTCGTAGGTCGGGTTCAGCAGGTAACCGGTGCTTTCGTGGAACGCAACGCGGGCAGCGCCGATCGGACCATCGAAAGGAATGCCGGAGATCGCCAGCGCGGCCGAAGTACCGATCATCGCAGCGATGTCCGGATCGGTCTTCTTGCTGGTGGAAACGACGGTGCAGACAACCTGCACTTCGTTCATGAAACCTTCAGGGAAAAGCGGACGGATCGGACGGTCGATCAGTCGGGAAGTCAGGGTTTCCTTCTCGGAAGGACGGCCTTCGCGCTTGAAGAAACCGCCAGGGATCTTACCGGCAGCGTAAGTCTTTTCCTGGTAGTGGACAGACAGAGGGAAGAAGCCCTTGCCTGGATCGGCTTGCTTGGCACCGACAACGGTCACCAATACGCTGACGTCGTCGTCAACGGTGACCAGCACTGCGCCGGAGGCCTGACGGGCGATACGGCCAGTCTCGAGGGTAACGGTCGACTGACCGAACTGGAATTTTTTGATTACCGGGTTCACGGTGTCCTACCTTCTTTGTGGCTCTTGGGGAACTTGTCTTCTTGCGAAATTCTTGGGCAGTGCGGGGAATCGGCCCAACGACTGTCCAGATAAAACTTGAGGCTGGGAGCCTGCCGGCTGCCGGCGCAAAACGCAGGCAACAGGCAGACAACCAACCTCATAGCGCAATCGCTGATTAGCGACGCAGACCCAGGCGACCGATCAAGGTGCTGTAACGACTTACGTCCTTACCCTTGAGGTAATCCAGCAGCTTACGACGCTGGTTTACCATGCGGATCAGACCACGACGGGAGTGGTGATCTTTACCGTTGGCCTTGAAGTGACCCTGCAGTTTGTTGATGTTGGCGGTCAGCAGTGCAACTTGCACTTCTGGCGAACCAGTATCACCAACAGCTTGCTGGTAGTCGGTCACGATCTGAGCTTTTTCTTCAACGCTGAGTGCCATGTGGCTTTCCTCTTGTAAGGTACCGTTCCCAAGGAAACCGTACCAACAGGCCAGGGACAAATCCCTGTATCTATAAATGAGTAGTGACCGTGCCTGTTAACAGCCACACTCGCCAACCTGCTGTTACACAGGCTGGTTCCGGTCATTCCGACCGAATCAGTCGACGCGGCGCAATGCGCCCGTCTTCGCTCACTTCACCGATACCGATGAAGCGGCCATTGTGATCCTGTACCCGTACCATGCCGAACTTCGGTGCATCCGGGGCACGTACCGGTTGGCCGTTGAGCCAGTAGAACGCGCTGTGCTCGGAGAACTGCAACAGCGGCCAGTCCAGCAAGCCGCTGTCCGATGGCATCAGGAAACGGTCGACCGCTTCGTTGCCGCCTTCGGCATGTACCGCTTCGAGCTCTTCCAGCGTGACCGTCTGGGCCAGCGTGAAAGGTCCGGCCTGGGTCCGTCGCAGTTCGGCCACGTACGCACCACAGCCGAGCTTTTCACCGATATCCTCCACCAGGGTCCGGATATAGGTGCCCTTGCTGCAATCGACTGCCAGCCGCGCAGTATTACCGTCAAAGGCCAGCAATTCCAAGCGCGCAATAGTAACAGAACGCGGTTCACGCTCCACTACTTCGCCTGCACGGGCCAGCTTGTATAACGGCTGGCCATCACGCTTGAGAGCAGAGTACATCGGCGGTATCTGGCTGATTTGGCCGCGAAAACCCGGCAACACAGCCTCGATATCAGCCTGACCAACGGTCACCGGCCGCTCCAGCAACACCTCACCTTCGGCGTCCGCCGTGGTGGTGGTCTTGCCCAGTTGCGCCAGGGTTTCATAACCCTTGTCGGAATCGAGCAGGTACTGGGAAAACTTGGTCGCCTCGCCAAAACACAGTGGCAGCACGCCGGTGGCCAGCGGATCGAGACTGCCGGTGTGCCCGGCTTTCTCGGCATTGAGCAGCCAGCGAACCTTCTGCAACGCCGCGTTGGAGGTGAACCCCAGCGGCTTGTCGAGCAGGATGATGCCGCTGACGTTACGGCGGATACGTTTGACCTGAGCCACCATTTACTCCTTGGTGTCTTCGGGTTCAGCCGCAACCGGGTGCTGACTGTCTTCAGCCACGGCGCGCTCGATCAGGGCCGACAGATGCGCGCCCCGCACGACGCTTTCGTCGTAGTGGAAGTGCAACTGTGGAACGCTGCGCAACTTCATCTCCCGGGCCAACTGCATACGCAGGAAACCGGCAGCCGAGTTGAGCACCTTGATGCTTTGGGCGATTTCTTCGGCGCTGTCCTGCCCCATCACGGTGATGAAAATCTTTGCATGACCGACGTCACGGCTGACTTCCACTGCGGTAATGGTGACCAGGCCGACGCGCGGGTCTTTGACTTCGCGACGGATCAGTTGGGCCAGCTCGCGCTGCATCTGATCGCCGATTCGTTGGGTACGGCTATATTCTTTTGCCATGTCTTGTTACCTGTTACTGCCCCACGGTCAAACCCGTGAGGTCTGAAAGCGGCAAACGCCCGGCCTGACAAAAGCCAGACCGGGCGTTGCGTTTAGAGTCCGCCTGAGTGGCAGCGCATGTTCATGCGGCTGCCCAGTACGGCTCTTGAAGTACGCGAGTCAGAGGCTGCGAGCAACCTGGACCTTCTCGAAGACTTCGATCTTGTCGCCGACCTTGACGTCGTTGTAGCTCTTGACGCCAATACCGCATTCCATGCCGGCACGGACTTCCGAAGCGTCATCCTTGAAGCGGCGCAGGGATTCCAGCTCGCCTTCGAAGATAACGATGTCTTCACGCAGTACACGGATTGGACGGTTACGGTGAACGACACCTTCGATCACCATGCAACCGGCGATCGCGCCAAACTTCGGCGAACGGAACACGTCACGCACTTCAGCGGTACCCAGGATGTTCTCGCGAACATCGCTGCCCAGCATACCGGTCAGGGCTTTCTTGACGTCTTCGATGATGTCGTAGATCACGTTGTAGTAACGCATATCCAGACCTTCCTGCTCGACGATCTTGCGAGCGCCGGCATCGGCACGCACGTTGAAGCCAAACAGTACAGCGTTGGAGGCCAGTGCCAGGTTGGCGTCGGACTCGGTAATACCACCGACACCGCCACCGACCACGCGCACTTGCACTTCGTCGTTACCCAGGCCGTTCAAGGCGCCGTTCAACGCTTCCAGCGATCCACGGACGTCGGATTTGAGGACGATGTTGAGCGTCTTCTTCTCTTCCTGGCCCATGTTCTCGAAGATGTTTTCCAGCTTGCCGGCGTGAGCACGAGCCAGTTTGACTTCGCGGAACTTGCCTTGACGGAACAGAGCCACTTCACGGGCTTTCTTCTCGTCAGCCACAACGCTCATCTCGTCGCCAGCGTCCGGAGTGCCGTCCAGGCCGAGGATCTCGACCGGGATAGCAGGACCTGCTTCCTTGATGGGCTTGCCGTTCTCGTCGAGCATGGCACGTACACGGCCGTAGTTCGAACCGACCAGCACCATGTCGCCCTGGCGCAGGGTACCGTCTTGAACCAGAACGGTCGCAACCGGGCCACGGCCCTTGTCGAGACGGGATTCGACGACCACGCCACGGCCAGGAGCCGAAGGTGTAGCGGTCAGTTCCAGAACCTCGGCTTGCAACAGAACGGCTTCGAGCAGTTCGTCAACGCCAGTACCCATCTTCGCGGAGACCGGTACGAATGGAGTGTCGCCGCCCCACTCTTCGGAAGTCACGCCATGAACCGACAGTTCGCTACGGATGCGATCGAGATCGGCGCCCGGCTTGTCGATCTTGTTCACCGCAACCACCAGAGGGACGCCAGCTGCCTTGGCATGCTGAACAGCTTCGATGGTTTGTGGCATCACGCCGTCGTCCGCTGCGACCACCAGGATCACGATGTCGGTCGCTTTGGCACCACGAGCACGCATTGCGGTAAACGCAGCGTGGCCCGGGGTGTCGAGGAACGTCACCATGCCGCGGTCGGTTTCAACGTGGTAGGCGCCGATGTGCTGGGTGATACCACCCGCCTCGCCTGCCGCAACCTTCGCACGACGGATATAGTCAAGCAGGGAGGTTTTACCGTGGTCAACGTGGCCCATTACGGTCACGACCGGCGCACGGGAAACCGCCTCACCTTCAAACTTCAGGGACTCGGCCAGGGAATCCTCCAGGGCAGTGTCGCTGACCAGGGTCACTTTGTGGCCCAGCTCTTCGGCAACCAGTTGGGCAGTTTCCTGATCCAGTACCTGGTTGATGGTCGCCGGCGTACCCAGCTTGAACATGAACTTGATGATTTCAGCAGCCTTGACCGACATCTGCTGGGCCAGATCGCCCACAGTGATGGTCTCGCCGATCTTCACTTCACGCACGACAGGGCCGGTAGGGCTCTGGAAACCGTGGGCGTTGCGCTTCTTCAGCTTGGCCTTGCCGCGACCGCCACGACGGAAGCCATCGCTTTCTTCGTCGGTGGTACGTGGCGCAACGCGTGGCGCCGGCGCCTTTTCCTTGACCGAAGCACGATGAGGAGCGTTTTTGCGCTCGCCATCGCCACTGCCCCGACGGTTGTCGTCGGCACGTGGTTTGTCCGGACGACGCTGTTCGTCGCGCTTGCGAGTATCGGCCGCAGGTGCTGGAGCTGCTGCCAGGACCGGCGCGCTTTCACGCACGGGTTCGGCTGCCGGGGCTGGAGCCGCAACGGCTTCGGCCGGAGCGGATTGCGCAGCAGCAGGCTGGCGACGCGCTTCTTCTTCGGCGCGACGCTTGGCTTCTTCTTCAGCCTTCTGACGTGCAGCATTTTCTACTGCGCGACGTTCTTCCAGTTCGCGTTTGCGCTCGGC
The DNA here is from genome assembly GCF_900113505.1 of Pseudomonas sp. NFACC45. Classification (NCBI taxonomy): domain Bacteria; kingdom Pseudomonadati; phylum Pseudomonadota; class Gammaproteobacteria; order Pseudomonadales; family Pseudomonadaceae; genus Pseudomonas; species Pseudomonas sp. NFACC45. The sequence continues at coordinate 48,081 of NZ_FOPO01000016.1, forward strand.
TTCGATTTCTTCCGGGCTGCGCTGTACGAAGACTTTCTTCTTGCGTACTTCAACGCTGATGCTTTTGCTACCGGCAACACGCAGGGTGCTGGTGGTTTTACGCTGCAGAGTGATCTTGCGCGGTTCTTCCACTTTCGCCTTGTGACTGCTCTTCAAGTGAGTCAGCAGGGACTGCTTCTCACTGTCGGTCACATGTTCCTCGGCGGCGGTGTGCGGCAGACCTGCCTCACGCATCTGCTGCAACAGGCGCTCTACCGGTGTTTTGACCTCATCGGCCAGTTGTTTCACCGTGACTTGCGTCATGCACTTCTCTCCTCAGGCCGCGCCTAATTACTCGAACCAGTGGGCTCGGGCGGCCATGATCAACTTGCCGGCACGATCATCGTCAATGCCGTCGATGTCGAGCAGATCGTCAATAGACTGCTCGGCCAGGTCTTCGCGGGTAATTACGCCGCGCACCGCCAGTTCCATCGCCAAATCCTTGTCCATGCCCTCAAGCGAGAGCAGGTCTTCGGCCGGATGGGCGTCTGCCAGCTTTTCCTCAGTAGCGATGGCTTTGGTCAACAAACGATCCTTGGCCCGAGCGCGAAGCTCGTTGACGATGTCCTCGTCAAAGCCGTCGATGTTGAGCATTTCCTCCACCGGTACGTAGGCAATCTCTTCCAGGCTGGTAAAGCCTTCATCCACCAGCACCTGCGCCAGTTCTTCATCGACTTCAAGCTCTTCGATGAAGTTGCGCAGGATATCGCCGGTTTCAGCTTGCTGCTTAGCCTGGATGTCCGATTCGGTCATCACGTTCAGTGTCCAGCCAGTCAATTGGCTAGCCAGACGCACGTTCTGACCACCGCGACCGATGGCCTGAGCGAGATTGTCTGCGCCAACGGCGATGTCCATTGCATGGGCATCTTCGTCGACGATAATTGCCGCCACTTCAGCAGGCGACATGGCGTTGATCACGAACTGAGCCGGGTTGTCGTCCCACAGGACGATATCCACACGCTCGCCGCCCAACTCGCCGGATACGGCCTGGACACGCGAACCACGCATGCCAATGCAGGCACCTTGCGGGTCGATGCGCTTGTCCTTGGAGCGGACCGCGATCTTGGCACGCGAACCCGGATCACGGGAGGCGGCCATTACTTCGATCAGGCCTTCAGCAATTTCCGGCACTTCGATGCGGAACAACTCGATCAGCATTTCCGGCGCGGTACGCGACAGGATCAGCTGCGGGCCCCGGTTCTCGGTGCGGATTTCCTTGAGCAGCGCACGCAGTCGCACGCCAACCCGGAAAGTTTCGCGAGAAATGATGTCTTCACGGGCCAGCAACGCTTCGGCGTTGTTGCCCAGGTCGACGATCACGTTGTCGCGGGTGACTTTTTTCACGGTGCCGGAGATGATTTCCCCCAGGCGCTCGCGATAAGCATCGACGACTTGCGCACGCTCGGCTTCGCGAACTTTCTGCACGATGACCTGCTTGGCGGTCTGCGCAGCAATACGACCGAACTCGATGGATTCGATCTTTTCTTCGACTACATCACCTACCTTGGCGCCAGGATGCGTTTCTGCAACCTTGCTTGGCCAGGTTTCGATAGCCGGATCGTCCAGGTCGGCTTCTTCGACTACCGTCCAGCGACGGAAAGTCTCATAGGCACCGGTGTGACGATTGATTTCCACACGCAAATCAACTTCGTCTTCAAACCGCTTCTTGGTAGCAGTGGCCAGGGCCAGCTCCAGCGCTTCAAAAATAACGTTAGCCGGTACGCCCTTTTCATTGGATACCGACTCAACAACCAGCAGTACTTCTTTGCTCATCGTACGCCTCGCCTTTCGCAAGCCATTGGATCCGCGGGATCCGCAGTATCTGGCACGTATCAGTCAAAACTGGGAATAATGTTGGCCTTGTCGATCATATCGATCGGCAACAGGAACTCATGGTCTTCTACCTGCACCACGACATCCTGCTCTTCTACACCGCGCAGAAGGCCTTGAAAGTTGCGTCGACCTTCGAAGGGCGAGCGCAGCTTGATCTTCACTTGTTCACCGGCAAACGAAGCGAACTGTTCAAGGGTGAACAGAGGGCGTTCCATGCCAGGCGAGGAAACTTCAAGGGTGTATTCGGAAGTGATTGGATCTTCGACATCCAATACACCGCTGATTTGACGGCTGACGATGGCACAGTCATCCACCAATACGCCGCCTTCCTTATCGATATAAACGCGCAACAGTGAGTGGCGACCTTGAGCCGAAAACTCAATACCCCAGCATTCATAGCCAAGGGCCACGACCACCGGGGCCAACAAGGCCTGCAACTGTTCTAGCTTGCTCGACACCTGAACCCCCTCGTGCATGTTTGTGCATGCTGTGCAAATAAAAAAAAATGGGCGAATAGCCCATCCCTGAAACGCCGTTGAACAGCGGCGTTATAAAGTGTCCAGCTAACAAAAAGCCCCTTGGAAGGGGCCCCTGAAACTGGTTGCGGGAGCCGGATTTGAACCGACGACCTTCGGGTTATGAGCCCGACGAGCTACCAGACTGCTCCATCCCGCGACAAAGCTGGGGCGGAAGTATACGACCGATCCCTTACAGGGTCAATGTAACCCTTCCACCTACAAGAAAGCCCGCAATCGCGGGCTCTCCTGATAATTGGTACCGAGAAGGGGACTCGAACCCCTACACCCTATGGGCACAACCACCTCAAGGTTGCGTGTCTACCAATTCCACCACCTCGGCAATACAGCGTTTGAAACCTTCTTACTTCTGCTCTTGAGCTGGAGGTACGTCAGTCGCTGGATTGGCCGACTGTTGCTCTTGAAGCACCGGTACATCATCAGAAGCCGGTTGTTGCTTTGGTACTTCCAACACCGCTGGGTTTGGCAAACCTACTTGAGTCAGCTCTTGAGCCTTCTCTTTAGCAAAGTAACCTAACCCCAAGCTGGTTATGAAGAAACCGGCGGCGAGTATAGCAGTAAACTTACTAAGAAAGGTAGAGGAACCTTGGCTTCCGAACACAGTATTTGAAGCACCTGCACCGAAAGACGCACCAGCATCCGCACCTTTACCCTGCTGCAGCAATACCAGGGCAACTACACCCAATGCACCCAGCAGATGAAAAACGACTACGACTGTTTCCAGCATTTTTTCAGTTTCCCGCGGCGCGACAGATCGCACCGAACTCATCTGCATTCAGGGACGCTCCACCAATGAGCCCCCCATCGATATCCGGCATGCCGAACAGTTCGACCGCATTGGCCGCCTTCACGCTGCCGCCGTATAGAAGCCGCACACCTCGTGCCACTTCAGAATTCTCTGCCGCCAACTGCGCGCGGATGGCGGCGTGCACATCCTGCGCCTGTTGCGGCGAAGCAGTCAGTCCGGTGCCAATGGCCCAGACCGGCTCGTAAGCAATGACCGCCTTTGCAAAAGCACCGATACCCAGACTTTCGATGATGCTGCCTAGCTGACGCCCGACAACCTCAAGGGTTTTCCCGGACTCACGCTGCTCAAGGGTCTCCCCTATGCACAACACCGGAATCAAACCACAAGCCTCGGCCGCCGCAAACTTGCGAGTCAGAGCCTCGTCCTTCTCGCCCATGATCATGCGGCGCTCGGAGTGCCCGACCAGGACCAGGGAACAACCTGCATCCACCAACTGACTTGGCGCAATCTCACCGGTCAACGCGCCTTGCATGGATTCCACCGCAGAATTCTGCGCGCCGACCGAAATCGACTTGCCTTTCAAGCCATCAACCACTTGATTGATATACAAGCAAGGCGGGAATACCGCGACATCAACACCGCTTGGCAAGGCCAGATGACGAAGGCCGTTGATCAGCTCAGCGACGCTGGCGCGGGTACCGTGCATCTTCCAGTTACCAGCTACCATAGGGCGACGCATGCTGTACCTCGTCGGTCAAAGTGGGCGCAGATGTTACCCAACCGATTGATGACTGGCAAGCCGAATTCAGGCAGAAACTTCACTAACAAGCTTCGCCAGCTCTTCAGCATAACCGCGGACCTGTGCTTCATCCTCGCCTTCGACCATGACCCGCACCAACGGCTCGGTACCCGACTTGCGCAATAGCACGCGCCCACGCCCGGCCATAGCCTGCGTTACGCGCTCGCTGGCTTGCTTGACCGTCGCATGCTCCAGAGGGTTCGCACCTCCGCCGAAACGCACATTAATCAGCACCTGCGGACATTTGCGCAATGCCTGACGCGACTGCGCCAGTCCTTCATTGCGCGCCTTGAGCGCCATCAGCACTTGCAAGGCAGCAATAATCGCATCACCAGTGGTGGTGTGGTCAAAACAAACGATATGCCCGGAGTTCTCGCCCCCGATCACCCAATTGCGCTCCAGCAGCTCCGAGATCACATAGCGATCACCGACGTTGGCCCGCACGAAGGGAATATCCAGGTCCGCCAGGGCCAGCTCGAGCCCGAGATTGCTCATCAACGTCCCCACCACACCGCCCTGCAGCTTGCCGCGCCCGTGCAAGTCGCGAGCAATGATGAACAGCAGCTCATCACCATCGACGACAGTGCCGGTGTGATCAACCATCAAGACCCGATCACCGTCACCATCAAAGGCAATCCCGAGATCAGCCTGCTCGGCCAGCACAGCCGCTTGCAGCGCCTCGGTATGAGTGGAACCGCAGTTGTCGTTGATGTTCAGCCCGTTAGGCTGGGCGGAGAGCACGACAACCTCTGCCCCCAACTCGCGGAATACGCTTGGTGCGACTTTATAAGTTGCGCCATGAGCACAATCAACGACGATTTTCAGACCCGAAAAGCTCGTACCGGTGGGCACGCTGCCTTTGCAGAATTCAATGTAACGACCTGAAGCATCGTTGATCCGCGACACTTTACCGATCTTGCTCGACTCAACCACAGTCATCGGCGCGTCCAGCAGCTCTTCGATCATCAGCTCGATATCATCCGGCAGCTTGGTACCCTGGCCGGAGAAGAACTTGATGCCATTGTCATCATGCGGGTTGTGCGAAGCACTGATCACGATACCTGCCTGGGCCTGGAACGTGCGCGTCAGGTAGGCGATGGCCGGCGTCGGCATCGGGCCGAGCAGCATCACATCGGCGCCCGCCGAAGTCAGGCCGGCCTCAAGCGCCGATTCGAACATGTAGCCGGAAATTCGCGTGTCTTTGCCAACCAGTACCTTGCAGGCGCCCATCTTGCGGAACGCCATGCCGGCAGCCCAGCCGAGCTTGAGCATGAAATCAGGGGTAATGGGGTATTCGCCGACCCGACCACGAATACCGTCGGTGCCAAAGTATTTCTTGCTCATAAGTGCTCCGTCATTCTTATTCGGCTGAATCCACTGCTGCGATCATCCGCACAACATCCATCGTTTCGGCCACATCATGCACCCGCAATATGCGTGCGCCTTTTGTAATAGCCAGGGCCGCCAGCGCAAGACCGCCGTACAGGCGCTCCCCCACGGGACGACCCAGGGCATTGCCTATCATGCTCTTTCGCGAAACCCCGACCAACAGGGGCCGCCCCAGGGCATGCAAGGCTTCCATATGTTTGAACAGGCTCAGGTTGTGAGCCAACGTCTTGGCAAAGCCGAACCCGGGATCAAGAATGATCCGCTGCGCAGGAATGCCTGCGGCGGCACATTGATCCAGGCGCTCCACGAGAAACTCACCGACTTCCCTGGTCACATCATGATAGTGCGGGTCGTCCTGCATGGTTCCGGGCTCGCCCAGCATATGCATCAGGCACACCGGCAACCCCGTAGCCGCTGCGGCATCCAGGGCACCATCGCGCCGCAAGGAACGCACGTCGTTGATCAAACCCGCTCCAAGTCGCGCAGTCTCACGCATGACCGCAGGCGTGGACGTATCCACCGAGATTATGACATCAAGCTCGCGATGGATGCGCTCGACAATCGGCGCCACGCGCTCCAGCTCTTCGGTGGGCGAAACTGCCCGCGCGCCTGGCCGGGTCGACTCACCGCCGACATCGATCAGCGTCGCGCCGGCAGCGACCATAGCCTCGGCATGCCGCAAGGCAGCATCAAGCTGACTGAATCGACCGCCATCGGAAAAGGAATCGGGAGTGACATTGAGAATGCCCATGACATGGACATGGGACAAATCAAGAACCCGGTTGCCGCAAGGCAACCGGGTTGAGGACTGAACAGAAGTCATTTCAAGCCTTAAACGTCAGCAGCCGGACCGCCAATCGGTGTCTCCGGACGCTCGCCCTGTACCGCCGGAGGCGTACCGGACGTACCGGTGCCGCCGCCCGACCAGTCACGAGGCTCGCGAGGCTCGCGACCTGCCATGATGTCGTCGATCTGCTCGGCATCAATGGTTTCATACTTCATCAGGGCATCAGCCATGGCGTCGAGCTTGTCACGGTTATCCGTGAGGATCTGCTTGGCGGTGCCATAGCACTGGTCGATGATGCTGCGCACCTCAGAGTCGATCAGCTTTGCCGTCTCGCCGGAGAAGCTTGCGTGCTGGCCACCGCCACCACGACCGAGGAACACTTCACCCTCTTCTTCGGCGTACATCAGTGGGCCCAGTTTTTCGGACAGACCCCACTTGGTGACCATGTTCCGGGCGATCTGACTGGCACGCATGATGTCGTTGGACGCGCCGGTGGTTACACCGTCAAAGCCCAGCGTCATTTCTTCGGCAATACGGCCGCCGTAGAGCGAACAGATCTGGCTGATCAACGCCCGCTTGGACAGGCTGTAACGATCTTCTTCCGGCAGGAACATGGTCACACCCAAGGCACGACCGCGCGGAATGATCGAAACCTTGTAGACCGGATCATGCTCGGGCACCACACGACCAACGATCGCGTGACCCGCCTCGTGATACGCCGTATTCTGCTTTTCTTTCTCGGACATGACCATGGATTTGCGCTCCGCGCCCATCATGATCTTGTCTTTGGCCAGTTCGAATTCTTTCATTTCAACGACACGCTTGCCGGTCCGAGCAGCGAACAGCGACGCCTCATTGACCAGGTTCGCAAGGTCGGCACCGGAAAAACCCGGAGTACCACGAGCGATCACTGCCGGAGCGACGTCGTCACCCATCGGCACCTTACGCATATGAACCTTGAGGATCTGTTCGCGACCACGAATGTCCGGCAGCCCCACCACAACCTGGCGGTCGAAACGACCTGGACGCAACAGCGCAGGATCGAGCACGTCCGGACGGTTGGTGGCGGCAATCACGATGATGCCGTCATTCATTTCAAAACCGTCCATCTCGACCAGCAACTGGTTGAGGGTCTGCTCGCGCTCGTCGTGACCACCACCCATGCCGGCGCCACGATGGCGACCGACAGCGTCGATTTCGTCGATGAAGATGATGCAAGGCGCGTGTTTCTTGGCCTGTTCGAACATGTCGCGCACACGACTGGCGCCCACACCGACGAACATTTCAACGAAGTCGGAACCGGAAATCGTGAAGAACGGCACTTTGGCTTCGCCGGCAATCGCTTTGGCCAGCAAGGTTTTACCGGTACCCGGAGGACCCACCATCAGCACGCCGCGCGGGATACGGCCGCCCAGGCGCTGGAACTTGCCCGGATCACGCAGGAATTCAACCAGCTCGCCGACCTCTTCCTTGGCCTCATCGCACCCGGCGACGTCGGCCAGGGTGGTCTTCACCTGGTCTTCAGAGAGCAGTCGGGCCTTGCTTTTGCCGAAACTCATCGGCCCGCCCTTGCCACCAGCACCGCCCTGCATCTGGCGCATGAAGAACATGAACACCGCGATGATCACCAGGATCGGGAAGCTGGCCACCAACAGCTGGGTCCAGATGCTCTGCTGCTCAGGCTGCTTGCCTTCTACCACGACATGGTTGTCCACCAGATCGCCGATCAGGCCGTTGTCCTGAATCGCCGGACGAATGGTCTTGAAGCTGTCGCCATCGGTGCGCTTGCCGGTAATCACATAACCATCGACGGCAACGCGCTCGACCTTGCCATCCTTGACTTGCTGGATGAAGTCGGAATAGTTGAGGGTCTGCGGCTCGTTAGGGCTGGAGAAGTTGTTCATCACGGTCACAAGGACAGCGGCGATGATCAACCACAGGATCAGATTCTTTGCCATATCGTTCAATTAACTACCCTCTGAAGCAAGCTCCGCTACTGGCGCGCGCTTCGCATGATATTCACCGGCCTAACTTACTACATTACCTACGACTCTGGCAGGCGCCGTCTGTAACCCTTTGTGAAACTCTGACCGCGTAATTTTCGTAACACGGCTCTTGCAAGGCGAGACAAAAAAAACTATCAGCCTTTATCAAAGACGCTCATCACTGGCTGCGCCTTCAATTCCCCGGAAGCCCCGCGCCAGCAGATACTGCTCACGAGAGCGATCGCGCGACGACAATGGCTTGCGCATCTGCACTTTGTCGAACAGCTTGCGCATCCCCTTGTGGTATTCATCAAAACCTTCACCCTGGAAGACCTTGATCAAAAAATCACCACCTGGGCGCAACACCCGCCCGGCAAGATCCAGGGCCAACTCGCTGAGGAACATGGCTCGAGGCATGTCGACAGCCGCTAATCCACTCATATTGGGGGCCATATCGGAAATCACAAGGTCAACCTGCGTATTTCCGACCGCCTCGAGAATCTGCGCCAGCACGGCGTCTTCGGTGAAATCGCCCTGAATGAAGGTCACGTCGGGGATACTGTCCATTTCCAGGATGTCGGAAGCAATCAATCGCCCCTGACCGCCGATCAGACGACTGGTCACCTGAGACCACCCCCCCGGCGCGGCGCCGAGGTCGATCACGGTCATGCCTGGGCGGATCAGACGATCCTTCTCCTGGATTTCGAGCAATTTATAGCTGGCACGAGAACGATAGCCGTCTTTTTGCGCCATTTTGACGTACGGATCGTTGAAATGCTCTCTGAGCCAGTTCTGGCTAGTCTTGGAACGGGCCACGGGCCACCTCTAAAAAATAAAACGGGTCGTGATTAACTGGGCGGTCCCGGACTCGCTCGGGTAAACTGGCCGCCGCTTTTTACAAGATCAGACGCAGGGGTCAGATTATGCCGCTCACTCAAGAGCAGAAGAAACAATACAAATCCATTGGCCACCATCTGAAACCGGTTTTGACTGTGGCTGACAACGGTTTGACTGAAGGTGTTCTAGCTGAGCTGGAACGCGCCTTGGGCGATCATGAGCTTATCAAGATCAAGCTCAATATTCTCGATCGCGAAGCCCGCCTGGCTGCCGTTGCCGAACTGTGCAAGACCGGCAAGGCAGACCTGGTGCAGGTCATCGGCAAGATGGCACTGATTTATCGCAAGAATTTCAGCGTCAACAAGCAACTGTCGAACGTTCACCGCTTCAAGTAATGCCAAAGGGTCAGGGGTGTGCTTCGCGCACCCTGCTGCTCCATCCGGGTACCGGTTGCAACACCAGCACCAACCCGGAAAAACCCAGCACCAGATAACTGAATACCTGCCACAGGCTCGCATCCGGCCAGCCGAGACGTACAGCAAGAAACATCCCGCACGCATACAACGACATGAGCAGCAACTGCCCACGAATGTCGCGCCATAGACTGTCAAGGCCCTCGGCCTGAACCAGCACCAAAGCCTGAAACACTACGCATGCCGAGGAAAAACCCACCAGAAGCGACGTCAGCATAGCTGCGATTTCATCGATGAGCAGCGGTGCCAGGCCGATTCGACCCAGCACCGGCAGCAAACCGACGTGCAACAACCAGACGCCGCCCACCCACAACATCTGGGTGAGCTGCCAGATCATGGCGCCCGCTCGCAGCGGACGCCTTCGCTCAGATGTGACGGACTTCGACAATCTCATACTCGATGACACCACCTGGTGTCTTCACAGCCACCACATCACCCTCTTCCTTGGCAATCAAGGCGCGGGCAATGGGAGAGCCGACGGAAATCTTGCCGAGCTTGATGTCCGCCTCATCCTCACCAACGATCTGGTAAGTGACGCTTTCATCCGTCTCAACGTTGGCGATTTCCACCGTGGTGCCGAAAATGACCTTGCCAGTGTGCGGGATCGTCGTGACATCGATGATCACGGCATTCTGCATGCGGCCTTCGATATCACGGACTCGCGCCTCGACCATACCCTGCTCCTCGCGGGCAGCGTGGTATTCGGCGTTTTCCTTGAGATCGCCCAGCTCACGCGCTTCGCCAATCGCCTGGCTCAGGCGCGGGCGCTCGACCTTGGTCAGGAAAGCGTGTTCTTCCTCCAGGGCCTTCGCGCCCTGAACAGTCATCGGGTACTTGGTTATGCTCATGCCTTCAATCCTGCATGTAGATCCTGCAAGCGACGCACGGTCTTCTCGGGACCGAACTTGAGCGCTTCGCAGATAGCTTCGCCCGCAGCAATGGTCGTGGTGCAGTAGATCTTGTGCTGCAGCGCGTTGCGACGAATGGAATACGAATCGGCGATCGACTGGCGACCTTCGGTGGTGTTGATGATCAGCGTGACTTCGTCATTCTTGATCATGTCGACCACGTGCGGACGCCCCTCGGTCACCTTGTTCACGCGGCGCACCTTCAAGCCAGCCGCTTCGATCAGCTTGGCGGTACCGGCAGTGGCGACCACTTCGAAGCCCAAGTTGATCAGATCACGGGCCACGCCTGCAACCAGCGGCTTGTCGTCATCACGCACGCTGATGAACGCCGTGCCGCCAGTCGGCAGAACTTCGCTGGCGCCCATCTGGGCCTTGGCAAACGCTTCGCCGAAGGTATCGCCCACGCCCATGACTTCGCCGGTGGACTTCATTTCAGGGCCGAGGATCGGGTCCACGCCAGGGAACTTGGCGAACGGGAACACCGCCTCTTTGACGCTGTAGAAGTTCGGAATGATTTCCTTGGTGAAGTTCAGCTCTTTCAGGGTCTTACCGGCCATGACCCGTGCAGCGATCATCGCCAGGGACACACCGATGCACTTGGAGACGAACGGTACGGTACGGGAAGCGCGCGGGTTGACTTCGATGACGTAGATGTCCTCGCCCTGCAGGGCCAGTTGCACGTTCATCAGGCCGACCACGCCCAGTTCCAAGGCCATTTTCTTGACCTGCTCGCGCATTTCGTCCTGGATGTGGGCCGGCAACGAATAAGGCGGCAGCGAACAAGCGGAGTCACCGGAGTGAACACCGGCCTGCTCGATGTGCTGCATGATCGCGCCGATCACCACGTCCTTGCCGTCACAGACCGCATCCACGTCCATTTCGATGGCGCAGTTGAGGAAGTGGTCCAGCAGCACAGGGCTGTCGTTGGACACCTGAACCGCTTCGCGCAGGTAGCGCTTGAGCTCATCTTCCTGATAGACGATTTCCATCGCCCGACCGCCCAGTACATAGGACGGACGCACCACCAGCGGGTAACCGATCTTGGCGGCGGCGCGAATCGCTTCGTCTTCACTGCGCACGGTAGCGTTAGGCGGCTGACGCAGGTTCAGACGCTCGACCATCTGCTGGAAGCGCTCACGGTCTTCGGCACGGTCGATGGCATCCGGACTGGTCCCGATGATCGGCACACCGGCCGCTTCAAGAGCACGCGCCAGTTTCAGAGGGGTCTGGCCACCGTACTGGACGATCACACCTTTTGGCTTCTCGACACGGACGATTTCCAGCACGTCTTCCAGGGTCACTGGTTCGAAATACAGGCGATCAGAGGTGTCGTAGTCGGTGGACACGGTTTCCGGGTTGCAGTTGACCATGATGGTCTCGTACCCGTCGTCGCGCAGAGCCAGTGCCGCGTGCACGCAGCAGTAGTCGAACTCGATACCCTGGCCGATCCGGTTAGGACCGCCGCCCAGGATCATGATTTTGTCACGAGTCGACGGCGCAGCTTCACACTCTTCTTCGTACGTGGAGTACAGGTAAGCGGTGTCGGTGGCGAATTCGGCGGCGCAGGTGTCTACGCGCTTGTAGACCGGGAACACTTCAAGCTTGTGGCGATGAGCCCGCAGGCTCTTCTCGGTCACACCCAGCAGTTTTGCCAGGCGCATGTCGGAGAAGCCCTTGCGCTTGAGGCGGAACATGGTGGCATGGTCAATGCTGGACATGCCCAGGGTCTTGACCTTCTCTTCTTCCTTGATCAGATCTTCGATCTGCACCAGGAACCAAGGGTCGATCATGTTCATGCCGAAGATCTGCTCGACGGTCATGCCGGCACGGAAGGCGTCCGCCACGTACCAGATCCGCTCGGCACCCGGTACGGTCAGCTCACGCTTGAGCTCGCTCATGGCGTCCGGATGGCTCAGGTCCAGCTTCGGATCAAGGCCGCAAACACCCACTTCCAGACCGCGAAGGGCTTTCTGCAGGGACTCCTGGAAGGTCCGGCCGATGGCCATGACTTCACCGACCGACTTCATCTGAGTGGTCAGGCGGGCGTCGGCCTTGGCGAATTTCTCGAAGGCGAAACGTGGCAGCTTGGTGACGACATAGTCGATGGACGGCTCGAAAGACGCCGGGGTCTTGCCGCCGGTGATGTCATTCGACAGTTCGTCCAGGGTGTAACCCACAGCCAGCTTGGCCGCGACCTTGGCGATCGGGAAGCCGGTGGCTTTCGAGGCCAGGGCCGAGGAACGGGATACCCGCGGGTTCATCTCGATGACCACCATGCGACCGGTGTTCGGGCAGATGCCGAACTGGACGTTGGAGCCGCCGGTTTCCACGCCGATCTCACGCAGCACCGCCAGGGAGGCGTTACGCAGGATCTGGTATTCCTTGTCAGTCAGGGTCTGGGCGGGTGCGACGGTGATGGAGTCACCGGTGTGCACGCCCATCGGGTCGAAGTTTTCGATGGAGCAGACGATGATGCAGTTGTCCTTTTTGTCGCGGACAACTTCCATTTCATATTCTTTCCAGCCGATCAGAGATTCGTCGATCAGCAGCTCTTTGGTCGGCGACAGATCCAGACCACGGGCACAGATTTCTTCGAATTCTTCACGGTTGTAAGCGATGCCGCCACCGGTGCCGCCCATGGTGAAGGACGGACGGATGATGCATGGGAAACCCAGACGCTCCAGAACGGCGTTGGCCTCTTCCATGCTATGGGCGATGCCCGAGCGCGGGCAGTCCAGGCCGATGGATTTCATCGCCTTGTCGAAGCGCGAACGGTCTTCGGCCTTGTCGATGGTATCGGCATTGGCGCCGATCATTTCCACACCGAACTTCTCCAGGACGCCTTCACGTTCCAGGTCCAGGGCGCAGTTCAATGCAGTCTGACCACCCATGGTCGGCAGCAGTGCGTCCGGGCGCTCCTTTTCGATGATCTTGGCAACGGTCTGCCACTTGATCGGCTCGATGTAGGTGGCGTCGGCCATGGCCGGGTCGGTCATGATGGTGGCCGGGTTGGAGTTCACCAGGATGACGCGATAACCCTCTTCGCGCAGGGCTTTACAGGCCTGGGCGCCGGAGTAGTCGAATTCGCAAGCCTGGCCGATCACGATCGGGCCAGCGCCGAGAATCAGGATGCTTTTTATGTCTGTACGTTTTGGCATGGGTTTGTCACTCAAATCCGCAGGTCAGTCGGCTAGGCCGTCGAACAATCTTTGCAGCGCCCAAGGGGACCACCGGTTTCGGGGCCGCCCTCGGGCTTCACGCGGTCAGCGTCGCTTGGCCATCTCGGTGATGAAGCGATCGAACAGCGGCGCTACATCGTTCGGGCCAGGGCTCGCTTCAGGGTGGCCCTGGAAGCTGAATGCGCTCTTGTCGGTACGCTCGATGCCTTGCAGCGTGCCGTCGAACAGCGACTTATGGATCGCACGCACGTTTGCCGGCAGGGTCGCCTCATCCACCGCAAAACCGTGGTTCTGACTGGTGATCATCACCACGCCAGTATCCAGGTCCTGGACCGGGTGGTTGGCGCCGTGGTGACCGTGACCCATTTTCAAGGTCTTGGCGCCCGACGCGAGGGCCAGCAACTGATGACCGAGGCAGATGCCGAACACCGGGATCTCGGTTTCCAGCACGTCCTTGATCGCCTGGATAGCGTAGTCGCAAGGCTCGGGGTCACCCGGGCCGTTGGACAGGAACACGCCGTCAGGATTGAGGGCCAGGACATCTGCCGCCGGGGTCTGCGCGGGCACCACAGTAACGCGGCAACCACGCTCCACCAGCATGCGCAGGATGTTCAGCTTGACGCCGTAGTCGTACGCAACCACGTGGTACGGCAGCTCGGAAGCCTCGATCGTCGCGTGGCTGTCGGTTTTCAAGTCCCAGACCGTGGAGCGCCACTCATACTGCTTCTTGGTGCTGACGACTTTCGCCAGATCCATGCCCTTAAGGCCAGGGAAGCCCTGGGCAGCGGCGATGGCAGCTTCTTCGGTGATGTTGTCACCGGCCATGATGCAGCCGTTCTGCGCGCCTTTCTCGCGGAGGATGCGGGTCAGGCGACGGGTGTCGATACCGGCGATCGCCACAACGTTGTTGGCTTTCAGGTAGTCGGACAGGGACATGGTGTTACGCCAGTTGCTCGCTACCAACGGCAGGTCACGGATGACCAGGCCGGCGGACCAGACACGATCGGACTCGGCATCTTGCGGCGTGGTGCCGGTGTTGCCGATGTGCGGGTAAGTCAAAGTAACGATTTGCTGGGCGTAGGAAGGATCGGTAAGAATTTCCTGATAGCCGGTCATTGCGGTGTTAAACACCACCTCACCAACGGTCTGACCGTCGGCTCCAATGGCTTCGCCGCGAAAAATGCTGCCATCAGCAAGGGCGAGTATGGCTGGCTTAGTCAAGAAGACCTCCCGTAAATAAAGCCTGAAAGGGCGATCGCAGGTTGTAAAAAAGCGGAGTGACGTATGGACACGTCACCCCGCTTGTTCACTGAATTATTCTGCGCGCTTTTAGTGGACACACTAAAGCTGTAGCTTACAGAAAAAGGCTTTTTTGGTCCACCGCTAATGAGCCTTAAAGGCAGGGGAATGCGACAGGTCGTCGCGAGGCGGTGTAAAACGGGGCTCAGTATAACCTGAACCCCGCTTTCTGGCGCTGCGTCTGGCAAAAGGTTTGCGAGACAGCACACCGGAACATCAACGCAGGTCGAGAACATCCTGCATGTCGTACAGACCAGCCTCGCGACCATCCAGCCACAAAGCGGCACGCACCGCACCCTTGGCGAAGGTCATCCGGCTTGACGCCTTGTGAGTGATCTCCAGACGCTCGCCCTCTGTGGCGAACAGCACGGTGTGATCCCCCACCACATCACCACCACGCACCGTGGCGAAACCGATGGTGTCTCGCTCACGGGCACCGGTATGCCCTTCGCGCCCGTAGACGGCGACCTTCTGCAGATCGCGACCCAAGGCATCGGCAATCACTTCACCCATGCGCAGGGCCGTGCCCGAAGGCGCGTCGATCTTGTGTCGGTGGTGAGCCTCGATGATTTCGATATCCGCATCGTCACCCAAAACCCGAGCCGTCATCTCAAGCAGCTTCAACGACAGATTCACACCCACGCTGAAGTTCGCCGCAAAAACGATCGGAATATCGTTGCCAGCCTCGGCCAGCAACTGCTTTTGCGCAGCATCCAGCCCGGTCGTGCCAATGACCATCGCCTTGCCGTGCTTGCGGCAAATGGCGAGGTTTTTCAGCATCACTTGCGGCAGGGTGAAATCGATCAGGACATCGAACTCATCCAAGACCTTTTCCAGGCCACCGGACATCGGTACCCCGATACGCCCCAGGGATGCCAGCTCACCCGCATCAGCACCGACCAGCGTACTGTCGGGCCGGACGATAGCGGCTGTCAGGCCCGAGAGCGGCGAGCGCTGCTGCACCGCCTCGACCAACGCCTTGCCCATGCGCCCGGCAGCGCCCATCACAGCTATACGTCGCATGCGAGCTCCTTACAGATCGCCGAAGAAGCGCTTCACGCCTTCGAACCAACCGGTGGTTTTCGGGGAGTGGCTGTTATCGTCCGCCAGCGAACTGCGGAACTCTTCCAGCAACTCGCGCTGGCGCCGGCTCAGGTTGACCGGAGTTTCCACCGCAACACGGCACATCAGGTCACCCGCACCGCCGCCACGCACCGGCGCAACACCCTTGCCGCGAATCCGGAACTGCTTGCCGGTTTGCGTGCCCTCGGGGATTTTCAGCTTCACGCGACCATCGAGGGTCGGGATCTCAAGTTCGCCGCCCAAGGCCGCATCGACGAAACTGATCGGCACTTCGCAGAACAGATGCTTGCCGTCGCGCTGGAAAATAGCGTGCTCACGCACATTGATGACCACGTACAAGTCGCCGGTCGGGCCGCCTTGGGCACCCGCCTCGCCTTCGCCGGACAAACGGATGCGGTCACCGGTATCGACACCAGCCGGCACTTTCACCGACAGCGTCTTGTACTCTTCGACGCGCCCTTCGCCGTGGCAGGAATCGCACGGATCGGAGATGATCTTGCCTTGCCCGTGGCAACGCGGGCAGGTCTGCTGCACAGAGAAGAAGCCCTGTTGCATACGCACCTGACCGATGCCGCCGCAGGTCGGGCAGGTGACGGGCGAGGAGCCCTTCTTGGCGCCCGAACCGTCACACGGCTTGCAATTGACCAGCGTGGGAACACGGATATTGACGGTGGTACCGCGCACCGCCTCTTCCAGATTCAACTCCAGCGTGTAGCGCAAATCGCTGCCGCGCTGGGCGCCACCACGCGCACCACCGCGACCGCCACCGAAGAAGTCGCTGAACACATCGCCAAAAATATCGGAGAAGTTCTGCCCGCCAAAACCGGCACCGCCGCCGCCCATGCTCGGATCGACGCCAGCATGACCGTACTGGTCGTAAGCAGCACGCTTGCTGGAATCGGACAGTACTTCGTAAGCCTCGTTGGCTTCCTTGAACAACTCTTCCGACGCTTTGTCGTCGGGATTACGGTCCGGGTGGTGCTTCATTGCCAGACGACGGTAGGCCTTTTTCAGGTCCGCGTCGCTTGAACCACGCTCGACACCCAATACTTCGTAATAGTCACGCTTTGCCATTAGTCTTTGCACTCTTATAGGACGTCCGGCAAACCTCTCCTGAACCTTGCCAAACTCGTTGAGCCGCAATACAGGCCCGGACCCAACTCACGTCGATTCAACGATCCTGGTCTTGGGCCTTGAACGAAAAGTGCGACTTTCCGTACAAACCCACCTCTTTCAGCCAGGGAACCGGCCAAAACGCGGCGTCTCTCGCTCGGAAAGCAGGAGCATTCCCGATCACGCCGCCAGCATCCGAACGCTGTCGCATGCTGTAAAAATTCACTGACTCCAGACACGCCAACGCGGGAGCAAGCTCCCGCGCGGCGACATCCTACCAGTCACCGCACAAATGCAGTCAACCGGCCGACCAACAAGCGATTACTTGTGGTCTTTCACTTCTTCGAACTCGGCATCAACGACATCATCGGCTTTTTCGGCCGACTCGCCTTGCTGCGCCGCGCCTTCAGCCGGCTGAGCCTGCTCGGCGTACATCTTCTGAGCCACTGGTGCGGAGACCTTGGACAGCTCTTCGATCTTCGCCTCGATGGCTGCCTTGTCGTCGCCTTTGACAGCTGCTTCAAGGGCAACCACGGCAGCCTCGATGGCGGTTTTCTCTTCAGCGGTCACTTTGTCGCCAGCATCAGCGATCATCTTGCGAGTCGAGTGCACCAGGGCGTCACCCTGGTTGCGAGCACTGGCCAGCTCTTCGAACTTGCGGTCTTCTTCGGCGTTGACTTCAGCATCGCGAACCATCTGCTGAATTTCTTCCTCGGACAGACCGGAGTTGGCCTTGATCACGATCGACTGGGTCTTGCCGGTGGCCTTGTCTTTCGCACCAACGTGCAGGATGCCGTTGGCGTCGATGTCGAAGGTCACTTCGATTTGTGGCACGCCACGTGGAGCTGGCGGAATCTCGGCCAGGTCGAACTTGCCCAGGGACTTGTTCTGCGCAGCTTGCTTGCGCTCACCCTGCAGCACGTGAATGGTCACGGCGTTCTGGTTGTCATCGGCGGTCGAGAACACTTGGGATTTCTTGGTAGGAATCGTCGTGTTTTTCTCGATCAGCGCAGTCATCACGCCACCCATGGTTTCGATACCCAGGGTCAGCGGGCTGACGTCGAGCAGCAGAACGTCTTTCACGTCACCGGCCAGAACAGCACCCTGGATCGCGGCACCCATGGCAACGGCTTCGTCCGGGTTCACGTCTTTACGCGCTTCTTTACCGAAGAAATCGGTCACCAGCTTCTGAACCAGCGGCATACGGGTCTGGCCGCCGACCAGGATCACGTCGTTGATCGAACCAACGTCGATACCGGCGTCCTTCATGGCAATGCGGCAAGGTTCGATGGTGCGCTGAACCAGGTCTTCCACCAGCGCTTCGAGCTTGGCGCGGGAGATTTTCACGTTCAGGTGCTTCGGACCGGTGGCATCTGCAGTGATGTACGGCAGGTTCACGTCGGTCGACTGGCTCGAGGACAGCTCGATCTTGGCTTTTTCGGCAGCTTCTTTCAGACGCTGCATGGCCAGCGGGTCACCCTTGAGGTTCATGCCGCTTTCTTTCTTGAATTCGTCGACGAGGTAGTCGATCAGACGAATGTCGAAGTCCTCACCACCGAGGAAGGTGTCACCGTTGGTGGCCAGTACTTCGAACTGGTGCTCACCATCGACTTCAGCGATCTCGATCACGGAGACGTCGAAGGTACCGCCACCCAAGTCATAAACGATCACGGTGTGATCGCCCTTGGCCTTGTCCATGCCGTAAGCCAGAGCGGCTGCGGTGGGTTCGTTGATGATGCGCTTGACGTCCAGGCCCGCGATGCGGCCGGCGTCTTTGGTCGCCTGACGCTGGCTGTCGTTGAAGTAGGCCGGAACAGTGATGACCGCTTCGGTCACCGCTTCGCCGAGGTAGTCTTCGGCGGTTTTCTTCATTTTCTTCAGGATTTCCGCCGAGATCTGTGGCGGCGCCATTTTCTGGCCGTTCACTTCAACCCAGGCGTCGCCGTTGTCAGCCTTGGCGATTTTGTAAGGCACCATCTTGATGTCTTTCTGAACGACTTCTTCGTCGAACTTGCGACCGATCAGACGCTTCACCGCGTAGAGGGTGTTATGCGGATTGGTCACTGCCTGACGCTTGGCGGATTGGCCAACCAGAATTTCGCCATCGTTGGCGTACGCGATGATCGACGGCGTAGTACGCGCGCCTTCAGCGTTTTCAATTACTTTGGCCTTGCCGTTTTCCAGCACGGAGACGCACGAGTTGGTGGTCCCCAGGTCGATACCGATAATCTTGCCCATGTTAACTCTCCCGGAACTTGGATTTTGTTGCCGCAGCAGTGGTGGCTAACTGCGGTAGCACTTAAACGCTTGACTTCTAAATGGGGCCGCTGCGCGGAATTTCAAGCCTGCTCATCAATAGAAGGCGAAACCGGTGCTGGTGCCTTGCTGACCACAACCATGGCCGGGCGCAGCAAGCGACCATTGAGCAGGTAGCCCTTCTGGAAAACCTTCAATACGCTGTTGGGCTCGACGTCTGCACTTTCCTGCATCGCCATGGCCTGATGGTGCTCGGCATTGAAGGGCTCGCCATGCGGATCAATGGCTTCAAGCTGATAGCGCTTGAGCGTGTCCTGGAACATTTTCAAGGTCAGCTCAATGCCTTCACGCATCGGACGAATGTTTTCGTCGTCCGGATTGGACAGCTCCAGGCCGCGCTCCAGACTGTCGATGATCGGCAACAGGTCGCCTGCGAACCGCTCCAGGGCGAATTTATGAGCTTTTTCAACATCTTGCTCGGCGCGACGGCGGACATTCTGCAGGTCGGCGGCTACACGCAACGCCTGATCCTGCGCACCGGCCAGTTGCTCTTCGAGCACTTGTACACGTGCCGCCAGGTCGTCACCCGAATCCTGGGGAGCCTGATTGGCGTCTAGATTTTGCGTGTCCTGCGTCTGTTCGTCAGCCATAGATTTCTCCTTTCAACTTCGTCCGCGAGCTCAACTCGCGCTTCTGCCCCGGTATATGGGGCCGGGTTTTTCAGCTTCAAGGGCGGTCCGACGAATTAACCTTACAAAAAACCCCTGCATATCCATTCCTCCCGGTGCTAAGAAAGTCATTCGCTCAAGCAAATCGAGCTAAGCAAAGGCATTGTCAGCTCGAAACAAAACACTGTATAAATAACCAGACCTAAGCCTGGGAGCGGCCTTTATGCTGGTGCACCTGTCCGTACACAACTACGCCATCGTCGAACACCTCGACCTCGAACTCGATCGGGGCATGAGCGTGATCACCGGTGAAACCGGTGCTGGCAAATCCATCATGCTCGACGCCCTGGGCCTGACGCTGGGCGATCGCGCCGACAGTGGCGTGGTACGCCCCGGCGCGGACAAGGCCGACATCCTGGCCACCTTCGACCTGATCGACATTCCCGAAGCCAGCGCCTGGCTGGCGGAACGTGACCTGGATACCGACGGCCTGTGCATATTGCGCCGCGTCATCACCGCCGAAGGTCGGTCGCGGGGCTACATCAACGGTACGCCCTGCCCCCTCGGCGACCTCAAGGCGTTGGGTGAGCTGTTGATCGACATCCACAGCCAACATGAACACCAGTCCCTGCTCAAGACCGAGACCCATCGCCGCCTGCTCGACGAATACGCCGGCGCCACCGACCTGGCCCGCCAGGTTCAACTGGCCGCCCAGCGATGGCGCCAGACCCGCCAGGAACTGGATCGACTCTCCAACTCCGGTGACGAACAACGTGCCCGCCACCAGTTGCTGAGTTATCAGCTCGAAGAGCTGGAGAACCTGGCCTTGGGTGAAAACGAGCTGGCGGAACTGGAACAGGAACACAAGAACCTCACCAATGCCGAAACCCTGCTGGGCATTTGCCGGCAAGTGGTCGAGCAATGCAGTGAAAGCGACTCGGGTAACGTGCTCAATGCACTGACCGCCAGCCTGAACCGGCTGTCCAGCGTCAACAATTCGGTAGGCGCCCTGAGCGAGGCGACCAATCTGCTCACGAGTGCACAGATTCAGGTCGAGGAGGCCGTCGGCGAACTCAACCGGTTTCTGGATCATTTCGACGCCGATCCGGCGCGCCTGCAATATCTGGAAGAACGCCTGGACACTATCTATACCCTGGCGCGCAAGCACCGCGTCCAGCCAACCGATGTCGCCGAACTGCAGCAACGCCTGCTTGAAGAACTGGAGACCCTGAACGCTAACGACGAATCCATTGAGCGCCTGGGAGACGAATTGGCGTCCTATGCCCGTCATTATCAGGAGAAAGCCAGGGAGCTCAGTGAACTGCGTCAACAGGCCGCGACCGGGCTGGCCAGTGCCGTTGAGCAGGAGATCCAGCGCCTGGGCATGCCCGGCGGGCGCTTCACCATCGAGCTGCACCCCAACACGGGGGACGAGCTTCAACCCAACGGGCTGGAGCAGGTGGAGTTGCTGGTCAGCGCCAACCCCGGGCAACCGCTCAAGGCCCTGGCCAAAGTCGCCTCCGGCGGCGAGTTATCACGAATCAGCCTGGCCATCCAGGTCATCACCGCACAGACCTCTCGCGTGCCGACGCTGGTATTCGACGAAGTGGACGTGGGTATTGGCGGCCCTACGGCGGAAATTGTCGGCCAGTTGCTGCGTCGACTCGGGGAGCGCGGCCAGGTGCTGACAGTGACTCACCTGCCCCAGGTCGCAGCCCAAGGACACCAGCATTTATTTGTGCACAAGGTGCGTGATGAGGACGCCACTCGCACCGCTGTGTCCAAGCTGAACAAGAACGAGCGAGTTGAAGAAGTGGCACGGATGCTGGGGGGGATTGATCTCACCAAAGAATCCCTGGCCCACGCGAAGAAAATGGTCGTCGCGGCAAAAGCCTGACAAAAGCCGTAAAGCAAGAAGGCGACCCTGGGGGTCGCCTTCTTTCGTTTTGAGAGCTTTGGGCTCACGCGACGTGCTTACTTCTTCTCGCGCACATGCAAGACGAGATGGTGATCGATCAGCTCGAAACCATGTCTTTCAGCGATTTCCTTTTGCAGCGCTTCGATTTCCGGGCTAATGAATTCGATGACCTCACGGGTTTCCACGTTCACCATGTGATCGTGATGTTCCCCGTCAGCCAATTCAAAGACCGCATGACCGCCATCGAAATTGTGACGAGCCACAAGCCCCGCCGCTTCGAACTGGGTCAGGACACGGTAAACCGTGGCCAGACCGACGTCCTCGCCAGCTTCCATAAGTGCCTTGTAGACATCCTCGGCACTCATGTGGCGCTGCTCGGCGGAATCGAGCATTTGTAGAATTTTGACCCGTGGCAGGGTCACTTTGAGGCCGGCTTTGCGTAGTTCGCTATTTTCAACCATGGTCAGCTTTCTCGCGATGCTGCTTCGCAGCTTCTCTTAATGCGGGTATGATCGGCGTTTACGTTGTCCCAGCCAAGATAGTGGAAGTCGCCCACCGATGCAAAACACCAAGCTCTTGCTAACCAGTTTCACCTTTGTGGGACTGCTCGCACTCGCCGGTTGTTCATTCCCCGGGGTTTACAAAATCGACATCCAGCAGGGCAATGTCGTCACGCAGGACATGATAGACCAGTTACGCCCGGGAATGACCCGTCGGCAAGTACGGTTTATCATGGGTAACCCTCTGCTGACCGACACGTTCCATGCCGATCGCTGGGATTATTTGTACAGCCTGCAACCAGGTGGTGGTGAACGCCAACAGGAACGCATCAGCGTTATCTTCAACGCCAATGACCAGCTTGTCAGCCTGTCGGGCGATTTCATGCCCGGCGTGAGCCGCGACGAGGCCATTATGGGCCAGGACAGCGGCACTGTGGTGACCGACCCAGCCCAGAATGCCGAGCAGCCGAAACCGGAAAAACCGGTCAAGCCAGGCTCGTTGCTCGATCAGATCCAGAAGGACGTGGACAACGTCGAGACCGTACCGGTCCCGACGCCAGAACCGCTGGATACCTCGCCGCAATAAATTGCTCAATAAAAAACCCGGCTTGCCGGGTTTTTTATGGCCTGCAATTCAGCGCTATTGATCAGCTTGGCGCGCCTGAGCGGCCTTGGCGGCGCGCAGCCGCCGAATCTCTTTTGGATCGGCCAATAACGGTCGATAAATTTCAAGTCGATCAGCCGCCCGCACCACCTGGCGATCCGGATCGGCCACCACCTTGCCAAAAATCCCCACCGGGCAAGTGGCCAGATCCAGCTGCGGAAACTCGGCAGCAATGCCAGAAGCCGCTAACGCCGTCCGAACACTGGTGCCTTCCGGCACGGAAAATACGCGCAAGACCTGACGATCGACGCAGGCATACACCACTTCCAGCTCAATCAACGCGCAAGCTCGGCGTTTTGCTTGGCGCGCTGGCAGAATGCGTCGACTAGGGTATTGGCCGCCTGATTGAACAGCGGGCCAAGCGTGGCTCGCACCAACGGGCCTGCGTAGTCGAACGACAGATCCAGGCTGATCTTGCAGGCCTTCTCTCCCAGCGCCTTGAACACCCAGACGCCGTGGAGCTGATTGAAAGGCCCTTCTTCCAGGTTCATTTCAATGGACTGTCCAGGCACCAGGGTGTTGCGCGTGACAAAGTGCTGGCTCAATCCGCCCTTGGCGACATTGAGGCTGGCGCGCATATGGGTTTCAGAGCTTTCGAGCACTTCGGCGGACGAGCACCAAGGCAAAAATTGCGGGTAACTTGCTACATCGTTGACCAGGTCGTACAACGCCTGCGCCGGATAGGGCAGCAAGGCCGAGCGTTGAATATGTGTCGTCATGTAAGCGTCACTTCCACAGCTGGGCGGCAAACACTACGAGAATGCCGATGGGCGCCACATAGCGCATCAAGAACAGGCTCAAGGTAAACAATACAGGACTGCGCAACGACAATTCGTCACGCACCGCCTCACGCCCCATGACCCATCCTGCAAACACCACGAAACACAAACCACCCAGCGGCAGCATGATCCGTGATGTGAAGAAATCAATCACGCCGAAGAAATCCAGCCCTCCGGCCGCTCCCCACTGGTAGAGATGGAACAGCCCGCCGTCGTTCACGAAAAACTTCGCTTGTTTCCATATATTGAAGGAAAACACCGTCCCCAGGCCAACGAACCAACAGGTAAAGGCCAGCCAGAACGTCACCCAGGCGCGACTGAGCCGGGTCCGCTCCACCAGATAGGCGACCATGGGTTCGAGCAGGGAAATGGCCGAACTCCAGGCGGCAATGGCCACCAGGAGAAAAAACACCACGCCCATGAATTGACCAAATGCCATGTTGCCGAAAGCGAATGGCAGGCTGACAAACATCAGCCCCGGCCCTTCGCTAGGGTTCAGGCCGGCGGCGAAGACAATCGGAAACAACGCCAGCCCGGCCAGCAACGATACAAAGGTATCCAGCAGCGCGACACCAACGACGGTCCTGGTCAGCGAGGCGCTCTTGGGCATGTAGGCGCCATAGATCATGATCGACCCCACCCCCACGCTCAGGGAGAAAAACGCATGCCCCATGGCCGGCAGCAGGCCATCCAGAACTTTCTCCGGCTGGAAATCGAACATGAAGTGAACGCCTTCCATGAAGTGCCCGGTGGTCATGCTGTAGCCCAGCAATACCAGGATCATCACGAACAGCAGCGGCATCATGATTCGCAGGCTGCGCTCAAGCCCCGCAACCACCCCACGGGCAATCACCACCGCAGAAAGCAGCATGAAAATCGTATGCCAAAGTGTCAGCCGCCAGGGATCGGAGATCACATCGCCGAAGTAGGCGCCGACCTGATCGGGTGTCACCCCCTGAAAGTCCCCACGCCCCATATCGATGATGTAGTCCAGCGACCAGCCGCCAACCACACTGTAGAAAGACAGGATCAGTAGCGCCGTGATCATTCCGGCAAACGCGCCCCACGACCACTTGGCCGAGTGCCCGGCCTCCATTGCCAGCACCTTCAAGGCATTGGCCGGGCTTTGCCGGGCGCGACGACCGATGAGGGTTTCGGCCAGCATCACCGGCGCGCCAATGAGCGCGATGCACGCCAGAAACATCAATACAAAGGCACCGCCACCATAGACGCCGACCATGTAGGGAAATTTCCAGATACTGCCCAGCCCCACGGCCGAACCGGTTGCGGCGAATATGAAGACCCAGCGGCTAGCCCAACTGCCGTGGACAGAAACCTTGTCTGTCGACATCGTGATCACGCCCAAGCGTTCGAAAAAGAGGCCGCATTGTCCGGGATTCATTCAACCTGCTCAAGCACGCAGCTTCACCGTAGCCGACACGCCCGCAACTGCCTATAATGCCGCCCCTATGGCTAAACAGAAGAAACACCCCACAGGGACCATCGCGCAAAATAAAAAAGCGCGACACGACTACTTCATCGAACAGCGTTTCGAGGCTGGCATGGTCCTGGCCGGCTGGGAAGTAAAGAGCTTACGTGCAGGCAAGGCGCAACTGGTCGACAGTTATGTGCTGCTCAAGGACGGCGAGGCCTGGCTGCTGGGCAGCCATATCACGCCCCTGACCACCGCCAGCACCCACGTCATCGCCGATCCGACACGCTCGCGCAAGCTGCTGCTCAACAGGCGCGAGCTGGAAAAGCTCTTCGCGTCCGTGCAGCAAAAAGGCTACGCCTGCGTCTGCACGTCGTTGTACTGGAGCAAGCATTTGATCAAGTGCGAAATCGCGCTGGGCAAAGGCAAGAAGGAATACGACAAGCGTGATACCGAGCGCGAACGCGACGCCGGTCGCGAGCTGCAACGCGCGGTGCGTAACAAGGGCAAGGAAGACTGATTCTTTCGCCTGGGCTCTGTGCTCGCTGAAGATCCAATGTGGGAGCGAGCCTGCTCGCGATGACGGAGGCACATGCAACCTTGATGTGTCAGACAGACCGTTTTCGCGAGCAGGCTCGCTCCCACAGGAGTCCAATCGCTATAGAACCAACTGACTACATCCCCTTGCGCCGCTCCGCCCGCGCCACCCGCTGCACTTCCTGACGTACCTCTTCCAACACTTCCTGCACATACAAAATATGCCGGCTGGAGACTTCCCGGGCCTGCTCGGCGTGCCCGCCCATAATGGCCTGGTACAACTCCCGATGCTGGCTGATGAGCATGTCTCGGGTTTCGCTGCGCTGCTTGTACATGCCGCCAATGTTGGTGACGACGTTGCGTTTGAGTAGGTCGAACAGACCCCGAATCGTATGCAGCAACACTGCATTGTGACTGGCTTCGGCGATGGCCAGGTGAAACCGGGCATCGGCCGCGCCCTCCTCTGCCCGGCTCACATTTTCATGGCGTGAATAGCAATCCTGAAGCTCCTCGAACGCCGCCGTCAGCCGCTCGCGATCCACGTCAGTGGCCCGCTGTGCCGCGTAGTAAGCGCAGGAAGCTTCCAGGGTATGGCGAAACTCCAGCAAATCACGTTGCGCTTCAGGATTGCTTTCCAACAACTGCAACAGTGGATCACTGAAGGTTGAGCCCAGCGACTCCACCACATAGTTGCCACCACCCTGGCGACTGACCAGCAAACCCTTGGCCGCCAGTTTCTGAATCGCTTCGCGCAACGAAGGGCGTGACACGCCGAACTGCTCAGCCAAGGCACGCTCGGCGGGCAGGCGTTCGCCGGATTTCAGCGTGCCTTCAAGGATCATTCCTTCAAGCCGCTCGACAATATCGTCAGACAAACGGCGCTGACGAATCTGATCAAACCCCATAACTCGACTCTCCACGATCCCGACGGCTCGCCGGGCTCTCTATTCTGGCCTATCCGCGCCCCGCCGACACCCTCCAGAAGCCACTTATACCCACAGATCAGATGCCAACGACCGTCCTCATTCGACGAAAGTTTCAGAGCGGCAAATTGACATGCGACAACCAAGGCTTTTACCCTAGCCGACAGCGCTTGTAAATTGGTCTTACCAATTATCCAAAATCGCTGACCAGTGCCTGACCAACAACAATTAGGGGCCCACCCACTATGCAAACCTGGCAACAGCTCTACAGCCCGCTCGGCAGCCTCGGCTTGTCCGCACTTGCGGCCGTCATTCCCATCGTATTTTTCTTCCTGGCCCTGGCGGTGTTTCGCCTCAAGGGACATGTGGCCGGCAGCATCACTCTGGCCCTGGCGATCGCCGTGGCGATCTTCGCGTTTCAAATGCCGGCGGACATGGCGTTCGCTGCAGCCGGTTATGGTTTTGCCTATGGCCTGTGGCCGATCGCCTGGATCATCGTCGCGGCAGTATTTCTCTACAAACTGACCGTCAAGAGCGGCCAGTTCGAAGTGATCCGCAGCTCGGTGCTGTCGATCACCGATGACCAGCGCCTTCAGGTGCTGTTGATCGGCTTTTGCTTCGGGGCATTTCTGGAAGGTGCCGCCGGCTTCGGCGCGCCGGTAGCGATTACTGCAGCACTGTTGGTCGGCCTGGGCTTCAACCCCCTGTACGCCGCCGGCCTGTGCCTGATCGCCAACACCGCCCCCGTGGCCTTCGGCGCCCTGGGCATTCCGATTATCGTGGCCGGTCAGGTCACCGGGATCGACGCGTTCAAGATCGGCGCCATGACGGGCCGTCAGTTGCCATTGTTGTCACTGTTCGTGCCGTTCTGGCTGGTGTTCATGATGGACGGTGTGCGCGGCGTACGGGAAACCTGGCCGGCAGCGCTGGTGGCAGGCTTGAGCTTCGCCATCACCCAATACTTCACCTCCAACTTCATCGGCCCGGAACTGCCGGACATCACCTCGGCCCTGGCCAGCCTGGTTTCCCTGACTCTGTTCCTGAAAGTCTGGCAGCCAAAACGCACTGCCGGCGCGCAGATTGCCGGCGCCACCTCCAGCGCAGCCATTACCGCCAGCGTCGGCGGTTTCGGCCAGCCGCGCAGCACCGTGGCGTCCCCTTACAGCCTGGGAGAAATCATCAAGGCCTGGTCGCCGTTCCTGATCCTCACCGTGCTGGTGACGATCTGGACGCTCAAACCGTTCAAGGCCATGTTCGCCCCGGGCGGATCGATGTATGGCTGGGTGTTCAATTTCGCCATCCCGCACCTGGATCAGATGGTGATCAAGGTCGCACCGATCGTGACCAATCCAACGGCCATCCCGGCGATCTTCAAACTTGATCCGATTTCCGCCACCGGCACAGCGATTTTCTTTTCGGCATTGATCTCGATGCTGGTGCTGAACATCAACCTTAGAACTGGTCTTACCACTTTAAAAGAAACCTTCTACGAGCTGCGGTGGCCTATCCTGTCCATTGGCATGGTGTTGGCGTTCGCATTCGTCACCAACTTCTCGGGCATGTCGTCCACCATGGCCCTGGTGTTGGCCGGCACAGGCGCGGCGTTCCCGTTCTTCTCGCCATTCCTGGGCTGGCTGGGGGTGTTCCTGACCGGGTCCGATACCTCGTCCAACGCGTTGTTCGGCTCGCTGCAAGCCACCACCGCGCACCAGATCGGCGTCAACGACACATTGCTGGTCGCCGCCAACACCAGCGGCGGCGTGACCGGCAAAATGATTTCGCCACAGTCCATTGCCGTGGCCTGCGCTGCGACCGGCCTGGTGGGCAAGGAGTCGGATCTGTTCCGCTTCACCCTGAAACACAGCCTATTCTTTGCAACGATCGTGGGCTTGATCACCTTGGCCCAGGCCTATTGGCTCACCGGCATGCTGGTGCACTAAGCACGACAGCTAACACCGAAAAAGAACGACGCCGAACCACGATTCGGCGTCTGCTATTGATAACCGGGTCTGCAAGGCTGCTGAAAGATTCCTTATCTATATTCAGCAGCCTCAGCGGACGGATAACCGGGACCACCCGGAGACACGCCTGATGAGCGAGCTTTTTTACAACGCCGTGCCGAATGCGACCCGTGTCGCCCCGCCATTGCCCGAGCCTCGGCAGTACCCCAGCAACAAGCCCGAACGGGTTTACCTGTTCGGAACCTGCGTGGTGGACCTGTTCTATCCCGAAGCCGGGATGGACGCGATTCATCTTTTGCAGCGCGAAGGGATCCAGGTGGACTACCCGCAAGGGCAGACCTGTTGCGGGCAACCGGCGTACACCTCCGGTTACACCGATCAGGCCCGGACGGTAGCCCGGGCGCAATTGGCGTTGTTTGCCGGGGATTATCCGGTGGTGGTGCCGTCGGGCTCCTGTGCCGGCATGCTGCGCGAGCATTACGCCGACCTGTTCAAGGACGAGCCCGATACGCTCAAACAGGTCCAGGCCCTGGCGGCCCGGACCTATGAGTTGGCCGAGTTCTTGTTATTTGTCTGCAAGGTGCAGTTTCAGGACAGTGGCGAGCCGGTGAAGATCGCGCTGCACACGTCCTGCTCGGCACGCCGGGAAATGAACACCCACCTGCATGGCCGTGCCTTGCTGGCGCAGTTGGACAACGTGGAGCGAGTCGAACACAGCCATGAAAGTGAATGCTGTGGGTTTGGTGGGACATTCAGCGTTCGCATGCCGGATATTTCCGGCGCGATGGTGGCCGACAAGACCCGCGCACTGAAGGAGTCCGGCGCGCACCAGGTCGTCAGTGCCGACTGTGGCTGCCTGATGAATATCAACGGCGCACTGGAGAAACAGCAAGAGGCGTTACGCGGCCAGCACCTGGCGAGCTTCCTCTGGCAGCGCACCGGAGGTGTCGCATGAGCACACCGACGCTGATTCCGACCGTTGAAGTGCCAATTGCGGCGCAGGAAGATTTTCGCGCCAGAGCCCATAAGGCGCTGGACGACACGCAACTGCGAAATAACTTTCGCACAGCGATGGATTCACTGATGACCAAGCGGGCAGCGTCCTTCAGCGATGCCCACGAAAGAGAACATCTGCGCGTGCTGGGCAATGCCGTCCGCGCTCGTGCGTTATCGAAGTTGCCCGACCTGCTCGAGCAGCTTGAAACCAACCTGACCCGCAACGGTGTGAAAGTACACTGGGCGGAAACGGTGGACGAAGCCAATGGCATCGTCCTCTCGATCATCCGCGCTCACGAGGCGCGGCAAGTGATCAAGGGCAAATCGATGGTCAGCGAAGAGATGGAGATGAACCATTTCCTCGAGGGTCGGGACATCGAATGTCTCGAGTCCGACATGGGGGAATACATCGTCCAGCTCGACCACGAGAAGCCTTCACACATCATTATGCCGGCGATCCACAAGAACGCCGGTCAGGTCGCGTCCTTGTTCCACGACAAACTTGGCGTGGAGTACACCAAGGACGTTGACCAACTCATTCAGATCGGTCGCAAGGTCTTGCGGCAGAAGTTCTTCGAGGCTGACATCGGCGTCTCCGGCGTCAACTTCGCCGTGGCAGAAACCGGCACACTGCTGCTGGTGGAAAACGAAGGCAACGGGCGGATGTCCACCACCGTGCCACCGGTCCACATTGCCGTGACCGGCATTGAAAAAGTCGTGGAGAACCTGCGGGACGTGGTGCCGCTGCTCTCGCTGCTGACCCGCTCGGCCCTCGGCCAGCCGATCACCACCTACGTCAACATGATCTCCGGCCCGCGCAAGGCCGAGGAGTTGGACGGCCCCCAGGAAGTCCACCTGGTGCTGCTGGACAATGGGCGCAGTCAGGCCTTTGCCGACAGCGAACTGCGCCAGACCCTGAACTGCATTCGTTGCGGCGCCTGCATGAATCATTGCCCGGTCTACACCCGAATCGGTGGTCATGCCTACGGCGAGGTTTACCCAGGGCCTATCGGAAAAATCATCACGCCGCACATGGTCGGCCTGGCCAAAGTGCCGGACCACCCAAGCGCCTCCTCGCTGTGCGGCGCTTGCGGCGAAGTGTGCCCGGTGAAGATTCCAATTCCGGCGCTGTTGCGGCGCCTGCGCGAAGAAAACGTCAAGGCACCGGACAGTCCGAACCCGGTGATGCGCGGCCAGGGCAGTAAGTATTCGCCCAAGGAGCGCTTCATCTGGAACGCCTGGGCCCGACTCAACAGTTCACCGCGCCTGTATCGGCTGTTCGCTTTCCTCGCCACGCGCCTGCGCGCCCTGATGCCCGCTAACGTCGGCCCCTGGACGCAAAACCACAGCGCCCCCAAACCCGCCGCCCGCTCATTGCATGACCTGGCCCGCGAACACCTGAACCAGCAGGGAGACCGTCGATGAGCGCCAAGGAAAACATCCTCGCCAAGCTGCGTAAAAGCCTGACCGGCACCACGCCAGTGGCCGACAACTTCGATGTCGAACTGGTGACGAAAATCTATCGCTACGCCCCCGAAGAGCGCATCGCTCAACTGCGCAAACTGATGGAAGCGGTGCACACTGAAATCCACCTGACGTCTGGCGAAGGTTGGCCTGCGCTGCTGGCTCAGTTGCTGCGCGACCGTCAATTGCCAAGCCTGCTCATCGCCCCGACGACGCCGCACGGGCAAAAAATCACACAGTTCTGGGCGAACAATCCCGGGCTGCCAACCCTCAAGGCTTACGACCGCCCGGTGGAGGAATGGAAAGCCGAGCTGTTCAACGACACCCCCGCCAGCCTGACCGCGACTCTGGGCGCCATTGCCGCGACCGGCAGCCTGATTCTCTGGCCGACGCGGGAAGAACCGCGGCTGATGAGCCTGGTTCCGCCAGTGCATTTCGCGTTGCTCAAGGCCAGCGAAATCCGCGACAACTTTTATGAAGTGCAGCAGGAGTTCGCCTGGGCCCAAGGCATGCCTACCAACGCATTGCTGGTGTCGGGCCCCTCCAAGACGGCCGACATCGAACAAGTGCTGGCCTATGGCGCCCATGGTCCGAAGGATCTGGTGGTTTTGATTCTGGAGGACCAATGACCCTCCCGGCCCCGTTCCTGCGCGATGTACAACAACTGATCCCGGCAAAAAGACGTTTCGACGACCCGCTGTCGACACTGGCCTTCGGCACCGATGCCAGTTTCTATCGGCTGGTTCCGAAACTGGTGATACGCGTCGAATCCGAAAACGAAGTGGTGGCACTGCTGCAACTGGCCCAACGCGACCAGGTTCCGGTCACGTTCCGCGCGGCCGGCACCAGCCTGTCCGGCCAAGCCATCAGCGATTCGGTGCTGATCGTGCTGGGGGATAACTGGAACGCTCGCGAGATTCGCCAAGAGGGCATGCAGATTCGCTTGCAGCCCGGCGTGATCGGCGCCCAGGCCAATGCCTGGCTGGCACCGTTCGGCCGCAAGATCGGCCCCGATCC
Source organism: Pseudomonas sp. NFACC45 (assembly GCF_900113505.1). Taxonomy (NCBI): domain Bacteria; kingdom Pseudomonadati; phylum Pseudomonadota; class Gammaproteobacteria; order Pseudomonadales; family Pseudomonadaceae; genus Pseudomonas; species Pseudomonas sp. NFACC45. The sequence continues at coordinate 80,204 of NZ_FOPO01000016.1, forward strand.
GGCATCGATCAACGCCTGCAAAATCGGCGGCATCGTCGCCAACAATGCCAGCGGCATGTGCTGCGGCACAGCGCAAAACACCTATCACACCCTCGCCGGCATTCGCCTGGTACTGGCCGATGGCACCCGTGTGGACACAGAAGATGACGCCAGCGTGGCGGCCTTCCGTACAAGCCATGGCGAACTGCTGGAACGTCTGGCAACCCTTGGCCGCGAGACCCGCGCCAACACCGAATTGGCGGCTCGAATTCGCCACAAATACCGTCTGAAAAATACCACCGGCCTGTCGCTCAATGCCTTGGTGGATTATGACGAGCCTGTGGAGATCTTAAGCCACCTGTTGGTGGGTTCCGAAGGCACCCTCGGCTTCATCAGCGCGGTGACTTACAACACCGTCATCGATCACCCGAACAAAGCCTCGGCGCTGATCGTCTTCCCGGACGTGGAAACCTGCTGCAACGCCGTCACGGTGTTGAAAAGCCAACCGGTATCGGCGGTGGAACTGCTGGACCGGCGCAGCTTGCGTTCGGTGCAGGACAAACCGGGCATGCCGGATTTCGTACAGCATCTGTCGACAAATGCCTGCGCCCTGCTGATTGAATCCCGCGCGGCTTCGTCATCTTTGCTGCAAGAGCAACTGGCCCGGATCATGGCATCGCTGGCCGGTTTCCCTGTGGAAAAACAGGTCGACTTCACCGAAGACCCGCGAGAAAACGCCCGACTCTGGGCCATCCGCAAAGACACTTTTCCAGCAGTGGGCGCGGTCCGCAAAACCGGAACCACGGTGATCATCGAAGACGTGACCTTTCCGGTCGAGCAACTGGCCATTGGCGTGAACCGCCTGATCGAGCTATTCGACAAACATCACTACGACGAAGCGATTCTTTTCGGGCACGCGCTGGAAGGCAATCTGCACTTTGTCTTCACCCAAGGCTTCAACAACGCCGAAGAAGTCGCACGCTATCAGGCGTTCATGGATGACGTGGCGCAGTTGGTGGCGGTGGAGTTCGGCGGTTCGCTGAAGGCCGAACATGGCACCGGACGCAACATGGCGCCATTCGTCGAGCTGGAGTGGGGCAGCGACGCCTACCAGTTGATGTGGCAACTCAAACGCCTGCTCGACCCTAACGGCATCCTCAACCCGGACGTGGTGCTCAGCGAAGACCCACAAATCCACCTCAAGCACCTCAAGCCGCTGCCGGCGGCCGACGAGATAGTGGACAAGTGCATCGAATGCGGCTTCTGCGAGCCGGTCTGTCCGTCCAAAGACCTGACCCTGAGCCCGCGCCAGCGCATCGTGATCTGGCGCGACATCCAGGCGAAAAAGCGCGCAGGCATCGACACTTCAGAACTGGAAACGGCCTATCAATATCAGGGCATCGACACCTGCGCCGCCACCGGCTTATGCGCACAACGCTGCCCGGTCGGTATCAACACTGGCGAGCTGGTGAAAAAGCTTCGCGCGCGTACCGCCACACGTACGAAAACCGCCGACTGGCTTGCAAGCCATTTCGCCACTGCACTGCAAGGGGCACGCTTTACCCTGCACGTCGCCAACGGCGCCCGAATGCTGCTGGGCGCGCCGCGCCTGGCTCGCTTGTCAGCCGGCCTGACCCGCTTATCGAAGGGCCAAGTGCCTCAGTGGGACAACGCCATGCCTCAGCCGGAAAAAGCCATCCGCTTCATCCCGGCCGTGTCCGACGCCCGCCCGCGCGTGGTCTATCTGGCCGCCTGCGTGTCGCGGGCAATGGCTCCAGCGGCGGGTGATAAAGAACAGATGTCACTGTACGAAAAAACCCAACGACTGCTGGAAAAAGCCGGCTATCAGGTGGTCTTCCCAGACAACGTGGACAGCCTCTGCTGCGGCCAGCCTTTCGCCTCCAAAGGCTACGCGGAACAGGCCGAGCACAAGCGCCAGGAGCTGATCGGCGCCCTGCTCCACGCCAGCCGCGGCGGGATTGACCCGATTTACTGCGACACCAGCCCTTGCACGTTGCGGCTGGTCCAGGACCTGGGGCATGTTCGACTGGACCTGTACGATCCGGTGCGTTTCATTCGTACGCACTTGATGGACCGTCTCGAATTCACCCCGCAGGATGCACCGATTGCCGTACACGTCACTTGCAGTACCCAGCACCTGGGCGAGAGCCAGGCGCTGATCGACCTGGCGCGCAAATGCAGCAAGCAAGTCGTGATCCCCGAAGGCATCCATTGCTGTGGGTTTGCCGGCGACAAGGGGTTCACCACACCGGAGCTCAACGCGCACTCGCTGCGAACCCTCAAGGACGCGGTACAACATTGCAGCGAAGGCGTTTCCACCAGCCGCACCTGCGAGATCGGTCTGACGCGCCATGGCGAAATCGACTACCACGGCCTGGTGTATCTGGTAGACCGCGTCACCCGGCCCAAATCCGCCGACGGTGAAGGGTTCCCCATCGCACCCGAAGAAAAATCGAATTCCTGTGTGTCGCTGTAGTCACTTGAATAGGCCCGACGCCGTCGGGCCCTTCATTGACTCGGGTCCTGGCCGTGACCGTCCGCCAGCACCGAGACCAAACGTTCAAGGAGATACACATGAAGCGCACCGCATTTGCTGGCTTGTTCATTTCCGCGGCACTGTTGGCCTCTCCGGTGTTTGCAGCGGAAACAACCCTTTGCGATACCAATCTGCAAAAAATTGACAACAACATGACCACCGCTCAAAAAATGAGCGAAGGCTTGAAGACCGAGGTTACCGCGACAGTGGGTCAAGCCAAGGCCGAGCAGGCGACAGGCACCGAGAAAGGCATCGAAAATTGCATCTCGCTGACCAACCAGGTCCTGCAAAAACTGGAGAACAACGATAAAGGCGATCAGCAGTAACCTCGCGGCCGGCCAACCTTCGGGTTGGCCTTCGACGAGGATTGGCGTACACTGCACAGGCTTGTCGCTCCAGCTGATTCACGGAGCTACAGGCTCGGGGCCGTTTAGGATTCGACGCCGGTTGCGAAACTTTAGGTGCATGCCGAGTTGGTAACAGAACTCGTAAATCCACTGTTGCAACTTCCTATAGTTGCCAATGACGAAACCTACGGGGAATACGCTCTCGCTGCGTAAGCAGCCTTAGCCCTTCCCTTCTGGTACCTTCGGGTCCAGCAATCACCAGGGGATGTCCGTAAACCCAAAGTGATTGTCATATAGAACGGAATCGCCGTGCAGTACGTTGTGGACGAATCGGCTAAAACTTACACAACTCGCCCAAAGCACCCTGCCCGTCGGGTCGCTGAGGGTTAACTTAATAGACACGGCTAAGCATGTAGTACCGACAGCGGAGTACTGGCGGACGGGGGTTCAAATCCCCCCGGCTCCACCACTTCATCATCTAAAGACGTCCACGGACGTCTTTTTTTGTGCCTGAAACCCAGTAAATACGGGGGTTTCAGCGCCATCGGGCTCCATAGCACTTCACGCAGATCCATTTTGAAATGTATTCCAAGACGTATTCCAAGCCTGCAGCTGGTAAATTTTGGAATACACAAACAGCGTTGGAGTACCCATGGGAGCCCAAGCCACACGCCTTTCAGACCTGAAAATCAAAGCCGCCAAACCTAAAGCCAAGGACTACATACTGACCGATGGCAACGGCCTCCAGCTGCGAGTCCGAACCAATGGTTCAAGGCTATGGAATTTCAACTACGTCCATCCCGTGACGAAAAAACGGATCAACATGGGACTGGGCACATTCCCTGAGCTCAGCCTGACTCAAGCGCGAAAACGCACCGTTGAGGCCAGGGAATTGGTCGCCCAGGGACTGGACCCGAAAGAGCAGCGCGATGCCGATCGCCAAGCGAAAAAAGCCGCGACAGAGCACACCTTTCAAAACGTGGCGACGGCCTGGTTTGAGCTGAAGAAAGACTCCGTGACAACCGCCTACGCTGAGGACATTTGGCGCTCGCTCACGCTGCACATCTTCCCGGATTTACACGCGACCCCAATTTCCGAAATCAGCGCTCCCCAGGTCATCAAGTTGCTTAAGCCACTTGAGACCAAAGGAAGCTTGGAAACGGTCAAGCGCCTGACCCAACGCCTCAACGAAATCATGACTTACGGGGTGAACTACGGACTTATTCATGCCAACCCCCTGAGCGGAATTCGTTCAGTCTTCAAAAAACCAAAGAAGAAAAACATGCCGGCATTGCCCCCCGATGAGCTCAATGAACTCATGGTGGCAATTGCCAACGCCAGCATCAAAAGAACCACCCGCTGCCTCATCGAGTGGCAACTCCACACGATGACTCGGCCAGCAGAAGCTGCGACCACCCGATGGGCTGACATTGACTTCAAGAAGAAGATCTGGACGATTCCACCGGAGCGCATGAAGAAACGTCGCACACACATCATCCCGCTCACGGATCAGGCCTTGGCACTCCTGGAAGCCATCAAGCCCTACAGCGGACACAGGGAGTACGTGTTTCCCGCCGACCGTAATCCTCGCACCCATTGCAACAGCCAGACCGCGAACATGGCGTTGAAACGGATGGGCTTCGAAGGGCGTCTGGTCAGTCATGGAATGCGCTCGATGGCGAGCACCATCCTCAATGAAAAGGGTTGGGACCCAGAGCTGATCGAAGTTGCGCTTGCCCACGTCGATAAGGACGAGGTACGTAGCGCCTATAACCGAGCGGACTACATTGAGCGCAGACGGCCGATGATGCAGTGGTGGAGTGAACACATCCAGGGAGCATCTACCGGCAATCTCTCGGTATCAGCAACCATCGAAAGCAGCGATCGGAAAGTCGTCGCCATACGCTGATGAAGGACTGCCATCGGCTGATACGGAACAGCGATAAAGCCGGTGGTGATGCAAATCGTATTGTCGACTTACATGCAGGTTGATCCGCGATGAGATGCAGAGGAACGGGCCGTCGTGGCCCATACCTTGGAGTCATCTCATGGCAGACCTACGCACTCACCAGAACTCACAAGACCAAGATGCTCTGAGCGCTACCTTGACGGCGCTCATGCTCGATCGGCGTCTTACCCCGTTGGAGCGCAATGGCTGGCAGGTCCTGCGCATGCTTCGCACCACTGATGGCCTCAGTCCGCTAGTGAATATGGGGCAGCTGCGCCGCTATCTCACGTGTACTCCCTGTGGGCAGCGAGCTGGCGCTGCCACCGCTTGGCGCGCTTTAGCGGTACTGCGGCTTACAGGATGGATCAGCTTCGTAAGGCAACATTGCGATCTCCTGACTGGCAATGTTCAAAGCGTGCTGTATCGGGTCAATGAGCGCGCCCTAAGCTTCCATGAAGCCTGTGCGCTCGACGACAGCCTGGAGGAGCTTATGGCTACCTGCATCGGCCATGAAAACAAACAAATCAAGCATCTTGCCGAGCACGTTCTGGCGACTTTTGAGCAGACGCCTGAACATCCCCCCATTGCCATTCGGGAGCAACGGAACAAAGACGATGAACCACCGCCCTCCGCGCCATCGCGAAAGCGTTCTAGGTTCAACCGAACATCCGCACCTACTGCTTCCGTAAACAGATCGACCGTTACACAGCAGACCAAACAGACCCGACAGATACCTCAAGAGCAACACCGTACGTATAAGACGTATTTATACAAAAAAGAACGTACGTACCGCGCGCATACGCGTGAGGCAAGCGATTCATCGTCACTCCCCCTGACCTTGCCGCCATGCCTGGTCAGCGCTAAAGCAGATCAGCAAAGAGACGTGCTGATGGCTTTGAAACGGTTGCCCTCACACCATCGCCAGGACGTGCTGGACGAACTACAGGCACGCAGCCAAAGCGGCACAGTACGCAATGTCGTCGCCTATTTCTTCGCCCTAGCGAAGCGTGTGTTGGCCGGCGAGTTTCACTTGTGGGCCGGCCGCAAAAAACAGAATCAAGCTGGCGACCCAGTTGCAATGCCGCCCGCACCCCGCGTTCGCACAGAAGCGCTCAAGAAGCCACCAGAGCGCTCGGCATGGCGCGAAATTGGCCGGCCACACATTGCCAACATGCGAGAAATCCTGGCCGGTCCTAGGGGCGCTGGAGACTTGGCGGCACAGGTGATGAAAGACAAAGGGTGGCAGGCGTGCCCTGCATAGGGCGGACGTTCAACGCCTGTAAACTCATGAATGTCCGGTGCTATTACCCAACATCTGGTAACACTCGATAGCCGGTTTGTGAATTGACAGAAAATGTCCGTGGGAGCACTTTCACGACTGCATATCAGCCGTCAGGATCATCAAGACGGCGCTGCGGTTTTCCGCAGGATCCGCCCAATGACCGCATCACTTCCGGCAGCGCGGACAGTCGACTTGAGTGTCGAAGGAAGCAAGCTATCCCATCCCACCCACGACGGGCCTCCCCCGTCCTGGGGCAGGCCTTTCTTTGTTTTTGGAGGCCTAAATGAAAATTCGACTAGCAATGTATGAAGCACTGAAAGCGATTAACGTGCCTGAGCCGAAAATTGAATCAGTAATCCAAGCCATGGAGACTGCTCTGCATCCATCTCCTGCATTTAAGCCCGATTCCGACATGACACAGTTTCGGGCAACGTTATCTCAGCTTGAGGTGAGTCTTACTATGAATATTGGCGTTATGCTTTTCCTCGCGGTGGCGATTCTCTTCGCCGCGGTCGCGTTTATTCATTAACCAGACCACCTTTTCCATTGGTACTAGGAGCCATCTGCTCTAGGGCAGATGGCTTTTTCTTGTGTCCCGGTAATAGTTCGCGCCAATCGTTATTTAAATCACTAAATCAATAATTTTTTTGCCATAAATTTGACAGAAAAATATGTCGCTTTTCCGGCACCTGATTGATTGCGACTTTAGCCACCGCAGAGCCTACACCGGCCAGCCAGATCAATTTGTAACAATAAGTTTCAAGTGAAATCTGGTAACCCCTTGAAGCACGCGGTCTGTGCATCCGTACAGTTAAAAAATTGGATCCAAATTCAATTTAGGCGCGAGCTATTCGCATGGCAACCGCTTGCAGCCACCGCGCTTTTTGAATATGTTGTAGTGGCCACTTGGAAGAGGCGCTATATGTTGTGTTTTTCGGTGACTTAGAAACGGATTTTTCTGTGGAGGATAGGAGAGTGCGGATAGCCAAATGGCGATCCTGCCCATAGCGCCAGCGAATTAATCGATGGGGCGATGGGCGTTGAGGATGCTCGTTCAGTATACCGATCCGGTGCTCAGCCGGTCGGTGACTAAATTCTCCCCCCCGACTCTCACGAAGTCCGCACTAAGCACATATTGAGTAAATACAGCTCGCCAAAGGAAGTTTCATTCGTGCTCCGCCTTTATTTGAAGGACGGTGTTTTATACATAAATTTTTCTTCTGCGCATGGAAAATGGTGCCCAGCTTTTTCTGAGATGCTGTTTTGCAGATAGCGCAAGGAGGTACGAGTGCCAGCTAAATTTTCTTTCTTCCAAGTAGATAACGGGGATATGACTCTGGTGCGCTTGGCAGATTTCAACGTAACAACCATCCTGATTGATTGCCATGTTCGGGCGAAGGCTGATGAGCCGAATGATGATACCCCCGATGTGGCTCGCGCGCTGCGCGAGCGGGTGATGTACGACACTAATAATCGTCCTTTCGTCGATGCATTCATGTTGAGCCATCCAGACAAGGATCACTGTAGTGGTCTGAGCAAGCATTTTTGGCTGGGCCCGCCTGACCAATACCCGGATGACAAACTGGATCGCTGGGAAAAGCGGATCATCATCCGTGAACTCTGGTCGTCGCCTCTGGTCTTCAGGCGGCGGTCGAAAAACCACACCCTTTGCGATGATGCGAGTGCCTTTAACAAAGAGGCGCGTCGGCGCGTTCAGTACTGGCGTGATCACCGCTGGGCGTCCAGCGGCAATCGCATCAAGATCATGGGCGAGGACATCGAAGGCAAGACCGATGACCTACGCTCGATCCTGGTCAAGTCAGGCGAATGGTTCAGCGCAATCGATGGTGCTACATCGTCGATGTTCCGGGCCCAGCTTCTGGCTCCGGCACCTCATGAGGATGACGCTGAACTTGAAGAAGATCTGACCAAGAACGAGTCCAGTATCGTCATGAACTTGGAAATCACGCCATCTGTCTTTAGCAGCAAGCGTACCCGGTTCCTGGTAGGTGGCGATGCCGAGGTTCTGATCTGGGAGCGGATGTGGAAACGTTTCGAGAACGACCCACAGACCCTCGCTTATGATTTGCTGCTCGCACCGCACCACTGCTCATGGCACACCCTGTCGTGGGATAGCTGGTCGGGCAAAGGCGAGAACGCCAAGGTTTCAGAGGCTGCACGTAATGCCCTGGGCCAGGCAAAGAAGTCAGCAACGATTATCTCCAGTAGCAAGAAAATCGTCGACGACTTCAACGACCCACCCTGCATCCGCGCCAAACGTGAGTACAAGGCGATATTGCGGAATGTCGATGGTTGGTTTGCCTGCACGGAAGAGAACGGTTCTAAGGGTGTGCTTGAACTGGAGTCAGCATCTGACGGTTCAGTGATCAAAGCGGCGGTAGCGGTTGCCGCCGCTGCCACGTCCGCTGCAGCAGCCGCTGCACCTCGCGCAGGTGTCCTTAATAAATGACCAGTTTCTACGTGGTGGGGGAGCCAATGGGCGAGCAGCCCGAACCTATTCATGCCTGCACCCAAGCATTGGTAAAGGCATGCAAAAGGTTCTCGGGCGTCGAGTTCCTGGAGCTTCGGCAGGAAAACGAAGCCGGCGGAGTAACGGAGTACGTCGTGATCGAGGCGGGCGACGGGACTATCGTTGGCGAGAACCCAGGGGGAGTCCATCGCGTAGAGACGTTGGCAATTGCCGTCAATCCACGCCTTCGTGTCCCGGTGACGGCGCATGCACTGCGCGAGGATTTTCCCGCGTTGTCGCACCTCCACCGCTCGGAGCCGGGTATGCCCAAGATCCTCTGCCTTTACGACGTAGATTGGAGCGGCGTCGAGAGAATCTGGACAGCTGAACGTTTCCTGGAGCGGCTGTTCTGGTGGTTACGCGAGTCATCGGAGCTCCGTCTGCACCGCGACGATCAGCCGCTGGAGCAGATGTTTTATGAAAGCCCTTTCCAGCTCATCCTGCCCGCACTGGATCCCACGCAGTTGGCTAACGGTGAGTGCAAGCTGCGCGTCGAGATGACCGATAGCATCGGGAAAATCACGCTACGTGCGGTTGTCGATTCCGACGCATCAACCAAAAAAGCCGGTTACCAGTTACTCAATATCATGGTAAAGCCTGTCGAACCCACCTCGGTAGTCATGTTCCCGGCCAACCTGGGTGAATTGCATGATCAGTTGGTTGAGTGGGGCAGTGAGCTGTCTAAGCATCTCGCTGACACTGTGCACGAGGCAGCATCCAGTGGGCTCCGTAAATCTGACCAGAGCGATAAACAAGGGATTTTGATCCTGGCCTGGGTACCCAGGCTTCGCAATGGCGAAGTGGATCGAACGGATGTCAAAGGCTACATGCTGGAGATCAATCTGTTTGATCTGGCAGCCTCATTCGAGATGCTGGCACCGCCAACCGCCCAGGGTGTTTATTATCCAGCTCTGCAGCTTGGAGGTTACACAGGAGAGACCTGGAAAGGCCTTGGCGTTCGACCGGTTGAGGTGCGGGGCTCCTTGAACGCGGAGTTTGCCAGAGACCTGTCTGCAGTCGACCCCACTACTGCGACATTCAAGGGCGTGCTGGCTGGAACAGGAGCACTCGGTGGCATGCTCGCAGACATCTGGACTCGCTTGGCCTGGGGGAACTGGACGTTTGTAGACCCGGATTTGCTGCTACCGCATAACGTGGCTAGGCACGTCGCTTGCGACGACTATGTTGGCTTTCGGAAAGCGGATGTGCTCCAAGAGATGATGCGACACATCTATCCAGGGGAGCCGGTTCCATGCGCTATCTCCAAAGGCATTCTGGCCGATGATGCACGCATCCACGAAGCCATCGAGCACGCCGACCTGTTGATAGACGCAACGACGACGCTGGCTGCGCCCCGTGACTTGGCACTACGGGATCAGGCGCCTCGGATCGCGAGCGTTTTCCTTACCCCGTCCGGGATGTCCAACGTCATCTTGCTCGAAGACTCGGCGCGGCTGCAGCGTGTCGATGCCCTGGAGGGCCAGTACTATCGGGCCATATTGAGCAGCGCTTGGGGAGAGACCCATCTCGTAGATCATCTGGGCAATCGGTGGGTGGGCGGCGGCTGTCGAGATGTCTCGTTCCGCATGTCCAATGAGAACATCCATGTCCATGCAGGTTTGATTTCCCGGCGGTTGCGCAAGGTGGTCACCGGTACCGAAGCTAAGATCCTAATTTCAACCTTGGATGACGAATCAGGCTGCGTCGAATCCCACGAGGCGCAGGTTCACCCAGTCACTTGCGCGAAGGTTGGCGAATGGTCGGTGAAGTACGACGGTGGCCTCATCGCAAAGATCAAAGCACAGAGGCTTTCGGCTCTCCCCCACGAAACCGGAGGCTCAATTCTCGGCATCACTGATTTGAAAAGTAAGAGCATCGTCCTCGTGGATACCATGCCACCGCCACAGGACAGCGAGTCGAGCCCCACCCACTTTATCCGGGGTAAAGAAGGGCAATTGGAAGCGCTCAAGAAAGTGCATGACCTCACCGCAGGCATCGTCGACTACGTAGGGGATTGGCATTCGCATCCCAATAGTTGCTCAGTTATGCCCAGTGCCGACGATCACATCTTGTTTACCTCCTTGGTAAGCAGGATGAGGGTGGAAGGTCTGCCAGCGGTGATGCTGATCGTTTCGGATACGGACTTGGGTGTCTATGTCACCTAAAAAGCTCTAGGTAATAGTTTAAATATAAGCCTCCCTCTTTTGAGTAGTGGGAGGCGGCGCTACACGAGATGTGTTCGATATTTCATACAAGCTTCACCTTTCCGGTGAATGGCTATTTGTGCCAGACCGGCAAGAGGGTTACTTATTCATTTAATAGGGGGTCGTATGCCGGTAATAAAAAGCCTTTCGGTCGGCACGGGTGACATGTTCTATATCGTACATGCTAGTGACAATTTCACCATGATTGACTGCAACCTCAAGGCGGATAACACAGACGAAATTATCGCGGAACTCAAGGAGGTATCCCGAACCAAAGGGATGAGCCGGTTCATCTGCACCCATCCTGACGAGGATCATTTCCGAGGCATCGAACTGCTAGACAGAGCACTTCCGATCCACAATTTCTATTGTGTGAAAAATGACGCACAGAAAGAACAGTTGACGGATTCATTTTTACACTATCAATCTTTACGTGACGGGGACAAGGCTTTTTATCTAGAAAAAGGCGTGCGACGTCGCTGGCTGAACGAACGCGACGACAGCCGTCCAGCCGCCGGTATCCAAGTCCTCTGGCCGAATGTGTCAAACCCCAACTTCATAGAAGCGCTGCGCAGGTGCGACGCGGGAGAGAGCCCAAATAACGTCTCGTGTGTTCTCCGATATTCTATCAAGGATGGCGCAAGTTTCATGTGGCTCGGGGATCTTGAAACTGAGTTTATGGAGAGCATCGTCGATGATATCGAACTTGAGAAAACCACTGTTGTTTTCGCTTCGCATCACGGTCGCAAATCCGGCAAGATTCCAAATTCTTGGCTGAAGAAGCTCGACCCTCAAATAATCGTCATTGGTGAAGCACCTAGCCGTGTTATGCACTACTACACGGGCTACGACACAATCACTCAAAACAGTGCCGGCCATATCACCATGGATTGCAAGGATGGCTATGTGCATTTCTATGCCTCCAAGGAATCGTACACCCACGACTTGTTGAATAACGAAGGTGAAAGTCGCTTCCCTGGCTACATTGGCTCACTTGAAGTAGAGACGGAATACACTCTCTGAGAGGTTGCTATGGATTTTAGCAAAGTTTTTGATCCGTATAAGTACAAGGCGAGGGTAAAGCCTGCTTTGTTGTTGGTTTTGCCAGTCGTCATTTATGTAATGACCTTCTTCGAGGCGGCCCGATCTTGGGGCGGGGTGCTATCAACCTTTCTGGTGTCGTTCGGGGTGATCGCGTTCGCGGCCAGCCAAATGTCCAGCAAAGGAAATAAGCTTCAGGACAAGCTATTCAAAACGTGGGGTGGTGCACCGACCACGATAGTTCTCAGGCATTCCGATGACACCGTGGAGCGGCCCACGAAAAAGCGCTACATGCAGCGCTTGGCAGATCTCATCAAAGACTTTGTCATTATCACTGAAGCGGAGGAAAAGGCTGACCCGAAAGCCGCAGATGAGATGTATCGGTCGGCCACCAATTTCCTTCGCGAGAAAACGCGGGACACGACCAAGTATTCTATGATCTTCAACGAGAACGTTGAGTACGGATTTGCACGCAATCTTACGGCGTGTAAGCCCTTCGGAATCGCGCTAACCCTGACCTGTCTTGTGCTGTGCTTGGTAGGCCTCTATCACTCCTTGGGGGTGCCCTTGCAGGAGTTGAGCCTGGCTGTTTTGGCGAAACATCCGATCCTGCTCGCAGCCATGGGGGTTGAGCTGATCATCTTGCTGTGCTGGATCTTCTTGGTGAACCACGATTGGGTTCGCGTTCGTGGCTTTGCTTATGCCAAGCGTTTGTTCGCAAGCTGCGAAGAGGTCAGCTAAGCGCAGATCAAGGCGGCTCCTACCCCGGCCATGAGCCGGGGCTTTCTCTACTCATCTTCGTTACGGTGGGAAACTTTGGGGCAGTCATCTCATAGATTTTGCCAAGCTCCTGAATCGCCCCGAATTCTCTACGCACCTTACAAGTTTATTTGGACTGCCCCGGTTCCTCCCGAGAGTAAACTCAAGTTCGCGCCCGGGATTAGTTGACCGCTACACTTACACGACTACGCAATCGAAGCCATTCAACGTCGGATGTGCGACCGTAGGCGCCGGGCGTAGTCACGAGCGGGTGATGTCAAACACCTTGCACAGCCAATCAATCGGCTCAAGGGCGCTCAATTGGTCAATCAGCGCGAATGCTCGTGATCTTCCGACATCAAGAGCGCGGTGGCCTTTTTTAATATTGATTTCTCTCGCTCAAGACGAGCAATTCGGGCTTCCAGTTTCTGAATTTTTTGCTGTCCCGGAGTCAATGCCTTGCTCTGGGGGGTGATACCTTTATGTCCTTGCTGAATCTGGTCAACCCAGCAGCGCAATGCCGACTAACCAATGCAGAGTAAACGGCTGGCTTCGATGTAGCTGTAGTTTTGTTTGAGCACGAGGTCAGCAGCCTCGTGCTTGAATTCAGGAGTAAAGGAGCGGCGTTGTTGGGTCATCTGACACCTCGATCTGGCGAGCATTCTCGCCTAAAAGGCGTGTCCGGTTTCATTAGACCACTACATTATGAACGGGATCATAAATGCCGTGGTTGAAGTAGGCATGACTAACGACATGCCTCAACCCGCTTTCTCTCTTTACCGAGCATTCGATCAAGATGAATGGTTCCGCAGTAACGCCCCACCGGAGACTGACCCCAAGTGAGAAATACACGAAGCCGGTGGTCGAGGAAATAATGCGTACCCTTAGAGACTAGCTTTCACAGATCGAGAGGTTTTCGCTTTTCGGCTGGAAGGTAGTGGATCGAATGCCGCTTTTGGCCGATAGCGGGCTGCGGTTGAACTTGCACAAGAGCGAGTTTTCCTACGAGAAGGTCTCTGATACCCGTATCACAGCCTTTAGGGGCAGATCAAAGTTACGAAGGTTCGCTAACCGCTTCGGGTATCGGCTTGGGATAAATAAACGCTTTGGTTGAATACGACTTTATAGAGTCGTCGTAATGCAACGTCTCAAGCCCCAGCGCGTGCAGTTCCTGCTTGAGTCGCTCCATCTGTAGTCGACTTTCTAGACCTTTCCAGCTACGATTTTCAGAAACCATTGCATAGAAACTGACCGTGATACAGTAGTTTAGAATAGCGATCAGCTCATGGTAGTTACCTGCCAATCGGACATACTGCTCTCGTTTCCCTCCGGGAAATATTGCCTTGAACGTCGTGCGTTTGTTCTGCGGATCTATTACATAGTCGGTAACGCTCAGTTTCGCGCACAGGTCATTTACTGATTTTATCAGTTCAAGGTATGTTCCGCTTTCATTGAACCTTGGCTCTCTGGAGGTACGGTCTTTCAAAGGCTCGAAGTTCGGTATGAGTTGCGCCAGGTCATCTAGTATTGACTCTACCTGCCACATAACCTGCCTCATCACCAGCTCATCTGCTTCCTGCGCACCTGTTTCGTGGGTGGAGTTACAGAAAACTACCGAATGGAATGCTTGGTTTATCTGAATTTTGAGGGACACTTGATGCGCCAGTTCGATCGTCCCTAGGGATGCAATGTACTCAACTATTCCTTTACGCTGTGCATGAAAGGCATCCAGTCTGTTCTTCATGTCAGTCGCCTCTATCTGCGCCGCCGTCTGCTGTGTGCTGTGCAACCTGCTGATGAAAACACCGACGGGAATCGTCAACGAAAGCAATGCGAGAGGAAACTTGCTGATGTCGATAAATTTATCGAATCCTTCTGGTGTAAACGACAATGTATAGGGCGCCCAACACAAGTACCCCGCAGCCAGGAAATACACGAAGATCATGGTCAGCCAAAAGCGCAACGGCCATTGGGAAGCCAGCCCTCGGCGAGGATCAAGGTGAAAGGCAAAGTTATAGAAGGTGGCACGTTTATCCGTTGAAATCCCACTGGCGCAGGCAAAGAAGAGCAAGATGCAGGCAATAGGTGAAATCGCCAGAATCAAATTGATGAGGTGTAGCGCATCCTTTGCTTCTTGAGTCATTTGGAACCCCTTTGTTGAGCGGGCAATTTTGCCATAATTGCGTTAGCACAGCGGTGTCAGAATTTGAACACGTGACGAGCCCGCTCGCACTGGTCATGAAATACAACTCTCACTGAGCTGTTCATCGAATTTGAGAGGCCCCTTTGACCGAAATTAGGCGTTGGACCATGTCCGCTTCTCGGCCGTTTTCTGCTTTTGGCAAAAGGCAGATACAGATTGCTGCTCAACGCATTGGATCGTAACCGAGCTATTGCATCTGCTAATTATCAGTCGCTTCAGACCTCCGACAGAAAGCTCTCGCCCATGCCTGCGAGCCACTGGCGTCGGCTAATGCATACATCGGATCTGGTAGATCAGTTGGAGGGTAGCAGTCGCAATACCCTGCAGGGCATTGCGCAGGTCACCAAGCTGTGCGAGTTGGCGCTGAACCGGGCGCTGGACCAACTGGACCCGACATAGTCGATACGGCTCGGTAACGAGCGACATACTGTGCCACTCACATGGCGTGCATGGACGATGTAGTTCCCTCCTCCGCTTTTTACACAAGCTCCCTGCGCAGGCGTGGCATGGGGACCATGCCGCACCTGCGCAGGGAGCCGACAAGGCCGAAGGCCGCGTCAGTGCCAAAGGCAATGGGTAAATATGCACCTGCCGCAGAACACATCTCTGCCCGGAAGCACGCAAGTCATGAACTGGGCCGTCACTGCAAGCCGCAGTGACGGCCCATCCGACGCTCCAACATCACGGGCGAATCCTGAACCCTAAAGAATGTGGCATACATGATGATGCCCCCTTACATTAGCCAAGCAAAACCTAAGACGACAGGTTCGAACGTCGTCATCCCAACAGCGCAAGACTCCTGCAAGCGCTGATCCAGCAGGATGGAGTTAGCCAGGTAAGCAAGGCTCCAACAGCATACCGACCCATACTAATGGGCGGAGCCACTTTTGTTCTATCGGATTTATTCCGTGATGCGCCGCTACTGCAGCGTCCTAGGCAGCGGGCCTATGCGCAATGCCGACTGCTTCCACTTGACAATCCCATCCATTTCCTTGGAGTACTCATCAACACTAAAAACCAGCTCATCCCGCTCCATCTCCGTCCGATCTTCCAGCAGGAAGCAAGACGGACGTCTCAGTCGAGACATCGGTGTTTTCTGAACACCATGCCCCTACCCTTCGGGGATCTCGCCTAGCGAGTTGGCACCAACACTTACCAATGATTTTCAGGACAGGACAACGACACAAATCAAAGTCTGTGAGCGTGAACGGTATATGGACGATTTGACCTACACCCTGCGGCAACTTTGCCGGCGCAATCGCGATGGCAGTCACAACACTCAGGCCGACCGCATCCGCTCATTGGGGCTGATCGCCCGCCAACTGCGCGAGTCTGGTTTCCGGCAGATGAAAGCCTCCTCACTCAAAGGCAAACACGTACTAGCACTGCTGGATCGTTGGAAAGGCGAAGGCCTGTCACCTGGCACTATCAAAAATCGGCTTGCGCACCTTCGATGGTGGGCTGAAAAAATCGGCAAGGCTGGCATTCTCCCTGCGGACAACGCGCAACTGGGTGTGGCCGACCGGCGCTTCGTCACTAACGTCAGCAAAGCCCAGGAACTGGGAACGGACCTTGGCAAGATCACCGATGCCCATGTACACATGAGCCTCCAGCTTCAGTCGGCGTTTGGACTACGCCGTGAGGAAGCGATCAAATTTAAGACCAAGTATGCGGATCAAGGAGATCACATTCTCCTCAAGGGCTCATGGACAAAGGGTGGGCGTGATCGCTCTGTGCCGATCACTACTTCGCTACAGCGCGAGGTGCTGAACTCGGCACATCAACTAGCGGGAGCCGGATCACTAATCCCGGCTCAGAAAACGTATATCCAACAGAGAAACACCTACGATGGTCAGTGCAAGGCAGCAGGCCTGAGCCACATGCATGGCCTACGTCATCATTATGCACAAAGCCGTTACTTAGCTTTGACAGGGTGGAAGGCACCGGCGGCAGGAGGAATCTCTTTTAGGGAATTGACCCCAGTGCAGCGTTCTCAAGACCGTATTGCTCGACAAATTATCAGCCGTGAACTCGGGCATGAGAGAACACAAATTACTGCGACCTACCTCGGACGATAGTTCAAGGCTTTCGACGTCAATGAGCCGTAAGAGTGCGCCTCCGCGCCTCGTTGGCGCCTCGACTTGACCAAGCGTATTTCCAGCCAATACGGATATGCGTAGTGACGCATTTAATCTTTCTACGCTTGCCGGTTGCGTGTCCTATGGACACGAGGCATCGAATGCCTGCTCGGCGAGTATTCCCGGCTTCGGTCACCTGAACAACCCTGCAAGCTTGGATAACTGAGGGCGTCGCAAGAAGCCGCCCGCTGCCCCTAGGGGATGCCAACTAATCCGGCTCGCCCGCCTCATGCTTTGCCCACTGACAGGTCTGTATCGGCGCTTCGAAGCCAAGCACTCATCCATGTTCATGCGTGCTGCCTCATGTCGTCGCCAAGCAAATACCTCCCTTCCCTCTCGACAGGAGCAATTATGTTCTCACTGTTCCATCGCAAGCTTCGGCGTGCACTCGACCCCACGGCTGCAGCTAGCCCAACATCACCCGCCGGCCTGACCACTCCCCAATCTGCGGAATCACTCTTGGCCACTCCCCGCAGACAAAAATTGCTGAGGCAGATCTGGCAGTGCACCGCCATGTCCCGCCCTCAATTCGATGAACTTTATCTCTCCCCAATTAGACGATACGCCGAACTGGTTCAACTTTTCCCAGCATCCGAAAATCAGCACCACGCTTACTCCGGTGGGATGCTGGACCATGGCCTGGAAGTAGTTACGTACGCTCTAAAAATTCGCCGATCACGATTACTGCCCCCAGGAGCTCCACCAGAAGTTCAGATCATCCAAACGGAAGCGTGGAATGCCGCACTGGCATACGCCATCCTGAGTGAAAACCTTGGCAAGATTGCGATTGATCTCCAAGTCGAATATTTGGATGGCTGCGCCTGGCACCCATGGCACGGACCGCTAACTCGACCTTACCGAGTTCGATACCGAAAAGACCTCGATTATCGACTGCGTGGCCCCGCATCCAGCCTGATGATCCACCAGCTATTAAGCAGCGAAATCCTGGACTGGCTTTCCGCTTTCCCTGAACTGTGGGCCTCGCTCATGGCCCGCTGGTCTGGCCATAGCGAACATACCGGCGCACTCGGCGCGATCATTATTCAAGCCGAACAAGCTTTAGTAGCCGAAGCCCCTGCACAGACCACCGCGGCAGCTGAGAGCCATAAGCCAGCGACCATCGCCAAACCATCAGATCCATTAATGCCAGATACACCATCAACCGACTATTTCGACTCATTAACGAATCAAATCGGCGAGCCTCCCAAGTGGCCTGAAGATTCCGACTCCGTACCTATCACCGAATCTGCCTCCTCAGCAGAGGAAGCGCCTGTGTCAGAAAAGCATGCGAAGCCAAGCGGCGAACACTTCATGGAGTGGCTGATCGAAGGCGTACGCACTCACGAGATCATCATGAATGACGATCAAGCGCTGGTGCATTCCGTCGAAGACTCGCTCTTCTTGGTCACTCCCGGGATATTCCAACGTTACGCGAAAGCATTCCCTCATCCCGCCTCAATCTCGAAAAGACAGGGGCAGCCTGACTGGGAATGGGTTCAAAAGCGCTTTGGAAAAATGAAACTGCACCGCATACAAGCGAACGGTCGTTGCATCTGGACATATGAGCTCAGCGGTGCACGCAAAACACGTTTTTTACACGGCTATCTCTTGAAAAAGCACCATGGCTTGATAAGCGACTCGTCTCTCAACAATCCGAATCTGAAGGTGGTGACGCCAGGCAGCGAGAAGCCTCACACAACATTAGGAAACACTCGATAACCGGTTTCCTGATTGACAGCAAACGCCCTCAGCGGCATTTTTGCTATGCATCTCGCTGATTCGTTCAGCACCAGCCGCCAGGATCTTCAAGACGGCGCTGCGGTTCTCCGCAGGATCCTTCATATGACCGCATAGCTTCCGGCAGCGCGGCCAGTCGACTTGAATGTCGATGGAAGCATGACTTTCCCACCCACGACGGGCCTTTCCCGTCGTGGGGAAGGCCTTTTTTTGTTTCAGGAGGCCTTAATGAAAATGGAACTGGCGATGTATCAGGCACTGCGCGCAATCGACGTGCCTGAGCTCAAAGCTGAAGCTGTTATCCAAGCATTGGAATCTGACATGCTCACACTACTCGCTACGAAGAGTGATCTCACAAACCTTGACCAGCGGTTGACTGCCGAGATCAGTAGAACAACTGCTGAAATCGGCAAGGCGACTGCTGAGATCGCCAATACTAATCATCGGCTGACTGCAGAGATCGCTAAATCTGATCTCAAGTTGTCCATTCGTATGGCTTCCATGCTCGCCGTGACGATCGGAATCTTGATCGGAGCGATGAAAGTCTTCTTATAGTTTTCCTCTGCGATTACTGGAACCATCAAGACCACCTGTCATTCGATAGGTGGTTTTTTTGCGGCTTTTTCAGCGATATATGGGCACGTGTGGTGAAACGGCGGCAACATCAAACAGGGACGGGCCAGGTTAAAGGGAGGAAGTCAGGCCTGGCGCCCCTAATGATTTCTCACAATAGCCGCTCCACCGACCGAAGTCGGCCAAAAGCAGACGCTCAAAAGCATCTACGAAAGCAGGAACAGTTCCGGGGGATATTTCTCTATGTACGCTACTTATATCGCGTAGGAGTTGGCTGAATCGCGGTGCGGAGAGATTCCCTCAAACTGGTAGGTTGCACGCATATGTGGCTTCCTCATATTCACTGTTTGCTTTCGCTCGGTTTACTTCCCAAGGCAAAGCAGGTTGAGAGCGATATTTTTTGTATTTGCCCTTGGCGAACATGTAGGTCTGAAGCTCCTTGAAACGTCGGGTTCTTCCGGATACCTCATAGGTGATTAGGAAAGCTATCAGCGGCTTATCCGCGGTCTGCCAGTGGTTGCAGATGTGCTCGATCGTGGCCTTGAGGTCGGTGACCCTGCTATAGCCGATGAAGGTCTGAAAGACTGCGCCATCTGTTTTATGAAGCAGCTTAGAAAACTCATTGATATCGGTGTGCGCTCGCTTCCACTCCCACTCCACAAACGAAAGCGTATTTTGGTCGTTATAGCGGATTACTGCATCAGTGCGCCCTCCCTGCTCAAACAGGGCTCTAGCGCCAAGAAGCGTGGCGCACTGACGCACGACCAATCCAAGATGGATCGTCCAGTCGGTGCGCCCCGCTACCGCATGCGCCTCGGACACCGGGAAATCCCGGTACCACAGACAATTAAACAACGTGATGAAATCCCGTTCGACGCGCTTCATATGTTCCCTTAGTGTTTCGGATAGCTCACCGTTTTTTCGGCTGAGCTGGTTGAAAATTGAGCGTGGCTCTCCAGGCGAGTGTAATGATCACCAGACCATGCCACCCAGGAATTCCGATCCAGTGCAGGGCTAGCTCTAGGGCGGTTGATCCATTTCGTTTGCTCCAAAAACGACGAAGCCCGCACTAGGCGGGCTTTCGTTCGTCTTCATCAGTTGGGATTATCTAGCCCTAACGTGAGCTGCAGTTGATCCTGCAAATGGGCCACACGATATTCAAGCTTCCGCTTTTTCATACGCCACTCCAGGAGCCCCCTTCCATGCTCGCTTGCCTCACGCCGGCTTTCATCCAGCACCTTGCAGGCAGCGTCGAAGCGACTTTTCATTGAAACGGTCTCTCGTAAGATTCTGTTGATGGCCAGGTCACACCAGCGGGCAAGCTTTCGATCCAGCTCACTCACAAATTCCATCGCCACCTTCGGGTGCAGCCAGATATCGCCAGCCTGGCCGCCATGGATCTGGATGAGATCCTCAGGCCCCTCGACACCAAATGCAGCAGCCGCATCGGTTAGGTACTGCTGTGTCTCTATTGATCCCAGCCAGTCATTCACTGAAGCTGAGTAAAGCTTTGCTACGTGACTAGCGTTCAACCAGCCGTTCACGCTGAAAGCGATGGTCTTGCTTTGATACTCAACCTGGATCGAATTTTTCATATCGGGATCTCCACCCATTTTCGATAGGCGTGCGTAGGCCTCACGAGGAAACTCTCGTGACCTAAGCCATGTGCACGTAAATTTAGGGACAAAACTGCCGCTGGAACGCGGCGAGAGGAAAATCCAAGACACAAAAAAACCGGCTAAAGAGCCGGCCTCTATGTCTTGCTGATGCAGATACCACATCATAGGGTTTATATTGAATTAGCTGCTCATTTTTGACAACCCCCTAAGGAGGCCGTGTTCACTCAGAGGTTCTGGTCATCCAACGTAGACAGGAATGGCAGATGCGAAGGCTTGAGCCCAATGAGTCCTTTGTAATCTCAGATTGGTCTTTGGTTGTGGGGCGACGGCAGGTTTTACAGCTCATTATCCTACCTCTGTTTGAGCGCACAATGAGATTGCCTGGCTCACAGTTGAGGTAATCCCCGTCATGCATGACCACTTTTTTTCCTGGAGTGCGGCCTTCCTCAGCAATCAATTCAGCAAGGGTGAGGTGTTGCCCTTCTGACTCACCTGCGTAGCTGATACTGATTCTGGATCGATGCCCTCGCTCAAAGAAGAGCCCTTCCACAATATGCTCAAGCCAGTGCTGATGAGACCCTTCCGCACCAAACTCCCGCGCTAGGTTTTCCTTCTCGAATGGCTTCAAGCTGCTGAATAAGGCCGCTGGCGATTGCGAACGAATCAGGGACTTCCACCCCGTACTAATTTCGATGGTGATACCGAGCCTGTCCTGGGGGATCTCCCCTGGGGGTAGCGCAAGCCATTGCTTGGGTTTCTTGTACCCATCTGAACTCAGCTGAGATCTCCTATCTAGGTAGATCCAGGTATTCTCGTACGGAAAATACCCGTACAGCATGAGCTCCAAGAGGCGTGTCGTTGGAGGCGCCACGTACTCGACGCCGTGGTAAACACACTGCCGGCTGAAATGGTAGGCATGATGGCTTCGTCGCTTCGTATCGCTCGGAGCGAGAAATTGGCTGGCGGGCGGGCATTTGAAAATATTGTCCAAGTGGGTGATGAACTTGGCCTCTGCCTCAAGGCAGTCCAAGTTATGGCCTTCGATGCCGAACAGCTGCCACCAACGAATTGAGGCTTCATGCTCCATCCGCTCCCGCAGCTTGATCGCCAGCTCTCGATCTAAATACGCCTCCTCCTCAGCTGAGAGGGATCTGGCGTCTTTGGCCTTGGCACGCAGCCACATCCTAGTTCTTTCCCAATCACTGTAAGACACGAACACCTGACCTTAGTGAACATCTGAATGGTGATGCTGATGGATTTTGGCCAGATGGGATAGATCCGGAGAGGCTGAAAGAAACCCGCTCTGCAAGCCAAGCCTGACAAATCTGAACCATCCCTGCTTCTGTAGACGCCTTCAAGCTTCTAGGAAGGACTGCCAACCCTGCGCAACTGTCCGCTTTGGGTCGATTTTTGCCTGTCGGAACGGGATTAATCGGCCAAACCTGGCGGCGGTAGGTGACCGAAAATGGCAGATCCAGGCAGGCGCCCTGTACTGAGAACTTAATGCACGGATAGAACGGACTATTTCGACAGAAATTGTGAGGTGTCGTCCGCTACGTAGTAGAGAATGTACCCGGAATACACTAGAGAACCGGCAGCAACTTCCGCTTTGAAGCACTCTGTGAGTGCAACCTCATCAGCAAAACCGTATTCCGATAACTTGTCACCTGCGAAACTAGCAAGTCGCCACGCGTCGAAGCCACCGATCTCACCATGAGCCCCAAAGTCAAAGTCTACTGTACCTGTGGGGAGACTAACCGCGCAGCCATAGCCGTGCTTGAAGTAACGAACTCCGCCTTCTAACTCTCCACGCTGAGGAATGTCAGTGCCCACCCAATCCATATTGGTCAAGGGCCGCGGAATACCAGACCGATACATCATGTCCACAGCGGTGCCAACACTTGCTTGGTAGTGGCTGATCAAAATGGCGAGTTGGTTATTCATAAAGTCTCACGTTATAAGGAGCACTGAGTCCAGAGACCGCAGAGAGTAGCAGTGGACGCAACTGATGGGCAGCTTTTGGCCGACAGCAGACCGTCGCGATGAACTGCACTACGCAACGAACCACTGGGCGACTGTTCAAGATAAAAACTGGCATAAAGTTGCCGCAATTCATCAAGTTAACAGAGCGCCACACCACCCCAATCGCAAGTTCGCGCTCAAGCGGTGGGATGGCGCTTTGAAGACCAGTCTGTACCACACCTAGGCTTTGATCATCGCTTGTCGAGCACCTCGATCAAGCGCTGGAAGCGCTCCAGAAGGTCATCGTAAGTGAGAATCTTGATATCTGACTTTGCGTTATGGATCATCAAGGTGTCTTTCTGCTCCTGCGTCAAATCCTTAGAGCGCCCGATCACCACCATACCTTCTGCGGCATAGTTGCCCGCCAGCCACTGTGGCAGGTTACTCGCGTTGTTATGGATCTCCCTGATCCAGTCCTGCACCTGCTGCACTGCATGGGTCACCTTGTGCCGCTGGCTATTGCGCTTGGTGAATATCTGCGCGCTGTGGGGTTCGAGCTCCACCAGCACAACACGCTTGTCCGATTGGCGGTATTGCAGCACCAGGTCTGCACGGTATTTGCCGATGCGAACTTCGCTGTAGACCGCTGCCACATGGGAATCCAGTACTTGGGTGTGCTGCTTGAGGAAACGGTGCAGGTCTTTTTCACGCGTGCCGACCCGGCCCAATAGCTGGCACAACTCAATGAAGTTGCGCTCAAACCTTGCCGACTGAGAGACCTTTGGCCCCAGCGCTGTTACCTTGCGTTGCAGCAAATGTTGCTTGTCGACGCTGCCCCGGCGCGAGCGATTGTCCCGGCGAGTCACACCTATGGGCGGTATCAGCTCGCGCCCCCCTACCTCCATTACCTCGGCAAGCGGCTGGTCGAAGGCACCTACAATCACTGCTTTCACCCGCGTCAGACCAAGCGCCCTGCATGCCATATAGACGATATAGTCGTCGTCCATGACCAGCGCGCCGTTCTCTTCGTACAAAAGGATATCGGTGGTTCTAGCATGGGTGATGAACCGGCTAATGTCCTCATCTGGGATACGCAGTGCATAGTCAATGTCCCGAGGCTGCACAATGGCAAGGTCTACCCTGACCCGCATACACGCCACCTGACCATGGTAAGCACGGGTGATGAGCTGCACCAGGTACGGGTTGTCGCGGGGGCGGTCCTTGCGGTTATCGACGATCGAATTCAGCGGCAGTACCGGATAAAGGTATTTCTTGTATTGATACAGGCATTGCAGAAGGAACATGATGTGCGCCACCTGCACGGCGTACTCGCGCTCGAACCGGACCCAGCCTTCTTCCGTGCACATGGAAATGAATGGCTCCGGTCGAGTGCTCGATAGCTGCAGGTTCAATTGCCCCACCTTGCCAGACAACCCTTCGCGCCCAAAAACCGTAATTTCGAACAGAACTCCGCCATCCACCATTTCCGAGCGCCTAAATAGGACGCCACAGGGCCGGCCCTCGAAGGTGGAGGAGACAAAGAACTCGCGATCCAGCTTTAACTTTTCTAGGCGATGAAGATCGCGCAGTACTTCGTCGGGGGTAGGCAACTCCGAATCGGCCACCACCAAATCTTCGTTGATCACGAACATCGCACGGGCTATATCGCCGATTAAGGGATTCTTGCGATAACAGTTACGCACCCAACTGACGATCTCATCGACATCGGGCGTACGATGCTCGCCTTGCACGATTTCACGCAGGGTGCCTTGGCGGACCTGCTGCAGCATGGGTTCGGTACCAGGTGGAAGGTCGTTTTCGCTAAGCGATAGCCTGGTATCCGTTGCCAGCGAACCGTCCATGTAATGTGCTTCCAGCTCTTGCATCCGGGCTTTCCTTAGGTGTTGAACGCAGGGTGCGAACGCCATTAAGGTATCACTTCTGCCACCGCCTGCTACATTGCCGACTATCCTTCGCGCTAGGGTCGTAGTTCGGTGAGAGGATAATTCTGAAAAATAGCCGAACCAGCATACAACAGGGGCGCATCCTCTTTTGGCCGGTCGCCGTCGTTCATCAACGGCGGCTGACGGCCAAAAGCAGTCATTCAACATTTATCAGTCAAGGGCGATTAAGTTCCGCTGGTACTTGAATGGAGAGTCAATTGTTCTAAGTGTCTTATATATTGCGACAGCACTCCGTTATATTGCGAGAAGTACAATTATAAGATTATTTTTCACGCAAGCATTAAATCGGCTGCCACGCCAGCATTCAAGAAATTGGATAGCTAACAATAGAAAGATGGCTGACCAGTGCAATCATTTGATCCCCACTTAAACCTACGGCTGGGAAGCTGGAAAAATTAACATTCAGTGCAGATAGTCCGACAAGTAATAACTCATCGGACAGCTCAAGCTTTTCTGCTCCAGCTGGGAAAATGCCTTTTCCCTTCTCGGTTAAAAGAAATGCCAAGGGGAAGAATGAAAGAATGCTCATACAGCATTGATTACCGTGATTTCGCATGGTGAAAAGTTTAATGCTTTGGTGATACCTATGAGGGAAGAACCAGTAGTAGATGTCATGGGTCGCATCCAGAGCATGGTCATCACCGAGCACAAACTGTTGCATAGGCGTAAAGTACGGCGTTTCTTGTGGTGGATTTCGACACTCAGTCACAGAGGTGGCAGCGAGTATATGGCCGATCATTGCACGACAGTATCTCACGGCGTTAACAGGTGTATGGACACGGGAAACTGGGCTATTGGCAGCAGTGAAGAAATGATTGATTTTCCGCGTCAGTGACCTGCACACATCGGCGATTTCACCATCGTTCGCTCCCAAAGCCGTCATATTGCATTCGCGACAGATAGTCCTGAACTTGCTTCCATTCAACGACGGAATGCCCTGTACGGGATTACGGTCTAAACCCAAGACTTCAGTTAAATGAAACTGCTCCACCTTTGTAACGGTGATGCTCCCCTGTGGGGGAACATGATCTTTTGAGAGAACCCCGTGTTTTCCACATATCACGCAATAGCCGCTGACGATCTTGGTGTGCTTGCCGCGTTCAGACAGCATCTTCGAATATCTGCCCATCCAAGTGCTCCCGCTCCTCGTGTGTGCGGTTTATAGCATGCAGCCCGCACTCGCGATATCTCTACCCTCTGACACTTAGGTTGGCGTAATGGCAATCTGCCAGAAAAACGGGTAATGTCCCCACCTGCACACATAGGAAATGGAAATCCCACATGAAGTCAAGAAATCTGTACACCATTCACGACCTGATAGTCAGGGACTATACCGTCACGGCACTCCCAAGCGGAAAATTCCTTCATCAGTTCAAACCTTCGACTACTGAGACCCTTTATCAGTTTGAGACAAACAGTAGCGCTATAGAATTAGTAGATGGTGATCGTTATAACATTGGATACATCGAAGATGCTGGTGGTAGACGAATCATAGAGCCCTCCTCCTTGGGCAAAGCAGATACAGTCAATAAATACCTCAGCTACTCAGCGGCCAAACAGTTCTCTCTCGATAAGCTTGCTGAGAATCAGGGCAAGAATGACGAACGTGTAAAGCATAAGGCCTCAGATGGTTACTACTGGGGGCGGAAATATGCTTGGCGCCGGTTTGGACTGGTGATTGCAAAAGATGCTTTCTTTAATTATTTAGAAGAAATCGCTCATCCATTCGTGGCATGCAAAACCATTAGTGATGACATCGGCATTTATTCTAATCAGGATTCAATTGCTTATAAAGATGAAGGTCTTGAGGAAGCGATGGATCAACTCATAGAGACGGCAGTCAGAGTTGGGCGATTTTTCAAATCCCCCCGCTATACGAAGAAATTCCAGATTCGGCCTATTAACGCCATAACCGATAAAAAATAACTAAAGGCCGCACTATTTTTAATAGCTTATGCAGGGTCGGGGGGCTGTCGCCAACCTAAAAAATAATTCGGTGGCACGCCCTCACCTATGAACCGCCCCCAAAATACCGGTACAGACCAGCACAATATAGTATCGGATCGTAAATTATCAATCGTCGTGGCTGCTTACACGCCTCATCCTCACCGGAAAAGTAGAAAACCTGCGAAAAATTTAGAACCGTAGCAATTAGAAAATTTGCGGACTTTACAGGCAAAAAGGGACTTAAATGAGCAATACTATTTATATGATCGACAGAAATATCATCGGAAAGATTAAGGATAACTTTAAAGATGTGAAGCCGGAAAAAATTGCACGGATCAAATCTCTAGATCGCAAGGGAGTAACTATAAGTTTGCTTTTTGCGATGATTGAAGGGAATAAAGGGTCTCCACAAACAACATCTGAGGCATTCGACGGTATAAAAAAAGAAATCGAATATCTTCCCGATTTTTTTAAAAAAGCCAAAATCGATATTGATTTCTTCCAACATGAAACGCTTCTTAGCGCATCAGCAGCTTCTGACCAGCAACCTCGCGACTTTAAGAGGTACGCGCCGTTAGTTCAATTCATGCAGGAGAACCTCTATCAAAAGTTAAAAAAGAGAGAGCGAGCCCCAATTTTGGAAAAAATTGGAGAAGTTGCCGATCGGTCGCAAGTTGAGAGAGGCAACATAATAACTCTTTGCGGAGTCGCAAGTCTTTATGGCAATCGCAATGCGTCTGACGTTTTAAAACCTAAACCGCCTTCAAGTGACCAGGTCACTACAGAAAAAAGGGCATATAATTCCATAGCGGACTTAATGACAATTTCAAGAATGGCAGGCTTGAAGCGTTGGCTTAACATAGCAAATCCTAACGCCAGAATATTTTTTAAAACTTTGGACTCAGGGCTTGAAGAGTTCGCTAAAGAGATAGCTATTCTCAATCATAAGAGCACAGCATTCCCTGGGCATACGGTCCAAGAAACCACAATTGGCGTCAACAAATCATTATTTCCAGATCTGAATTTGGCAGAGTTTGAGGAATTGAAAGCCTGGATAGGCAAAGGGCCGGAGCCTCTGATCGTACCGTAAGCAGATATTTTCTTATTTTCCAACTCGGATTTGTGAGATGGAAAGGCCTTTTTTAAACAGCGTTCTGATAGTCAAGACGAGCGCGCCGGTTCTGAATGGCCGCCTTTGGCCGATAGTCGTCCATCGGTAGATGTATATTGCTGTCATAGGATACCAGCGGTCACTGTGAGCCCTCCATGCGATCACGGCTGGCTCTGCCTAGCGGAAAGGTTTTAGGGCGAAATTAGGGGCCATCAAAGACCGTAGGACGACATTGCTTGAGACAGAAAGCGCAGTGTTTGATGGACTGGAGCGGCCCAGGAAAGCTTGAAGGGGTTTCGAATCCCTTTCCATCCCTCATCATCACAAAAACATACGCATCATCAGCATTCGATCCAAGGCTACCTGTGATGCGTTTGTGATACGGAGGTTAATCTATTGAGTCAGGTTTCTTTAGTTAACAATTTTAGGAGTCTTTCTTTTGAAATCTAAGGGGGTTTAATGAGCCGTAATGGAAGAAATACATTGTGCAAATGTGGTAGCGGAAAAAAATTTAAGAAGTGCTGTATATCTCAAGGTCACTCCTCTGTTCCTCAATCAAAGACCTACAGTGATATGATTGAGGAAGCAGGACTGAAGGCTATGAGGGATAGCAAAGAAACAAGGGAGTCGGCGATAGAGCAACTTAAAACTATACTTGCAGTAGACGGGCTGTCAGAAACAGACGGTATTAATGCTACTTTTAGTTTGGCCGTAGCTTATCAGCACCAAGGAGAGCATAAGAGCGCTATATCGACCTTGGAAACGATAGAATGTAGCGATAAAATTGACTTGGCAGAGAAGGTGTCGTATCAGCTGGCAGTATCTTATGGAGCGCTAGGTTATACGGAGTATGCATGTGAACTCTTTCAAATAATTATCGACAATTGGGAGTGTAAACCTGCACCCAATGCAGTTGATCGTCATTATCGCGGACTCATGCTGATCGAGGCTGGGAAGGCATTTTCTTCAAATGGAGATAATTCGAAGGCCATTGATTGCTGGGAACAATCAATAAAAAAATTGGAAGAGTTTTCTGAGCGTGAGGCGGAGCACATTGGGAGAGCTCGGGCGAATATATCCTTGCAGAAGCTGTATAGCGAGGAAGAGAATGAGCAGAAAGAAGGGGTGGAGGAGTTGAATCTATCCACTAGCACCAAGCTTAAAATAGGGGATCTAAAGGGGGTGGCAAATAATTATTGCAATCTCGGTAATTATTTTCGAAGGGAAAAAAGATATGGCAGAGCAATAGCCTATTACAGAAAGGATTTGTACATCAGTCGATTGATAGGGGATAAGAGGGATTTGGCGTCTACTCTGGGAAATTTTTCAACCATTTATGCAGAGATGAAGCAGTTTAAGCAGGCGAAAAAAATTCTAGCAGAAGCAAAAGCTATTGGTGTAGAGCTAAATGATGAGAGGCTACTGCATATCTCAGAGGGCCAGTTAGATTATATTAACAGCCTTGCTAAAGAAGCAGGTTTGAACAAAGTTGGTATTGGTGACAAAGCCCTCTGTGGTTGTGATAGCGGAAAACTTTACAATGACTGTTGCGGGATGGCTGATTTTGAGCCTGTCAATCTATCTCACATTTATGGTGGATTATCTGAAGAGGCGGAGGAGATTCATGAAGAGTTTTCATTATTGGGGATAACACCCTGCCCACTGGATTTCATACTTAGGAAGATTCCAGAAGGCTCATTGAGACGATCGTGGATGGAGCATCATATGCATGACGGCTGGGTATCTATTGCCGAGCTTCCTGATATGGCTTCGATTCATATGTTTTCAGCGCAAGAAATGCTGAAAAAAGCGTTAGAAGACGATGATCTGAGCTCTGCGTTAGCTACTGTGATTCTGTCAGTGTGTTATTTGGAGGCGTTTATAAATCAAATTTCCTTTTTCTTGCATCAGAACAAGGAGGATGACTATATTCGCACTCTGAATCTCCCAGAGCTGCTTGCGGTAGATGGCCCTTTCAACTATCAAAGAAAAGGGAGTTTGGAAACAAAATGGCAGGAAATTTCTGATTGTTTAAATGGTGAAGGTTGGTTAGTTTCTCAGAAAGAGTGGCAGCAGGTTAAGGATGTCATCCATATAAGGAATGAGTTTGTTCATTTCAAATCAAATGGATACGAGCAAGTTGTACCGCCGCCGCGAAAAAAGGAAGCTATTTATTCGAAGATTCCTAAGTCTGTAGAGTTAAAAGATGTGCCTCATAGTTGGCCATTTAAATTTCTGACAAGTAGTTTGGCTCGCTGGGCGATTGAGTCGGCTGAAAATCTAGTGGATGTTCTTAAGAGCAACTATTCACAACATAGAAGGCATAATTCTAAATCGACTATAAAATCTTAACTTTGCAGGCGAAGCGACCGACCGCTTTTGGCCGGTTTCTGCCTGTTGCCACCTTCCGACTCGGATCGAGTGCTGCCCGTTGTCCCGCCTGCTGCGAGAAGATCACTGCTTATCATGGATGCGAAGCAAGGTTTTCAGATCGAATACAGGCGGGGGTCAACGGAGTGCTATCCCATGAGGTATTCCATTTGGTATTCCAATAAAAATACACAACTAATATTAACTATAATAATCAATAAGATAAATTACCGTTTCAGATTACCCCGGCCACCAAATTAGCGCTACAAATCGGGCACTTAGCGTTTATCGCAAGTGCCTTTTTTGTGCCTGAATGGGTGGTTTTGGCTCGGTTATGCCAGCTCTATGACAGCTTTTGTAGTGGTCCTGTAGCGTTTCCTGTATCCGCCTTCCCGCTCACCGTGGTCGATATCTGCAAGGAGAGGTGCGATGCTGTTGACGAGGGATGAGGTAGCCGACCTGACCGGCTACGAGCGGCCTGCAACACAATCGCGCTGGCTGCGCGAAAACTCCTTTCCATTTATTCTCGGCGGGGACGGACATCCGAAGGTGTTGCGCCAAGCCGTTATCAGCCGTCTCGGTGGGCAGTGCGAGCCCAAGAGGAACCCAGAGCTTCGATTGAAATAATGTTTGATCTCACCTTTATCGTCGGGTGCACCATGAGCAAACTGACTCTCACTGAATGGGCTAACGATCACTTCAGAACCCCACCCAGTTCAAATACGCTGAGAAAATGGGCGCGCGAAGGCCGAATCATTCCTCTCCCAATCAAGCATGGGCGCAATTACTATGTAGAGTCCAATGCTCGCTATCGTGAACCGGCGCAGCTTGATAGGACGACTGGAAGTAATCTGGTTGAGAGGATAGAGGCGGCTCGCAGAGGGTAAGGAACATGAAAATTATCTCTCAGGTCACAGTGAGACTTCCTAAGCTTATGGAAGCCGGCGAGTATCGCAAGCTGCGCTATGCAGGTAATAAACCGAGTCTCCAGCAGCTGAAAAAATGGATTGAGGAAGGCGAAATCGTCGGGGAGATCACCGGGGGAATGTACTTTGTGGACATCCAAGCAGCCGTGATTGACTCGAATGATCCATTGCTCGCAAAAATGCTTAAACTGGATTGAATCGTTAGCTCTGCACTCACACTGCTACCCTGTCCTCATCACTGGAGGACATCAATTGCCCAACTCAGACCTGCTCCCTTCCCTGTTGTTCAAGATCAATGAAAACCAATTGGCCCTCGAAGCGGCCATCATGGAGCTTTCTAACAGGGTGGAAGCGCGTGGATCGGCGGACGTTGCTGATAACGTGCGCGGCGCCCTGGACACCATCGACAAGAACGAGGAGTTCATCAAGATGACGCTTGCGGTCCTGATGACACCTGAGTGACCTGCTCATGGTTATCAACCGCAGGCTTTACATCGTCCAGCGCTACCCACGGTCGGATGTTTGCACCGAACAGGGTGCACGCTGGGGAATGAGGGAATTGCATTGATCTATCTCCCTCTTGCTGCACTCCGCCGCAGCGCTTGCCCCTGACGGTTCCATTCAAAATGGACCAGTTCTGATGCCAGGCAAGGATCTTATCCAGGGGCGTCATGCTGCTGATACCTGTACAAAATATGTACAAACATACTAACCCCATGGGTTTCTGCCTTCAAGACCAGCTAGAGGAGGATAGCGGGTGGAGCCTCCAGCGCTCGACAGCCCTCATATGCAGCTCGTCGACCCCAGCACCGCCGGAACGCATACACCATTGATTGCTGGGCGGCCCGCCATCCTTCATGATAACGATAGTCGGCTGACAGCCTATGCGGATGAGGTGAAGGCGGGAAGGATCGTGCGGGCAAGGCTGGGTAGGCGCAGATGCACAAAATACCCAGCTGAATAGTGACCCTGTGCGTAGCAGTCCGTCTAAGATGTGTTGAACGAAGTCTCGTTCATCCCCAAAATGGATTTTTTGGTTAACCCACGGACAAGGGGGCATATGAAAAGCATCGAAGCAGCAAGCCGCCTCATTGGGGTGGGAATCTATACGCCAGCAGAGGCGGCCTTGTACACAGGCATACCTGCAAAGGATATCCGGAGATGGATGTTTGGTTACAAATCTGAGGGGGTTGATCATTCTGGGCTTTGGACACCAGAAATAGATTCGCCTGAAGAAAAACTGCTCGGGTTCCACGACCTTCTAGAAATCAGATTTGTGCATGCCTTTCGAAAGCATGGAGTAAGCCTTCAGGCAATTCGATCAGCATCCAGGCAAGCCAGAGAGATATTCGATCAGCGCTACCCTTTCACCTGCAAGCGCTTCCAAACCGATGGCAGGAGTATCTTTGCGACGGTCTTTGACGAAACCGGCGACGAAGCAATTCTCGACCTTGCAAAGCGGCAATATGCATTCAGGCAGGTAATCGGTCCGTCACTTTATGAGGGAATCGATTATACAGGAGAAGGAAGGGCGCAGCGCTGGTATCCAGTCAAGCGAAGCAAGGCAATCGTACTGGACCCAAATCGCAACTTTGGTAAGCCAGTCTTATCCTCCACGGGTGTAGATACAGCGTCTATTTACCATGCGTATTTGGCAGAAGGTCAGGACGCTAAACGCGTTTCATTAATTTTCGAAATCCCGACTGCGGCAGTGGATGCAGCAGTAACCTTTGAGCATAGGATTGCTGCTTGAATTTTCTGATTGATAACAATCTCCCGCCTGCAATAGCACGAGCCCTTCATGAGCTATGCCAGCTAGAGGGGCACCAGGTAGTAGCCCTCAGGGATAAGTTCAAGCAGAACGCTAGCGATATCGATTGGATTTCAGAGTTGAAAGCTGACGGGCGCTGGACTGTGGTATCGCAAGACAAGTTCACCAAAGGCGATGCGGAGCGGAAGGCTTTTCGCGAATGCGGCTTGCCAATTTTTTGCCTGGCGAAGCAATGGGGGCAAGAGTCCTATTGGAGCAAAGCGCAAAACCTTGTCAAATGGTGGCCGTCAATAATTCAACAATCAGAACTAATAAGCGGCGGTGCCGCCTTTAGGGTTGCTTGGCGATTTACTGCACCCGGAAAGTTTGAACAGTTGAAAATTTAGAGCCCGGCCCAGCGCCGGGCTTTTTATTATGTGCAACCAGGGTGCGGATCTGATCAGGCCTACCGCTGATTCACTTCTCGGACATACGCCTGGCAGGCCTTCAGCGCGATAATTCCCCGGTCGCCGTCGTCGGTGATTCTGATAATTCGTTGAGCATGCGCTGGGTCAAGTTGGGCTCGACGGGCTCCATGAACCACGCCGACGGGGCCGGCGGTGGAAGGCACTGCGTTGCAACTGGCTGAATCCTCGGCAATGAGGACTGACAGCCGGACATCAGCGGTAGCAAGGCGATCGCGCAGGCGATCTTGGTCACGTTGGGCATCGCTCAATTTCCTGTAATGGGTTTGTTCGCTGGCCGACAGTCGCTGCTCTAGGGCGTGACGTTTGCCCTGATCTGCCTGAACCTGGGCCGCGGCCGCGCTGCTGATCTTGTCCAGGTCGGACTGGTGTAGGCCAGCCTGCTCCGCCAACTGCTTGCCGTAGCGCCAGCCCTGAACCTTCCATGTCGCGCTCATTGCCAGGATCAACGCCACGGCAATGCTGGCGATCATCAGCTTCAGCGTGGCAGGAGTCATGGCACGTCCTTGAAGAAAATGTGGTGCCCCAAGCGCAGGGTCTGGGTTGCGGCCTTGGCCCAGGCCGGCGGCTTCGGCATGGTGGTCGCGTAGTAATGGGTCGCGCCGCGGGTGATGTCGGGCTCCTGGCCGGAGATCACCAGATCCGCCGCCCGCTGCGCCTGGGCGAACTGCTTTGGCGGGATCTCCTTCGCGCCGCTTAAGTACGGATAGTTCGGGTCGTTCTTGCTCCAACAGCTGAACTGGTAGGGCTTCAGGCAGACGCCGGCATAGCCTTCACCCCACCAAGACTTGGCCTTGCCGTCGTTCACTCGGTTGCGGATGACGCAGGCCACGGCCACTTGGCCGGCGAAACCTTCGCCTCTTGCCTCCCCGTACAGCGTGCGCGCGAGGATGTCGCGATCCTTCTCGGTTGCGGTCATAAACTTTTCTCCAGGCGAAAAAAAGCCCGCAGCTAGGCGGGCATAGTGTCACCCCGTATGATGCGCAGGGCTCGACACAATCAATGAAATGGAAACTGACTTTGTCTCGTATCACTCCTGACCAATCGCAGCAACTGGACTCGATCCGCGCTCTGTCTGCACTGGTGGTGCTGCTCGGCCACACAAACCAAACGATTCTGTTGCCGACCCTAAAGGCAGGCTCGGTTTTCGTTGGGTTCTTTACTCAACTGTCTGTGATGGTGTTCTTCGTACTGAGTGGTTTCCTCATAGGAAAATCGGTCTGCAACAATATCGCAAAGAATCTTGGTTTCAGCATCGGACAGTATGCGAGAGACAGAGCGCTTAGGCTTTATCCACCTCTGGTTGTAGCAATCATCCTGATCGCTCTGCTGGCTGCCCTCGCACCGTTAGTTTTCCCTTCTGGGACTCAACAACTGCTGTCGATACCTGGCGCTAAATTCGTGAGAGCCGAGTTCACTGCAATCGCGAAACAGTTGTTCGGTGCATTGGTATTTCTGAACGAATTCAAAACTACAACACCAACCGCAAACGGCCCCCTATGGAGCCTGTCGATTGAAGCTTGGTATTACGTCGTCGCTGCCGCTTTATTTTTGTGGCCTTCGCGAAAGGCAGCGGCTATCGCTCTTTTGGTAGTCACCGTCATTGTCACGCGCAAGAATCAGTTATTTTATATGCTGGCTCCGATATGGTTCTCTGGGTTCGCCCTGGCGTTCATGCACCAGCGCACGCCACAAATGAATAACAAGTTATTCGGTTGGTTGTTTGTGTTATTTACTGCCGCCGTCGCGCTGGCCGTCGCGCTAGTGCTGTTCGCAGAGCCGCTTGGCAATGGAATATGGCTGGATCGAATGAATCATTTCCGGTTGATTTCTGGCTTGTGGTTCGCTTCCTTCATGGCACTTATTATGGGTGGCGGCGCCAGATTCCCCGCACTATTCCATAATCAAGCAGGATATTCATACACTCTTTACGTGATTCACTTCCCCATAATGCTGTTCATTCTCGGCGCTACTCAGCAATATATTTATGGATCAGTGGCAAGGTCAATAATAGTCGGCGCGCTAACTATTGCAATATCAATTGCAGCCGCAAAACTAATTGCCCACTACGCCGAGAACAAGCAGCTTATCCGTTCACTTGCCCTGAACACCAAGAGACTAGTTACCTCAAAATGATCTACTTAAAAAGTATCACTTTCACCTTAACGATGATGCTTCCTGCTATAGCATCGGCAAATGATTACACCATTGAGATAACAAAATCAGGCGTTGAGTACGGATATCACCAGGGCACACCGAACGGGCCTCTCCTAATTATTGCTACAACCGACATAAAAGAATCAATGACCAATACTTACAGCCCTATTGGAGAAATTTTATCTTCCAAGGGCTATAGCGTAGCGGCTATAGATGTCCCATGCCACGGCAAGGATATAAATAAAAAAGAAGGAAGCGGCCTGAACTGCTGGCGAGCGAGAGCCGACGAAAACAGCTACAACATTTTCGACAGCTATATCGATAACTTAAAGTCTGTGCTTGGCGATATTGCGGAAAAACATAAGGCTCGCCTGGAAGAAATCACCGTCCTTGGTATATCTCGTGGCGGTTACATCGCGATAAAGGCATCCGCCGAAATACCGAGCATCACTTCAATCATCGCCATGGCGCCAGTCACCGATGTATTCCGCTTGCGAGAGTTCGAGAACTCGAAAGCCAATAAAACGGTGTACACGCTGGCGCCTTATTACCAGGTTCTTTCGAAGAAACACGTATTTATCCAGATCAATAATAACGACGACAGGGTTGGAACGGCGGAAACCTTATCGTTGATTGCTGGAGTAACGAAGGTTGGAAATCCATACGCTGTGGATCTGACGGCAATACTGACACCAAAGAAAGGGCATTCGACAAGCGAGCATGAAATGGCCGCTGCATGGGCCCTGACTCAGCAGCAGAAGCTTGCTAAGACAGAAGATCAAATGTCTGCCCCTAAGTAGTTCCCGCCATGACGCTGAGGGCGACACTCTTAGGCATAGTCATCCATCCAGGAAGGTGAAACGGGACGCCGGCCCTCCTCTGGGAATCCAGAAGCTTGCGGCCAATTTCGCAGCGATTGCAGGTACTCCAACAGCTGAGCATAATGCTCTGCTGTCATAGTGGGTGATACCTGCATTTCTTCCTCGTCCCGGTGACGTTCGCGTAGCCAGAGTATTTCGCTAAGAGCGGAGTCTCGCCATGATCTTTCTCGCGCGGCTAGTTCGTCCATGCTGAAAACTCGATCCTCGAGATAAGGTGTGCCATCTTCAAGGTGTTTTCTAACCTTTCCTAAGGGTGGATTGGATATCACCTTATCTATTGTTTCCGCATCAATTGAAATTACATCCTTCGGCATATCAGTGTGAACCGACTGGAAATATATTGACCCGGTAGACGGACTATAAAATGTTTTCATTTTCCAAATCCAAACCATTGAAATTCATTGGCGACTGTTGAAACGAACGGGACGGACGTCAAACCAGATATAGCGAGGTTTTTTGGAGTAATATTATGAGACACACTAACTGGCGTTGCGTGAGTGTACTGACAGAATATCCCATAAGCTCTCGTTGTATATGCTATAGGATAAACAATAGTCTCGGATGTTGCCGACGCCTGGAAGCCCCAGTTAATAATCCAGCCCCCCAACCAAGACGGGAACGCGACACCTCCATTGATGCCAAAAATAGCGTTGAACCCCCACCTTATTTTTTTGGAGTTACGAAAGTTGCATCATCTAGGCCGGCGTCAACCTGGATCTGAGTAGCAACTTTCGCCTTGCCGAGAACTGTCTCTGTCGCCTGAACAATAACCTTATTGATGGCCTGGAATACCCGAAGCGGACTCATCCACTTTGTATTATCTGTACCGCCTTCGGCTTCCACCTGCGTGGCTTGCTGTGTGGTCGTATGAGCGGCGATGATCGCGGCTATGGCCTGTTTGAGCTGATCGTTTTCCCCCTCAGTTGGCGTCAGGCCTGCCTCAATTATGACGTTTAATATTTCGTCAGTGACCGCGTTGCCCCAGGCCGATGGAATTAACGATCCCGGCGTACCGGCAACTGGATCCTCGTCCACAAATTTTCCGCCCACCAACCCAACGCTTGGCACGCTAATCGGATAATCCACGTTTCTACCTCTCAGTCATAATTGATTTGAACGACGGTGTGCGCAGGTGCCGGACGCCGGATAGTGCATTCGAGTGGGTTGCCCGGGTTGGTGCCGAAGCGCTCCCCCCAGTAGCTGACGCCGAATCGACGCCCCAGCCTTTGCCGCCCGCCCGTATTGAGCGTCCACATGAACTGGGCGCTCCAGGTGCCAAAATGCGCAGAGCCAAAGCGAGACCGACCAAAACGGGGAGCGCGGTGTTCGGTGATCGTGGCGTCTGGGTATCCCTGACCTACTGCGATCTCGATGAAGTAGGCCTTGTTTTGCCCGCCCACTTCGACCAGGCGACGGCGAACGGCAAGGCGCCGATCCTCGAACGCCGGGTTTATACCTAGGCAAGGGTCAGGCAACCCCATGATTTGCTCCCAGTCCGGCACCAGCTCGCTCACGCCGAAGGGGTCCATCTCATTCAGAAGGTCCACTGCTCGGGCATCAAGACGAGAGAACTAAGAAAGCGTCGGCCCGGCCCTCTCAAACACCAGCAGCAGGTTTTACGACTATAACCATGATTTCCACCAGCACCTCAGGCCGCGCCAGACGTGCCTGGACAGTGGCCCGTGCCGGAGCACTGTTCGTGGGTAGCCAGGCGTCCCACACCGAATTCATTGCCGCGAAATCACGCTCAATATCTTTCAACCAGATCTGTGCACTCAAAAGTTGTCCCTTGTCGCTGCCCGCTAGTGTCAACAGAGCCTCGATCTTGGCCAGCACCTGATGCGTCTGTTCTTCGATGCCGGCTTGCAGATCAGTGGGCACCTGGCCGGAGAGGTAGAGCAGATCGCCGCAACTGACTACACCGGACATCCGCGCGCTGCTTTGAAAACGTTGAATCGTGGCCATCGGTTTACTCCATGAATTGAGAAAGTTAAGACGCTGTGCCGTCGATCAATCGGACCAGACGTTGAGCGCTACCAAACGCCAAGGTCATGCCCAGCGCACCCTGGCCGCAATTGACGTACAGGTTGTCACAACCGCTGACGGCCAGAATCGGCCGCCCGGTGGGGGTCGCCGGACGCCAGCCCGTCCAAGGCTGGCAATCAACGGCGTTAGCTTTCAGGCCGAACAATGCCTGCGTCGAGGTTTTCAGTTGCTCGATACGCTTGGCGGGAATCGATGCATCCAGTCCACACAACTCGACCATCCCCGCGACGCGTAAGCGGTCACCGATCCGTGCGAACACCGTTTTGCGCCGCATGTCGGTGACGCTGACCGTCGGTGCATTCATCGCATCGGTGATCGGCAACGTAATGCTGTAGCCCTTGAGCGGGTAGACCGGCATGCGCACACCGAACGCTGATAACAACCCCGCACTGTAAGCGCCAGCCGCCAGCACGACGGCCTGCGCGCCTAAAAGACCAGGGCCTTCGATGGCGTGGTGTATCTGCAACGCGGTGATGCGCCCGCGCTCACGCTGGAAACCGCTAACCTCACTGTCGAACAGAAAACGCACCCCCTGCTCGCTCAATAGCCGCGCAAGCTCCTCACACAATTTGCGCCCGTCGACCGCACATTCGCTGTCGGTATGGATCGCACCGTGAAACGCCTTCTTGTAGCCCTCAAGTGCCGGTTCGATCGATACGGCTTGTTCGGGGCCGACTATTTTTTGTTGCCTGGCGCCTTGACCAGCCTGGAATTGCACCTGCTCGCTGGCTTTGCGCAGGCTTTGAGCATCAGGGTATAGCACCAGTTTTCCGCTACGGGCGAAGTCGCATTGCACCTTTTCCTGACTGATGAATTCGTCCAGCGCCAGCCGACTTTCATGCGCTAACGTCAGCAACTCGACTGTGGTCTGACGCGAAACGGACGTGCGGCAGGCCGCGAGAAACTCAACACACCAGCGCCATTGCTCCACGTTCCATTGCGGCGAAAACTTCAGCGGTCCGTTGCGCTCCAACAGCAACTTCGCAATGCCCGGGAGCAGGGAGGGATCAGCCAGCGGTTGTACATAGCTGTAACTCAATTGTGCGCCATTGGCAGCGCTGGCCCCCATGCCAGGCCCTCCCGCCCGATCGATAACGGTGACGTGATGACCGGCCTTGTGTAAAAACCAGGCACTGCTCAATCCGACGATGCCGGCACCGACTACACAGATCTCCATTACGCCACCACCCTGTCCGACAGATCCCAGCCCACAGGCCGCAATTGGTGCCAATCACTGACTTGCTGGTAAGCGTGGGCTATCCGCAGGACCAAGGGTTCGGCGAAAGCACGACCGACGATCTGCATCGAGACCGGCATGCGTTGCTCGTCGAAGCCCACCGGCAGCGCCACTGAACAGAGATTGAGCAGGTTGGCGAAACGCCCGAGCAAAGCCAGCGGCGTGCCATGTTCATCGATCTGACTTAACGGCACACTGCCAATGGCGTTGGTCGGAAACGCACAGGCATCGACATTGGACATGGCTTCATCCATGGCTTGACGGGCAACACGTCGCTGAGTGTGCAAATGGATATAAGCCGCCGCGTCGATGGCCCGTCCGCTCAGCACCCGACGCTGCACATGAGGATCGAAGCGCAGATCACCGCGCTCGAACAAACTGCCAAGGCTGGCGTAGCCTTCGGCGCTCATAAGGCCACCGGCGACACGCATGCACTGGTCCAGCGAAGTCGGGAGCGGCTGTTCGATCAGGTGCATGCCCAGTGCCGCCAATTGCTCAAGCCCCCGGTCATACGCGGCCAATACGCCGGGCGCGATGTGTACTCGTTCGGTCTGTGGCAGCACCCAGATGCGCAGACCAGCCACAGGACGATTCAAGCCCGCCGCGGCGCTGAATACCGGCGACTTGGCCGAAACCGGATCCAGCGGATCCGGCCCCAGCAGAGCATCAAGCATCCACGCCGCGTCTTCGACGGTGTGCGTAATGGGCCCCACCGAATCCAGCGATGGACACAACTCAATCAAACCGTGGCGGCTGATCAACCCACGCGTGGTTTTCAGCCCGACCAGGCCACACATACCCGCAGGAATCCGCACCGAGCCGCCGGTATCGGTGCCCAACGCCGCGCTGGCCAACCCGCCAGCCACGGCCACCGCCGAACCACTGCTGGAACCCCCGGGAGCACGATGCACTTCTCGATCCCAGGGGTTCCACGGCGTGCCCATCACCGCATTTGTGCCCCACCCCCCGAAAGCGAATTCAACGGTGTGGGTCTTACCCATAATGATCGCACCGGCGCGTTCCAGTCGCTGGACGGCCGTGGCGGTCAGCCCCGAGATACGCGGCTTCTGTGCCAGCGAGCCACCGGTGATGGCCTTACCGTCAATCTCGAACAAATCCTTGATCGCGACCGGAATACCGTGCAATGGCCCCAGCTTGACGCCCGCAGCCCGCTGCCGATCGGCCGCGATGGCGGCACCGAGCGCACGCTGGGGATAGGCCTCGACATAAGCATTGAGTTGACCGTTGAAGTGCTCGATCCGCTCCAGTTGCGCGCAAACCAGGGACTCACTGGTGAGCGTTCCAGCCTCAAGCGCTTGCTGCAACTGGCCAATGCTGTGGGAAGCGGTTCGATCCAGGGTGTTCATATGTTCAACCTCGAATGGTTTTGTGTCCGCAGCATCAACTACCATTCCATCAATGCCGGCTTGATCTTAAGCCCCAGGCTTTCGGAAATTTGTTGAATAATTTCACCGTCATAGCCGACCATCCGACCGTCTTGATATCCTGTGCCCGGCATATCACCACTGAAAGCGATGGTCAGGCTTCCCGGCTCTACCGTTTCCAAGGCGAACACCGGTGCCGCAGCCAGCATAGACAGCAGAAAACCGGCACAAATACCGGAAAAACGCTGAGTGTTTGATCTCTTCATCGGATGTTCCTCGCTCGTTATAGTGGTGGCAGCAGAACGTTTCGTATGGGCCCATCGTAGTGGGATCGGCGGCATAGACAGTTGGATGCTTTGCACGAATGATTGAACATTTACGACATTCTGGTGATGAAGAGCCAGCTACGCTTCAGCAAAGCCTGGTGAGCGAGCTCGACCGCGGTCACGCCCGTCATCCGCCCGTCCGCCGCGGCGCCAGCGAGCTGTCCATTGGCATCCTGCTATGGCCCCGCTTTCCGTTACTGTCACTCTCAGGCTTGACCGATGCATTGCGGCATGCCGCCGATACCGGTGATCAAAGCCGCCCCATACGCTGCCAATGGAAAGTACTCGGCACACCCGGGCAAAGAGTCATGTCCAGCAGCGGGCTGGACGTGCCCATCGACAGCGAACTCGCTGCCCCAGAGCACTTCGACTACATCGTGGTCATTGGGGGATTGCTCGATTCCATCGAAGCGGTGCCGAAAACCTATCCCGCGTTCCTGCATCAGGCGACCGCCGCACAGGTGCCGTTGATCGGCCTGTGCACCGGCAGCTTCGTGCTCGCGCGATATGGCCTGATGGAGGGGCGAACGGCGTGTGTCCACGCCTATCATGGCGACGATTGGAAGCGGCTGTTTCCCTCGTTGCGCTTTGTCATCAACAGAGACTTTCTGATCGACCGAGACCGGATCACCTGCGCGGGCGGTGTTTCAGTGATCGAATTGGCCCTTCACCTGATCGGCCTGCATTGCGGGCCGGATCGGGCAGGCAAGGTTGTGCATCAGATGACGGTGGCAAAGAACACGTCCAGCAGCTTCGTCGATCGGCGCAAGGCACTCGGGTACGCCAGCTCGTCCAATCGGCGGCTGCATGAAGCGGTGATGTTGATGGAAAAACACATGGCCGAACCTCTGGAGATCGAGGCCATTGCGCACCTGGTCGGCACCAGTAAACGGCAATTGGAACGCCTGTTCGTCGCTGAAACCAACAACAGCCCCGCCCAGTTCTATCGCCAGGTCCGGCTCAGGTTCGGCCGATGGCTCCTCGTGAGTTCCGACCGTCAGATCGGTGAGATCGCTTTTGAATGCGGCTTCGCGGATGCCCCTCATTTCATTCGACATTTTCAGAGCCTGTTTGGCCTGTCGCCGGGGAAGTTACGCAAGGTCCTGATGCAACAAGATGGAAAATAACGCCGCAAGTGACCCTAACTCTATGTACAACGCCATTCCTGGGGAACCGTGCGCCCGCCTATCTCGTCCTTTTTCAACGGCCCTTCGTTTTCGCCAGCTCAGCGATAAGAAAATCCCTGAACGCAGACACCGCCGCCGGTAAATTGCGTCCCGCCATGCTTTGCAGTTCGATGCGCCGCGCCTGCATGCCCTCATCGAGGATCGGCAAGCATTGCAGTGCCTTGTCCGCCACCTGCTTGTGCAAGGTCATTTCGCTGGCCAGGCTGATACCGCCCTCTTCGCGGACGAAGCTATAGAGCGAGGCAACGTAATTAGTGGTCAACACCGGGTCGAACAACAAGCCCTGTACACCGCAACAGATGTCGAACAGTTGCCGTATCGTGGTGTCGGCCTTGGGGAGCGCAATGGGCCAGGGTTGCAACTCGGCGAGGCTGACAGATTCACGCCCGGCCAAAGGATGGGAATTGGAGACCACGGCAAAAATCGCCCCGCCCAGGACATGTTCGACCTTGATTTCCTTCTGCGGCGTCAGGCTGAAGGTCATCGCCAGATCGGCTTCGCCGGAACGCACCTTCTCCGTCGCTTGCGCAGGCGCACAGACCTCCAATGTGAAATGAATGCCCTGATACTCACGCCTGAACGCGCTAATGCTGCTGGGCATGTATTCCAGTGCAAACCCTTCCGAGCAGGCAACATGCACATGACCTCGTTGCAAGCCATGCAGCTCGGTAATTTCCAGCACCACCTGCTCGGCCTCAAGCTGCGACTTGCGCGCATAAGCCGCCAGTCGCGTCCCCGCCTCGCTCAGCACCATGCCTCGGGCACGGCGCTCGAACAGGCTGGCATCCAAGGCCAACTCCAGCTTGGAAATTTGCCGGCTCACCGCGGACGCGGCGACATTCAGCCGTACCGAGGCTTCGCTGATCGATCCGCATCGCGCTACTTCAAGAAAATAGCGCAGTGCCGTGGACTGCACACCATACAGCTGCATTGGCGCCCCCAAGGTTTGCCTTTTCGGCAAAGAAAGTATCGAAATATTATTCTTGTGGCATTGATAGCCTTTCCCTACATTCGAGTCCAGACCAAAAAAAACACGAGCCGATCTTTTTTCCTTCTTTGCGCGTTTGCGATTCGCTGCCCTTTGATTCAACCACTCTCGCCAACGGAGACGACGGCATGGGCATCAAAGGTTTCGCCTGCAGTATTGCGCTGATGGGCCTCATCAGCAGTCTTCCGGCTCACGCCGGTAAAGCCAACGACACCCTGGTTTACGCTTCCGACAGCGAGCCTGAGAACATCAGCCCCTATCACAACGATTTACGCGAAGGCGTGATTCTTGGCCGGCTGATCTGGGACAACCTGATCTACCGCGACCCCAGCAGCGGTGAATACAAACCCATGTTGGCCACCCGCTGGAAACAGGTCGACGACACCACCATCGACTTTGATCTGCGCAAAGACGTCAAATTTCACAACGGCGACGCCTTCACCGCCGACGACGTGGTGTTCACCCTCAACTACGTGGTGTCGCCAGAATCGAAAGTCGTTACCGTGCAAAACGTAGACTGGATCAAGAGCGCCGAAAAAACCGGTGACTACAGCGTCCGCCTGTATTTGAAGAAGCCTTTCCCTCCGGCGCTGGAATACCTGTCCAACGCCGTTCCGATGTTCCCCAAACAGTACTTCGAGAAGGTCGGCCTGGCCGAATTCAGCCGCAAGCCAATCGGGACCGGGCCGTATAAAGCCGTATCGGTGGTGGCTGGCGAAGGCGTCACCATGGAGCTCAACAAGGACTACTTCCCGGACAGTCCACAAGGCAAGCCCCATATCGGTCACCTGAAATTTCGCGTGATCCCGGATGCCGAAACCCGCCTGGCCGAGTTGATGACCGATGGTGTCGACTGGACCTGGCGTGTGACCCCGGATCAGGCAGTCGACCTCAAAGGCATGCCGAACCTGACCGTGAGCAGCGGCGAAACCATGCGCATCGGCTTCCTGATTCTTGATGCTCGGGGCACTTCCTCGGAAAACTCGCCGATGAAGCACCTCAAAGTGCGTCAGGCCATCAACCATGCGATCAACCGCAATGCGCTGGCCACGCAATTGGTGGGCGGCGAAGCCAAACCTTTGCAGGTTGCCTGTTATCCAGGTCAGTTCGGCTGCGATACCACCGCGGCCACGGTCTACGACTATGACCCGGCCAAGGCCAAGGCGCTGCTCGCCGAAGCCGGTTACCCAAATGGCTTCGAAACCGAAATCTTCGCTTATCGCGACCGTGATTACGTCGAAGCCATCATCGGCAACCTGCGTGCTGTGGGCATCAACGCCAAGCTGCGTTACTTGAAGT
This sequence comes from Pseudomonas sp. NFACC45, assembly GCF_900113505.1. Taxonomy (NCBI): domain Bacteria; kingdom Pseudomonadati; phylum Pseudomonadota; class Gammaproteobacteria; order Pseudomonadales; family Pseudomonadaceae; genus Pseudomonas; species Pseudomonas sp. NFACC45. The sequence continues at coordinate 125,142 of NZ_FOPO01000016.1, forward strand.
ACGCCGCCCTGCGCGATCAGCAACGGGGAGGCAAGGTGCCGATGTCGTTTCAGGCCTGGGGCTCGTTTTCGATCCTCGACACCTCGGCGTCGGCCGGCACCTGGTTCAAGGGCAATCCGGACGACAACATCAAGGACCCGCAAGTCCAGGGTTGGTTGCAGACCGCCGATAACGCCCTCGACCCGCAAGTGCGCAAGGACAACTACCGCAAGGCGTTGCAGCGCATCAGCGAACAGGCGTACTGGGCGCCGATGTTCAACTACTCGATGAACTACGCCTACACCGCCGAACTCGCGTTCACGCCGTACCCGGATGAGCTGCCGCGTTTCGTTCAGTCCAGTTGGAAGTAATCCGCCACCGAGCGGATTGATCGAGAGGTGCCGTGGCTGCGAACAAACCCGCACCACGGGCCCCTCCTCACACCTGTCATCCATTGGATACGAGGAAACTTGCCATGCTTGGATTCCTTCTGCGCCGCCTGGGCATCGCAATTTGCGTTGCCATTACCGTGTCGGTGATCAGCTTTTCTCTTTTGCACCTGTCCGGCGACCTGGCCACAGCCATTGGCGGACCGGAAGCCACCAGCGAACAGATCGAACAGATCCGCGTGCAGTACGGTTTGAACAAACCGCTGCCGACCCAGTACTTCAACTGGCTGGGCGATTTGCTGCGGCTGGACCTGGGCAACTCTTTTTTCTTTCAGGAGTCGGTCTACAACCTTGTTGCCAGCCGCTTGCCGATTACCCTCGGGTTAGGTGCCATGGCGCTGGGTATCGCCTTGCTGGTGGCGATTCCACTGGGCGTGCTGGCGGCGGTCAAACGCGACACCTGGGTTGATCGACTGGCCTTGAGCATCGCGGTGCTGGGTCAGGCCATGCCAAGTTTCTGGTTTGCGCTGATGTTGATCGTGGTGTTCGCGGTGACGCTCAAATGGCTGCCGGTGTCCGGCAACTCGACCCTGCTGCACTTCGTCATGCCAGCCATCGCCTTGGGCTACTACGCCACGCCGGCAATCATGCGTCTGACCCGCGCAGGCATGCTGGATGTACTCAGTTCCGATTACATCCGCACCGCCCGCGCCAAGGGCCTGCGCCCTGCCCGTGTGCTGTTCAAGCACGCCCTGCGCAACGCCTTGATTCCGGTCGTCGCGCTGGCGGCGGTGGAGTTCGGCTTCATGCTCGGCGGTTCGGTGGTGATCGAAACCGTGTTCTCCCTGCAAGGCATCGGACAACTCGCCTGGGACGCTATCGCCCGTGACGACTTTCCGGTGGTACAGGCCGTGGTCCTGCTGATTGCAGTGATCTACATCATCCTCACCTTGCTGGCCGATGTGCTCAACGCACTGCTCGACCCGCGCATTCGCGTGCGCTAGGAGGCTTACATGAGCACCCCCACGACCCTCGCGATCAATGACTACCTGCCACCCCCGAGCAGCCTGAGCCGAGTACTCGGCAAGAGCTTTCGTCATCGTGGTTTCGCCATCGGCGCGGTGTTGTTGCTGATCATCTTCGCCGGTGCGCTGTTCGCGCCGTGGCTGGCACCTTACGACCCTTATGCGCAAGACGTGATGCTGCGCATGAAACCGCCGGTATGGATGGCCAACGGCACCTGGGAATACGTCCTGGGCACCGACAAGCTGGGCCGTGACTACCTGTCGCGACTGCTCTACGGCGCACGTATTTCGCTGTTCATCGGCATTGCGGCGGCGCTGATTTCCGGCTTTATCGGCACCGTCATGGGGCTGTTGGCCGGTTATTACGGCGGCAAGGTCGATGCGTTTATCAGCTACCTGATCACCACCCGGCTGGCGATGCCGGTGGTGATGGTCGCGCTGGCCTCGGCCTCGCTGATGGGCGGCTCACTGAAAGTGGTCATCGTGCTGCTCGGCTGCCTGTTATGGGATCGCTTCGCGGTGGTGGTCAGGGCTTCGGTGCAACAGATTCGCGATGCTGAATATGTGGCCTCGGCCCAGGCGCTTGGCTGCTCGACCCTGCGCATTCTGGTCAGTGAAATTCTGCCCAATCTGGTCGGCGCGCTGATCGTCGTCGCGACGCTGGAAATGGCCCACGCGATCCTGCTGGAGTCGGCCTTGTCGTTCCTCGGGGTTGGCGTGCAACCGCCGACGCCGTCCTGGGGTTTGATGATCGCTGAAGGCAAACCCTACATGTTCTTTTCCCCATGGGTCATCGCCATTCCCGGCGTCGCCCTGATGGTTCTGGTGCTGGGCATCAACCTGGTCGGCGACGGCCTGCGCGATCTGATCCTGCCCGACGGCCGCAATTGATAGAGGGCACCGAACAATGGCACTACTCCATGTTGAAAACCTGCGCGTGGACATCCCCATGGGCAACAGCCCGACGCCAGATGACATGCTGCATGCCGTGCGCGGTCTGGATTTTGAAGTCGAGCGCGGGGAAATGCTGTGTATCGTCGGCGAATCCGGCTGTGGTAAATCCCTGACCTCGCTGGCGCTGATGGACCTGTTGCCCCGCAAGGCCAAACGCACCGCGTCCCGGCTGACGCTGGACGGCATCGACATGCTCGGCCAGAGCGAGCGGCGCATGTGCGACCTGCGCGGTAACCGGCTGGCGATGATCTTCCAGGAACCGATGACCTCGCTGAACCCGGCCTACAGCATTGGCGATCAGCTCAGCGAAGTGCTGACTCAGCATCGCAAGGTGTCACGCAAGGATGCCCTGGCGCGCGCCGCGCAGATGCTGGAGAAAGTCGGTATCAGCAACGCTACCGAACGCTTGCGCCAGTACCCGCATCAACTGTCTGGCGGTTTGCGCCAGCGGGTGATCATCGCCATGGCGCTGATGTGCGAACCGGACCTGATCATCGCGGATGAACCCACCACGGCACTGGACGTGACCATCCAGGCGCAGATCCTGCGCTTGATCCGCGACATTCAGAAAGAGTTCGGCCTGGCGGTGATTTTCATCACCCACGACCTTGGGCTGGTGGCACGGATCGCCGATCGGGTCGCCGTGATGTATGCCGGGGAAATCGTCGAAACCGCCCCTGCCCTGCAACTGTTCGAAAACCCACAGCATCCGTACACCCGTGGTCTGCTGGCCAGTATTCCAATCCCTGGCCGGACCCAACCGGGTGCGGCGCTGGGTTCGATTCCAGGGCTGGTACCGAGCCTGGTGGGCGAACAGCAAGGTTGTGCGTTCCGCAATCGTTGCGCCCAGGCGATAGCGGCCTGCGCGCAAGACATCCCAGAAGTCGAACAGGACGGCCACATGGCGCGCTGCCTGTTCGCCGCACCGGACCCGGCACCGATTCGCCTTCAGGAGAGTGCACGGTCATGAAAAAAGACATCGCGTTGGAGCTGTGCGACATCCGTCGCGAGTTTCGGATCAACAAGGGCTTTTTCAAACCCGCCGCCACCCTGAAGGCCGTCGATGGCGTTTCCCTGCGCCTGATGCGTGGCGAGACCCTCGGTCTGGTAGGCGAGTCCGGTTGCGGAAAAAGTACCCTGGCAAAGATGTTGCTCGGTCTGTTACCGCCCACCAGCGGCGATGTGCTGGTCAATGGCAAACATCTGGCGGCGACTGATCGCAAGGCAATGTCCCGGCACATCCAGCCGATATTCCAGGACCCGTATTCCTCGCTGAACCCACGCAAGACGCTGCGCGAAATCGTGACCCTGCCGCTGATCGTGCATGACATTGGCAGCCCCGCCGAGCGGCGCAAGAAGACCGAAGAGATGCTCGATGTGGTCGGCCTGCCCAAACGGGTCATCGACAGCTATCCGAGCCAACTGTCTGGCGGCCAACGGCAACGGGTGGCCATTGCCCGGGCGTTGATCATGCGCCCTGATGTGTTGATCTGCGACGAACCCACCTCGGCGCTGGATGTGTCGGTGCAGGCGCAGATTCTCAACCTGCTGCAAGACCTCAAGCGCGAATTCGGCCTGACCTATCTACTGATCAGCCATAACCTGGCGGTCATCGAACACCTCGCCGATCGGGTCGCGGTGATGTACCTGGGGCGCATCGTCGAAGAACGCACTCGCGAATCGTTGTTCGCCAAACCTGGCCACCCGTATACCCGCGCCTTGCTGGATTCGGTGCTCACGCCCGACCCGCGCCTGGGCATTCCCGATATCGGCCTGCACGGTTCCTTCCCCAATCCGATGTCACCGCCGCCCGGTTGCGCCTTCCATCCGCGCTGCCCGAGCTGCTTCGCCCCCTGCAAAACGGCCTACCCGGCCAAAGAGCCGATTATCGGCGGCAACGTGCGTTGTCACCTTCACGACAATCCTGCCCAAACACTGGAGCTCGTCCACTCATGAGTCGTTCACTGGCCATCAGCAACACCACAGAGCAGTTTGATAACGGCGCATTTTTCAATCTGCTCGAACGTAGCGTCGCCTTGCACACCGAAAGCCAGGCAACGGACAGCCGGCCCGAGTTGTATCGCTACCTTAATGACTTCATCACCCCGCATGTCGAGGCGATGGGCTTCAGCGTCAAGATCTACGACAACACGGTGGCAGAGCGCGGCCCCTTCATGATCGCCACGCGCATTGAACATCCAGAACTGCCGACCGTGCTCAGCTACGGCCACGGTGATGTGGTGCGCGGCTATGAAGCGCAGTGGCGTGAAGGCCTGTCGCCGTGGCAGGTCGTTGCTGAAGGCGATCGCTGGTACGGCCGCGGCACGGCGGATAACAAAGGCCAGCACCTGATCAACCTGACCGCGCTGGAGCAAACGCTCAAGGCGCGCGACGGCAAGCTGGGGTTCAACGTCAAACTGCTGCTGGAAATGGGCGAAGAAGAAGGCTCACCGGGCTTGAATGCGTTCTGTGCCGCCCACACCGAAGAGCTTGCCGCGGATATTTTCATCGCCTCGGACGGCCCGCGCCTGGCGGCCTCACGACCGACGATTTTTCTCGGTTCACGCGGGGTGTTCAACTTCGAGCTGGTGGTCAATTTGCGCGAAGGCGCTCATCACTCTGGCAACTGGGGCGGGTTGCTGGCCAACCCTGGCATCATTCTGGCCAATGCTATCGCGAGCATGGTCGATGAACACGGTCGGGTGAAAGTGGCGGGCCTGATGCCCGAGACACTGCCTGAGCCGGTTCGCCAGGCACTGGCCGATATCGACGTCGGTGGCGGACCGGGCGATCCGCAGATCGACGCCAACTGGGGCAACCCGGAACTCTCGCTGAGCGAAAAAGTGTTCGGCTGGAACACCCTCGACGTCATCGCCTTCAAGACCGGCAACCCGGACGCCCCCGTGCACGCGATCCCCGGCAAGGCCAACGCCCATTGCCATATCCGCTTCGTGGTGAACAGCGACTACACGACCTTCATCCCGGCGGTGCGCGCCCACCTGGATGCTCATGGTTTCAGCAATGTCGAGGTCAAGCAAAGCCGCATCGACGTGATGCATGCCACTCGGCTGGACCCGCAAAGTCCATGGGTCAGTTGGGCGCTCAGCTCCTTGGCACAGACCACCGGCAAAAAACCTGCGCTGCTGCCAAACCTCGGTGGCTCGCTGCCCAACGATGTGTTCGCGGACGTGCTCGGCCTGCCCACATTGTGGGTGCCGCACTCGTACCCGGCCTGCTCACAACATGCGCCGAACGAGCACTTGCTGGCACCGGTGGTCAAGGAAAGCCTGCAAATCATGGCCGGGCTATTCTGGGACCTGGGCAACGATGCGGCACGCCTGACCCAGGAACATCAGTCGCGGGAGCAGGCACAATGAGCGCCACGCCACAACAGGCGCTGGACTGGCTTGCCGACCAGCGCCAGGCCATGGAAGCGCTACTGCAGCGTCTCGTCGACACCGACTCCAACAGCTATGACAAAGCGGGCGTCGACGCGGTGGGGGCGCTGCTCGCGGCTGAACTGGAAGCCGACGGCATCCTGCTCAAGCGCATGCCGGTGGAGGGTTTTGGCGACGTGCTACTGGCCGAAGTACCAGGCGAATCTGGAAAGCCAGTGTTGCTGCTGGGCCATCGCGACACGGTGTTCCCCCAAGGCACCACCGCGACGCGCGGCTACAGCTGCGATGGCAACCTCGCCTTTGGCCCCGGCGTCGCCGACATGAAAGGCGGCCTGGTGCTCAATTGCTTCGCGCTCAAGGCACTCAAGCGCGCTGGGGCGTTGCCCTATCCGGTGCAGGTTCTGTACACCGGTGACGAAGAAATTGGCTCCGGTAGCGCCAGAATCCATATCGAACACGCCGCCCGTGCCGCCCGCGCCGTGCTCAATACCGAACCCGGCCGTGCCAGTGGAAACGTGGTCAGCGCCCGCAAAGGTGGCGCCACGCTGATCATCGAAGTCTTCGGCCGCGCGGCCCATGCTGGGGTCAACCATGCCGACGGAGCCAGCGCCATCGAGGCCCTGGCACGCAAGATCGTCAAGCTGCATGCCTTGACCGATTACCCGGCAGGCATCACCACTAACGTTGGCCTGATATCCGGGGGCACGTCCAGCAACACCGTCGCGCCGAGCGCCTCGGCCCGGCTGGACGTGCGCTTTATCGAACTCAAGCACTGGGATCAAATCTTTACCGCAATCCTGGCCATCGTCGCCGAAGAAGAACTGATCGGCACCCACGCCATTCTCAAGGAAGCGACGACCTTTCTACCCATGGAAGCCCAGCACAGCGAACGGCTGCTGCACATCTACCAACAACAAGCGCTGGCGCTGGGTTTCAGCGTCGAAGGCGAGTTCACTGGCGGTTGCGCCGACTCCGGATTCACCGCCAGCCTGGGCATTCCCACCCTGTGTGGCCTCGGCCCGGTGGGTGGCAAGGTCCACACCGATCGCGAATACCTGGAACTGGACACGCTGGTGCCTCGCGCCCAGGCCTTGGTGGCGACCATTCTGGCTGTTGGTGAGAGCAGTTGAGATAACGGGGCGTCGAGATCAAAGTCCAAAGCAAGAACAACAGCAGGACACACGTCCAGCCTCTATGTAGCTGAACCACCGCCTTCGCGAGCAAGCCCGCTCCCACAGGGGCCGCGGGTGTTCACAGCATCTGCACACAACACAAAAAACATGTGGGAGCGAGCCTGCTCGCGATGAGGCCAGCAAGCCCAACATCCATGTGACTCAACCACCGC
>NZ_FOPO01000004.1:0-240794 GCF_900113505.1 Pseudomonas sp. NFACC45
GATCGCAGCCTTCGGCAGCTCCTTGTATATCGACTATCGCCCTGTCAGGAGCGATAGTTCTCGACTGATCATCGAGGGAGGGACTTGGAAGCCGTGCAGCTCCTTAGGCTTTTTGCCTGTGACGTAGATTGTGCTCCAGCCCTCCACACTCACTCATACAGTTCGAACGGTATCTTGGGCCCGCCTCAGGCTAGAGCTCGCATTCGCAAGGTTGGACAGAGTGAAGTGATGATCGCAAAAGGGACCAAGTGGAGAGACGATCATGTCAGGTTTCGTTGGCGTCGACATCGCAAAGAACACCTTTGATATTGCTACACATTTGCCCAATGGCAAGCACAAAACCAAGGCCAAGCTGGGCAACGATCCGAAGGGTTTCAAAGAGTTTGAGACCTGGCTGGACAAACACGTCGAGCGTTCGGCCCTGATCGTGATGGAAGCCACCAGCGTCTACCACCTGGAGCTTGCCGAGTTCGTCTACAACAAGGGTTTCCGGGTCTGCGTAGTGAACCCGGCCACGACCAAAGCGTACGCGGACAGTGAACTGCGCCGAATCAAGACCGATAAAAGCGACGCCAAGCTGATCGCTGACTTCGCCCGAGAAAAAGATCAGAAGCTTCAGCCCTGGGCGCCTGAGCCACTGAAATATCGCCAGTTGAAAGCGATGGTGCGCCGTTTGGATGACCTTCAGGAAATGGAGCAAATGGAGCGTAATCGTCTGGATGTGTCTGACGAAAAGGTCAAAGACTCGATCAACTCCGTTCTGCGCCATATCGAAAAAGAGATCGTAGAAACGCATAAGGCGATCAAAAAGCACATTGATGACGACCCGGACATGCGCCAGATGCGGGATCTGATCGTGACCATCGACGGCATCGGACAGAAAACGCTTGAGCGATTGCTGGCCGAGCTGGGTGACTTGCGCAAGTACAGCGATCCTCGCCAACTTGTCGCCGCTGCTGGGCTGAACCCCAAGTTGCAGGAATCAGGGAAGCTCAAGGGCCACACCCTAATTTCGAGAATCGGCTCAGCACGGCTGCGTGCAGGCCTTTACATGCCTGGCATGGTGGCGCTGAAACACAATAACGCGATCATGGCGATGAAAGAACGCTTGGAGGCCAACGGCAAGGCCCCCAAGCAGATCATCTGCGCAGCGATGCGCAAACTGCTGCACTTCGTTTACGGAGTGCTCAAGTCAGGTCTGCCATATGACCCAAAACTTGCGCTTGCCCGGTGAGATTTAAGACGGTATCTACACACGCAAAATAGGAAAACTCCACCTACCTTGTAGGATTCTGCGACAGCCTGGCGGTTGGTGATCGAACGTCCGCCACGTATGATCCCTGACAAACTCCCGCCGAATAGAAGCCTATGTCACTGATAGTTCTATTGCTTTTGCCCTTCATCGGCAGCTGTGTCGCGGCGCTGCTGCCGCATAACGCCCGTAACGCCGAATCCGTGCTGGCAGGCCTTGTGGCCTTGGTCGGCACCGTTCAGGTGGCTTTGCTGTACCCCCAGATCGCCGACGGCGGTGTGATCCGTGAGGAGTATTTCTGGTTACCGAGCCTGGGCCTGAATGTCGTGCTGCGCCTGGACGGTTTCGCCTGGCTGTTTTCAATGCTGGTGCTGGGCATCGGCACGCTGGTGTCGTTGTACGCCCGCTATTACATGTCGCCGGACGATCCGGTGCCGCGTTTTTTTGCATTTTTCCTGGCGTTCATGGGCGCCATGCTGGGGTTGGTGATTTCCGGCAACCTGATCCAGATGGTGTTCTTCTGGGAGCTGACCAGCCTGTTCTCATTCCTGCTGATCGGCTATTGGCACCACCGCGCCGATGCCCGGCGCGGTGCCTACATGGCCTTGATGGTGACCGGGGCCGGCGGATTGTGCCTGTTGGCCGGCGTGATGATCCTCGGCCATGTGGTGGGCAGCTATGACCTGGACAAGGTCCTGGCTGCCGGCAACCTGATCCGTGACCACGCCCTCTACCCCGTCCTGCTGACGCTGATTCTGATTGGCGCGCTGAGCAAAAGCGCACAGTTCCCTTTCCACTTCTGGCTTCCCCATGCCATGGCCGCGCCCACTCCGGTGTCGGCGTATCTGCATTCGGCCACCATGGTCAAGGCCGGAGTATTCCTGCTGGCGCGGTTGTGGCCGGCGCTGTCGGGCAGTGAACAATGGTTCTACATCGTCGGCGGCGCCGGCGCCTGTACGTTGTTGCTCGGTGCTTACTGCGCGATGTTTCAGAACGATCTCAAGGGCCTGCTGGCCTATTCCACCATCAGCCATCTGGGGTTGATCACCCTGTTGCTGGGCCTCAACAGTCCACTGGCGGCGGTGGCGGCGGTGTTTCATATTCTTAACCACGCCACCTTCAAAGCCTCGCTGTTCATGGCCGCCGGGATCATCGACCACGAAAGCGGCACCCGCGATATTCGCCGGCTCAGTGGCCTGGTGCGGCTGATTCCGTTCACCGCCACCCTGGCCATGGTCGCCAGCGCGGCGATGGCCGGGGTGCCGCTACTCAACGGGTTCCTGTCCAAGGAAATGTTCTTCGCCGAAACCGTGTTCATTTCCGCCACGGCCTGGGTGGAGCTGGCGCTGCCGATCATCGCCACCATTGCCGGGACCTTCAGCGTCGCCTACTCCCTGCGTTTTACTGTGGACGTGTTCTTCGGCCCCCCCGCCACCGACCTGCCCCATACCCCCCATGAACCGCCACGCTGGATGCGCGCGCCGGTGGAGTTGCTGGTGTTCGCCTGTCTGCTGGTGGGCATTTTCCCGGCCCAGGTGGTCGGCTCGTTGCTGGCCGCCGCCGCGTTGCCGGTGGTGGGCGGCCCGTTGCCCGAGTACAGCCTGGCGATCTGGCACGGCCTGAACGCGCCGATGATCATGAGCCTGGTGGCGATGTCCGGCGGCATCGTGCTTTATCTGCTGCTGCGCAATCAGTTCAAACTGGGCCACATCAAGCATCCACCGTTCATAGGCCGATTCAGCGGTAAGCGGCTGTTCGAGCGCTGCCTGGTGCTGATGATGCGTCAGGGCCGACGGCTGGAACGCAAGATCAGCACCCGGCGCCTGCAAGCGCAGTTGTTCTGGCTGGTGCTGGCCGCCGTATTGGCCGGGTTGATTCCGATGCTCAACAGCACGCTGGTGTGGGGCGACCGGCCGAAGATCCCTGGCTCCATCGTGTTCGTGACCCTGTGGCTGCTGGCGATCGCCTGCGCCCTGGGCGCGGCCTGGCAGGCCAAGTATCACCGGCTCGCGGCCGTGACCATGGTCAGCGTCTGCGGCCTGATGACCTGCGTGACCTTCGTCTGGTTCTCGGCCCCCGATCTGGCATTGACGCAACTGGCCGTGGAAGTGGTGACCACGGTGCTGATCCTGCTGGGCCTGCGCTGGCTGCCACGGCGGATCGAGGACGCAGCGCCGCGGCCCAACAGCGAACGGCGCGCACGCATCCGTCGTCTGCGGGACTTGCTGCTGTCCATCGCCGTGGGTGGCGGCATGGCGCTGCTGTCCTACGCGATGCTGACCCGCCAGACCCCCAACGATATTTCATCGTTTTACCTCAGTCGGGCCCTGCCCGAGGGCGGCGGCAGCAACGTGGTGAACGTGATGCTGGTGGATTTCCGCGGCTTCGACACCCTCGGAGAGATCACCGTGCTGGTAGCGGTGGCCTTGGCGGTCTTCGCCCTGCTGCGACGTTTCCGGCCGCCGAAGGAAAGCATGCAGCTCCCGGCCCAACAGCGTCTGCTGGCACCCGACGTGGTCACCGATCTGGTCAACCCGCGCCACGCCAGTGATACCGCGCTGGGATTCATGATGGTGCCGTCGGTGCTGGTGCGTTTGCTGCTGCCGATCTCCCTGGTGGTGTCGTTCTACCTGTTCATGCGCGGTCACAACCAACCCGGGGGCGGTTTCGTGGCCGGGCTGGTGATGTCGGTGGCGTTCATCCTGCAATACATGGTCGCCGGCACCCAATGGGTCGAGGCCCAGATGAGCCTGCGTCCGCTGCGCTGGATGGGCACGGGCCTGTTGTTCGCCACGGTCACGGGACTTGGCGCGATGGCGGTGGGTTATCCCTTCCTGACCACCCACACCTGGCATTTCGAGTTGCCGTTGCTGGGCGATATTCACCTGGCCAGCGCGCTGTTCTTCGACATCGGCGTCTATGCCGTGGTGGTCGGCTCGACCCTGTTGATTCTCACCGCCCTGGCTCACCAGTCGGTGCGGGCCCACAAGCCTGGTCTGCATCCCAAACCCATTGCACAACCCGTAGCAGGAGGCGCGGCCTGATGGAAGAAGTCATCGCAATAGCAATTGGCGTACTGGCCGCCTCCGGGGTCTGGCTGGTGCTGCGACCACGGACCTTTCAAGTGGTTATGGGCCTGTGCCTGCTGTCCTATGGCGTCAACCTGTTCATCTTCAGCATGGGCAGCCTGTTCATCGGCAAGGAACCGATCATCAAGGACGGCGTGCCCCAGGATCTGCTGCATTACACCGACCCACTGCCCCAGGCGCTGGTCCTCACTGCGATTGTGATCAGCTTCGCCATGACCGCGCTGTTCCTGGTGGTTCTGCTGGCCTCCCGGGGCTTGACCGGCACCGACCATGTGGACGGCCGGGAGCCCAAGGAATGATGTTGACGCCTCATTTGATCGCCGCGCCGATCCTGCTGCCGCTGTTGACCGCTGCGTTGATGCTCATGCTGGGCGAAAAACATCGTCCGCTCAAAGCCCGGATCAACCTGTTTTCCAGCCTGCTGGGCCTGGGTATCGCCATGCTGTTGCTGTACTGGACCCAAGGCCAGGCCCTGCCCGCCTCCATCGGCGTGTACCTGCCGGGCAACTGGCAGGCGCCGTTCGGCATTGTATTGGTGGTCGATCGCCTGTCGGCGCTGATGCTGGTGTTGACCGGGATCATCGGCGTCAGTGCCTTGCTGTTCGCCACAGCCCGTTGGGATCGCGCCGGCGCGAGTTTCCATGCGCTGTTCCAGATCCAGTTGATGGGCCTCTACGGGGCCTTCCTGACCGCGGATCTGTTCAACCTGTTTGTGTTCTTCGAGGTGCTGCTGGCCGCTTCCTACGGTTTGATGCTGCACGGCTCGGGCCGGGCGCGGGTGTCGTCGGGGCTGCACTACATTTCCATCAACCTGCTGGCCTCCTCGCTGTTCCTGATCGGCGCGGCGCTGATCTATGGCGTCACCGGCACTTTGAACATGGCTGACCTGGCGTTGAAGGTGCCCCTGGTGCCGGAAGCCGACCGGGGCTTGCTGCACGCCGGGGCAGGCATCCTGGCGGTGGCGTTCCTGGCCAAGGCCGGCATGTGGCCGCTGAACTTCTGGCTGGTGCCGGCTTACAGCGCCGCCAGTGCGCCGGTGGCGGCCCTGTTCGCGATCATGACCAAGGTGGGCGTCTACACGATCCTGCGCCTGTGGACGTTGCTGTTCTCCGGTCAGGCCGGCGCCTCGGCCTATTTCGGCGGCGACTGGCTGATCTACGGCGGCATGGCGACGATCGTCTGTGCCGCCATCGCCATTCTGGCGGCCCAGCGTCTGGAGCGCATGGCCAGCCTGAGTATCCTGGTGTCCGCCGGGATCCTGTTGTCGGCCATCGGCTTTGCCCAGCCAAACCTGGTGGGTGCTGCGCTGTTTTATCTGGTGAGCTCGACCCTGGCACTCTGTGCGTTGTTCTTGCTGGCCGAGCTGATCGAACGCTCACGCTCGGCCAATGAACCGTCGCTGGAGGACGATCTCGATGTCCTGCCTCGGCCACTTGAATCCCTGCAACCGCCCAAGGGCATCAACCTCGATGACGAACAGAAAGCCGTCATCGGGCAAGTCATTCCCTGGACCATGGCCTTCCTCGGCTTGAGTTTCATCGCCTGCACACTGTTGGTGGTGGGCATGCCGCCGCTTTCGGGGTTCATCGGCAAACTGGGGCTCATGAGCGCGTTGCTCAATCCTCAGGGGCTTGGGGAAAGTGTGGAACCGGTGTCGAACCAGGCGTGGGGCTTGTTGGCGTTGTTGATCCTGTCGGGGCTGGCGTCGTTGATCGCTTTCTCGCGCCTGGGTATCCAGCGCTTCTGGACGCCGCAAGAACGACCGTCACCCTTGTTGCGACCTTCCGAATGCCTGCCGATCATCGTGCTGCTGGGGTTGGGCATCGCGCTGACCTTCAAGGCCGAGCCACTGCTGCGCTACACCCAGGAGGCGGCCGCCGGGCTGAATAACCCCGAACATTACGTGATGTCGGTGCTCGCTACCCGCGCCGTCCCCGGCCCGAAAGCCGATAGCGCGCTGACAGAGGTGCAACCATGAAACGTTTGTTTCCTGCTCCGTGGTTGTCCCTGGCACTCTGGTTGCTCTGGCTGCTGTTGAACCTGTCCCTCAGCGCAGGGCATCTGCTGCTGGGAGCGGCACTGGGCGTGCTGGCACCTTTGCTGATGCGCCCGTTGCGCCCCAGGCCCATCCATATTCGGCGGCCTTGGGCGGTGCTGCGGTTGTTCCTGCTGGTGGGGCGCGAGGTGGTGGTGTCCAATCTGGCCGTGGCCTGGAGTGTGATGAACGCCGGACACCGCCCACCTCGCTCGCGGTTCATCAAGGTGCCGCTGGACCTGCACGATGCCAATGGCCTGGCGGCGCTGTCGATGATCACCACGGTGATTCCCGGAACGGTATGGTCGGAACTGGCCCTGGATCGCAGCGTCCTGCTGCTGCACGTGTTCGATCTGGAAGACGAAGCGGCATTCATTACGCACTTCAAGACCACCTTCGAGCGGCCGCTGATGGAGATTTTCGAATGAGCCCATTGCTGTCCAACGCGATCCTGTTGAGCCTGTTCCTGTTCTCCCTGACGATGGTGCTGACCTTGCTGCGTCTGTTCAAGGGGCCGTCGGCGCAAGACCGGGTACTTGCCCTGGACTATCTGTACATCGTGGCGATGCTGATGATGCTGGTGCTGGGCATTCGTTACGCCAGTGACACCTATTTCGAGGCGGCGCTGATGATCGCCCTGTTCGGCTTTGTCGGCTCGTTCGCCCTGGCCAAGTTCCTGTTGCGCGGCGAGGTGATTGAATGAGCGGCGAACTGTCGATGTGGGTCGAAATTCCCGTGGCCATCCTGCTGGTGCTCAGCAGCCTGTTCGCCCTGGCCGGAGCGATCGGCCTGGTGCGTTTGAAGGATTATTTCCAACGCATGCACCCTCCGGCCCTGGCTTCAACATTGGGCGCCTGGTGCGTGGCGTTGGCCTCGATCATCTATTTTTCAGCGCTCAAATCCGGCCCGGTGCTGCATGCCTGGCTGATACCGATCCTGCTGTCCATCACCGTCCCGGTGACCACCCTGTTGCTGGCCCGGGCGGCGTTGTTTCGCAAACGCATGGCCGGCGATGACGTACCGGCGGAAGTCAGCAGCCGCAGGACGGATCAGGGCGACTCGCCAATGCCTTGAGAGCGTGGGGGTTATCTGCCAAGGATATCCCCCCTGCCCTCGCAGCAATCGTTAAGCAACCCCTTGCGTTTCCGTCAATGCCGCCACCACCAGAGGATGCAGGACCGCGCCCGGGTGCTCGGTTTGCCAGGCACTCAACTGACGACGCATGGCCGGGGTCCAGAAGCTCTTCATGTGTTGACGCACCCCATTCACTGCCAGCGCGTGATCCGGCTCACTGGCGAAGTACTGCGCGATCTGGTTGGCCATCTTGATCAGGCTTTCGGAACTCATCGGCGCACCTCGGCTTTCTCGGCATGGCGACGCTCCTTCAGCAGGCGCCCCTGTTCGTCACTGAACGCCTGATAACGCTTCTGCCATTCGGAAGGCTGGCTGACCCGCACGATCTCGACCGCCGTCACTTTGTATTCCGGGCAGTTGGTGGCCCAGTCGGAGTTGTCGGTGGTGATGACGTTGGCACCCGATTCAGGGAAGTGGAAGGTGGTGTAGACCACGCCCGGCGCCACCCGCTCGGTGACTTTCGCACGCAGCACCGTCTGCCCGGCACGGCTGCCGATGCCGACCCAGTCGTCCTCGGCGATGCCGCGGTTCTCGGCGTCGGTCGGGTGGATCTCCAGGCGGTCCTCCTCGTGCCAGGCTACGTTGTCGGTGCGTCGAGTCTGGGCGCCGACGTTGTACTGACTGAGAATACGCCCGGTGGTCAGCAGCAACGGATAGCGGCTGTTGACCTTCTCTTCGGTAGGCACGTAGCCGGTGAGCATGAAACGCCCCTTGCCCCGCACGAACTGATCGATGTGCATGGTCGGCGTGCCGTCGGGCGCGGCATCGTTGCACGGCCATTGCAGGCTGCCGTGACGCTCCAGTTCGGCGTAGCTGACGCGACTGAACGTCGGTGTCAGGCTGGCGATTTCGTCCATGATCTGCGAGGGATGGCTGTAATGCATCTTGTAGCCCAAGGCATCGGCCAGGGCCACGGTGGCTTCCCAGTCGGCCTTGCCGGCCAGCGGTTCCATCACCTTGCGCACCCGAGAGATGCGGCGTTCAGCGTTGGTGAAGGTGCCGTCCTTCTCAAGGAACGAGCTGCCCGGCAGGAACACGTGGGCGAACTTGGCCGTCTCGTTGAGGAAGATATCCTGCACCACCACGCATTCCATGGCTGACAGCGCCGCAGTGACGTGCTGGGTGTTCGGGTCGCTCTGGGCGATATCCTCGCCCTGGCAGTAAAGCGCCTTGAAGGTCCCATCCAGAGCCGCTTCGAACATGTTGGGGATGCGCAACCCCGGATCGGGTTGCAGCGTCACGTTCCAGGCCTGTTCAAACTGGGCGCGCACCGTCTCGTTGGAAATGTGCCGATAGCCCGGCAGCTCGTGGGGGAAAGAGCCCATGTCGCAGGAACCCTGGACGTTGTTCTGCCCACGTAGCGGATTAACCCCGACACCCTCGCGACCGATGTTGCCGGTGACCATGGCCAGGTTGGCGATGCCCATGACCGAGGTGCTGCCCTGACTGTGTTCGGTGACGCCGAGTCCGTAGTAGATCGCCGCGTTGTCAACGCTGGCGTAAAGCCGCGCGGCGGCGCGGATCTGGTCGGCGGGCACGCCACAAACAGGGCCCAGAACTTCGGGGGAGTTCTCCTCCAGGCTGACGAAATCGCGCCAACGGTTGAAGTCCGCAGGCTCACAGCGTTGTTCGACAAACCCCTGATCAACCAGGCCTTCTGTGACAATCACATGGGCCAGCGCATTGAGCATCGCCACGTTGGTGCCCGGACGCAGTTGCAAGTGCAGGTCGGCACGGGCATGGGGTGAATCCACCAGGTCGATACGACGCGGATCGATGACGATCAGCCGCGCGCCCTGGCGCAGACGACGTTTGAGCTGGGAACCGAAGACCGGGTGAGCGTCAGTGGGGTTAGCGCCCATCACCAGGATCACGTCGGCCTTCATCACCGAGTCGAAATTCTGGGTGCCGGCGGATTCGCCCAAGGTCTGCTTGAGGCCATAACCGGTGGGCGAATGGCAGACCCTGGCGCAGGTGTCGACGTTGTTGTTGCCGAAAGCGGTGCGCACCAGTTTCTGCACCAGGTAGGTTTCTTCGTTGGTGCAGCGGCTGGAGGTGATGCCGCCGATGGAATCGCGCCCGTACTTGAGCTGGATGCGGCGCAACTCGCTGGCCGCATAGGTGACCGCCTCTTCCCAGCTGACCTCTTGCCACGGGTCGCTGATGTGCTTGCGGATCATCGGCTTGGTGATGCGGTCCGGGTGGGTGGCGTAACCCCAGGCGAAGCGGCCCTTGACGCAGGAATGGCCATGGTTGGCCTGGCCGTTCTTGTCCGGGACCATGCGCACCAGTTGCTCGCCCTTCATTTCAGCGCGGAAGGAGCAACCCACACCGCAATAGGCACAGGTGGTGATGACGCTGCGCTCCGGCTGGCCGATCTCCACCACGCTCTTGTCGATCAAGGTCGCCGTCGGGCAGGCCTGGACACAGGCGCCGCAGGAGACGCATTCGGAGTCGAGGAAGTTGTCACCGCCGGCTGCCGCCACGCGGGAATCAAAGCCGCGTCCGGTGATCGTCAGGGCAAAGGTGCCCTGGATTTCCTCACAGGCGCGCACACAGCGGTTGCAGACGATGCACTTACTCGGGTCGTATTCGAAATAAGGGTTGGAGACGTCCTTGGCTTCGGCCAGGTGATTGGCACCTTCGTAGCCGTAGCGCACCTCACGCAGACCGACCTGCCCCGCCACCGTCTGCAATTCGCAATTGCCGTTGGCTGCACACGTCAAGCAGTCCAGCGGGTGATCGGAAATATACATTTCCATCACGTTGCGCCGCAGGTCGGCCAGTTTGGAGGTCTGGGTACGTACCACCATGCCCTCCGTGACCGGCGTGGTGCAGGACGCCGGATAGCCGCGCATGCCGTCGATCTCCACCAGACACATGCGACAGGAGCCGAAGGCTTCCAGGCTGTCGGTGGCGCAGAGTTTCGGGATGGTCGTGCCCAGCATGGCCGCTGCGCGCATGACCGAGGTGCCGGAGGCGACGCTGATTTCGCGTCCGTCGATGGTCAGGCTGACCTGCACGTCGCTTTCACGCGCCGGGGTGCCGAGGTCGATATCGCTGCTGGGGTCGAAAATAGTGATCATTGGTCGGCCTCCGTGGTCGCCAGACCGAAGTCGGCGGGAAAATGCTTGAGGGCGCTGCCGACGGGAAAGGACGTCATTCCCCCCAGGGCGCAGAGCGAGCCGTACTGCATGGTGTCGCACAGATCATGCAACAGCAGTGCCTGCTCCTGGCGTGTAGCCGCATCGGTGCTGGCGATCAAGCGGTCCACCACTTCCACGCCACGGGTGGAACCAATCCGGCACGGCGTGCACTTGCCGCAGGATTCCTCGGCGCAGAACTGCAAGGCAAAACGGGCCATGTGGGCCATGTCCAGCGTGTCATCGGCAACCACCACGCCCCCGTGGCCGAGCATGGCGCCCATGGCGGCGAATGCCTCGTAGTCCAACGGCGTATCAAACTGTGAAGGCGGCACCCAGGCACCCAGCGGCCCGCCCACTTGCGCGGCCTTCAGCGGTCGACCACTGGCAGTACCGCCACCATAACCTTCCACCAGCTCACGCAGGCTCAGGCCGAAGGCGCGCTCCACCAGGCCGCCCTGGCGCACATTGCCGGCCAGTTGAAACGGCATCGTGCCCAAGGACCGGCCCATGCCGAAGTCGCGATAAAACTGCGCGCCCTTCTCCAGGATTACGGGCACCGAGGCCAGGGTCACCACGTTGTGGACCAGCGTCGGCAGCCCGAACAGGCCTTGGATGGCTGGCAGCGGCGGTTTGGCACGGACCGTGCCGCGCTTGCCCTCGAGGGATTCGAGCAGTGCCGTTTCCTCGCCGCAAATGTAGGCGCCGGCCCCCACCCGAACGTCAATGTCGAACTCACGGCCGCTGCCGCTCACGTTCGTGCCCAGATACCCAGCGTCACGGGCGATGCGCAGCGCATCGTTCAGGGTGCTGATAGCGTCCGGGTACTCCGAACGCACGTAGATGTAGCCCATGGTCGCGCCGACGGCGATCCCGGCGATGATCATGCCTTCGATCAAAAGGAACGGATCGCCTTCCATCAGCATGCGGTCGGCAAAAGTGCCGGAGTCGCCCTCATCGGCGTTACACACCACGTACTTCTGTGCCCCTACCGCGTCGCGCACAGTGCGCCACTTGATGCCCGCCGGAAACGCCGCGCCACCGCGACCACGCAAGCCGGAATCGAGCACGCTGGCGACCACCTCTGCGCCGTCCATCCGAATCGCCCGGGCCAGCCCAAGGAAACCGCCCTGGGCACGGTAATCGTCCAGGGACAGCGGTTGGGTGATGCCGGCGCGCGCAAACAGCAGACGCTGCTGGCTTTTGAGATAGGGGATCTGCTCAACCAGGCCCAAGGCCAATGGATGGCTGCCAGGATCGCCTGCCAGCGCATCCAGCAGGCTGGGCACGTCTTGCGGCGTCACAGGGCCAAAACCGAGCCGGCCTTGGTCGGTATCAAGCTCCAGCATCGGCTCCAGCCAATAAAGGCCGCGTGAACTGGTGCGGCGCAGCTCAAATGGTAGTTGTCGACGCTCAGCTTCACTCGCCAGCGCCGCTGCGACCTTGTCCGCGCCCACGGCACGGGCCACTGAATCACGGGGGATGCAGAGCTTCAGCATGCGCCCTCCTCCAGACAACCCTTGACCAGCTCGCGCAAGCGCTCGGGGGTTAACCGTGCATGCAGCTCACCGTCCAGTTCCAGCGCAGGTGAACAGACGCAGGCGCCCAGGCAATAGACCGGACGCAGGCTAATGCTGCCATCGGCACTGGTGCCGTGGTCATCCAGCGCCAGTTGCTCACGCAACTGCGCAGCCAGGCCTTCGGCCCCCATGCTCTGGCAGGACTCGGCCCGGCACAGACGTAGCGTGTGGCGCGCTGGCGGCGAGGTACGGAAATCGTGGTAGAAACTGATGACCCCGCGCACTTCAGCCTGGCTGAGGTTCAGGGCATGGGCAATTTCCGGGACGGCGGCGTCGGGGACGTACCCGCAACCTTCCTGGATCGCGTGGAGAATCGGCAGCAAGGCACCGGGGGTGTCCTTTTCGCGCTGCAACACGCTATGAATCAGAGGCAGGTGAAGCGTCTCATCAGGCATAAACGTACCTCGGCATCTCGAACGACACCGCCGCAATGCGGCAGCCGTCCGGAGTCTTGGCTGCGGTGCCGGGCCACGTCACGGACGCGTGGTTGATCCAGTCACCATTCTCGCTCTCCGGCCAAGTGTCTAGGCGCACCAGGTCCGGGGCATCGTTACAGCTTGCCACTCCCGGGGGGCGGCGGTTGCACACAGACGACTTAACGTGTCCTGAAAGCGACTTGAGCCGGGAGGCGGTCAGCTCTCATAGCTTAATTCACTATTGGTTATTAGCGAGTCGGGGCTGCCGGTGGCGGGTGGAGTACCTATGCTTCAGGGAGGGTTGCCCCTGGGATCGTCTCGGCGGCAGCTGAAGGCTTTCGTTGCCAAAGGTAAAGGCCGTCGAAGAACTGCTTGAAGCCATTCGTCGTTACTCCAAGTGAACCCATCCAGGTACAGGCTCATGAACAGCACTCACATCAACCACACACATGACCACGTGTTCCTTGGCTCAGGGCACGACGAAAACGCCAAGCGCACGCTTTGGGTGGTGGCACTGACCATGGTGATGATGGTTGGCGAGATCACCGCCGGCTATATCACCGGCTCAATGGCGTTACTGGCAGATGGTTTTCACATGGCAACCCATGCCGGCGCATTGGGCATCGCGGCGTTCGCGTATGGATACGCAAAACGCCACGCTTGCAGCCAGCGCTACAGTTTCGGTACCGGCAAGGTTGGAGACTTGGGCGGGTTCGCATCGGCACTGATTCTCGGTATGGTTTCCCTGGGAATTGGCGTTGAGTCTGTCCTGCGCCTCTTGCAGCCAACGGACGTTCAGTTCGGCACGGCTACGCTCATCGCTATTGCCGGTTTGATCGTCAACATTGTCAGTGCCCTGCTGCTGGGTCACGGGCACGATCATGGGCACGATCATGAGGATCATGGCCATGCCCACCACGGGAACGACAACAACCTGAAGTCCGCCTACGCCCACGTCATCGCGGACGCGCTGACTTCGGTCCTGGCTATTGTGGCACTGCTCGCCGGCCGCTATCTCGGTTGGGTGTGGCTGGACCCGGTCATGGGCATTGTCGGCGCCATCGTTATTGCGCGTTGGGCATGGACGTTGATGAGGGTCACCGCCGGTGTACTGCTGGATCAGACAGATGTGCCCATCGCCGAGGAAATCCGCGAACGGGTTGAAACGCCGGGAGATGCCACCCTCACAGACTTGCACGTCTGGCGGGTTGGACCACAAGCCCATGCGGCCATCGTCAGCGTCGTTGGTAACGCCACTGCGAGCGCCGACAGCATTCGTGAACGCCTCAAGCCGGTTCACGAAGTCAGCCATCTGACGGTCGAGTTTCGATCGGCCTGACTCAGCGCCTTCCCCACCATCGCCTCGAAAGGAACCCGCAATGCCCCTAGACCGCTCAGCAAGCTGCCAAAGGCAAGGAATAACCAGGTTTGCGTTTTACACCCAGAGGTCAGCCACTCCGATCAATTGAAAGACCTCATCTCCCGAGGGCTCGGCGAAGATGATGTCCAGGTTGCGGTAACCGGAGTGGTCTCCTGCCAAGCTCAGCTCGAATCGAGCCCCATTGGCGTCGGCTTCGTAGCTCTTCAAGTAAGTCAGGTTCTTGGCTTCATTGACCACCACGTCCAACGTGCCGTTGTAACCATTCCCCAGCCGGGTAAAGCCCAAGGCGGACAAATCGATAGTGTCTTCACCCGCGGTATAGTCCATCAGGCGATCCGTGTGGTTTTCAGTGGCGGTACGGTAGCTGTCGCTCAGTGCGTCGAAGCGGAACACATCGCTGTTACCGCCACCCACCAATAGGTCCCGACCCTCTCCGCCAACCAATACATCATTCCCTAACGCTCCATAAAGGCGATCATCGCCCGCCAACCCTTCGATGATTTCGCCTCGAGCGTTGCCTTGTAAACGATCAGCCTCTTCGGTACCCATCAAACTGGCTTGCTGGAACACGAGGTTGGTTTCATTCAGCGTTTGGCCCAAGTTACCGTCGAAGACCACTTCGAAGCGTTCCCCATCCGCGTTGGCCTCGAAACTTTTGAGGTAGGTCCGCGTCCCGCTTTCATTGACGCGTATCGCCAGCGTTCCGTCATATCCATTGCCCAGCCCGAGGAAGCCCAGCGAGGCGAGGTCGAGCGTATCAGTGTTGGGGTCGAAGTCGGTGATTCGGTCGCTATGGGCCGTGGTTGCGGTTCGGTAGCTATCTGAGACTGACTCGTAACGGAACGTATCGGCCCCGGCACCGCCCGTCAGCAGGTCGCGACCTTGCTGGCCATCGAGCAGATCGTTACCGGCCCCGCCAACGATCGCATCGTCGAATGAGTCGGTACCCAGCAAGAAGTCATCATCGCGGCCACCGTCAAGGTGGTAATAGCCGTCATCGGGATTGCCGAAGCTGTGGTCCAGGCTACCGTCGGGGTTCAACTGAACCAAGGCCGCCAGATAGCCGTCCGCTCTCGTGCCTTGCATTGCGCCGATCAACAGCTTGCCGTCGGCCAGCACGATCATGTCGGCTACGGCGAAAGGCGCGCTTTGCGAGCCCCAACTTACCCGACCCTGATCTCCGAAATCGCTGTCGAGGGAGCCGTCGGCGTTGAGTCGAATGACGCTCGCCACGCCGCCCGAGGCGCCCGCCAGCAGGATTTTGCCGTCATCCTGGATGACGAGGGCGTCTGCGTGAACATCCAGGGCCAGGCTGCCGCCGTTGGCAAAGCTGCTATCCAGGGTACCATCCTGGTTGAGGCGGGTCAGCGTATCTCGCCCCGTGACCAATACCTTCCCGTCCCCCTGCAGCGAAACGTCGATCGTGCTGCTGGGTTGAATGCCGACGGACGCGGGTAGGTGCAGGACCCCAGCCTCTGCGAAAGACGAGACCAAGGCCCCTGTCGCGTCGAAACGAGCGATATAGATCTCCCCAGAGGGATACGCAGCGCTCGCGAAAAAGCTGCCGTCGCGTTGTACCGAGAACGACGCTTGCTGGCCTAGAGAGTCATTCCAGTAAAAAGGCACTGTCGCGGTGCCGCCGTTCCCGAAACTCGTATCGAGGCTGCCGTCAGCCAAGGTACGCGTTATGCCCGACACCCAGGCGTCGCCTACTTTCACGTATTGCGCCACCAGATAGCCTCCTCCCGGCTGCACCGCAGCATTACCGCCGTCCTCGATATCGAGCGACACAGGCAGGAGGGATTTACCGTCTCCACTGTAGTTGCGGTCCAGGCTACCGTTGGCATTGAACCGGACCAGACTGCCGGTGAAGCCTGAATCCTCTTCGCCTCCCAACCCCAGGCGACTGTAAGCGCCAAGCCAGATAGCACCGTCCGGATCGACCGTGATCCCGCCGATGTTGTCCGAGCCCCATAAGGTCGTGGCTACCATGCCCGTGTTCCCCACAGCTGAAGCTGCGGGCGAGATGCTCTGACTCATGTCCATGCCTCCGATAGCAATCTGTCGCCAAAAACAATAGACACGCTTGAGTCTGGTTGCCACTTTACGAAACGAAGAGAGGTTCTTGGACGAGCTTCTACGCTGCTATCGATGCAACCAGTCTGCGGCAGCTGCGCAAGGTAATGCCAGGCTGGCTGAAGCTTTACTCATCGCGGGACTCTGAATCCAATCGCCGCTTGGCCTCGGCCAACATCTGAGGAACTGCGATTCGCTGGCTCAGAAAAGTAGCGACCATGAGGCGTTTTATCCAGTCAGATTAATTCCTGAGCTTGTCTTGGTTGTCGCTGATCCAGAATATGAACCATCAGGCAGGCATATAGCGTCACGAGAATGAACAGTCCCATGCGTACGGCAAACGCCGTGTAGACATCCTTGCCTGCAATACTGTCTTGAACCGACTGGCCTAGCAGAATAATCAGCGTGATCAGGCTGTTGAGCCAGAACCCCGGGCTTAAGCGTGTGGGGCTTAGTCCATATAGCTTGCACGCCAGCGCGAGGCCGAACAGCAACATCCAAAGGAAGAACATCCATAGGTGTACAAAAAGGCTCAGTGCACACCAGAACAACACCGCCAGCAGGCCTCCTAACAAGGTCGAGCCAAGCAATTCGCGAGCGGCATTACGCGACGTCGTTGTGGAGCTCTGCTGACCCAGGCTGACCGCTTTCAAGACAATGGGCAGGTAACTGGCCGGATCAATCAGGGCCACCAGAAACGCCGGTAATACAATCAGCGCAGCGCGCAGCGCAACCCTGTCGACGTCTTCCGCTCGCAGGGTCGGGGCCGCGGGTGGTGACGGCGTATTGGCTGACTCGGGAAACAGCCAATGACTTATCGCCAGCACCATGACGGCGAGGATCAAGCCTTTCACTAATGCACCGATGATCATCATCGCCAAGTCAAAATCGACGAAGCCAGCTGAGGAGATCATGGTCAGGCCGATCACCAGAAACGTGACGATCAGGTTATTGCCGCCACGCAGACCCAAGCGAAAAACCAGGAACAGGCTCACGCCGACCAGGAGAATGCCGCTGAACGAGTAGTAGCGCAGAATTGGGATAAGCAATAGGCCTACACCGGTGGTCAACATCGCTGCCAGTGCAAGTGTCAGTCCGGCCTTGAGTTGCAACGGACGATTGAGGGTGGCGATCAAAAGTACCGCAAGCACGGGCGCGATAAAGGGAATCGGCAAGGCCACGCCGAAGCTGATCGCAAGGCACAGCGCGGTGCCTGTAGCCAGGCGTAACGCCCGCTGAGTCCTCGGCGTCCGCTTAGTAGACATAAGACAGCCAACTCATCAGTCTCAGAAATAAGCGACCCAGTGGGTTCAGCGGGTTGCTTTGAGAGGGGAAAGCCATGACCTCGGCTTGGCCACCGGCACGTATCGCGCGAGTGTCACGCAGCCTGGCCATTGATTCCTCGGAAAATTCGATGATCACCGGAAAACGCTGTGCCGGACGAAGCCAATCCCGGCTGTTCTGCACAGTTGCCAATGTACCGGGCGCCGTCGTCGGCCCCACGCTGACGCCGTAGCCGACACTGCGGACACGCCCGTCGAACACTTCGCCTGGCAATGCATCCAGAACGATCGCAACCGGTGTCTGGGGCTTGACCAGACCGAGGTTGTTTTCGGTCATGTCTGCGCTGACCCATACATCATGGATGGCGATCAGGGTCATGACTGGGCTGCCGATGGCCGCGAACTGCCCCGCG
The DNA here is from genome assembly GCF_900113505.1 of Pseudomonas sp. NFACC45. Classification (NCBI taxonomy): domain Bacteria; kingdom Pseudomonadati; phylum Pseudomonadota; class Gammaproteobacteria; order Pseudomonadales; family Pseudomonadaceae; genus Pseudomonas; species Pseudomonas sp. NFACC45. The sequence goes on from NZ_FOPO01000004.1 coordinate 17,803, forward strand.
TCGGTGCGTAGATCGGTGATCAAACCTGCCGAACGTGCGCGAATCTGTGTATTAGCCTGATCGAGTTCAGCTTTCGACAACGCGGTGGCGGCGCTGCGCAGCAAAGCGTTGTTTTCCGCACTGCCGCCCTCTTGCTCGCGCGCGCGCTGGACCTCGGCACGGGCGGCGGCGACCTGGCTGACCGCTTGTTGGTAGTTGGCACGAGATACTTCGAGCAAGCGTACGGAAATGGTGCCAGGGTCTTCGCGGTACAAACCCTCGAGGCGCTGGTTATCCTGCTGCGCCTTGAGTTCATTCGCCTGGGCCGCTCGCAAATTGGCTTGCGCCGCGGCGATGCCGGCGGTGCTGGCACCGATCTGTCGACGGGTGGACTCAAGATCTGCACGCGCACGGTCGACGGCAATCTGATATGGCTGAGGATCCACTTCGAACAGCACGTCTCCCGCCTTGACGTCCTGATTGTTACGCACGTTGACGCGGATGACTCGGCCAGCCACTTCCGCAGCGACCGGAATCACAAAGGCACCTACTCGAGCCTGTTGCGTATAAGGCGTAAAGCGGTCAGCCAACAAGTACCAGGCCAGACTCAGTGTGATTAAGATCAGTACCCACTTGATGCCTTTTGAGCCGGATTCAACTGGTGGTTCTGGCGCCTCGGGGGAAGAGGCATCGGGGGAAGACCGCGCGGCTTCACTCATGATTGTTGACCTTTTTGGGTTCCGCTGCTGAAGGCTCATCCAACAAATTGTCCCAGTCCGTGCGCTCTTCCATTTGCTGGCGGGTGGCCGGATCAACTTTCGGTCGGACGCTGTACCAACCGCCGCCCAGCGCTTTGTATAGGGCAATCACATTGCTGACGGCATTGCTGCGGCTGACCAGGTAATTGTCCTGTTGCTCCAGCAGCGCACGTTGCGAGTCGAGCACCCGCTGGAAGTCCGAATACCCTTCCCGATACAGGGCGTTGGCCAGCACCAGCGAGCGCTTGGCGGCGACTTCGGCCTCACGCAGGATGGCTTCGCGCTCCAGGGACTTGATCAGTCCATTAGCTGCGTCATCTGCCTCGCGTGCAGCTTGGCGCACCTTTTCGCGGTAACCTTCGATCAGTTGCTGCAACCGCGCATCCTGCACGCGCACGTTGTTACTGATCTGGCCATGGTCGAACAGATTCCAGCGCAGACTCGGGCCACCGATCAGGTCCAGACTCCTGGGCGTGCCATTGAGCGTATCAGTCGTCCAAACGATGCTGCCCAGCAAGGTCAGCGACGGATAGAAATCGGTTTCGGCCACGCCGATCAGGGCCGACTGAGCCGCGACATTGAGCTCAGCTGCACGTACGTCGGGCCTGCGCAGCAGCAGATTAGCCGGTACATCCTGCAGCACTGCACGGTCCACCAGCGGAATCCATCCTTCATTTTCGACCAGTTGCGGTAGAGCGCCGGGCGGCCGTCCAATCAATACGGACAACGAGTTACGGGTACGCAGAATCTGATCCTCGAAGTTGGGGATGGTACTGAGGGTCCCCAGGTATTGGGTTCTGGCTTGTTGCAGGTCGAGCTCTGCATTCTGGCCGCTCTTGAATAGCCTCTCGGTTATCTCGAAGTTACGTTTTTGCTGTTTGGCGTTTTCCTTAGCCACACGCAAACGTGCTTCGGTGGTACGCAGCGAAAAATAAGTACTGGCCAGTTGGGCGCGTAGCAGAACCAGCCCGTCTTCGAAATTGGCCTGGGCGGCGAAGTAACTGGCATCGGATGATTCAATGGCGCGACTGAAACGCCCCCAGAAGTCCAACTCCCAACCCATGTCGAACCCCGCACTGTATTGCCAGAAATGACTGTTTTGCGGATGACTCCCGCCGGATTGATTACGGTTGAAGTACAGACTGTCGGCGCTGGCTTGCTGCAGTTGTGGGTAACGCCCGCTCTGGGCAATACCCAACTGAGCCCGCGCCTCAATCACCCGCAGACCAGCAACTTTAAGGTCTGAATTGTTGGCATCCGCCTCAGCAATCAGACGATTGAGGACCGGGTCGCCGAAAACTTGCCACCATTGACGAAAGTCCGGGGTCCGGCTGCGTTGGCTGACTTGCTCAAGGGCAGGAGTCGTCCAATGTCCTGGCCACGCCTCCCTCGGTGACTGAAAGTCTGGCCCCAGGCGCACGCAGCCACTCAAGCCGAGCACTCCAAACACTAGCAGTTGGCCCGATCGCGTCAGATGCATGCGTTTTTCCCAGTCAAGGAAGACTACAGGAGCATAGACGCCCTGATCGCCCGCAGACTGCTAAGCTCTTCAAGCATCGTCACATTTGATAAGTCCAGTCAAAAAGGTACGGCAACCATGAATTCTCCCCATACCGCTAAATGGCGATTCAAACTGGGTATAGCCATCATTTGTCTGATGCTTGGCTCCTGGTTAATGGTGCCGGTCGCGGCAGCGCTCGATGTGCCTGGTTCAAAAATCGCAGCGCTGACTGGAGTGCTGTTTATCAGCAACAAAGTCCTGCTGATTCTGGTCATCGCCGTCATGGGCAAGGCCGGCTTCCAGCAGTTGAAGGGCAGCTTGGTCGGTTACGTGTCCGGGCTTGTGCCTTCCATGAAGGACGAAGTTGGCCCGGTTCGTCATCGAATCGGCATCGTGATGTTCTGCTTGCCGTTGATCTGCTCATTTCTCGAGCCTTACGTCGATGCCTTCTGGCCAGGTCTCAGACCGAACCTCTGGCAGGCTCAACTGTTGGGTGACGTCATGCTGATTAGCAGCTTTTTTGTACTCGGGGGGAATTTTTGGGAGAAGGTACACGCGTTATTTGTGCGAACTGCACGTGTCTCAGACTCAAGTACGACGTGAGTCGACGATAGAAACGAAGGCTTTCAACCCAAGCGGACGTTTAACTGCCTGCGAGGCAGCCGGCTTCGAACCGCGAGTCGCTTTCGACTTCGTTATGCTGGCTCGGGGGCTGGCGAAGGGGTTATAGATCACTGATTGAATGGTTTTCTGCCCAGACGCTCCGAGTCAGCCGCCGTTGCTCTTCTCGCTGAACGAAACAGGCGACGGAGCAGTCGGAACACCAGGTCCCTCGGCAAAGAAACCTGACCCATGTCCTTACGATTCGCTGTCCTCGCTACGTTGCTCACGTTGGCCGCCCACACTGCGGCCGCCGCACAAGAACCGCTGCGCCTGGAACGCCTGGACCGCTGCGGTGACCTGCTGCAAAACCAGCACCAGGACTGGTGCCTGACCGTGCGCGGCTTGGGCAATCAAACACCACAACTGAAACTGGGTGAAAAGACGCTACCCGCGCTCATTGTCCAGCGCGAAGGCGAAACCCTGCGCGTGCGCCTGGACAGCGCCGCCTATCAGAGCGGCCCTCTTTGGCTGGAAGACGGACAGCGCGTCAGCAATGCAGCCTGGCTGAGCCTGCGCAACAGTCACGTACGGGCCGCCGGGCCAGACGAAGTGGCGAAGAACATGGACGGCTTGAGCACCTACGTCGATCTGGTCAGCCTGTTGATCGAGGAGAATCACGATGGGCGCCAGGAAGCTGAGCGTCTTGCCCAAAAATACGGCGCCACGGTCGTTGGCAGTATTGCTCCCCTGAACCTGTACCAGCTTCGTTTGCCGGCCAAGGACCTGGTGCAGCGCGACGCGCTGGTGCTGCGGATGGGCAGTGAGACCAGCGTCGATGCCGTGGTGATCGAGGAGTCGGCGGCCGAAGAGGCCGAGCAAGCCGCCAACCGCCCTGAAGAACCGAAAAAGCCGGCCCTGGACTCCGATGAGTGGGCCGCCAATCGTTTTCTCGACGCGGTGAACTACTACCAGCGGCGCATACCCGCGCGGCAACCGCCCACCCGCCCACAACCGGTGCGCATCGGCCTGATCGAACGTAACGTGGATTTCGACACCGCCGATTTCGCCGACTACCTCGGCGACTGCTCACTGCCGCGCACCTGCGTTTATGCGCGCGACGCGAACACACCAGACAACCACGGCACCACCGTCGCCGGCATCCTCGCCGCACGCTGGGATGACGGTGGCAACACCGGTTTTCTCCGGGGTCTGGACAAAGCCAGTGGGGGCTTCGAAGTCATTGTCGAGCGCAATTCCGATGCCGGGATCACCGCCACCATCGCCGCCTCGGTCAACCTCGTGGAAGACGGCGTGCGGGTGCTCAACTGGAGCTGGGGCATTCACCGCGTTGGCGCGAAAAACGTCAAAGGCGATGAAGTCGACTCGCTGTTGCGCTCAGGCATCGCCATGAGTGGTTACGAGGAACTGCTGGAAGAGTTTTTCCTGTGGCTGCGCAAGGAGCATCCCGACGTGGTGGTGGTGAACTCCGCCGGCAATGGGTCGTCGTTCTCGGGCACCGATGAGTACCGCCTGCCCTCTTCGTTCATCACCGAACAACTGCTGGTGGTCGGCGGACACCAGCGCAGCGAGCGCGCCGGGGTGGCCGTCGATGACCCGGCCTATGCGGTCCAGCGCAGCTCCTCGAATATCGACATGCGCGTGGACATCACCGCCGCCGCTTGCGCCCACGCCTCGACCACCCGCGCCGGCGAAAACGGCGCAGTGCATTGCGGCACATCCTACGCCACACCCATGGTCGCGGGCCTGCTGGCGGCGATGCTATCCATCAACCCGCAACTTCAGCCCGAGCAACTACGCATGCTGCTACGGCGCAGCGCCATGACCATCGGTGAAAATCACGACTTCGAACGCATGGACGGCGAGGACCTAACCGCCCCCATCCTGCCGTCGGAGCGTAGCTATCAGCTTAACGACAAGGACGTGGGGCGTTCGGCGCGACTGGACATGCAAAAAGCGCTGGATCTGGCTGAGCAGAGTCGTACGCGCGTGCGTTGAATCATGCTCGCGGATTCCTGGCCGGCGGATCACAAGCAGTCTGGTGCAGTTGGTGCGGCGGCGAACCGGGCGATAAAGGATTGAACAATCTGTGCCACGCCCTGGGGATCCTCGGCCGTCAACAAGTGCCCACATGGCAGGGAAAACAGGCTGCCGTTGGCCAATCGTCGATACAACGCAACACTCACCCTGACCGGGACCAACCGGTCGTCCAAGCCAATGATCACCGCCGTCGGACACTGAATCCGCGGGACCTGCGACGCGACATCCAGGGATAGGTTGAGGGCCAACTGGACGACGACACCGGGCCAATGAACCCGTAGATAAAACGCCTCGCTGTAAACAGCTACCTGCGCGGGTCCCATGGCCCGGCACCACGCGGCGGAAAAGCCTTGGCTGATAATGTTGGTCGCCAGCTCCCTGGGGTTCTTCTCGAGCAGCCGATGCCAATGTTCAAAGGTGCTATGTACCAGCGGGTCACGGGCATTGTCGAACGGCGCGATCAAGCTCAGCGTCAAGATATGCCGGGGAACGACGCTGGCCACCTCAATCGCCAGCGCCGCACCCAGTGAATACCCTATCAGGTGAACGCCTTCAACCGCGCGCTCCTGAATCTGTCTGGCAATCAGTCTGCCCAACTCCGTTACCGTCTGCGTTGCTGCGCTCGCCTGCTCCAGACGCGACAGGTCGACCGCCAGAACCCGATACGCCCCGTTCAGGTGACTGACAAACCTTTCCCAGGTGGAATGCGGACTACCTGCTGTGCCATGGATCAATACCAGGCAAATTTCTCCGCTTGCGTTGAGCTCAATCAGATTCAACATCTACGCACTTTCCCCAAGCCAGGTTCCTCTTTGATCTTAAGCCCTCTCACGCATTGTTCAGGTCATTTTTTCTAAACCGTGGAATCAGCTTTTGTGCGTTGAACTCCTCCCTGTACACAACCTAAAAAGGCCAAAAGGAGGAACGCCATGCAGACGATCAACTCAACGTTCAATTCGCAGCAGTTCAGTGCCGACTGGAGTTACCCCACCCCCATCTGGTTTGGTGTCGAACGGATCAGCGAACTGGTCAATGGATGCGTGCTACTGGGCAAACACAGGCCTCTGGTAGTCATTGATACAATGCTGGTGGAGCATCCACTGATCGTCCGTGCCTTGGAGCGTTGCAGCCAGGCGGGCATTGATCTGAAGATTTTTTCCAGCTTTCGCTCCGATCCAGATACCGAGATGCTCGACAGAGGCATCGGTATTTTCAATGAGTCCGCCCGAGACTCGGTCATCGGCATCGGTGGCGGGAGTGCTCTGGATCTGGCCAAGGCCATCGCCTTCATGGCGGTGCAAACCAAACCGATCTGGACCTTCGAAAGCCTGCCCAACCTCTGGAAAGCAGCGAATGACAATCTCCCGCCGATTATCAGTGTGCCAACCACCGCAGGAACGGGCGCGGAGGTCGGTCGGGCCGCCGTGCTGCTGGACACACTGGATAATCGCAAACGGCTGATATTCCATCCCAAGATGCTCTCCAGCCTGGTGATCGTCGACCCGGCACTGACCCTGACGGTGCCGGCGTCCATCTCGGCGGCGGTGGGGATCGATGCGTTTTCCCATGCCTTTGAAGCCTATTGCGCTAACGGTTTCCATCCGATGGGAGACGGCATCGCCCTCCAGGCCATGTGCTTGATCAAGCAATGGCTACCTATCGTTTTCCGGGAGGGAAGCAACCTGCAGGCGCGCTGTTACCTGAGCGCCGCCGCCTTGATGGGCGCCGTGGCCTTTCACAAAGGCTTGGGCGCCGTGCACGCAGTCAGCCACTCCATAGGTGGCGTGTACGGAACGCACCACGGCCTGACCAATGGCGTGTTACTGCCCTATGTGGTCGCCTACAACCGCCCGGTCATTGAGGACAAACTCGTCCGGCTCAGCGAAAACCTGAACCTGCTGCAGCCTGGGTATGAGTCTTTCGTCACCTGGCTCAGAGAGTTCCTGGCGGATCTGGGAATACCCAGTCGCCTGAGCCAAATCATCCACGAACCCTTCGACTCCGAGTACATCGCACAACTGGCTACGGCAGACCCTACCGCGCGGACAAATCCGCAAACCCTCTCGCAACAACATTACAAAACCATCATCGACAACGCCTGGTTCGGACGCTGAGCCAGCACCCAAAGGAGGTCATATGTATAAGGACATTGGTTTGTTTATCAACGGTGAGTGGATTTACCCTCACGATGACAAGCCTTGCATCGACATCATAAACCCCAGTACCCATCAGAAACTCGGACGCTTGGCCTGTGCCCAACTCGGTGACCTGGACCACGCCCTGAAGGTCGCGCAACAAGCGTTCCTGAAGTGGCGAGCTTGCAGCGCCGAAGAGCGAAGCAAAGTGCTCTATGAGGCCTACCGCATTATCTTGAGCGAAGCCGAATCCATCGCCGCCCGGATGACCCTCGATCAAGGCAAACCCCTGGCCGAAGCCCTTGCAGAAGTGCGTTTTTGTGCAGAGCACGCCAAATGGCACGCCGAAGAATGCAAGCGTTTGTATGGAAGACTGATCCCCGCTCGAAATCCCAAGGTTCGTCAATTGGTGGTTAAAAGGCCGGTGGGCGTGTGTTGCGCATTCACACCCTGGAACTTCCCTTTCAACCAAGCCATTCGCAAAGTCTGCGCAGCATTGGGTGCCGGCTGCACGCTGATTCTCAAGGGACCCGAGGAAGCGCCTTCGGCGGTCGCGGCGCTCGCCGATATCTTTCATCGGGCAGGTCTGCCCGAGGGTTGCCTGAACCTGGTTTGGGGGCACCCTGAACAAATCTCCAGCTATCTGATCGACTCCCCGGTCATTGCCAAAGTCTCATTCACAGGCTCCATTGCCGTGGGGAAAAAACTCGCGGCCCAGGCGGGGGCGAAAATGAAGAGGGTCAGCATGGAACTGGGCGGCCATGCTGCTGTGATTGTCTGCGCCAGCAGTGATATCGACAAGGTGTGCACCTTGCTGGTGGAAGCCAAGTTCCGTAACGCCGGGCAAATTTGCATTTCCCCTTCGCGTTTCTATGTCCACGAGTCAGTGATGGATAAGTTCGTCTCCACCCTTCTTGACAAGACCTGCAAGGTCAAGGTGGGCGATGGCATGGACCCTGAGACCAAAATGGGGCCCTTGTGTAACGAGCGCCAAATAAAACGTCTCCAAGACCTCATAGATGACAGCCTGGCCGAAGGCGCCAGCCTGCTGACGGGTGGCAGCCGGATGGACCGGCCGGGAAATTATTTCCAGCCCACGGTGCTCGCCAATGTGCCTGCAAGCGCCCGTCTCATGCAGGAGGAACCTTTCGGCCCGGTGATCCCGGTCAACACGTTCGACGATCTGGACACCGTGATCGAGCTGGCCAATGCACTCCCCTATGGCCTTGCTGCCTATGGATTCAGCGAGGATCGCCAAGAATGCGCCAAGCTCATCGAAGGCTTGGAAGCAGGCATGATTTCGATCAACCACTACGGTCTCGGCATGCCGGAAACGCCCTTCGGTGGAATCAAGGAAAGTGGCTACGGCAGCGAAGGCGGCATGGAGACTTACGACAATTATTTGTCCACTGTCTTTGTCAGCGAACTGACCCGGCCCTGAAAAATACGCCGCATTGCACATGAGGCAACACGATGAACATCACCCTCAGAACCTTTCAAGCTAGCGATTTCGATACGGTTATTTCCTGGATCGATGGGCCACAAACCCTTTCCCTGTGGGCAGGAGCCACCTTTACCTATCCTCTGGACAAGGAACAACTTGAACGCTATCTGGCCAAGGCCCAAGAACGTTATCCATGGCGTTTCCTCTACGCCGTGGTGGACCAGGACGAAAAATTGATCGGCCACATCGAGTTTTCGGACATTTGGCCACATCTGTCCTTGCGCTTTGCGCGGATCCTTATTGGCGATCCCGAATCACGTGGCAAGGGTTATGGCCAGGCCATCCTGCGTCAGGCGTTGGCACTGGCGTATACCCGATTCAACGTTGCCCGGGTCGACCTGGGCGTAAAAAAAGAGAACCTGCTGGCGATCAATTGCTACCGCAAAGCCGGCTTCAAGGACATCGGGCTGTGGCCCCAGGCAATCGAAACGCCTATCGGTTGGATCGATGTCCACTGGATGACCCACACCCGAGAGGAGCAATGCCCATGAATCCGATCACCCTGTACGGCCACCCGGAGTCCGGACACAGCTATAAGGTCAAGTTAATGCTGGATGTGGCCAAGGTGAATTACACCTATCGCCAAGTGGATATTCTCGTTGAGCGGGACGCACGCCCCGAACCATTCAGGTCGTTAAGTCTGGCGCGCTTTGGTGAAGTACCACTGGTGAGCATCGGCCAGACGCACTACGTGCAATCCAACGCCATCCTGATCGAACTGGCCGATACCCTTGGGCTGTTCGGCGGTAGCGGGCGCAAAGGCACGCTCTCGTGCAAGGAATGGCTGATGTGGGAAGCCAACAAACTTGGCCTGTCACTGCCGCACCTGCGCCTGGCCCGAAATTACTTCCCCGATGATTACCCACCGGGTGCCGTGCAATGGTTGGCCAGTCGGTTCAAAGAAGACATCGGCAGACTAGACAAAGAGTTGCGCGATGGTCGCCGCTTCATTCTGGACGACGAGTTGTCCATCGCTGACTTCTCCCTGGCCGGCTATCTGTTCTGGAGTAATCAGGCCCAGGTGGATCTGCCTGGGACTGTCATTGACTGGCTGGGCCGCATCGCCAGCCTGGAAGGTTGGCAAAGCCCCTACGCGTGTCTGTCGCAGCACCCCGGCTATGAAACCTTTGGTCTAGTCAAGGAAGAGTTCGACCCCCGCCTCGCCGTCGTCTGAATATTGGAATCACATCGTCGGCGAGGAGGCAATCTCCTCGCCTTTTTTTGATCTGCCCTAGCTAATGGATTGATCCATTTCCTGTGCCGGTCGCTCATGCCTGGGCTGGCCCACCACACAGGCCGGGATCCCCACTACCGTAGTCCTGGCAGGAACCGCCTTGAGCACCACGCTATTGGCACCCACCTTGGACCCCGCACCGATCTCAATATTGCCGAGGATCTTCGCCCCCGCTCCAATCATCACTCCAGTCCTGACCTTGGGATGACGATCACCACTATCTTTTCCTGTGCCTCCCAAAGTAACGCCTTGCAAGATGGACACGTTATCCTCGACCACGGCTGTTTCACCGATAACGATTCCCGTGCCATGGTCCAACAACACGCCGCGACCAATACGGCACCCTGGGTTGATATCAATGCCCAGTACTACATTGCATCGCGCCTGAAGATACAGCGCTTCCAGGCGACGCCCCTGTTGCAACAGTGCATGACCGAAGCGGTAGGCCTGCAGCGCGGCGAAGCCCTTGGCGAACAGAAACACCTCCAGTTCGTTCTGATACGCTGGGTCTCGCTGAACCACGGCTTTCAAATCAGCCACCATGCAGCACACCAGATCGTGACAGCCACTGAGTTCCTGTAACACCTCGCGCATCAAGCCACGCTCACGGGAATCGTGGGGCGCCAGCAGGTTCGCGATACGCGCGGCCATGCCCGAGCCCAGGTCCGGGCACTCAAGTACCGCCTCGTTGACCATGTGACCCAGGCTGGGGTGGCGCCCGAGGGCATTCATCGCTTGCGCTCGGAGTACCTTCCACAGCATGGCATCGACGCCAGAGTCGGCGGTGCTGTCCAACAAATCATCATTGATCAGAAACATAGGCATGACCTCCCAGGTCTTTGGCCGAACTCATGGCCTCGAAGCACGTACGCGCGAACGCCGCAAACCAGGCCGCCCCCGAATACAGAATTGCATCGTTGAAATCGTAATGCGCTGAGTGAAGCGGTGGATCATCCGACCGACGCGCCGATCCCAGGAAGGCGAAAACACCAGGGATACGCTCGCTGAAAAATGCGAAATCCTCAGCTGCCATGGACGCCTGTGCCTGGGCTTGCACATACGGCTCTGCGAACACCTGCCGAGCCGCTTCCAGTCCAAGGTCAACCATAAACGGACAGTTGATCAGCGCAGGGTAACTGCGGCGAAAATCCACCGTTCCCCTGCATCCGAAAGCTTGGGCTATACCCTCGCTCATCCGCTCGATCGCTGATGCCAACCGATCGACCGTCAGGCTGTCGAAAGCCCGCACGGTACCGCGGATACTTACGCGCTCGGGAATGACGTTAAAGCCATTGCCCGCTTTTATTTCTGTCACCGTCACAACCGCAGCCTCCAACGCATTCACCTCGCTGGCCACCAACGATTGCAACCCCAGGCACAACTGCGCCGCGGCGTTAATGGGGTTGATCGCAATATGCGGCTGCGCGGCATGACCGCCACGGCCATCGAGGTGAATCTCGAACTTGTTGCTCGACGCCATCAAGGCCCCCGGCCGGGTAGCAAAACTTCCTGCCGGCAACGAAGGCCAGTTGTGTAAACCGGCGATAGCCTGGATTGGGAAACGCTCAAGCAGGCCATCGTCGAGCATGGCTTTGGCACCGGCCTGGCCCTCCTCGGCGGGCTGAAAGATCAAACACACCGTGCCGTTGAAATCGACAAACCGGTTGATTAACTCGGCGGCGCCAATCAGCATCGCCATATGTCCGTCGTGACCACAGGCATGCATGCAACCGGGGTGCTGTGACACATGGCCAAAAGTGTTGCGCTCAGTGATTGGCAAGGCATCCATGTCGGCGCGCACCGCAATACACGGACCGGCATTGCCTTTGGTGATAATGCCCACGACGCCAGTCTTGGCGAGTCCTCGAATGAACGGGATACCCAAAGCCCCCAGCGCTTCACAGATCACATCGCTGGTGCGCACCTCCTGGTAGGCCAGCTCAGGTATACGGTGCAGCACCTGCCGTAGCTTGATCAACTTGTTCACAAAATGCCGCTGTTGCTTGTGGCTTAGCATCATGATGTCGTCCTCCGACGGTTATCATGACCGCTACTCTCGTGACGAAAACCGATTTCCGTTAAAGCCAGGGATGAGAAAAACTAAACCTGCTTGTAGCCGGGCGTATTGCCAGATGAAGCCAGCGGTGCTTCCCTTGAGGAGAACGAACATCCATTGTTCGACCCACCTCGAAGTGAGAGATACATCGGGAGCATAACCTGTCAGCCAACATGGAGGAGATGGCGATGAAGCACACCCGTTTTTTTGGAAAGACTGTTCTGACCTGCACATTCATCCTGGCAATGATTGGTTGGGGGGTCGGTTTCTATGGACCGCCGATCTATATGCAGGCCGTGATGGATCGCACCGGCTGGCCGGTGGCCCAGGTGTCGGCGGCCGTTACCCTGCACTTTCTCAGCGGCACGCTGGTCATCGCCAACCTGCCCAGGCTCTACGCGCGCTTCGGTGTGCCGGCCATTACCCTGCTGGGCAGCATAGTGCTGGGAGTCGGGGTGAATATCTGGGCTCAGGCGAGCCAGTTATGGGTGCTGTATGCCGGAGCCATCTGCTCGGGCATCGGTTGGGTGACATTGGGCGCCGCAGCCGTGAATACCCTGATCGCCCCGTGGTATATCAAGGAGCGACCCAAAGCCTTGGGCAAGGCTTACAACGGCGCCAGCATGGGTGGGGTGATTTTCTCGCCGTTGTGGGTGTTGCTGATCGAGCGTTTTGGCTTCGCCACGGCGGCGCTGGTGATCAGTTCCGTAGCCGTGGTGCTGCTCGGCTGCTTCGCCTTTCTGGTTTTCAATAAAAGCCCGCAAAGCCTCGGCCAGCATCCTGACAATGCCGACCAGCCAGAGCCCGTGGCGATCAGCTCAAGTGCCGTACCCTGGACTGCGGCGCAAACCCTCAAGTCGGCAAATTTCCGTTCCCTGGCAGCCGGCATGTCCTTGGGGTTGTTCGCCCAGATAGGCTTGATCGCCCATCTGTATTCGATTCTGGCCGCACGCATGGGCGCCCAGGACGCTTCATTCGCCATGGGCCTGGCCACCGCCAGCGCCATGGGCGGGCGTTACGTGGCCGCACGCTTGATGACCCAAGGCATGAACCGCCGTCAACTGGCCTGCCTGGGCTACGGGATTCAGATGCTTGGCACACTGATGCTGCTGGGTCTGGATATCCATCCGGCGGTCGCCTGGGTGGCGGTGGTGTTGATCGGTTCGGGGATCGGCAACGCCACTTCATTGCCGCCACTGATCGCCCAGACTGAGTTCAGCCGCGAACAAACCGCCAGGGTGATTGCGCTGATGGTCGCAATCAGCCAAGCCACCTATGCCTTCGCCCCGGCGTTCTTCGGCCTGGTCCGTTCGGCCTTTGCCGTACCGAGCCAAGCCATCGCCGCTATCGTGATTGCCGCCGTCGTGGTGCAACTGCTCGCGATCCTGTCGTTCTACAAGGGCGTAGTCACCCGCCCTTTTAAAAAAACCGTGTACTGAAGCTTCCCCACTGACCCGTTCCCCCGGCCAGGCAGTTTCGCTGCCTGGCTACTCCCGCACCCTCTCCTGAATTTAGTCCTTCTTAACCCAGAATTGAATAATTCTGCGTTGTCAGCTTTCACGCCAGCAAACACCATCGAGTGAACTTCTCCAATCGCAGGGTGAGCTCATGGGTTTTGAGATTTTCAGGAAAATGGATTGGTCCGCACTGGTGCATGAATACGACCTGGACGGAAAACGCCTGCTGCCGTGGGACAGATACCCCATGCCGTTTGCCGCCGGCTGGTGTGTCGTCAGACCCCACACTCACAGCGAACCTCACGTACAGATCGACCAGGAAATCTTCATTGCCCTTAAGGGCACCGCCCGACTGGTGATCGGTGACGCGCAGTATCTGTTTGAAACCGGTGACATCGCCGCGATTCCCAAGCACACCAATCACTATGTCATCAACGACAGCGACGAAGACTTTCACTTCTACGTGATCTGGTGGGACAAGTTTATCGCGGGGGACTACATGAAGGCCGATATCACTCATCTGGAGAGCGAGAATGTCTAGATTCATTGTCACCATCACACCTCCCACACCCAATGGCGATCTACACATCGGTCACCTGGCCGGACCATTTCTGAGCGCCGACATCTTCACCAGGACCCAACGGCAAAAAGGCCACGAATGCGTGTTGGTTTCCTACTCCGATGATTACCAGTCCTACATGTTGCGTCGAGGCCGGGAACAGGGTCGTGAGCCTGCGGTGGTGGGCGAGGAAAATACTCGCAAGATCAAAATCAGCCTGCAGATGGCAGGTATCGAGATCGACCACTGGATGAGCTCTCTGGACAACGCATTTTTTCGCGATGCTGTGCTGGAGCTCTATCACCAGGGTGTCAGCGATCACAACATCTATCAGAAAACCGTCCTGGCGCCCTATTGCCGAGCCTGCAATGTATGGGGCTATGAAGCCTTCGGCCGGGGCCAGTGCAGCAGTTGCGGGCAAGACTCGGACGCCAGCCAGTGCGAAGAATGTGCCTGTGCACCGAATTATCTGTACATGAAGAACTTCCGGTGCAAGCTCTGCGGTGGCGAACATGAATGGATGGAGAAAGAACACGCCTATCTGAACATTGGTAAGAATGTGCACAAACTGCAGACCTGGCTCGGTAACAGTGCGGTGCGCCTCAACTCGCGAGCTTTCGTGGAACGTGAGCTGGCACCGACCCCACAAGACTGGCAAATCACCCGCCATGGCGATGCTGGCCTGGATATCGGCCAACCCGGCCTGGGCAAGACCCACACTTGGTTCATGGGCATGGCCGGGTACATCGCGGCGACTCGGGAACACTTTTGCGTCAACCAGCAGACACCCGAACTGTTCGATACGTTCTGGCGTGCCGATGACACCACGTTAGTGCACTTTCTCGGTTATGACTGCCTCTACAGCCACGGGATCGCCTACCCGATCCTTCTGGCGGGCAGCCCCTACGCGAAAACTACTCAGCGCCTCTACACCAATATGTTCTTGAAACTCAATGGCCTGAACCTCTCCACCAGCCGAAACCATGCCATATGGATTCGCGATCTGGTCAGTGACTACGACACTGACCCCGTCAGACTCTACATGGCGTTGCTGGCGCCGGAAGAGCAAGAAAGTGACTTTGTCGAAACGCAATTCGTTGAATGGCACCAAGACTTCTACCAAGACAAACTCGAAGTGCTCACCGTCGCCGCCATGCAGGAATCGCCGGCGTTCTGGTTGGATGGCATGCAACGCAATGAACACAGGCTGCTATGTGAGGTGTACAACCGCTGGTCCACAGTGACGAGCGCCGACAGCTTCTCCAGCCGCAATCTGGCCCTGTTGGCGGTGGAGCTTTACGAACTCGCCTACTCTCGGCTGCAAGCGGGACAACCCCTGTACTACCTGATGGCACTGGCATCCTGTATTTGTGCCCCGATCACCCCGAGCCTTTCCAGACAGATCCAGAAACGCTGCGCGATCAGTGAAACGCTGGTCCTGGACAATCTGATCAATGCCAACTTCCTCGACTACTCCATCTAGGGGAAAGGCCATGCACAGCGATTTCGAAGTGGCCGTCATCGGCGGCGGGATTATCGGGCTGACTATCGCTGCGTTACTCGCGGAGCGTGGTGTCGATACTTTGTTGATGGAGAAGAGCCGCTGCGGTTATGCCGGTGCAACGGCCCATACTGGGGGTATATGTCGTGCATTCGAACCGAACCCTGAGCTAGCCAGGATGGCCGAAGTAATCGGTCTAGCACCCGGCGAAACCGAGGTGGAATCAATCTTAAGTAGCCATCAGACGACAACCGGCGCGCTTTACCGAATGCCGCTGTCGTTTTCAATGGCCCGCTGTGAGGCCCGGGTTCAAGGGATCTCACCCGCAGCTGCGGCGCAGTTGGTTGGCCGCCCGCTCGCCCATGACGGTGCTTACTACCATGAGCCCAGCGCCGCGATCAGCGATGTCCACGCCACAATGAGCGGGCTGCGCGCCGCGTTGCGCAAGCACGGCTGCTTGATCGAACACTGCGAGGTCCAACGACTGGTGGAGCGCAACACCCAGGTCGAGATTCATGGCCTTGAAACCGTCTATCGCGCACGGTTGGTGATCAATGCAGCAGGCTCTGGAAGCCAGGTTCTGAGCTACATCAAAGACGCCCAGGTACGCACCATCCCCTATTTCAAGTTCCGGGGGCCGCTCGTCCCCCAACTGCCTTGTATCGATTATGTCGCCAGCAACTACATCCTTGCCCTACCCGGCGGTCTTGTGCAAAGCAGCACGGTAATCAGGCCCAGTCTGTCAGAGATAGAAGGCGACCCTGGATACCTGCGCACCATGGTCGAGGATTGCAAGCAGCGGCTACAGGATCTGTTGGGCAACGTCGATGAGTATTCGTTGCTATCAATCGATCTGGCAACCGACCTGTATACCCCGGACGGGTTGCCCAGGCTGGGGCCACAACATCCCGGGTCAAGTATCTGGCTAGCGACCGGTTTCAATGGCGTTGGTTACAAATACGCCTTCCCGATCGCTGCGCGCATCTACAGCCAAATAGCCCGACAGCGTTAACTATTACCCTGCTGCATTCCTTGAAATAAACGTCCAGGGAGGGACAAGCATGTCCTTTTGCATCGGCATATCCGCAATTTTCGAAAGTTTCAGGACAGTGCATGCCCGCACCTTCCTCGCGGCTATCAATCACTTCATCAACACACACGACACCCTGGGGCTGAGGTTTGTCTTCGAAGATGACGACGCCAGTCCTCAGGGGGGGCGCCGAGCCGCGCAGAATCTCATCGCCAAAGGCGTCGATGTGGTGGTTGGGCATTTTTCTTCGGACGCCGCGGCAGGCGCGCTGCCGTTGTATCAGGCATCCGGCATTCCAGTATTGCTGCCGGCAGCGACCAAGCAGGATCTGCTGGAAGGCGCCGCACACGCCTTTCGTCTCTGCCCATCCGACAAAGACCTGATGGAGCTACTGGCCAGAAACCTGATCATGGATGCCCCACGGGGAAACGTGTTGATTGTTCATGATTCAACCGAACACGGTAAATCCCTGGCACGAGTGCTGACTGCAATTTTAGCTGGCTCCAGCATGTTTGTTGCCCCAACGCTCGAGCTGGCCGAGGTGGTGGTTTATTGCGGGCGATTGAACAACAGCATCCGCTACGTCAATTCCCTTCTCAACGAGCATCGTGACCTACCGATTTATCTCACCGACGATGCGCTTTCCAACTGGTTTATTCAGAACACCTCGCCTTTGCAAAACCTTCGGATCGTCGGCTTGGTAACAGCCGAGCCTACCTATTTCCAGGAAAGTCTGGCTGCCCTGCAAATCGCCAGGACTCTGAGCCACTGCGGCGAGATGCTCGATGCACTGCAAACCGCCACCTTCAATACCGTTCTGGGTCAGGTGCAGTTTTGCAACGGCCAAAATCGTTTCGCCCACGCGGCCCTTTGGGAAATACGCGATCAACGTTTCATCCCTTCCACTTCTGCTTGATCACAGGTGCCACATGCAGGTTACTCCCGACTATTACGAGATGATCAATATCGGCTTCGGCCCCGCTGGCATCGCCTTGGCGTGCGCCCTCGAAGACGCCGCCCATGGCCCGCTGGAAACAAGGCAGTGTCTGTTTCTGGAAAAGAACGCCAGCTGCGCCTGGCACCCGGAATTTCTGCTGGACGGCACTGACATCAATCACCATGTATTGCGCGACCTCGTCACACCGCGCAACCCGCAAAGTCGGCATTCGTTCGCCATGTACCTCAAGGCACATGACCGCTTGTATCAGTTTGGTCTGCTGGGCCGTCCGGCCAGTCGCAATGAATGGTCCGACTATGTCGCCTGGGTCGGCAAAGCCTTTTCACCGTATGTGCACTATGGGGAGGAGGTCCAGGAAATCCGCCCCGTCATGGAGGACGGCCAGGTCGAGCAGTTGCTGGTCATGACCACTAAAGGCCAATACCTGACTCGCAGCCTGGTGCTGTCTACCGGAAGCACACCGAATATTCCCAGGCAGTTCACGAAACTGGACACTTCGAGAGTGATCCACACCTCGCGTTACCTGAGCAGTATCGACACATTGGATTGCCAGGGCGCTTGGTCGTTTGCGGTCATCGGGTCCGGCCAGAGCGCCGGAGAATCCATCGTCGATCTGTTGAACCGTTTTCCCAACGCCCAGGTCACCTCCATCCACCGCAGCAGCGGTTTCAAAATTGCACAATTGGGGCAGTTCCCCAACCAGGCGTTCCATCCGGATCGCGTGGCCTATTTCCATAAACTGGGCCAGGTCGAAAAAGCGATGATTCTGGAGGAAGTCAAGTCCACCAATTATTCCGGTATCGATGTCGACGAAAGCCAGGCGCTGTATTCGCTGTTTTATGAGGGATTGGTCAGCAATAAACCAAGGTTGGCGTTGAAGATCTTCACTCAAATCGAATCGGTCTCACACACCCCGACAGCCGTCACCTTGCACACCTGCGACCCCTACACCCTGGAACGCAACAGCGTCAGCGTCGATTACGTGATCCTGGGTACAGGCTACCAGCAAGACTACATCCCGTCCGTGCTCTCGCAACTGCAACCATGGCTGACCTTGGGCACTGACAACGGTGTGCTGGTCGAACAGAACTACAAGCTGACCACTACCGCGTCATTTAAACCCACCCTTCTCGTCAACGGCCTTTCCGAGCGCTCCCACGGCATCGGCGAGGGGCAGTCGTTTTCCTTGCTGGCCATGCGCGCCGGCATCCTGACCCACTCATTGTTCTGAATACCTACAGGTGTCGACATGTATAACGCCTCTTCCGATATCGTGTTTGACGACGTATTCCTCACCGTCAAGGGCCTGGGCATCCGCTGCGCCTTAAAACTGGACTACTTCAACGCCGCCGGCTCGATCAAGATGAAAACCGCTCTGGGCCTGGTCTTGAGCCTGGAACAGAAAGGTCTGATCAACAAGCACACTACGCTGATCGAATCCTCATCCGGCAACCTCGGCGTTGCCCTGAGCATGATCTGCGCAGAGCGTAAATATCGATTCATCTGTGTTTGCGATCCTAATACTTCCGAATCCAATCTGAAGTTGATGAAAGCCCTGGGTACCCGGATTGTTCAGGTGGACACCAAAGACTCCAATGGTGGTTTCCTGGGTACCCGAATTGCCTATGTCCAACAAAAAATAGCCGCGGATCCGAGCTGTCTCTGGCTGAATCAATACTCAAATCCGGCCAACCCAGAGACCCATGCCCGTACCACCGCCACCTCAATCTTCAATAGCTTCACCCGGGTCAATTACCTGTTCGTGGGAGCCGGCACCACCGGGACGTTGATGGGCTGTATCGACTTTTTCAAAAAACACAGCCCTTACACCAAGGTCATCGCGGTGGACAGTCTGGGCTCCGTTACGTTTGGCGGGGCTGCGGGAAAGCGGCATATCCCGGGCCTGGGCTCCAGCCAGATGCCGCCCTTGTTTCGCGCCGACAACCTGCATGCCCTGGAAGTCGTCAAGGAAGCAGACACCATCCAGATGTGCCGCTATATGGCCAGGGAGAACGGCCTGTTGTTCGGAGGTTCCACCGGCACGGTCCTGGCCGGTGTATTGGCCTGGAAAGACCGGATTCATCCCGACGCGACCGTGGTTGCCATTTCCCCGGATGCCGGCGAGCGCTATCTGGACACGATCTACAACGACGACTGGGTACGTGCACGATTTCCAGAGTATGACTTCACTCGCATCCGCCCCAGCGCTCTTACAAGAGACAAGGAGTACTCCAATGCCTAGTACCTTGAAGAATCAGGACTTTCACGTCGTCGGCGGAGGCACCGTTCGCGATATCTTGAAGCAGTTTCCAAACCTGGCCCTGGATGTCGTCCGGGACACTTACCTGCAACATCATTACGAGTGCACCGAGAACCCGGACAGCTATTTTTTACGGTTCAAGGACAGTCCTGCGGACCGGATCATTGCCCTTCCCGCTGCCTGCCTCGCGGGTCCTGATAAAGTGGCCGGGATCAAATGGATCGCCAGCTTCCCGGGCAATACCCGCCATAACCTGCAACGCGCTTCGGCCACGTTGATTCTTAATGATCTCTCCACGGGCTATCCCATTGCCTTGCTGGAAGCGTCAATCATCAGCGCCGTGCGTACGGCCGCCTCCGCGGTATTGGCAGCGTACTGCCTGTTGGAGCACCGCACCGAGATTTCGCGGTTGTCATTTATCGGGGCGGGCATCATTTCACGAACCATTCTGGAGCAGTTCCAGATCAACCAATGGTCGATCGGCCAAGTCGTGATCCATGACACCGACCCAGCCTCCGCCCGGGCGTTCAAAGCCTATGCCATGGATCTGGGGTTCGACTGTAACCTGAGCGAAAGTCTCGACCAGGCTTTGCAAGGTGACGTCGTGGTACTGGCCACCAACACCTCACAGCCCTATATCGATGAGCGCTACCCGTTACGGCCTGGCGCCGTGTTGCTCAACGTATCCCTGCGAGATTTGGCGCCTTGCCAGATCCTGAAGGCGTTCAACTTGACCGACGACATCGACCACTGCCTCAAAGCCAACACCTCGCTGCATGTGACAGAACAGCAAGTAGGTCATCGCGATTTCATCAACTGCACCCTTGCCCAACTAATGCTCGGCGAACGCGCCCCCGACCGTTCACGAACCATGATTTTTTCTCCCTTTGGCCTGGGTGTTCTGGACGTGGCATTGGGTAAAAAGATCCTGGACCTTGCGCTTTCCCGACACCAGACCGTCCCCGTGAACAATTTTTTTGAATCCACCGCCCGCTGGAGCTGAACCATGCGTATAGCAATTATCGGTTTGGGCGCCACAGGCTTGCTGGCGCTTACCAAGACTTTTTCCATGGCCAAGCGTCACCCTCACATGTCGATATCCGTACATGCCTTCGATGCCCAGGCACCTGGCCAAGGCGTCCACCGCAGCGATCAGGCGAGTTACTTACGCCTCAATACCGTGGCAGGACAGCTTTCGATGTTCGAAGATGGCGATTTTTCCCTGTTCCCCCGGCAAGCGTTTCGCCCCACACTTTATGAATGGATGACACATCAGCATCCCCACGCTATCAGTTGCGAGCAGGATCGCTTCGCCTTCTTACCGCGTAAATACCTAGGTCTCTATCTGCAGTGGTACTTCACGCAATTACTTGAGCGCGTACCTCTCAATGTGCGATTCGAGACCTCGTGTCGCTTGATCCGCTCCGTCGAGGAGGAGCCGGATGGACGTTTTCGACTGATCGCTTCGCCGCCAATGAACGGAGCCTTCGACACGCTGTTGTTGTGTACCGGGCATGGGGTGCTGCATGGCAACGAACCCTCTACCCCGGACATCAAGCCCTATCCATTGCCCGCCGCCCTTGATCACATTGCCAGTGGTTCGGCAGTGGCCATCCAGGGCGTAGGATTGACCGCCATGGATGTGGTGGCCGCGTTAACCACGGGCCGAGGTGGGATCTTTGAGCAAACCGACAGCGGATTGAGGTATTCGCGCTCCGGCCGAGAACCGGTGATCAGCCTGTACAGTAACTCGGGAATGCCCTACCGAGCGCGACCGGAAATCAACGATGCGGTCATCCGTCACCAGCCTCTGGTCATGACGCAGGAGAGGATCGATCGGATCAGGCGCGAGACAGCGACTCAAAAAATCGACTTTGAAAAAGACCTGCTGCCGCTGCTTCATCAAGAAATGACGGCTGCGTACTACTGTGCCTGCGCCGCCCAATACGAAAAAAGCGCGTATGCCTATCAGGAGCAATACCGCGATGTCCGGACAACGCTCCAACACGCTCAGGCCAGCGGGAATCTATCCGCCGCATTGGACCGCCTGGCCAACGACTACGGCCCTTTTAAGGTGCAGGAGGTTCTTACGTGTAGCCCGCCCCTCCATCTGACCACAAAGAACTACCCGCATTGGTTTGTCACGCAACTTCAAGAAGATTTGCGGGACAGTACCCTGGGCTGCCAACACAGCCCACTGAAGAAATCGTTAGAGATCTGGCGTGATCTGCGCGATCAGTTGTGTTACGCCATTGACCATCAGGGATTAACCGAGGAGGCCCACCGCACCTTCTATACAAACTACTGCCCGCTCATCAATCGACTGGTTGCCGGGCCACAAAAAGAACGCCATGAAGAACTGATTGCATTGATTCAAAGCGGAACTGTTCATATTCTGCCAGGCTATAGCGCCACTAACAGTTACAACTCCACCACCCGCAAACATACGGTCACACTGAAAAAACCCGAACAGCAATGCTTGCTATTCGACCACCTGATTAACGCTAATATCAACACACGAGATTCCCAGCGTCACCTGTATGCTTTGCTCAATGACGTCACCGAATCTACGGCTGAACGTTCTCATCTGGCGTACAGCGATTTCACCTCACTTCATCAACCTGAGTTTGTCCAGCGCCTTTTGCGAGAACGGATTTACGTATTTGGTCCGGTTCTGGAAGGGGCCAGTTACTACAATCACTACGTGCCGTCCAGTCACCGCTCGCGTCTTTCATCAGCCCTTGAAAAGTGCCTGAGCAATGCAGTCAACCATTACACTCACTGCTTTAGCGAAACGTTCTGAAAACAAGTGCTTAGCTTATATTTCCATCTGCTGGAGAATGAGGTTCTTGCGCCCTTGCATAGGTATAAGTTTGAGATTAGCGTAGGTGCATCAGGCCTGCCAACGCTGACTTCATCACCCATAGCGCACGTTTAACGATAACACCGCAATCACCTGAACCCTGATGCACCACAACAGAGCAAGAACTACTCATAAGGAAATATTTGATGCTGTGTCCAGCCCATACTTCCTGAATGCACCGAGGTTAATGTCGGGCAATACTTTCTTACCACAACCTATCGCCGTCCACAGCGGTGAGGAAACAAGTATTGTCCTGAAACAAGGGTATTCGTGATTAGCAGTACGAATTGCGCCGCGGCTAAACGACAACAAGGACTGAACGATGAGCCGATCCATGCCATTATCATCGCTCCATGTATTTGTGGAAGTTTGCAAATACAACAGTATGAAAAAGACGGCCGATATACTGTGCGTTACACCAGGCGCTATCAGTCAGCAGATAAAAAACCTGGAAGACCGGATGGCCGTAAAGCTGTTTGAACGCTCTCATCGAGAAATCAGCCTGACCAGCGCCGGGAAAAACCTGATGGAGCAGCTGGCGGTCTCCTTCAACAACATCGAAGCCGTGTGGGAAGACTTCGAGTCGTTCAGAACTAAATGCGCCCGCCTCTCGGTCAATACCACTGTGTCATTTGCCAGTTCCTGGCTGATCCCACGGCTCACGCGTTTTCAACAGCAATGGCCTGATATTGAAATCAACCTATCGACTTCCCATTACTCGGCGGATCTGCGCCGCGATGGTATTGATGTCGCTATACGCCATGGGCTGGGAGCGTCAGCCGGTCATTACAGCGAAAAGCTATGGACACCCAAAATCGTGCCGATCGCCAATCCCGCCTTGCTGAAAAACGGCCACCGAATCGAGGCACCTAGCGATTGTCTGCACTATCCACTGCTTCAGGATGCGAGCCGGTCGAACTGGAAACTCTGGCTCAAGGCTCACGGCATAGAAGACAGCCGCTCACGTCGTGGTTGCAGCTTTACCGATGATCACCTACTGCTCGGCGCGGCCATCGCTGGCCAAGGCTTGGCGTTGGTCAGTGACCTGTATGCTCGCCCCGCTATCGAGGCCGGATGGGTCATACCCGTGCTTGAAGCTTCGTCGCATACCGAAATGGCCTATTACTTGGTCAGTGCACATGAACAAGCGGACGATTGGAAAATAAACATCTTCCGAAACTGGATAAAAACGGAAGTCAGCCTGTTCTTCAAGACAAGCGACCCATCTACTATCATCCGTCAGCTTGATTACGCCTGTGAGTAGCGCGAGCGACACAACAACAAACGTTTGCTCATGCTCGCAAGACCGATCCGTAGACCGTGCGGCTTCACCGCCTGAACACCGTTGACACCCGCCACATGGGCCCCGCCCGCCCAGGGCCCGGTGGGAGCAAGCTTTAGGCAATTACGGCCGCTGAGCGCAGACGTCGTCTGGATCGGGCCAGCGCTAGCCCCCTGAACGGATGCGCTCGACCAGACGTGCCTGCAGCAATTTGAGCTCCTCGGGATCGGCCTTGCCCCGCCCATGTATGCCCGCCTCTTCGCCCTCCCAGCGAGGGACTATGTGGACATGAATGTGGTAGACCGTTTGCCCCGCCGGGGCACCATTGAACTGCGCGATCTGCACGCCATCGGGCTTCAGTTCGTCGACGATGACCCGCGTGAGCCGTTGCACGGTAGCCATCATCGCGCCCAGTACGGCGGGCTCGACCTCGAGAATATTTCGCGCCTGGGATGCTTTGGGAATCACCAGGACGTGGCCGCGTGACTGGGGGAAAACATCCAGAAACGCCAAGACATCGGCATCTTCGTAAATCTTGTAGGACGGCGCTTCGCCGCGAAGAATCAGCGCGAAGATGTTCTGTGGATCGTAATCGCCGTGCAGGCTCATGATCATTCCCTTAAGCGGTTGTTGGAACAGTTGACTGCCAGCAAGCCGGCATCGATCGATCGGAAGGTTTAGCACAATCACCTGGCGGTTTTCCATAGAACGGGCAAAAGCCCCGGTACTTTGCAGTGCCGGGGCCTGATGTTGCGTGGCGTCACGCGCGGTTGTTCAACGTGTCATAGGCTTCAAGCGAACGCAGCGAGTAAATGTACGCGGCGCCTGCATTCAGCGAGATCGCGGTTGCCAGGGCGGCGGCCACTTCCTCGCGGCTCGCCCCAGCCTTGATCGCCGCGTCGGTGTGCGCGGCGATACAGCCATCGCAGCGGGTGGTGACCGCGATCGCGATTGAAATCAGCTCGCGGGTCTTGGCATCGAGTACGTCGTTTTCGCTGGCGGCCTCCCCAAGGGCCATGTAGGCCTTGACCATTTTCGGGTTGCTCTTGCCCAGCGCGCCAAAGGCTTTTTGAATGGTGGGCAACAATTCAGACCAGTTGTTGAACATGGCATTAACTCCTGAGTGGGTTGGGTGTACTGTTTCGACGCCCTCAGTTTTTCACTCTGGCGCGGGTCGATTTTGTTCAATCCGCTCAGTTTTTTTGGCGATGCTCTCAAATGAATGCAATCGATAAACTCATGAGCCTGGCCAACGTGCGCGGTAGCCTGGATCTGCGTTGTCAGTTTCAGGGTGACTGGGCGTTGGATCACGAGCAACAAGCCCTGGGCAACGCGCCCTATCACATCGTGTTGGCGGGAGAGTGCCGGGTGGAGTTTCCCGATGGGCAGCGTTTGCCCATGCGCGCCGGCGACATCCTGCTGTTGCCTCGTGGCGCCCGGCATGTCTTGCATAGCCCAGGAAAAATGGTTGCGCCCTCCTCGCCAGAACTTGTCCTGGGTGGCGCGTTGCCGATCCATCGGATTGGCGGCGCCAGCGCGGACCTGGACATGTTGTGCGGTAGCTTTCACTTCAATCGAGCGTCACTGCTGCTTGCAGCCTTACCCGAATACCTGGTGATTCCCAGCGGCGCCTTGCCCGCCAACGGGCCGCTACCGACCCTGGTCGAGGTCATGCGAGCAGAGGCGGATGAGGACAAGGTCGGCGCTCGTTTTCTGCTCGATGCGCTTTCCCAGGCATTGTTCACGCTGATTCTGCGTGCGCATCTGGCAAGTCATGGCCAGCACAGCGGCTCGCTGGCCCTGCTGGGCGATAAACGTCTGGGGCGAGCCTGGCAGGCGATGCTGGCAGATCCGGCCTACGAGTGGACAATTGAAGGCCTGGCGGACCTCGCGAACATGTCCCGCGCGAATTTCATGCGAGCCTTCGTTCGCGTGGCCGGGGTATCGCCTTGGGTGTTGTTGACGCAAATACGCATGGAGTTGGCGTTCAGTCTGCTGAGCCATTCACATTTGGGCTTGAGCGATATTGCCGTGCAGGTCGGTTACCAATCCCAGGCAGCGTTCAGCAAGAAATTCAAGGCAATTTATGGGCAGGCACCAGGAAGAGTGCGACGCAGGATCTAGCCTGTGGCAAGGGCGCTGGGGTGCGCAGCAGCCCTAAGATCTGCCATCGCGGTGCGTCAGGTTGATTGTGTTCAGCTCTTTTGGGGCTGCTACGCAGCCCAGCGGGAGCAAGCTCCCTCACCACGGGTTCTGTTGGGCTGGGCGATTGGGGCGAGATGAGCACCTGCTCAAACGTCCAGAACCAGGGTCTCACTGCCCTGCGCCGGCACTGCGCAACAGATCAGTACCTCATCCTCGGCAACCGGCTCGGCCGGACTGTTCAGATAATGCACCTGCCCCTGGCTCAACCGGGTCTTACAGGTGCCGCACGAACCACCGCGGCAACTGAACTCCGGACTAAGGCCCCGGGCCTCGGCGAGTTCCAGCAAGGTCCCGCTGCCTGGCTCCCAACGGGCCTCCTTGCCGGAGCTGGCGAACAATACCTTTACCGTCTCGCTCGATGCAGGCACTTGCGGGATCGCCGGCACACTGATTTCGGCGTCACGCACCAGCGTGGACGGGCCGAAAGTCTCGGCGTGAATGCGATCATCGGGAATGCGCAATTTACGCAGCCCGTCATACAGCGACTGGGTGAAGCTGCCCGGTCCGCAGAGGTAGTAGTCGTAGTCATCGAGCGCCAGCAGCTGCTTGAGTAGCTCGACATCAATCCTGCCCGTCGCGTCGTAACCTTGCCCGGCTCCGTCGCTCGGCGGTTGGCTGACCACGCGCAGGACTTTGACCTTGCCCCCAGCGCGGTTCGCCAGCTCATCGATTTCCTCGCGAAAGGCCAGGTCGGCAACCGTGCGCGCGCTTTGCACCATCCAGACCGGCCGCATCCGGCTCATGCGCAGGCCCTGATAAACCACCTCGCGCAACATCGACAACAGCGGCGTCACACCCACGCCCGCCGCCAGCAGCACCAAGGGCCGCCGCTCAGTGGCCTGAACGGTGAAGTGCCCTTGGGGCGCTCGCGCCTCAAGCTGCTGCGCCACCTCGAACCGGTCATGCAGGTGCGAGGAGACCAAACCATCGCGCTTGACGCTGATGCGCAGGAAGTCATCCGACGG
Organism: Pseudomonas sp. NFACC45; assembly: GCF_900113505.1. Taxonomy (NCBI): domain Bacteria; kingdom Pseudomonadati; phylum Pseudomonadota; class Gammaproteobacteria; order Pseudomonadales; family Pseudomonadaceae; genus Pseudomonas; species Pseudomonas sp. NFACC45. The sequence goes on from NZ_FOPO01000004.1 coordinate 44,711, forward strand.
CGCACTGGACACGCTGTAGGTGCGAATCAATGGCGCTTTCTGCCCCTCCAGCGAAATCCGCACGGGCAAGTGCTGGCCGGCGTCAAACCGGGGCACGCCCGCGCCGTCGGCCGCTTGCAGGTAGAAGGAGCGAATGTTGTGGCTCTCATCCACCACACGAACCACGCGCAATGGGCGCCAGTGGGTCCGCAGGGCTTCGGCCTGCAAGCGCTCGGCGGCTTGTTCCCAGCTCCCGGTCATCAATGAGTTGGGCGAGTCGCCCGCGCTCTGGTCCTTCCAGCGCAGCGGGACCGCTGCCGGGCGGTAAACAACGCGCTGCGGCTTGAAGCGCAGCAACCGCTCGGCCCCCTGGAACGCCGCTATTTCGGGATCGTCCAGCAACACTTGGGCTGAACCGGTCATTTGCAGAAGGTCGCCGGTCTTGAAATCGATAAAGGTAAGGCCTGCGCGGGGATTGAGCAGGATGTTGCCCAGGGTGTTGAAGAACAGGTTTCCGGAAAAGTCCGGAATGGTCAGTGTGCCGTCCTCGTCCATGCGCACAAAACCTGGCTTGCCGCCACGGTGGGACGCATCGACCTGCCGCTCGCCGTCGCGCTCCACATAGGTGGCGATGTAAAACGAATCAGCCGCTGTGATCAGACGACGGGCCAGTGGGTCCGTCGCCACCAAGTGCCGAGCGTCGCCGGCCTGTTCCCGGACAAAGGAATATTGGCGCAGGTTGATATAGCGAGGGCAATTGCCATAGGCCTGACGTACGGATATTTCCAGCCCGTGACCGAGCAGACGGCAGATGTTGCCGTTCATGCGGTTGCGCCGGCGGGTGTGCAACTCGATACCCAGCATACCGATGGCATCCCCCTCGCCCATGCCCTCCTGGGCCGGATCGCTGGGTTGCGGCTCGATATTGATCTGCAGGGTTTGCGGATCCGGTGAGCTCATGAAACCGGGTTTGCCGGTGCGCAGGGTCGCCCACACGTCACCTTGCCGATCCACGGCGCCCAATACCACGAAAGGCAACTGCGCGTAGAAGTCCCGGTGCTGGTCCGGCATCCAGTCGCGTGCCAACTGCCGCTGGCCGACGCTGGTCATCATGTCGACCGCACCGACCGAGCGCTGCAAGGTCAGTTCGCCTTCATGCCAGGGTGAGGGTTGTGCTTTCGAGGCTTCGTCCATCAGCTACTCCTCGCGCCCGCAGCCTTGCAGACTGCGTTCAGACGCTACGGTCAGGGGGACTGCGCTACGCCTCTTGCCGAGGGTGCATTGCAGGTGGGGTTATCTTCTTCCCAAAGGGATTGGGGAGGAATACGCACGAACTGCAATCCACCGTTTCATAAACTGGAATGAACGCGCCCGAAGACGCCTGCGGAGGGAATCACCAGGACCGGACAGTAAGCCCGTTCATCGCTGAAGGTCAGCGCCCCAGGGCAAGGGCGATCTTCAGTTGCAAGTCGTTTTCGGAAAATGGCTTGTGCAACACGGGGCGATGGGCAAACTCGCTAGGCAGCCCGCTGGCACCGTATCCGGTGCTGAATAAAAACGGAATCTGCCGAGCCTGGAGAATCTCGGCAACCGGAAAAACCCGCTCACCGGCCAGGTTGACATCCAGAATGGCCAAATCAATCGCCACCTGGTTCGCCACTTCACACGCCGTAGCGAGCCGGGCCACGGATGCCACCACCACGCATTCGAGTTCTTCGAGCATTTGCTCGACCAACATGGCGATGGCGCCTTCGTCCTCGACCACCAGCACTCTGACTCCGGGGAACGCACTCATGGGCTGGACGCGCCGAGCGGAAACGAGAAACGGCAGACAACCCCGTGCGGGTCGAAGGTAAGGTCAAATGTCCCGCCCAAATCGCGCTCGATGCAGCGTTTCATCAAACGAGAACCCAGCCCTTCCCGCTTGGGCTGGGAGACCGCAGGCCCGCCCCGCTCGCACCAGTCCAAGGTCAGCAACATACCCTTGGCTGCTGGTTGCACAGACCATTTCACTGAAAGCGTGCCGGTCTCGACTGACATCGCTCCGTATTTAAGTGCATTGATCGCCAGCTCATTGAGGGTCATTGTGAGGTTGAGCGCCACTCGGGTGCTGACGTCCACAGGGTCGCCCTCGACCACGATGCGACCGGGTTCCTGGCCAAATATCGGCATCAGCACTTCTTGAGCAAGGGAACCCAGGGGCGTATGCCCCCAATGCCGCCGGGTCAACAGATCATGGGCCCGGGACAACGCCAGCAACCTGGCTTCGAAACGCCTGTAACCATCTTTCGCATCTTCGGCATTGCGCGCCGTTTGTGCCGCCAGCGATTGCACAGTGGCCAGGGTGTTCTTGACCCGATGGTTGAGCTCGTCGATCAGGGTTTTCTGCCGGTTCTCCGCCTGCTTTCGCTCGGTGATGTCCACCAGCATGTTGATGGCGCCCACCAGGTTGCCATCGGCGTCATGCAGCGGTGTGGGGTAAGGCGCAAACGGCACACGAGTGCCATCAGGCCGCTCGGCAATGGCCTCGACACCGCGTATCGGGCGGTTTTCCTTCAAGGCCACCGCCATCGGGCATTGGTCGTGGGGAAGCGCGCTCCCGTCAGTATTGAATATTTTCCAGGTCACGCACCACAGGTCACCCAGTTGAGGCGTTCGCCCGGACAACTCGACAGCGGCCCGATTGAAGAAGGTGATGCGCCCTTGCGCGTCGGTGGTATAAACCGCGGCGGGTAAAGCCTCGAGCAGATTGCGCATGTGCCGTTCACTTTCACGAATCTGGCTTTCCATTCGCTGGGCGAGCGTGACGTCGATGGTGAAACAGCGTGTGTGAAAGAGCTTACCGTCCTCGAAACGCCCATTGGAGGTAATCGCTACATGCCTGATCGTGCCGTCTTTGGCCCTCAACCGCGCGGGATAGCTGTCCAGACTTTCGCCGCTGCCCAGTTTGTTGAGGATGTCACCAATAACGGACTCATCGACATGAAACTCCGTAATGTGGCGGCCAATATATTCTTCAGCCGTGTAGCCCAGCATGTTCAGCTCGGCCTTGTTGGCACGCTGGATAATGCCCGCGTTGCTGACAATGTGAAGCCCCACCGCGCTGTTTTCAAAAAAATCCTCGAGGTCGGCGCTCTTGCGTCGAAGCTCTTCGGCCATGGCATGGTGCGCCGAGACATCCTGGAAGCAATTGATCGCCCCTTGAATGGCCCCGCTTCGATCTCTAAGGGGCCGGATGTTCACAAGGGCGACGATCCGCGCTCCATCTGGACGCTCAATGATCACTTCCTGATTGCGTGTGGGTACGCCGCTGTTGAGAGCCGACGCCATTGGGCAGTCCTCAAAAGCCAGCGGCGTACCGTCGGGCAAGAAAAGCCGGTGCGAGCCACAGAAGCGGTCACCGTTCTCGCCTAGTACCGGCACCCTACCCCACAGCTCGGCGGCCTCACTGTTATACCTGACGAGCCAACCTTCGCGATCGCAGAGATAGACCGCCCCCGGAATGGCGTCGAGCGCGCTCGCTCCCATCGTGGCCAGACTTTCGTACTCGCTCGATGTGCGGGTTTCCACGGGTAGCTCTTGAATGTTCAACATCAGTAAATATCCTCAATCCACCTGGCTGAAGCGCCCCTTGCTGTCCATCGCCCCCCTTTGTAATACCCGGAGTCGGTGATGCCAGCTCGGATAAATGACTTCAAGTGCGGGTACGGATATTTGTCGTAAAGCTGCGGTATTGGAGTCTAGATCCCCATTCTCTTTGCGAGTTCAGGAAAACTCAGCGGCACGTAACCGGTGGCCGGGAAGGGGCTGAATCAAATCAACCGACGTGCGGTGCAGCCCCATGACTTATTGGCCCAATCGGCTCAAATCAGTCACTTACTCGTGCCCCCAGTCTTTTTGCATTCACTGCGGGAGTCGCCTGACCCGATAAAAGTGGCAATGGCCCCGGAAAAACAGGCACAGCGCAGTTATTCCCCTATGCTTGTTGCAAAAGGAAGCCGTCCAATGTCTTCACAAGTGTTACACGTGCATGGCCTCAAGACTGCCTGTTCCAATTGCAGCGTGCTTGAACTGTGCCTGCCCATTGGGCTGACAGGCGGTGAAGTCGAGCGTCTCGACACCTTGATCGCCCAGCGACTGAAGATCAAAAAGGGCGCGGCGCTGTACCGCACCGGCGATCCGCTGCGCTCGCTGTATGCCGTACGGCTGGGCTTTTTCAAGACCAGCATCTTGTCCACGGATGGCCGCGAACAAATCACAGGGTTTCAGATGCAGGGCGAAATGCTCGGTCTGGACGCCATCAGCACCGATCATTACGCTTGCACAGCGATAGCCCTGGAAGACAGCGAAGTCTGCCCGCTCCCCTTCGCGCTCCTGGAAAAACTCGCCCGCGACCTCCCCTCCCTGCAGCACAACCTCAACAAACTCCTGAGCCGGGAAATCGTACGTGACCACAGCATGTTGCTGTTGATGGGCAACATGAATGCCGATGAGCGTCTGGCGGCGTTCCTGCTGAACCTGTCGCAACGACTCAATATGCGCGGCTACTCCTCCAGGGAATTCGTCTTGCGCATGAGCCGGGAGGCCATCGGCTCCTATCTGGGCCTGCGACTGGAAACCATCTGCCGGGGTATCGCCCACCTGCGAGAGGAGGATCTGGTGGACATGCATGGACGCAACGTCACGATCCTGGACCTGCCCGGCCTCAAGCAAAAAGTAGCCGGTTGCCATCGTCACTCAGAGCAGTAAAAAACCAGTCGATGCGTTCACATCACCGGTTATCTGCTTGCCGCCTGACCGACCACCCTGTTCGCTCGGTAGGTCGTCTTTCTGATCCTCATCAACTTACAGCCAGTTGCCCGACCGCACAGGGGCTCATTACGCCCTTGTTGATTTAGCTCAATGCGTCGGCCTCACCCAGGGGTAAAAAAAGCAGACCGGGCCCTGACAGCTCGCCCGCTTTGCATCATCTGGAGGACGCCTCGATGAGCGACTTGACCCTGCGCAAAACCATTCTGGAAGAATTGGAATTCCAACCCGACCTCAACGCAGCCCATATTGGCGTGGCCGTGGACAACGGCGTTGTCACCCTCTCCGGCCACGTCAGCAGCTATGCAGAAAAAATCAGCGCTGAACGCGCTGTCAAAAACATCGAAGGCGTGCGCGCCGTAGCTGAGGAAATCCAGGTCCGACTGAATAAAAACGCCGGCACCGCAGACGACACCATTGCCAATCGCGCCTTGAAGATCATCAACTGGAGTTCCGACGTTCCCGAGGGCGACATAAAAGTCGTCGTCCAGAACGGCTGGGTCAGTCTGGAAGGTGAAGTAGATTGGCAATACCAGAAAGAAGCCGTGGAGCGAGCCGTGTTCAAGTTGTCCGGCGTCATGGGCGTCAACAATCGGCTGACGCTGCGCCCTCGAGTGGACGCCGACAATATCCAGCACCGTATCGAAGAGGCCCTTAAGCGCAATGCCGAAGTGGACGCCAAGGCCATTCACGTCAAAGTTGATGGGGATGTGGTGAGGCTCGACGGCAAGGTCCATTTATGGCGCCAGCGTAAAATCGCGGAACGGGCGGCCTGGTCGGTTCCGGGGGTCAGAGAGGTGAACGATCATCTGTTGCTGGTCTGAGTCGCTGGCCCGGGGAGCCAACGCTCACTCCGGCGATGAGTGCGCTGCCTGTCATCTGATGCCGTTATTGAGCTGAGGCCATGAAAAAATCCGTGAGGATGCCACCAATGAACACACCCTCGTCACACACGCTTGATGGACTTTCTGGTTCTCCCCACCCGATTGGAGCGGTAACAGCACTGGCTATGCCAAAAAGCCAGAAACTCGAGCAGGAAGACGAAACCTTTCCATTTGGCGTGTGAGCCCGTTCGCAGTCCGGCCGCCCTACCCCTGAGGGCCGGCGGTCGACTCCCGCTGCCAGGCTCGCTGCAGCAAATCGATGACGATTTCATCCGATGTCTGGGGGAAGTCCTTGTACCAATAGCCTATGGAAACCAGCCAGTCAGGAATCAACGGACAAATCACCTCATCCACTTCGCTGCGTAGCGCCTCCAGCGTTTCAAGCGGCGCAACCGGCACAGCGACCACGATGCGCGAGGGCCCTTGCGTGCGGACCGCGTGGATCGCTGCCATCATCGAGGCCCCTGTGGCCAGACCGTCATCAATCAGGATGACCACCTGGTCCTTGAGCTGTACAGGCTCACGCGTGCCTCGATACGCCTGTTCACGACGCAGCAGCTCCCGGGTCTCCCGGGCGACCACGGCGTCGAAATCGGCCTGACCAATCGGATGGGCACGAAGAGCGTCGTCATTGAGGATCTGTATGCCACCACTGGCAATGGCGCCCATCGCGAACTCGGGGTTGGATGGCACACCCAGTTTGCGAACCAGCATCAGGTCGAGGCGCACGTGCAGAGCGGTGACCACTTCATAAGCCACCGGAACTCCGCCGCGCGGCAAGGCCAGGACGATGACATCGGGTCGATGGGCGTATTTGAACAAAGCGTCCACCAGCCCTTGCCCCGCGGCGCTCCGGTCTTTCCATACTGTTTGCATTGAGGGACTCTGACTCATTGGAAAACCTCCACAGGCTGTTGCGCCCCGTCGTTCAGCGTCAATCCAGCGTCCTCTGATAGAGCTGCCGGTGCGTTGATTTATGTCAATTTCCCTGCAAGGCAGCTCAGCCCTTCTCCTATGAAATTCACACACTCACACCCTGCATAACCTCTGATCTAAATCAATGCTCCCTACCCTCTTCACGCAGAGATTAATAACCAGCGTTAGAACCTTCGCCTGGGCGAAGGTTGTCGCCCCCTCGTCTCGTGGAGACTTCATCATGGCAACGCACCTGCAAGGCACCGAGCCGGTCATCCCGGCCGCAAAACCTCATCCTTTGGCCGGCAGTTTGCGAAAGGTCGAACCCAAACGTCTGTCATTGAGCCTGCTGGTTGCGCTAGTGGTCGGTTCGATGATCGGCAGCGGCATTTTCAGCCTGCCCCAGAACATGGCCTCCAGCGCGGGAGCCGGGGCTATCCTGATCGGCTGGCTGATTACCGGCGTAGGCATGCTGTCACTGGCCCTGGTCTATCAGACTCTCTCCAACCGCCAACCGGAACTCGATAATGGCGTATTCGCCTACGCCCGCGCGCTGGGGGGTGAGTTTCTGGGCTTCAATTCGGCGTGGGGCTACTGGATCAGCGCATGGATTGGCAACGTCAGCTACCTGGTGATTCTGTTCGCGGCGCTCAGTTATTTTTCCCGCTGTTCGGCGAAGGCAATAACAAAGCCGCGATCGCCGGTGCGTCGGTGGTGCTGTGGTCCTTGCACTGGATGATCCTGCGCGGGATGCGCACCGCCGCCAAAGCCAACGCCCTGACCACCGTGGCCAAGGTTGTGCCGCTGTTGCTGTTCATCGGTCTGGTGATCGCCGGGTTCTCCAAAGACACCTTCATGGTCGACTTTTGGGGCACACCGGCATTGGGCAGCACCCTGGATCAGGTCAAGAGCACCATGCTGATGACGGTCTGGGTCTTTATCGGCATTGAAGGTGCCAACGTGTTTTCCGCCCGTGCCGCCGACCGGGCGGATGTGGGCAGGGCGCCCTCGCTACATGCTGCTCAGCGCCCTGCTCTATGCCCCCGGTTCGCTGATTTACCTCAGCGCCCAATGGGCTAGGACCGGACATGCGCTCAATGGTTTCGGCTGGGGGTTGCTGCTGGTGATCTGGGTGGCGGCGATCTTTGCCGGCTGGATGCTCTGGTCCGGACAACTCTCGTTGTAAGGCCTGCAAGCGTGCATTGACCCGTCCGGAACCAGCGCCTGGCAATGATGCCAGGGCCCGCCCGGACATCACCCAAGAGGAAAACCAAATGTCCAATTCAGTGAAAAAAATGCCGGTCGATACCCAAGACAAAGCTCAACATCCGGTCAAGCATGACCTTTGGCATCCACTGGAAAAACTCCGTCAGCAGGTGGATCACCTGTTCGATGATTTCAACCGGGGCACAGGCCTTTCTCCCTTCAGTCGCGGGCTGTTCGACGTCGAGCCCTTCTGGCGCCGGGAGTTCTCCGCAAGCCTGCCCGCCGTGGACATCAGCGAAAAGGAGAAGAGCTTTGAAATCACCGCCGAATTGCCCGGAATGGATCAGAAGGACATCGAAATCCGGCTAGCCAATGGCAATCTGGTTATCAAAGGGGAGAAAAAGGAAACCCAGGAAGAAAAGAAGAAAGGCTATTACTTGTCCGAACGCCATTACGGCTCCTTCGAGCGGGTGTTCAACCTGCCAAAAGGGGTCGACAGCGACAAGATCGAAGCCCAGTTCAGCAAAGGCGTGCTGACCCTGACACTGCCTAAAAAACCGGAAGCGTTGAAAGCGGAAAAGGTCGTGCCGATCAAGGCTGACTGAATGCAGTACACCTTGCCCCTCGCCGGCCAACGACGAGGGGCTTTTTCTTGCCTGTGCATTTGTGCGTGAATGAATTTGCTCAAATGTGCTGGTGCAGCTAACGACCTCTTCGCGAGCAGGCTCGCTCCCACAGTTTTCGAGTCGCTTGCATAACTTTCGTGGGAGCAAAGCTTGCTCGCGATAGCGGTCGTTCAGAGTTCCACGCTGTCGCGGTATTCCGGCACCGACACCGACCAGCCCAATTCATCGCGAATGCGGTGACGCAAGACGTCGGAAGCATTGGGTTCGCCGTGGACGACATAGGTATGCCGGGGCGGTGTCTTGAAGCCACGCAACCATTGCATGATTTCATCGGCATCGGCATGGGCGGACAATGTTTGCATCGGCACCACTTCAGCGTTGATCGGCACGTCCTTGCCATGGATGCGCACCGACGGCTCGCCCGCCACGATTCTTGCGCCGCGCGTACCGCCGGCCTGGAAACCTGGCATCAGCAAGGTATTGATGGGGTTGGGCGCCAGGCTCTTGAGGTGAAACAACACCCGCCCTCCGGTGGCCATGCCACTGGCGGCGATAATCACTGCCGGGGTGCGTCGCACGTCCAGGTCCATGGAGTCCTTGGCCGAACGCACCGGATGCGCGATATGGCACATGCCTTCACATTCTTCCTTGGACAACCGGTGCTCATCGCCAAAGCGCTGATACAAACGGGTGACGTCGATGGCCATGGGGCTGTTGAGGTATATCGGGATATCCGGGATCGCCATACGCTGTTTCAGGCGATACAGGTGGTACATCAACAGTTGTGCCCGACCGACCGTGAATGAGGGCACCAACGTGATACCGCCACGCAATGCGGTGCGGGTGATGACGTCGGCCAGTTGATCTTCCGGCGAATCGTGTGGATGCCGCCGGTCGCCGTAGGTGGACTCCACCAACAGGTAATCCGCACGTTCGATGGTTTGCGGGGCGAACATCAACGGATCCTCGGGGCGTCCCAGGTCACCGGAACACACCAGCGTTACGCCACCGGCCTGAACCTGCACCGTGGCGGCACCCAGAATGTGCCCGGCGCGACGCAGCAACATATTCAGTCCCCGGCCGATGTCCACCGGATGATCGAACGCCACTGGACGTAGCAGCTTCAGCGCCCGCTCGACATGCTCACGGGTGTACAGCGGCAAGGCCGGATCGTGTTTGGAAAACCCTTTGCGGTTGGCGTATTCGGCCTCCTCTTCCTGCAAGCGGGCGCTGTCGAGCAGGAGAATTTTTGCCAACTCGCAGGTGGCCTGCGTGGCATAGACCGGACCGCGATACCCATTGCGCACCAGCACCGGCAGGTACCCGCTGTGATCCAGATGCGCGTGAGTCAGCACGATCGCGTCCAGGTCACGCATCGGCAGTTCGAACGGGTCCCAGTTGTGCAAGCGCAATTGTTTGTAGCCCTGGAACAGCCCGCAGTCGATCAGAATGCGCTGATCGTCGTGCTCCAGCAGGTACTTGCTGCCGGTGACCGTGCCGGCCGCCCCTAGAAACGTCATGCGCATGAGCGTGCTCCTGAACCATCGATGGGAGTTGCATGGGTCGCACTATTCACACCAACGGCCATTGATTTTCATCAAGGACGCCGCGGTGAACGCCGGTGTCCTCACACCGCCAGCACGCTGCACGACACCTGATACAAAATATGCTCTGTGGTGCTGCCTAACAGCCCGTGCGGGCCACTCTTTTGGGAGCGCCCCATGACGACGACATCCACCTCATGCTCCAGGGCAAACTCACTCAAGGCTGAAACCGGATGGCCCAGCACAAAGTGCCTGCGCTCGGCCGGAACGCCGAACAGGTTGGCCAGCTCCAGGAACGCTTTTTCCAGGCTCCTGCGCAGCTCATTACTGAGCTGCTTAAGCGTCAGCCCACCGCCACCGACATCGCCCAGGTACACCGACGAAACCTCATACGCGTGAACCAGATGCAGCTCGGCGTCGCACTGCAAGGCCAAGCCGATTGCCTCGCGAATGATCCGGTCGTTGAGCCCACTGTTTTGCGCAAAGTCGCTGGAGGGGTCCACCGCCGCAACCACCTTGCGCGGTAAGGCGTGGCCGGTGGCGCCCACCAGATACATGGGAACCGGACACTGGCGCAACAGACGCCAGTCCAGCGGGGTAAGAAAGGCCCGTTTGAGCAGGGGCTCGTGTTGCACCTGCTTGATCAGCAGATCAGGCTGGATTTGCGTAACGTGCTGCAGAATCTGCTCGTCCATGCCGTCGACCCAGTCCACCTGAGTGGTGACCCTCAGGCCTCGACGCCGCATCTTGTCGGCCTCCTCCTCCAGCCAGTGACGGTGGTCCTGCAGATAGTTCTGGCGCGCTTCCTCACGGGGCTCCTGCTCCAACAGCGAGAGTATGTCCAGTGACGGCACCAACGCCGAAACATGCAAGTGCGCCCCGCTGGCCGCCGCCAAGGCCGCTGCGTGATGCAGGGCAGGAGAATGTCGTTGTGCCGGGTTGAGAATCAACAGCAAGCGCTGGTACTGGCTCATGATGGATCTCCAAAAAGTAGAACGGCGCGACGTCGACTTCATGACCCGCGCAGGACAATCAACCCGGCGCTGGCGTCCAGTGCCAGTTCAAGACCTCGGGCATGTCCTGCCCATGTTCGATCAGGTAGAGCTGGTGCTTCTCCATGGTGGCCCAGTAGCGGTCGCGGGCGCCTTCCACCAGCGGTTGCAAGCGTGGGACCCGCTGGATGACATCCAGGGCCAGTTGGTAGCGATCCAGGTGATTGATGACCGCCATGTCGAACGGTGTGGTTGTGGCCCCCTCCTCCATGAAACCGCGCACGTGGAAGTTGTCGTGATTATGGCGTTTGTAAACCAGGCGATGGATCAATGAAGGATAGCCGTGGAAAGCGAAAATCACCGGTTTGTCCACGGTGAACAGCTCATCGAACATGGCCTCCGGCAACCCGTGGGAATGCTGTTGCGGCGGTTGCAAGACCATCAGGTCGACCACATTGACCACTCGCACTCGCAGGTCGGGGACGTATTCGCGCAGCAGGGTCACGGCGGCCAGGGTTTCCAGGGTCGGCACGTCACCGGCACAGGCCATTACCACATCAGGGTCTTCATCGTCCTTGCAGGCGAAGGCCCAGCGGCCAGCGCCGGTCATGCAATGGCGGATGGCCGAGTCGATGTCCAGCCACTGCCACTCCGGCTGTTTGCCTGCCACGATCACATTGATGTAATTGCGACTCTTGAGGCAGTGATCGGCCACGGATAACAGGCAGTTGGCATCCGGCGGCAGGTAGATACGCACCACGTCCGCGCTTTTGTTCGCCACCAGATCAATGAACCCTGGGTCTTGATGGGAAAAGCCGTTGTGGTCCTGACGCCAGACATGGGACGTGAGCAGGTAGTTCAGCGAGGCGATCGGTGCGCGCCAGGGAATCTGGGCGGCGGTCTTGAGCCACTTGGCGTGCTGGTTGAACATTGAATCGACGATATGGATGAACGCTTCGTAGCAGGAGAACAACCCATGACGACCGGTCAGCAAATACCCTTCAAGCCAGCCTTCACACACCTGCTCGCTGAGGATTTCCATCACCCGGCCGTCGCAGTCCAGATTCGTATCGCCGGTTTCCTGCGCCGCCATCCAGGTCTTGCCACTGACCTCATACACTGCATCAAGGCGATTGGACGCCGTTTCGTCGGGGCCGAACAGGCGAAAGTTGCCAGCCTTGAGGTTTTGTTTCATCACGTCGCGTACAAAACCACCCAATACCCGAGTGGACTCTGCCTGCACGCTGCCGGGCGCGGAAAACTGCACGGCGTAATCGGTAAACCACGGCAGTTCAAGTGGCTGCAGGAGCAAACCGCCATTGGCGTGGGGATTGGCGCCCAAACGCCGATGCCCCGTCGGCGCCAGCGCGGCGATATCCGGCAGCAACGCACCGCCGGCGTCGAACAGCTCCTGCGGCCGGTAACTCTCGAGCCATTGTTGCAGTTGCGTCAGATGCATGGGCTGTTCGAAGTGGCTCAGCGGCACCTGATGAGAGCGCCAGGTGCCTTCGACCTGCTGACCGTCGACGAATCGCGGACCGGTCCAGCCCTTGGGCGTGCGCAGCACCAGCATAGGCCACAGTGGCCGCTCCAGTTCACGTCCCGAGGCGTCCGCACGGGCCGTACGCTGGATTTCGCGGATCTTGAGCAGCATCGCGTCCAGGGCTGTGGCCAGTTGCTGGTGAACGATCTGCGGGTCGTCGCCTTCGACAAAATAAGGGTCGTAGCCATAGCCGTACATCAGCGCTGACAGCTCGTCTTCACTGATGCGTGACAGCAGCGTGGGGTTGGCGATCTTGAAACCGTTAAGGTGCAGGATGGGCAACACAGCCCCGTCACGGCTGGGGTTGAGAAACTTGTTGGAATGCCAGCTCGCCGCCAGCGTACCGGTTTCGGCTTCACCGTCACCGATGACGCAGGTCACGATCAGGTCAGGGTTGTCGAACGCCGCACCGTAGGCGTGGGCCAGGCAATAACCCAGCTCTCCACCTTCATGGATGGAACCCGGAATCTGCGCCGAGACATGACTGGACAAGCCATAGGGCCAGGAAAACTGCCGGAACAAGCGCAGCATCCCGTTTTCGTTCTGTTCCACCGAGGGATAACACTGGGTGAAGCTGCCCTCCAGATAGCTCTGGGCAACGATAGCCGGTCCGCCATGCCCAGGGCCGGTGATCAGGATCATATCCAGATCGTGGGTCTTGATCAGGTGATTGAGATGCACGTAAACCAGGTTCAACCCCGGTGTCGTGCCCCAATGGCCCAACAGGCGTGGCTTGACGTGGCCCAGTTGCAGCGGCTTGCGCAGCAAGGGGTTGTCCTTGAGGTAAATCTGGCCCACGGCCAGGTAGTTGGAAGCGCGCCAGTAGGCGTCAATGCCTTCCAGTTGGTCGGGGCTGAGAAAATCGCTCATCACGTCCTCCACAAAAAACAGGGTGCCAGGCACTGCCGGTCAGTGATGGATGCAGTCAACCTCCACACACGGGTACTTCCTCATCGCACGCCGGCGCGGGTTGTAGACATCCGGTTCAGACCGCTTCCTCTCTGGCGTGAACAACAGCCTGCGCCTGTCATCTGCAAGCGGGTTGATCTTTATCAATTGCAAGGTAATCGATCGGCGGATTCACGAGCACTGATCCAGATCAGAATCCATCACCTCGGCGGGCGTAAAACAGTATCGACTGCGTGGTGTCCGCCACGCCTGGGGCTCATATCCGATGGAGGAACACATCATGCTCAACATCAAAGACCACAATGAACGCGCCGCTGCCATGTATGCCAGCATCAGCGGCAAACACTGGATCCAGGCGCTCAGAGATGGCCGGCACGTGCTGATCAGGCCATTGAAGGAAGAAGATCGCCAGCGCGAATATGACTTCATCAAGCGTCTGTCGCCGGAGTCCCGGCACATGCGTTTTCTGGCGCAAATCAATGAACCCGGCGCGGCGATGCTCGACCAATTGATGGACATCGACTGCAAGACGCGCATGGCCTATATCGCCCTGGCCCACGACAACGGTCAGTTGATCGAAATCGGCGTCAGCCGTTATTGCGCCACCCGTGAAGACGAATGTGAATGCGCGGTGACCGTCGCCGATCAATGGCAGCATTTGGGGCTGGGGACGTTGCTGATGGAGCACCTGATAGAGACCGCCCGCAAGAACGGCTACCGCCAGCTGTATTCCATCGACGCCGCCGATAACGCCCCGATGCGAGAGCTGGCCCACAGTCTAGGATTTGAAACCCGCACCGATCCCGACGACGCCCGGCAGGTCATCCACCGGCTCTATTTGTAGCCGTGGCTGATTGCGCGGGACCCGTTCCAGGGCCCGCGCAGCGTTGCCTCTGCCTTCACTCCCCCGGCTTGATTGCCCATACGCTGCAAGGTGCCCGTTGCAGCACCTGCTCGGCGGTACTTCCCAGGTGCTTGTCCAAACCTCGATGCTGTGTCGTACCCATGACAATGACGTCGCATTGATGATCGGTGGCGAAGGTGCAGATGCTGCTCAGCGGCGCACCTTCGATGAAGTGACGCTGCTGCGGCGGGACGCCGTGACGCTCGGCCAGGGATTCAAACACTTCATGCTGCGCCTGCCCCAATGCTTCATAGAGCCCGGTGGCCAGCGGCAGCGCCCCCATGCCCATATCGGCGGCGTACACCGCCGTCCAGTCGAAGGCATGCAGCAACTCAACCTGGGCGTTGCATTGTTCGGCCAATTTCACGGCGGCACCAACGATCCGGTCGTTGAACACCAGGTCCTGCTCCTCGCTGCGCAGCACATCGACGATCGCCAGAACCTGCCGCGGCCGCGGATGACGCGCATCGGTGACCAGGTGCACCGGCACCGGACAGTCCCGCAGCAGGCGCCAGTCCATGGGCGTGAAGAAAATCCGCTTCATCACCGGTTCAGGCTCGGCGTCCTTGATGAGCAGCGCCAATGGCATCTCTTTGACGTACTGCTGCAAGGCCTGATAAGCGTCTTTGCCCCAGACCACCTCGCTCGTCGCCTCCACCCCATGGCGGCGCGCCAGCTCAGCCTGTTGCCATAACCAGTGCCGGTGCGTTTCCAGATACCCGTCGCGGGCCTTCTTGACCTGCTCTGGCGCAAAAAGACCGGCCACCGACAGCACCTCCAGATAGTCGATGGCGACGATGTGCAGGGGTAAATCCAACGCCAAGGCCAGTTCGGTGGCGCGGTCGAACGCAGGCGAACGGGTCATGGCATCGGGTGCCAATAACAACAAACGTTGGGTCTGGGACATGGAACACCTCGGCACGGGGCGGCAGCCACCTAAGGGAGTGAGGGTTCCAGAATGAACGCATGCCGCGGGCGGGACTTGATCTTCATCAAACTGCCACCACACAGGCTCACAGATTCGGGAGCAGAACACCGGCCCACATCGCCAGTGTCACCAGCACTTGGCCAGGAATGACATACCCGGCGAAACGCCTTCCGCCACTGAGCCAGGCCACTGCGCATTTACTCAGGGAGTTGCTGCTCATCGCCACCAGGACCGGTACGGCGATGCCCTCCAGGGGCAACATCCCGGACTTCGCCAAGGAGGCAACGGAAGCAATCGAGGCATGCGCGTCAACCAGCCCGCTGAACATCGCGGTGACGGTTACGCCGGCTTGCCCGAACTCGGCAAGCATCGCCGACGACAGGACCGTGATACCGGCCATCGCCAGGACTACCGTCAAGGCCAGTTTGAGGTTGAAGGCCCCGCCTCGCTTGATGGGTTCATCCGCCCGAGCCCTCGGGCGCGGAAACATCAGCACCCCGGCGTAGATCAATGTTGTCAGCAGGCCGCAGAGCAGCGGGCCCCACATCCAGAGTAACAGGGCCGGTTCGACGGCACCGAGGATCAGCCCCATTTGCGCCACTGTCGCCAGATTGGATAGCACGGCAGCGGCGCTCAGCACCTTGAGATTGGCCGGCTCTTTCGCGGCGATGTTACCCATGGTCGCGACGGTCAGCGTGGCCGAGGCGAAACCCGAGGCAACCGCGCTGAGGGCGTAACCGTAGTGAGTGCCGAGGGTCCGCACCGCAACATGCCCCAGCGCGCCCACAGCCATCAACATGACCGTCAACATACAGATGGTGCGCAGGTTGATCGCATCGTAAGGCCCGAGGAAACGATCCGGCACCAGCGGCAGCACCACCAGCGCGGCGATCAACAACACTAGCCCGTCACGCATTTCGGCTGCGGTCAATTGATTGCGGGCAAAGTGGTGCAGCGCCTGGCGGCTGGCGAGCAGACCGGCCATCACCACCCCAATCGCGATCGCAAGGGCCGGGGCGGTCATGCAGAGCGCCCCCAACGCCAGCGCCGCGAATAACGCCACTTCGCTGGTGATGCCGGGGTCCTGGTCGAGGTTTTTCCAATAGGCCACCGTCACCAGGGCCCCCAGCGCCAGCGCCACGAACCCCAGTAACAAGACCCCGCCAGCCTGCGCCGTGACATACCCCAGCAATGAAGTAATGGCAAAGGTCCGCAGACCGGCAAAATCGCGTCTGGCGCCCTCGCCTTTGCGTCGCTCGCGCTCTAACCCGATCAACAGGCCGATTCCAAGCGCGGCGGCGGCATTGGCAAAGCCCAGGGTCTCGGTCATGGCGGCGGTTCTATACTGAGGGTTGCGGTTGTATTTGGGTCCAGGGTAGTCCCTGGCCGGATTCATGATCAAACATAGCGCTATTGCCCGGCGTCGTGCGCATTGATACCACGCTTCTGGCGTGGGTTTGATGCAAATCAACTTGCCGGCGCTCGATGCGATCATGATCAAAGCCTGATACCACGCCGCGCGAACATTCGCCCGGTGCCAACACGCCAATGCTCGGGAGGTTTGTCATGTCCACGCAATCACGTTTGATGCTGGTCGTCTCGCCGCTGATGGAACACAGCCCGGCCTTCGACCGGGCTGCGGCGCTGGCCAAGGCCGAAGGCGCCGCGCTGCATATCGTGGCCTTCGACTACCTCGAAGGCCTGGCCACCGCCAACCTGGTCAATGAACAGGCACTGGAGCAGATGCGCCTGGGTTACGTTGAACGCCATCGCCACTGGCTGGAAGAGCAGGCCAGGCCACTGCGCAAGCTCGGCATCGAAGTCACGACCGAAGTGACGTGGGTCGAGCGGCCCTTGCAGGAAATCCTGATCCACCTCAAAGAGCAGCCGATGGACGCGCTGATCAAGACGGTGGAGCATGAATCCTGGTTCTCGCGCCTGATGTTCACGCCGCTGGATGTACATCTTCTGCGCGAAAGTGACGTACCGCTGCACTTCGTCAACAAAGTCATTCATGCCCGGCCGCGCAAGATTCTCGCTGCTATTGACCCGTTTCATCTCGATGGGCGCTACGAAGGCCTCAACGACCGGATCCTGAGCGAAGCCAACAAACTGGCCTCCTCCTGCGACGCGAGCCTGGAAGTCATCTACGCCTATGACCTGTCGTCCATCACCGCCTCGGAATACGGGTTCGGCAGTGGCTCGATGTTCTTCTCCTCGACCCTGGCCCGGCAGCTTTACGAATCCCAGGGCGCAGCCTTCGATGCGCTGGCCGAGCGCAACGGCATCGCACCGGAACAACGGCGCATGATCATGGGCGACCCGGCCAAGGTGCTGGCCAGCTACGCTGCATCCCATGACATTGATGTCATTGTCATGGGGCGCGTGCATTACACGGGATTGGACAAGCTGATCGGCAGCACCGTGGAAGGGCTGATGTACAAAATGCCGTGTAGTCTGTGGGTGATTGCACCGCAGAAGATGGATTGACAGGAACGAGCACAGGGAAGATGGACGGATGAACCGACCGAGCAACGCATCGACTGAGCAAAATCCGACTCCCGTGGATGCCGAGGCTTGGTACACGTTACCTGCGCAGCAGGTGCTCAAGCGGCTTGAGGTCAATGAACACACCGGGCTCAACGACGCCGAAGTTCAAGCCCGGCTCGCGCGCACAGGCCTCAATCGCTTGCCGGAATCGGCCCGGCGACCGGCGTGGCTGCGGTTTCTGTTGCAGTTTCACAACATCCTGATTTATGTGCTGCTGTGCTCTGCGGCGATCACCGCGCTGCTGCAACACCTTTGGGATACGGTGGTCATTCTGGCGGTGGTGGTGGCCAACGCCGTGATTGGTTATGTCCAGGAAGGCAAAGCGGAAAAAGCCATGGACGCGATCCGGCAGATGCTCGCACCGCATGCAGCCGTGATGCGTGCCGGCCAACGTTTAAGTGTTGCAGGTGAGGAGTTGGTTCCGGGCGATATTGTGTTACTGGAGGCCGGTGACAAAGTCCCCGCGGACCTGCGTCTGCTGCACGCCAACAGGCTGCAGATCCAGGAAGCCATCCTCACCGGTGAGTCCGCCCCCGTCGAAAAACACATTGAACCTGTGCGCCTTGGAGCGGCCCTGGGTGATCGTGCCTGCATGGCCTTCAGTGGCACCCTGGTGACCTGCGGACAGGCCACCGGGGTCGTCGTGGCCACCGCAACGGCGGCCGAGATCGGGCGCATCAGCAATCTGTTGTCAGAAGTCGAGACACTGACCACTCCGTTGGTCCAGCAAATGAACGTCTTCGCGCGCTGGCTGACGATTCTGATTCTGCTCGTTGCGGGGCTGTTACTGGTTTACGGTCATTTTGTCGGCCATTACGCATTCAACGAGATCTTCATGGTGGTGGTGGGCATGTCGGTCGCTGCCATCCCCGAAGGACTGCCCGCCGTACTCACCATTACCCTGGCGGTTGGGGTTCGCGCGATGGCCCGGCGCAACGCTATCGTGCGTCGCCTGCCTGCCATTGAAACGCTGGGCTCGGTTTCGGTCATCTGCACGGACAAGACCGGTACCCTCACCCGCAACGAAATGATGGTCGCCTCGGTCGTCACCAGTGATCTCACCTTCACGGTCGACGGTGCCGGTTATCAACCGTCGGGCAACATGAACCTGGCCGACCAGTTGATTGACACCTCCAACCACCCCACGTTAGCCGAACTGGGACGCGCCGCCTCGCTCTGCAATGATGCGGTGTTGAGACAGCACGAAGCCACCTGGAAGGTCGAGGGCGATCCCATGGAGGGCGCACTGCTGGCGTTTTCCGTGAAGGCCGGGATCGATGGTGAAGAAGAGCGACACACCTGGCCCCGCACCGACGCGATTCCGTTTGACGCCAAACACCGCTTCATGGCGACGCTGCACCACAACCATGAGCGACAGGCGTCCATCTATGTAAAAGGTGCACCGGAACAGATCCTGGCCATGTGCGCGCAACAGCGTGGCAGCAGCGGCGCCACAGAGCCGCTCAATGCTGACTATTGGCACCAACAGGCAAACGCCATTGCCAGCAAAGGTCAGCGCGTGCTGGCGTTTGCCAGCCGGCCTGTGCCGTCCGAGCACACCGTGCTGGAGTTTGGCGACGTGCAGGGTTCGCTGACCCTGCTTGGCATGACGGGCATGATTGACCCGCCTCGCCCTGAAACGATCCAGGCGGTCCAGCAATGCCAGGCGGCCGGTATCGCAGTCAAGATGATCACCGGCGATCACTTCGGCACCGCCGCCGCCATCGGCGCGCAAATCGGTCTGCAAAATCCCGACAAGGTGCTGACCGGCGTCGACCTGGACGCGATGAACGACGCCACGCTCAAAGAAGCGCTCAAGGACGTGAACATCTTCGCCCGCACCAGCCCCGAACATAAGCTGCGGCTGGTGATGTTGCTGCAATCCAATGGCATGACCGTGGCCATGACCGGCGATGGCGTCAACGATGCGCCCGCGCTCAAACGCGCCGACGCTGGCATCGCCATGGGTGACAAAGGCAGTGAAGCGGCAAAAGAGGCGGCAGACCTGGTGCTGGCCGATGATAACTTTGCCTCTATCGTGGCTGCGGTGCGTGAAGGCCGGACGGTCTACGACAACATCAAGAAGGTGTTGAGCTGGACGTTGCCCACCAACGCGGGCGAAACCATGACCATTATTGTCGCGCTGCTGTTTGGCTTCACCCTGCCGGTAACACCGATCCAGATCTTGTGGATCAACCTGATTACCGCGATCACGCTGGGGATCGCCCTGGCGTTCGAACCGACCGAAGAAAACACCATGCGCCGGCCGCCGCGCTCAAGGCACGAGCCGTTGATAAGCGGCGCCTTGATCTGGCACATGGTGCTGGTTTCGATCCTGTTTCTTTGCGGCGTCTACGGCATTTTTACCTACGCACTGGATCGGGGTTACCCGGTGGAGTTGGCCCGCACGATCGCCGTCAACACGCTGGTGGTGATGGAAATATTCCACCTGTTCTTCATACGCAATCTTTACGGCACGTCACTCACCTGGAAGGCCGTCAGAGGTACAAAAGTCGTGTGGCTGACCGTCGCAGTGGTAACCTTCGCCCAGTTCGCCATCACCTACGCGCCTCCCCTGCAAAGGGTGTTTGCCACGCAAGCGATTCCCTTTATGGATGGGCTATTGATTATCGCTGTGGGCGTCGCGCTCTTTGCAATCATCGAAACGGAAAAACAGATTCGGCTACGGTTGACCGACCCCAGGAGCGCTACGCTCCTAGTGGGACAGCGCCCGAAGTCATGACACTGAAAGAGGATACGCAAAATGCATAAAGTATTGGTCGCAGTCGATGGTTCAGAGCACTCCGAACGTGTAGTGCATTACCTCATTGGGCTGATCCAGAACGGCGGACTATTGGGAGGCAGCGTGGAGGTACATCTGGTGAATGTTCAGTCATTTTTACCCACTCGCATCGCGCAAACCATGAGCAAGGATGAACTTGACGATTACTACGACGGCAAGAGTGCCGAAGATGCGCAAAAGGCAATCGCGCTTCTGAAGCAGCAAGGCATCGCCTTCACCTTCCATACGTTGCACGGCGACGCGGCCACCAGAATCGTGGCGTGCTCCAAATCCCTGGGGTGCGACAGCATCATCCTGGGTTCGCACGGCAGTGGTTTTCTCGAAGGCATCTTCCTGGGCTCTGTCGCGGCCAAAGTCATCCAGCTGTCCAGTATCCCGATTACCTTGGTCAAATAACCGAGGGTGAGTTGCTTTCGATCATCACGGACAAAACATGAACGGCGCAGGAAAAAACTACTGTCGCCGTTCTATGTGGCTTTATCGAGCGCGCAACTTGCGCTCACCGCCCGAACATCAGCCAGCCCACCAACGCCAGGGTCGCACTGCAGGTCCAGCCTGAAAACAGCCAGCGCCAGACCCTCATCCGCGGAATAAAACCCACACCCCTGACGAAAGCCACACTCATCGCTGCGAATAAAGCGACCGCCAATGCGTGATCAGCGTTTCCCTCCGGAGTTGCCATCAGCGGCGGGTACAACGTGCAGGCAAGCATGATCGCGAGGGCAATCATCAGACTCGCCAGGTGAATACGTGAAGACGGCTGGGCATCCGAGCGTTGCTGAGTCATCGCTGTTGCTCGTCATTGTCACTCAAGGCCCGACTCGCTTCGTTCTCACCCCACAGTGCATTCAATATCGCCAGCAACAGCGCAAAGCCGACGCCCAACATCCAGGCGAAATACCACATATCGTTTACTCCTTTGCCGGCACTAGTAAGCTGAATGTTCGTTGGCTTTGATCTGGGCGACGGTGACTTTGCCGCTCATGACGCGATACGCCCAGGAGGTATACATCACGATCAGGGGCATGAAGATCAGCGTGGCCCAGAACATGATGGCCAGGCTCAGGTGGCTGGAGACGCTGTCCCACACAGTCAGGCTGGCTGCGGGCATCGTTGATGAAGGCATGATGAAGGGGAACATTGAGACGCCCGCCGTGCTGATCACGCCAATCACCGCCAGCGATGAGGCGACAAACGCTGACAGTGTGCGGCGCACCATCAACAACAGGGCGGCACCGGCGGCCCCGCCCAATCCAAGGGCGGGCAGCAGCCAAAGCAATGGATAGCGCTCGTAGTTGGTCATCCAGGCGCCAGGCTCACGCACCACGGTCTTGCTGAGAATGTCCGGCAGCGCCGCGGTATCAATGAGCGAGGTAATGCGATAACCGTCAATCCATTGCAGCCAGATGCCGGCGACGATGAATGAGCACACCAGCACGATTGCCGCCGCCACTGCACCCTTTACCGCCCGGGACTGGATAGCCCCCTCCGTGCGATGGGCCAGATAAGTGCCGCCCTGCAAGGTGATCATTGCACTGCTCACAACGCCGGACAGCAGCGCGAAAGGATTGAGCAGTTGCCAGAAGCTGCCGGTGTAGGTGGACACCAGATAGTCATTGAAGTGAAACGGCACGCCCAGCAGCAAGTTTCCAAACGCAATCCCGAATACCAGCGGAGGCACCGCCCCGCCGACAAAAAGCCCCCAATCCCAGGTGCTGCGCCAGGTGGCGTTGTGGATCTTGCTACGGTAGTCAAACCCCACCGGGCGGAAGAACAACGCCCAGAGCACCAGGATCATCGCCCAGTAGAATCCACTGAAAGCCGTGGCGTAGACCACAGGCCACGCCGCGAACAAGGCGCCGCCGGCGGTAATGAACCAGACCTGATTGCCATCCCAGTGCGGCCCGACGGTATTGATGACAACACGCCGCTCCAGGTCGTTGCGGCCAACGAATGGCAGCAGCGTGCCGACGCCCATGTCATGACCGTCCATGATCGCAAAGCCGATCAGCAGGACGCCGACCAACGCCCACCAGATTATTTTCAAGGTGAAGTAATCAAGCATGGTGAAGCTCCTTCAGATGGGCGTCGTGAACATAACGGCCTGTACCGAGGCTGCCAGGCCCCTGGCGGGCGAACTTGACCATCAGGAACATCTCCACCACCAGCAACACGGTGTAGAACACGATGAACCCGGCCAGCGAGCCATACAGGTTATTCACGCTGAGCGTGGACACGCTCATGTGGGTCGGCAGTACGCCGTAGATAGTCCAGGGCTGGCGGCCATATTCAGCAACGAACCAACCCAGTTCACAGGCGATCCACGGCGCCGGCAGCATGTAAAGTGCCCAGCGCAGCAAGCCGCGATGGTGGGTGCGGCCCGACTTCAGCGTGCTCCAGAAGGCCAGTGCAAAGAGCATCAACATCGCAAAACCCAGGCCGACCATGATCCGGAACGCCCAAAACATCGGCGTCACGCGTGGAACGGTATCGTTCACTGCGGTTTCGATCATGGCCGGCGTGGCCTGGTTGACGTCCTCGACATAGCGTTTAAGCAGCAGCCCGAACCCCAAGTCAGCTTTGTATTCTTCGAACGTCTTGAACGCCGCCGAATCGTTACGATTGGCTCGCAGTGCTTCCAGCGCATTGACGGCGGTAATACCGCGGATGATGCGAGCGCGGTTTTTTTCCTTGATTTCATGAATGCCGGGAATCTGCTTGCTGACCGAACGAGTACCAATCAGGCCCATCACCCATGGCACCTCGATCTCCCAGTTATTTCGCGATTGAGCTTCATCGATGCTCGCGATCAACGTCAGGCCAGCCGGCGCCGGCTTTGTTTCCCACATGGCTTCCATGGCCGCCAGTTTGGTCTGCTGCGCTTCTCCCACCGTGTAACCGGACTCATCGCCCAGGACGATCACGCTGAGTACAGACGCCAGACCGAACGCCGCGGCGACCCGAAAGCTCCGTTTGGCAAACTCGACATCGCGATGCTTGAGTAAGTACCAACTGGAGATCGACAGCACAAACATCGAACCGGTGACATAGCCAGCCGAAACCGTATGGACAAACTTGGCCTGCGCCACCGGATTGAACACCACCGTCCAGAAATCGACCATTTCCATGCGCATGGTGATGTAGCTGAACTCTGAACCCACCGGGTTCTGCATCCAGCCATTGGCGATCAGGATCCATAGCGCCGACAGGTTTGTGCCGATGGCCATCAGCAGCGTGACCAGCAGGTGATGCTGCCTCTTGAGACGGTCCCAACCAAAAAAGAACAGCCCGATCATGGTCGATTCGAGGAAGAACGCCATCAAGCCTTCGATTGCCAGCGGGGCACCGAAAATGTCACCGACATAGTGCGAGTAGTAGGCCCAGTTGGTACCGAACTGAAATTCCAGGGTAATCCCCGTGGTCACTCCCAGTGCGAAGTTGATGCCAAACAGCTTGCCCCAGAAACGCGTCATGTCTTTCCAGATGACATTCCTGGTCATCACATAGACGCTTTCCATGATGACCAGCAGCCACACCATGCCAACGGTGAGCGGTACGAAAAGGAAGTGATAAAGCGCCGTGGCGGCGAATTGCAGCCGCGACAAATCCACCAGTTGTTCTGAGATCACTTGCTTGCCCCTTGAGCCGAGGTGGGTACACCGAAACGGTTGCCGACCGCGTTGGAATCGACGCTGACGTGGAAATCCTCAATGAATAACCACCACAGCACTGCCAGCACGAGCAGCTTGATGAGCACTGCTGTGAGCAGATGACGGCGCAGTCGTTTGTCTGAAATAGTCATGTCGGTGCAGTTAGCACGCGCCATGCCAAGGCTCAGGAACAGATTTTTATCGTTTAATAACAGCTGCTTAGGAACGCATCCTAGCGAAGATGGAATGGCGTGGCAGACTCAGGCGCTGCCAATCTGCCATGACGGCAGTGATTGGCAGTCCGGTGTCATAGCGGGTGATCAGGCCAGACCCTGCTCTTTCAACCGCCGGTACAAAGTACGTTCGCTGATACCCAAGTGCCTGGCCAGCTCACTGCGGGTGCCTTTGAACGCTGCCAGACTGTGGGCCAGCGACTGGCCGTCAGAAACAGCCGGGGCAGCCAGTCGTTGGACCATGGCATCGGCGGGCTGGGGTAAATGCACGGAGTGTATGACCCCGTCATCGGCAAACAGACTGGCTCTTTCCAGCACATTGCGAAGCTCGCGGATATTGCCCGGCCAGCAATAGCGCTGCAGTTGCATCAAGGCCTCGGCGTCGATGGTCAGCCGGCGCTTGCTGGTGCCGGAACGTTGCAATAACGAATTCACCAACAACGCGATGTCCTCCACGCGATGGCGCAGAGGCGGTAAATGAATGGGGAATACGCTGATGCGGTAATACAGGTCTTGCCTGAACTCACCCTTGGCCATCATCTGTTCCAAGGGTTTATGGGTGGCGGCCACCAAGCGGAAATTGGCATGCAGGCTTTCCACGCCGCCCACACGACGATAGGTGCCCGACTCAATCAGCCTGAGCAGTTTCACCTGCATGGCCAAGGGAACGTCGCCGATTTCATCGAGAAACAGCGTTCCGCCCTGGGCTGTTTCGACCAGGCCCTGCTTGCGCAGCGTGGCACCGGTGAACGCACCTTTCTCGTGGCCGAACAGTTCGCTCTCAAACAGCGTTTCAGTCAACCCGGAACAGTCCACCACCACAAAGGGGCCGTTGGCCCGCTCACTGGTCTCATGGACCGCGCGCGCAAACAGTTCCTTACCCGTGCCGGACTCGCCCAACAGCAGCACAGGCAACATGGAAGGCGCAACCCGTTGCAGTTCCGACAGCGCGCGGTTGAACGCAGGAGAGCTGCCCACCAGGCCCTCATTGCTGGGCCGCGCCGAGGCGCTGCGTACCAGGGTAAGACGCTCCACATAAGCGGTAATGTCGCCATGGTCATTGAGGATCGGGCGCAGTTCCACGTCGACATGCTCAGGCCCGCGGGGGGTGTGGTGAATGTGCAGGACCCGATCCGGGCCGCG
The DNA here is from genome assembly GCF_900113505.1 of Pseudomonas sp. NFACC45. NCBI lineage: Bacteria > Pseudomonadati > Pseudomonadota > Gammaproteobacteria > Pseudomonadales > Pseudomonadaceae > Pseudomonas > Pseudomonas sp. NFACC45. Next base: position 70,329 of record NZ_FOPO01000004.1, read on the forward strand.
CATTTCCCTGGCCTTCTTCATCGGGCAGTTCTCCCCTGCCTGATCGCAAGGCACATCGTAATGATGGGAAACCCGATAGCACTTATGGCCGATAAAGGGCTTATCGGCACTGCCGAACTGCCGCCGATAAGCGGTGTTCGCCGCCAGGATGTTGTAGTCCGGGTCCAGCACGATCATCGGATGCGGCTCGTGCTCGAGAAACGAAACCAGTGACTGCACCTGATCCGGTGGAGGGATCAAATTGTTCGGGGTCGGCAGGAGAGTGCTCATTGGGGTTCCTGTAGGTTCATCCGCACGCGAGTGACACTGCCACTATGCCAACAAACACTGCCAATGGCAGTTGTTTATTCATCTGCGTGAAAATGCCGCATCCGACCTACAAAATTAAACACAGTAAATTCAATTAGATAGCTGAAAATCCTGACTCAATCGGCCCATGGCAGACTTATTGCTACTTCAGGTTAAACCTGTCGGCAACAAGACCAAGGAGACCGATCATGTCCGCTACATTGCACGTCGAAGGATTTTTCGATCCCGATACCCATACTGTCAGTTATATCGTGCTCGATCAGGCGACCCGTCACTGCGCACTCGTGGACAGCGTACTGGATTACGATCACAAATCCGGCCATACCACGACGCGGTCTGCCGACACGTTGATCGCCCGGGTGGCCGAGCTGGACGCCAAGGTTCAATGGATTCTTGAAACCCATGTCCACGCCGACCACCTCACGGCAGCGCCGTACCTGAAGGAACAGCTGGGAGGCAAGATCGGCATCGGCAGTCGGATCACCACTGTGCAGCAAACCTTTGGCACGTTGTTCAATACCGGTGACGAGATGGCCCAGGATGGTAGTCAGTTCGATCATCTGTTCGTCAATGAATACCCGTTCTCTATCGGCTCGCTGGAGTGCCGCGCGCTGCATACGCCCGGCCACACACCCGCGTGCATGACGTATGTCGTCAGCGACTCCCGGCAAACGGCGGCATTCGTCGGCGACACCCTGTTCATGCCCGACTACGGTACTGCGCGCTGTGATTTTCCAGGCGGCGATGCCCGCACCTTGTTCCGGTCCATCAACAAGGTGTTGAGCCTGCCGGCCGATACGGTGCTGTACATGTGCCACGACTACCAGCCCGACGGTCGCGAGGTGCTGTTCGCCAGTACCGTAGCCGAGCAGCGCGCCGACAACATTCATGTGCGTAATGGCATCAGTGAAGAAGCGTTCGTGGCCATGCGCACCCAGCGTGACAGCACGCTGGAAATGCCCACGCTGATCCTGCCCTCGGTTCAGGTCAACATGCGAGCCGGACACTTCCCTGAGCCGGAATCGAACGGCACACGTTATCTGAAGATCCCGCTCAACGTGCTCTGACGTCCCCTCCCCCTATAAGAAAATCCCATCACGGAGACCACCATGGACATCCGCCACCTTGCGTCAGGCTTAGCGGTATCAGAGCAGATTTTCCCTCACCAGTTGACGGAACTGAAAAACACCGGCTTTCGCGCCATCGTGTGTAATCGCCCGGACGGTGAAGGCAGCGATCAACCCTTGTTTGCCGAGATCAAGCGCGCGGCCGACGCGCTGGGCATTGAGGCTCACTACCTTCCCGCGGAATCGGGCAAGGTCACCGACGAACAAGCCGTTGCCTTCGGCCAGTTATTTGAATCACTGCCAAAACCGGTGTTGGCGTATTGCCGCTCCGGCATGCGCTCGACCACTCTGTGGGCGTTGTCACAAGCGAGCCTGCTGCCGCTGCCGCAGATCGTCGAAGCGGCCAAGGATGCCGGGTTTGACATGAAAGGCGTTATCCGCCGGATTGCGAACAAAGGGCTGACCCCGGTCGAAGTGGCCGAGGCCGAGCATGCGGTGGTCATTATCGGCGGCGGCGCAGCGGGCATTGCGGCGGCGTCGAGTTTATTGGCCAGGGAACCGGGGCTCGACATCGCCATCATTGACCCGGCAGATGTGCATTATTACCAGCCAGGCTGGACGTTGGTCGGTTGCGGTGTCTTCGACGCCCCCCGGACCGCCCACACGATGGGCTCGACCATTCCGCGCGGCGTGCACTGGATCAAAGCCGCCGTGGCTGCTTTTGAACCCGAGAGAAACGCGGTCATTCTCGATGGCTGCAGGGTCGTCAGGTACGCACAGTTGATCGTGTGCCCCGGCCTCAAACTCAACTGGAATGCCATTGAAGGCCTGCCGCAGACATTGGGTCGCAACGGCGTCACATCAAACTACCTGTATCACCTCGCCCCCTATACCTGGGCGTGCGTGCAGCAACTGCGCGGTGGCCGGGCGATCTTCACGCAACCGCCCATGCCGATCAAATGCGCCGGCGCGCCGCAAAAAGCCATGTATCTCTCGGCCGACCACTGGCGACGTGAAGGGGTACTGGGCAACATCAAGATCGATTTCTGCAGTGCCGGTGCCGTGCTGTTCGGGGTGCCCGACTACGTGCCGGCCCTGATGGAGTACATCCGCGCCTATGGCATCGACCTGAACTTCGGCAGCACGCTGACCCGCGTTGACGGGCCCGCGCAAACCGCCACCTTCAGTAGCGTCAAGCCCGATGGCACGCACCAGCTTGTCACCCGCGACTTCGACCTGCTGCATGTGGTGCCCCCACAGATTGCGCCGGACTTTATCCGCGTCAGTCCCCTCGCCGATGCGGCTGGCTGGATTGATGTCGACCCCGGCACGCTGCGCCATAAAACCTGGGCAAATATTCACGCACTGGGCGACGCCACCAACTCCAGCAACGCCAAGACCGCCGCGGCCGCTCGCAAGCAGGCGCCGGTGGTCGCCCATAACGTGCTGGCAGCCATGGGCAAAGCCAAGGGCAACGCCCATTACGACGGTTACGGCTCCTGCCCGCTGACAGTCGAGCGGGGCAAGATCGTCCTGGCGGAGTTCACCTATGGCGGCACCGTCGCCCCCAGCTTCCCATCCTGGCTGATTGACGGGACCCGGCCGTCGAGACTGGCGTGGCTGCTCAAGGAACGGATTCTCCCTCCGTTGTATTGGAAGGGCATGCTCCGCGGGCGTGAGTGGCTGGCAAAACCGGAGTTGGCAGATCAATGAAACCGGACCTCAAGGCAAGGAGAGAGGGATGATCATCATCTTGCTGCTCGGCCTCACCGTGGGTGTGATTCTGGCGCTGACTGGCGCTGGCGGGGGCATACTGGCGGTTCCCCTGCTGGTCTTCGGCGCGGGCCTGGGCATGGCCGAAGCCGGGCCCATCGGCTTGCTGGCGGTGGGTTTGGCCGCGTCCCTGGGCGCGGTGATGGGCCTTAGAAACGGCACCGTACGCTATAAGGCTGCACTGCTGACCGCAGGCGCGGGGATCATCTGCTCTCCACTGGGAATCTGGCTGGCTCAGCGCACGCCCAACCGGCCCTTGACGATCCTGTTTGCCCTTCTATTGCTGTACGTGGCCTTCCGCGCCTTTCAAAAGTCATTGCCCTCGCGCGTCGATGCCAACGCGACGTCGACGCGCAAACCCCCGCCCTGTGTACTGGACGAAAACCGCGGCAAGCTCCATTGGACCGCACCTTGTGCATGGGCGCTGGCGGTCTCTGGCATGGTCGCCGGCGCGCTGTCCGGCTTGCTGGGTGTGGGCGGCGGTTTTGTGATGGTCCCGGCGCTGCAGCGCTACACCAATCTGACCACCCAGTCGGTGCTCGCCACGTCGCTGACAGTCATTGCCCTGGTTTCAATTTCCGGTGTGGTGGCAAGTTCGGCAGCGGGACACTTGCAATGGGCGATTGCCGCGCCTTTCACCCTTGGCGCATTGTTGGGAATGACCGGCGGGCGTTTGCTCGCCGCCAGGCTGCCGGAGCCCAGTCTGCAAAAAGGTTTTGCCATTCTGGCTGCGCTGGTGGCCGTGGCATTGGTGGTAAAGGCCTTGGTTTAAGCGCCTGGTGGAGTATCAACGTGGTTTGCATCGGAGAAATCGCATGAACATCGACTGGCTCAACTTCACGCCCTGGTCGTCCCTTGCCGGCGGTGCATTGATTGGTGTGGCTGCCAGCCTTTTTGTGGTCGCCAATGGACGTATCGCCGGCATCAGCGGGTTGCTCGGCAGCCTGCTGCAGCGTGGTAGCGAGGGGGTCAGCGAGAAGGCCCTGTTTCTGCTGGGACTGCTCGTCGCGCCGCTGGTATGGGGCCTGTTCACCGCGTTGCCGCAGATTGAGTTTCAGAGCGGCTGGAGCGGCCTCACCGTCGCCGGCCTGCTGGTGGGCATCGGCACCCGCTACGGGTCGGGCTGTACCAGCGGCCACGGCGTGTGCGGTATATCGCGCCTTTCCCCGCGCTCGATCGTCGCCACGGCGTGCTTCATGTTCAGCGGTTTCGCCACGGTCTTTGTCCTGCGTCATGTGCTGGGGATCTGAACATGCTCAAACTGACTGCATTCATGGCCGGTCTGGTGTTCGGCCTCGGTCTGCTCCTGGCGGGCATGGCCAATCCGAGCAAAGTCCTGGCGTTCCTGGATGTGAGCGGCACCTGGGACCCCTCCCTGGCGCTGGTGATGCTCGGCGCGATTGCTGTTGCGATCGGCCCGCTGACCTGGGCCCGCCGCCAGACCCGCTCGATACTGGGAAACCCGATGCAATTACCGCTCAAGCGTGAGCTGGACCCGCGCCTGATCGGCGGCAGCCTGCTGTTTGGCATCGGTTGGGGAATAGCCGGTATCTGTCCCGGGCCCGCCGTCGCGATCCTGCTCACCGGGCACTGGCAAGTCATCGTATTCGTGTTGGCCATGCTGGCTGGCATGTTGTTGTTCACCGCGCTGGAGAACCGGCGCACTCACTGATCGGGAGATCGTCATGAAAGCCAACATCGGAACCATCGACCGCAGTTTGCGTATTGCCGCGGGACTTGTCCTCATTGCGCTGAGCCTGAGCGGTGTGATCGGCTTGTGGGGCTGGATCGGCCTGGTGCCGCTGGCCACGGGGATTTTCCGTTTCTGCCCGGTCTATACCCTCCTGGGCATCAAGACCTGCAAACGCTGCTGAGACGGATGCTGCCGCGCCTGCTAATGACGGTACTGGCAGCCCTTACACTGGCTTGTTTTTTCACCGCAATTGGAGAGCACCGGCATGACGCATTCGCCTGCCAGTCAATATGACGTGGTCAGGGTCGCGTGATGGATAGCCATCCTGCGTGGGCGGCAGGGGAACTGATAGCGCTGTTCGTACTGCCTGAGGTAGTCGGTGATCTGGTGCACCGGTTTCCGTCCCGCCCTGCAGCATCTGGAGCCACTGGGTGTGCTCAACCCGCAAGGACGCGTGGACGTGGACAGGACTCATTCGATTCAAGAACCCAGGCTATGGCTGGTCGGCTATGGTGAATGGACCGGTGCGGCCTCCGCTACGCTGATTGGCGTAACACGCACGGCCCGCAGCACGGTTAGCGAAATCGCAGCATTTCTCGCCGATCCATCCGCGGCCCAAACGCTACCCGCCCGCGAAGAGCAAAGTTAAAGGCGGCCCATCTGCAACGTGGCGCGCAAACCTCCCTCGGGGCGATTCTCCAACCGGACCTGCCCGCCCAGCCGCTTGGTGATGGTCTGCACGATCGTCAAGCCCAACCCGGCCCCCTGATCGTTCCCGCGGCTGTAGAAGCGCTCGAAAAGCCGGTCCCGTTCGGCCTCGTCGATGCCTGGCCCCTGATCCTCGACCGCCAACTCGTAATGATCGCCCTGTCGGGCCAGCCGCACCGTGATCAAGCCATTGGCGGGAGAAAAGTTGGCCGCATTGGTCACCAGATTGTTCAAGGCAATATCGATGGACACCGGATCAATCTTCACCGGGCCAATGTCATCGCTGACGTCCAGGACCAGTTCAAGTCCTTTACTCAACAGCCAGGGAGTCATTTGACCCAGGCTTTCACGCACCGTGGCGGGCAGATCAATAACGCCGGGTGCAGGCACGCCAGATTGCGGTTCAAGACGTGCCATGGTGAGCAATTGATTGACCAGGCGCGTGGTGCGATCCACCCCGACAATCAGGTGTTGCAAGGACTCACGACGGCTCTGCTCGTTGCCCGCCTCCATCAGGTTCTGCGCATGAACCCTGAGCACCGCCAGGGGGGTGCGCATTTCATGGGCGGCGTCGGCAATAAAACGCCGCTCACGGCCCATCAACTCCTGAATCTGCGCCAGCACCCGATTGAGCGCCGCTTGCATGGGCTCAAGTTCGCTGGGCAGCGGCACCAGTTGCAGAGGCTCCAGTGAGCCCGGATGCCGCGCCCGCAACTTGGCCGCCATGTCGACCAGCGGCTTGAGCCCCCAGCCGATGGCCAACCAGATCACAGCGGCAAGCACCAGGCTGCCGATCAGATTAGGCACCACCGTGTGACGGACAATTCGATCGACCAGATCGGCCCGCACATCATCACGCTCTCCCACCCAGATTTTCAGGCCGTACTGTGTGTCATCCAGTACGAACGCCCGCCATATACGCTCCTTTTGGTCTATCACGTCGCTGAAGCCAGGAGCAATCGGCGGTGAGGTGAACGTCGGTGCACTGGAGGTGTGAACCAGCAACGCCCCTTTTGAATCCCAGACCTGAAAGGCGATCTTGCTTTCATAGGGATGACCATCGACTTTGGGAACCGCCGAGGCCAATGCCGAATTGAATGCCTGATACAACTGCGCATGTTCCTTGCTGGCCATGGGCATGCGCATGACACCCTGCAGCAGCCGGGCATTCTGGGCCAATTGGGCATCGTAGACTTCCGCGATTTCGTGGTTGCTGTCATGCAGATTGAATACGGTGATGATCAGCAGACCAACGAACAAAAGCCCCAGAATCAGCGTAAGGGTACGACGCCGGATCGAAGTCATCGGCGCTCCTCCACCAGATACCCGACGCCCCGAATGGTACGGATCAGGTCGGTGGAAAATTTCTTGCGCAGGTGGTGGATATGCACTTCCAGGGTGTTGCTCTCAGCCTCCTCATTCCAGCCGTAAAGCAATTGCATCAGGTGATCGCGCGTCATGACCCGGCCCGGCGGCGACAGCAACTCATGGAGCAACTGATACTCCTTGGGCGTCAACGCCACCGGGCTGCCCTGATAGCTGACCTGCTGGGTCCCCGGGTTGAGGCTGATGCCGGCATGCTCGATCAGCGCCTGGGCCCGACCGGCGCTGCGGCGCAACAAGGCCCGCAACCGGGCCTTGAGTTCCGCCAGATCAAAGGGCTTGATCAGGTAGTCGTCAGCCCCGGCATCGAGCCCGGCAATGCGATCTTCAGTCGCGTCCCGGGCGGTGAGAATCAGCACCGGCAGGTTGGAACCGCTGTCACGCAAGCGCCGCAACACCTGCAGGCCGTCCATCCGTGGCAGGCCCAGGTCAAGCACGGCCAAGTCAAAGGTTTCGCTGAGCAATGCGTGCAAGGCGCTGCTTCCGTCCTTCAACCAGTCAACGGTATAGCCTTCGCGGCTCAGGGCCTGATGGATGCCTTCGCCCAGGGCCACGTCATCCTCGATCAGTAATAGGCGCACGCACTCTCCCTCAGCCCAGTTTTTTGTTCAAATCCACCAGCAACGCTTCGATCTCTTTGCGACGTCCCGCGTCGGCGGTTTCCCGGCCGGGCCGCGGCGCTGCCTGCAAGGCTTTGTGCAGGGCAACCCGGGCCTCAGCGTAGCGCTTCTGACGGTAGAGGTGATCGCCCCAGAAGTACAGGCTGTCAATGCCGTTAGGGTTCAGTTGCAGCGCCTGCTGGAGTAATTGCTCGGCCTTGTCCGAGTCGCCAAACCCCAAGGGCCAACCGGGAACCCGGTCATAGAGTGCGCCGAGACTGGTGTAGGCCGACCCTTGCAAGGCTTTGGGATCCAGGGCCAGAGCCTGCTCCAGGTCGGCCTTGGCGTCCTTGACCTTGCCCAGCGCACCGATTCCGCCTGCGGCCCCTGCCCAACTGCTTTTGACAATGCCCGACCAGATCCATGCCTCGGCCACGGATTGACGTTGTTGCTTGAACGCCGATGCCTGGGCGGCGAGTTGTTCAAAAGCCTCGGCACGCTGCCCTTCAGGCACGTCATATTGGATATGCGCCCAGCTTTGCTGGATGCTTGTGAGACGCTGCTGGTCGGCGGCGTCCAAAGCCCAGGCGCTTTGAGCCAGGGCGCCGAACAGCAAACAGATCAGGATTTTTTTCATGGCTTGAGGTGCTCGTTCTCGGGTTTATGGCTCAGACGGCGAACCAGTGGCAGTTGCTTGCGCAGGCCACGGTCCACCAGATTGGGCAGCAGGCTGTTGAGGCCGACGAAGAACCGCTCGGGCCAGCCCAGATACAGCTCGCGACGGTCGCCGGTGATGGCCTGGATGACCGCCGACGCCACGGCGTGCGGGTCATCGACGTTGGCTTTGAGCGCCTGATTGAGGGCTTGGGCCGCCGGGCTGTTCATCGACGTGCGCGTAGCCCGGGGCGCCACGTAGAGCACGCCGACACGGGTGTCCGCCAACTCCCGGCGCAGGGCTTCGGAGAACCCGCGCAGGGCGAACTTGCTGGCGCAATAACTGGCGTAGCCTGGGTAGCCGATCGAGCCGTAGGTCGACCCGACATTCACCACCATGGCGCTGTCGGCCTGCTTGAGCAGCGGCAGCAACAGTTTGGTCAGGCAGATCGGCGCGCTGATGTTCAGCGCCAGCAGGGCGTCGACTTCGCTGTCCTCGAGTTGTTCGAGCAGGGCGAAGTGGTTGACACCGGCGGCATTGATCAGCAGGTTGAGGCCGCCCAGGGCCTCGGCTGCGGCCAGTACCTTGCGCCGATCACCCGCAACAGTCAGGTCTGCGCCTACCCAGCACATGTGCTGCGGGTAGCGCTCGAGCAAGGGTTCCAGCGCTTCTCGATGCCTGGCCACGGCCAGCACCCGAGCACCACTGGCGCATAGGGCCTGGGCGATGGCCAGGCCAATTCCGCCACTGGCACCGGTCAAGACGATCCGGGCGTCACACAGGCGCATGCTGATGCCCCTCGTCACGGGGCAGGCCCCGGAACATCTCGGTGTAGAGCCTATACACCACTTTGGAGGCGTGGATCACCGCCGCCTGGTCGGCAGGATCCTCCAGTTTGTTCATCAGGCTGCGATAGGTCTGCATGTGCTCGATATCCAGCGAGCCATGGGAGCTGAGGTAGCTGAAAGCGGTGGGCGGCAGTTCCAGGCGTTCACGAATGGCGTCGGCGGCGTGGGTCGCCAGGGCGATGCTGGTGCCTTCCAGCACATTGACCATGCCGAACAGCCCCACCGGGTTGCCCCGGGCGATCAGGTCATACAGGTAACTGACCATCAACTCGATAGCCTGCGACGGCTGACCGTCACGCACCGCATCCTTGTCACCTCCACACGCGGCGATGTCATCCAGCACCCATTGCTCGTGGCCGTATTCCTCGTCGATGTACTCGCACACGGCCTTGCGCAGCCATTCCAGGTGCGCAGGCAGACGTGCACCGCACGCCATCATCAACGGTACGGTGTGGCGCACGTGGTAGTAGGCCTGGATCAAAAACGCCCGGTAGCTGGCCAGGCTGACCTGGCCATCAAGGGCATCACGGATGATCGGCAGGTTGAACAGTGCCTGGCGTTCCTGATGGGTGGCTTCTTGCAGCGTGTCGAAAAAACTCATGACGGATATTCCTCGGACAGAACGGATTCACTGAACAACCCACGGTAATGCTCGACAATCGCTTCGCGGCGCGGTCGCCCGTTGGCGGTGAGCATGCCGTTGGTTGCGGTAAAGGGTTGCGCCAGTCGCGTCCAGTGGTGGACCCGAGCGTATTCAGGCAGCGCCGCGTTGGCCTTGCTCACAGCCAGCTCCAGCGCTTGATCAGAGCAGTCAGCGCGGGCGGGCCACAGCAATGCCTGGTTGTGCGGCAAGGCTTCGCCATAGACGAAGGCCTGGGCGATGGTGCCGCCCTGGGTAAGTTCGGCTTCGACCCATTCGGGATTGACGTTGCGACCGAAGCTGGTCACGAACTGATGCTTCTTGCGGCCACGCAGGTACAGGAACCCCTCTGCGTCGAACTCCCCCAAATCGCCGCTGGGCCACCATTCGTCGGTAGGCAGAGGCTCCCCCAGGTATCCGAGCAAGGTCGAGCCCTTGATCAGCACTTCGCCGTCTTCGGCCAGGCGAACCTGCACATGGGGCAACGGCTGACCGACACTGCCGGCGCGGTGGGCCTGTGGCCGGTTGAGGCACACCACCGAAGCGCATTCCGACAGCCCGTAGCCTTCAAATACCGGCAGGCCGGCACGCTGGGCCCGTTGCAAAAGATCGCCGGATACCCGCGCACCGCCCACGGCGGCGAATCGCAACGCGTGCGGGTAGAACGCTTTCTGCTCGGCGGCCGTGACCAGCATCAGCAACAATTGTGGAACCAGAATCAGACTCTGCGCCCGGCGCTCGGTCAGGCACGCCAACAGGCGTGTCGGGTCGGCGCCACTGGCACCCTGGATGCCCAGGGCTTTCTGACCAGGCAGGCTGAGCATCGCCCCGGCATACAGCGCCGCATAGCAACCGAGGTTTTCCAGAAGGACCGCCAGGGGCAGCAGCGCCAGGTGATGCCTCGCGTTGACCGGCTGGCTGGCCTGCTCCAGTTCACGGGCGACCCGCAACAGACCGTCAGCGCTGAGGCAGACACCTTTTGGCGTACCGGTGGTGCCTGAGGTAAAGGTCAGTTTGGCGGTGCCCGCCGGCAAGCGGCTCGGTCCGGCAAAATCTTTCTGCCAGAACTCGCCGCTGTGGCGGTAACCCGCAGCCTGGAGTTCGGCTGCCAACCCGGGCTCGGCAATCACCCGCTGCGCCTGGCTCTGCTCCAGACAGTGCAGGCGTTGAGCCGGACTGAAAAAACCTGGCAGGATGACGCAGGCCAGGCCTTCGAACAAAGCGGCCAGGTCCCACAGCATGGCTTCGACCCCGTTATCCAGGGCCAGGGCAACCACCTTGATGTGTTCCTCACGCAAGCGTTGCTGGCGGTACACCACTTCGGAGTAAAGCGTGGCGTAGTCCAGCCGCAAGTTATCGCCCCACAGCGCCACGGCGTAGCCCTTGTGTTGGGCATGCTCACGCAGGGTGAGTTTGAAGCGCTCCACTTCAGGCAACATGGCTCACCTCCCCGCAGGTCTGTGAAAAGCCCAGGCGATCGAACAGACCAGCATCGCGCAGATGAACGAAGCCGGCGCGGATGTTACCGACGTGAACCCATGGCTGACTCTCGTAGTAGCTGCCCCAGAGGTGCCGCTCTTCCCCCAGGCGCTGCGGGTCGGCCGGGCACAGGGTGACGGGCTTGAGGCCAAGGCGATGGAAACTGTTGACCAGGCCGATATTGCCGGTGAAGGCCACCCACTCCAGCCCGCCCATCGCCAACAGATAGGTGATTGCGATGATGCTCAGGCGAGCACTGCCGGTGTCACTGGCGGCCAGATTGCCGACTTCGACAATACCGCCGCGATCCACCGCGCAGTCTGCGTCGGCCTTGATCAACGGCTCGATGGGATCGTCCAGGTAACGTTCGAGAAACAGCGGCCCCTGCGCGGCCAGACGCACGCCTGCCACGGCGCAGAGCTTACCGTCGGCATCGTCGAGCCCGAACAGTTCAGGCATGAAGTGACGAATCTCGGCGCCGTGGGCCTGGCGAAAACGCTGGCGGATGAAGGTTTCGAACTCATCCCGCCGGGGCTCTTCCGGCAGGGCTCGATGCAAGTGACGAACCGCTCGGCCGGCATTACCGAAAGCCAGCGGCAGATGGAGGTTCCAGTCAGAATCGGGCATGGCTCAACGTTCTCCCTTGGGTATTGGGAGAAAGTATCGAGGCCCTTTCTTAACGAAGTCTGAAGGTAGCTAAAGATCGACCGCCGGATTGGCGTGGCGAGGCAACCCTATGGAAATCAAAGCGGCGAGCAGCACGAATGCGCTGGATATCCATAAGCACGCCCCCAGTCCATACGTTTGATAGACCCAGCCGGAGAGCACCGTTCCGAGCAGTCGCCCCATGGCGTTGGACATGTAGTAGAAACCCACATCCAGCGACACGCCGTCTTCCTTGGCATAGGACACAATCAAGTAGCTGTGCAGCGACGAGTTCACCGCGAACAGCACCCCAAAGACCATGAGCCCACCCAGCAGCACCGCCTGGGGTGACAACCCGTTATCGAGCCCAAGTGCGATGGCCGCCGGCAGGCCCGCCAGGGCCAGTGCCCACACAAACGCCGCGCGACCATCCGGTACGTGCCCACGTTTCTTGCCGGTGATGCTGGGCGCAAAGGACTGCACGATGCCATAGCCGATCACCCAGGCTGCCAGGAAGCCGCCGACCTTCCAGAAGTCCCAACCAAAAACACTGCTCAGGTACACCGGCAAGGCCACCACGAACCAGACATCGCGGGCACCGAACAGGAACATCCGCGCCGCTGACAGGATGTTGATCGCCTTGCTCTTGGACAGGATGTCGCGAAACCTGGGTTTGGCTTTCGCTTTGCCCAGGTCCTTTTTCAACAGCATCAGGCTACCGATCCAGATCAGCGCGAGCACGCCGGCCATCGCCAGCAGCGAACCTTTGAAACCGATCAGCGCCAACAACGCTCCACCGAGGAAAAAGCCCACGCCCTTGAGGGCATTCTTGGAGCCGGTGAGGATCGCCACCCACTTGTACAGCTTGCCCTGCTGCCCATCGGGCACCAACAGCTTGATCGAGCTTTTCGCGCTCATCTTGTTCAGGTCTTTGGCGATCCCGGACAACGCCTGAGCGCCCATTACCCAGGGAATGCTCAGCCAGGCTAGCGGAACCGTCAGCATCAACAGCGCCACGACTTGCATGCCCAAACCAATGTTCATGGTTCGGTTCAAACCTAGCCGGGCACCAAGGTAGCCGCCCACCAGATTGGTGATTACGCCAAAAATCTCATAGAACAAAAACAGCGCGGCGATTTGCAACGGGCTGTAGCCCAACGCATGGAAGTGCAGCACCACCAACATGCGCAAGGCACCATCGGTGAGGGTGAAGGCCCAGTAATTGCCGGTGACCAGCAGGTACTGCCGCACTGGCGGAGAGAGGGCTGACAACGCTTTCATGATCGCCCCTCAGACTGCCCGACCGACCATCCGGGCCAGTTCCACGGTGCGGTTGGCATAGCCCCACTCGTTGTCGTACCAGGCATAGAGTTTGACCTGGGTGCCGTTGATGACCATGGTCGATAGCGCATCGATGATCGATGAGCGCGGGTCGGTGCGGTAGTCGATGGACACCAGCGGACGCTCTTCAAAACCGAGGATGTCTTTGAGCTCATTCTCGGAAGCGTCCTTGAGGAGCTGATTGACCTCCTCGACAGTGGTGGCCCGCTCGACTTCAAAGACACAGTCAGTCAACGAAGCGTTGGCCAGTGGCACACGCACGGCGTGGCCATTCAGGCGCCCGCGCAGTTCCGGGAAGATTTCCGCGATAGCGGTGGCTGAACCGGTGCTGGTTGGAATCAGGCTCATGCCCGAAGCACGCGCTCGACGCAGATCCTTGTGGGGCTGATCGAGGATGCTTTGGGTGTTGGTCAGGTCATGAATCGTGGTAATCGAACCGTGACGAATACCCAGCTTCTCGTGGATGACTTTCACCACCGGTGCCAGGCAGTTGGTGGTGCAGGAAGCGGCGGTGACGATCGAATGAACATCGGGTGTGAACAGCTGATGATTGACGCCCATGACGATATTCAATGCGCCCTTTTCCTTCACGGGAGCGCTGACCACCACACGTTTAACGCCTTGGTCGAGATAGCCCTGAAGTACGGCGACCGTTTTCATCTTGCCACTGGCCTCGATCACCAGATCGCAACCCGACCAGTCCGTGTCGGCAATCGCTTTGTTGGCGGTTACCTTGATGCGTTTGCTGTCGATGACGATGCTGTCGCCCTCGGCGTCGGCCTGATAATTCCAGCGGCCATGTACCGAGTCGAAGTTCAGCAGGTGCGCGTGGGTCGCCGCATCACCTGCCGGGTCGTTGATCTGCACGAACTCGAACTCTGGCCAATGCCAGGCGGCGCGCAATGCCAGGCGACCGATGCGTCCAAAACCGTTGATGCCCACTTTGATAGTCATGTAGTTGTGCTCTGTATCGGGTGTCTGGGGAGTTCGACATCAGGTCGAACCAGGCGATGGTTTGACTCAGATGGAGCGCTGATTGACCCGGTTCATCAATTCTTGCGCCGACTCCTTGCGTTCGGAATAGCGGTCGACCAGGTAATCCTGGCGGTCGCGAAGCAGCAGCGTGAACTTCACCAACTCCTCCATCACATCCACGACGCGGTCGTAGAACGGTGAAGCTTTCATCCGGCCGTTGTCGTCGAATTCCATATAGGCCTTCGGCACGGAGGATTGGTTTGGGATGGTGAACATGCGCATCCAGCGTCCCAGCACGCGCAGTTGATTGACCACGTTGAACGACTGCGAGCCACCGCACACCTGCATGACGGCGAGGGTTTTGCCCTGGGTCGGACGGACCGCGCCCATGGCCAGCGGCACCCAATCAATCTGCGCTTTGAACACCGCGCTCATTGAACCGTGGCGTTCCGGCGAGCACCAGACCTGGCCTTCAGACCACTGCATCAGCTCGCGCAGTTCCTGAACCCGGGGATGATCGACCGGTGCGTCATCGGGTAGCGGCAAACCCGACGGATTGAAAATCCGCGCTTCGGCGCCGAAGTGCTCCAGTAACCGAGCGGCCTCCTCTACCATCAGGCGACTGAAGGAGCGTTCACGGGTGGATCCGTACAACAGCAGAATGCGCGGTTTGTGCAGGGAGGTTTTCTCAATGCCCAGCTTGTCGGCCGATGGGAGATCAGCCAGCTCGGTGTTCAGTTGGGGGATTGGCTCATCAAACATAGTCTTTGTCCTGCGCAACGGCGCTCGTAGGGTCATCAAACCCGCGGTGCATGATCATTGCTCCCGGGTTACAGCGTGCCGATCAGGGCCAGCTCTGCCCTGAGCTGTTCAGCACCCAGTTGGGGAAGCGGCAGTGCCAGAAAGGCTTCAATACGGGTTCTGATCTGCTCCAGGGTGGCTTCGAAAGCCGCCTCGATCTCTTCTTGAGTACCGCGGTACTCCGAAGGATCAGCCAGCCCCCAATGGGCTTTTGTCGCCGGACCGAAGAACACCGGACAGGCTTCACCGGCGGCTTTATCACACACCGTGATCACGAAATCAGGCGCCAGTTCTGCATGAGCATCACTGGACTTACTGAACAGGCCATCGGTGCTAATGCCTGCTTGTTCCAACGTTCTGAGGCTCAGCGGATGCACTTCTCCCTTCGGCTGACTTCCGGCGCTGTAGGCTTTCATCCCTTGGGGGGCCAAATGATTGAAAAGCGCTTCACAGAGGATACTGCGACAGCTATTGGCAGTGCAGAGAAACAGGATTTTCATCGGCTCGTCTCGTAGTCGAAGGCGGGATCAGGCGGTTGTGCTTTCACAACAAGCGATTGCCCGCTCAGGACGGTCACCCATGTCATCCAGTCGCCTGGCATCAGGGCTTAACCAGTGCTTGTTGGTTTCAAGTACCACGGTCAATACCTGAAGCACCCAGTCAGGCAGGTTGGGGTGCAGTCGGTAATAGACCCATTGCCCCTGCCGACGGTCCGACAGCAACCCGCACGTGCGTAACTGCGCCAAGTGCCTGGAGACTTTCGGCTGACTCTCGTTCAACGCGCACGTCAGCTCACAGACGCACAACTCCCCCTCTCGGGTGATGAGCAGCATCATGCGTACACGGTTGTCGTCGGCCAGGCATTTGAAAACAGTGGTTGGGGTCAGGTGGTCAGCCATTTCAGTTCTCAGTGTTTGGTTTTCACCAAGACAAACATCTTGATGCGATCATGAATCTCGTGAAGCGTGTGACGGAACGCATCGGGCTTGGTGCTGGTGACCGGATCCTCGAAGCTCCAGGCCATGGTCTCGCCTGCGCCGGGGAGCGACTGGCATTCCGAAGCGGCTTTATCACACAAGGTGATGACGTAATCGAAACGCTCCCCCCGGAACTCATCAATCGATTTGCTCCGTAACCCGTCCGTACTGACCCCCAGATGCGCCAGGGCTTCGAAGGTGCGAGGGTCGACCTCAGTGGGTGCAGTACCGGCGCTGAATGCCTCGAAATGCTCCGAATCCGTGTGCCTGAGCAGCGCCTGAGCTAACTGGGAACGAGCAGCGTTGGCGGTGCAGACGAAGAGTACGCTGGCTTTGCCAATCATGATGAAGCCTCATCAAATATTCGGAAAGTCGAATATATGATTATCCGAATACAAGATAAAGCTTCCACTGCTTATTTTCCTATGAAAAGCGACGTTTACAGCGAGATAGAGATAGAATCCTCTTAGAAGAATTTGCTGAAAAAGATCGCCCCAGGCTCAGGAATATATGATTTTTTATATATAGGGTTCTCCATCCACAACCTGCGCCCACTGATCCACAGAGAAGAGGTTTGAGCATGAGCACCACCCAGCCAATCGGCTTTTTCGAGCGTTACCTGTCGGTTTGGGTCGCACTGTGTATCGCGGCGGGAGTCGGGTTGGGCAGTCTGTTCCCACAGCTGTTCCAGACCATGGCCGGTTATGAATACGGCTCGGTCAATTTCATTGTCGCGGGGCTGATCTGGCTGATGGTCTACCCGATGATGGTGTCGGTGGACTTCTCCAGCCTCAAGCGCATTCACGAACGGCCCAAGGGGCTGGTCATCACCCTGGTGGTCAACTGGTTGATCAAACCGTTCACCATGGCGGGGCTGGGGGTGTTGTTCTTTCATTATTTCTTTATCGACCTGATCGATCCCCGTGATGCCGGCCAGTACATCGCCGGCTTGATCCTGCTCGGTGCCGCGCCGTGTACCGCCATGGTGTTCGTCTGGTCGCAGCTGACTCGCGGTGATGCCACCTACACCCTGGTTCAGGTGGCGCTGAATGACGTGATCATGATCTTCGCCTTCGCGCCGCTGGTGGCGCTGTTGCTCGGCGTGACTGACATTGAGGTGCCTTGGGCAACCCTGATCCTTTCGGTCGGGCTGTATGTGTTGATCCCACTGATTGCCGGGGTACTCACCCGCCTGAAGCTCAGTGCTTCGGCGCAAAACATCGGCGAGGCCGAGTATGCGGTCAAGCGTTTCAACGCCCGGGTCAAACCCCTGTCGATCCTCGGCCTGCTGGGCACCGTGGTGCTGCTGTTCGGATTTCAGGGACAGATCATTCTGGATAAGCCACTGCTGATTGCCTTGATTGCCGTGCCCTTGCTGCTCCAGTCCTATGGCATTTTCGCGATTGCTTACACGGCGGCGCGACTATGGAAAGTCCCGTTCAATGTGGCGGCCCCCTGCGCCCTGATCGGTACCTCGAATTTCTTCGAGCTGGCGGTGGCGGTGGCGATCGGTTTGTTCGGCCTCAACTCCGGGGCGGCTCTGGTCACCGTCGTCGGGGTGCTGGTGGAAGTACCGGTGATGCTGTCGCTGGTGGCCTTCGCCAACCGGACCCAGGCCTGGTTCCCGAAAGAAAGCGTAGAAATGACGCCAACCGCCTCGCCCGCCTCTGTTTCAGAAGAACATCCTCTTGTTTAAGAGGGTGTTGATCGGCGCTTTACATGTGCATACTCATGCACATATAGTCGACGCATGACTACAACACTCACCCGAGCCCAAGCCATCGAGGCCGCTATCGAATCGCTGGATGGCGCCTTCTTCAAAGCCCTGTGCGAGCCGCCGCGAGTCGCCGTGCTGAAGCGCGTCATGCAGTTAGGCCGAGCCGATGTCACCGAAATTGCGGCGCAGTTGCCTCAGGAGCGTTCGGTGGTGTCCCGCCATCTGCAGGTGCTGCTGGATGCCGGTATCGTTCGCGCCTCGAAGGTCGGCCGACAGGTGTTCTACGAGGTGGATGGCCCAGCCATTATCCAGCGTCTGGAAGACATCCTGCACCACACCAAGAGCATCACCCCCTTGTGCTGCCCCGGCAGATCGAGCTGATTTTATTTATCCAAAAACGTGTATAGGTGCGCACATATGAACCAAATAAATCAGCCAGTCGATGTTGTTGTGATCGGTGCTGGCCAGGCAGGGCTGGCCAGCGGTTGGCATTTGAAACGCCAAGGCCTCAGTTTCCTCATCCTCGACGAGCAACTGCAACCGGGCGGGAACTGGCGCAACTACTACGACAGCCTTGAACTGTTCTCGCCTGCGGCCTACTCCTCTCTACCGGGAATGCCGTTCCCCGCAGTTCCAGGCCACTACCCTGCTCGCGACGAAGTGGTGCACTACCTCGAGAAATATGCCGAGCTCTTTGAGCTACCGATCCTCCAGGGGGTTCGGGCCACGCGGGTAGATCGGGTGAACGGGGGGTTCCAGATAACTGCCGCCAGCGGACAACACTTTCTGGCCAGAGCGGTGGTCGTCGCATCGGGAGCCTTCAGCCGCCCCTACACACCCGATATTCCCGGGCTCGGAAGCTTCAACGGCACTCAACTCCACAGTGCCGACTATCGAAACAACCAGCCCTTCGATGGACAACGCATCGTCGTGATTGGCGCCGCAAACTCTGCCGTACAGATCGCTTACGATTTGGCCAAAGTGGCAACGGTGACGCTGGCAACACGCGAGACGATTCGGTTCGTACCCCAACGCATATTGGGGGCAGACTTTCATACCTGGTTGAAATGGACAGGCCTGGAGAAAACCCGCTGGTTGAACGACCAAAGCACACCGGTACTGGACGACGGCACCTACAGCAAGGCACTCAAAGCCGGCGATTTCAATCAAGCGGCCATGTTCACTCAGGTCACCTCAACCGGTATTGTTTGGCCCGATGGCCAGCATGAAACCGTTGATAGCCTGGTGTTTGCCACCGGTTTTCGTCCGAACCTGGCATTTCTCGAAAGCCTGCCAGTGCTGGACGAACGAGGTTGGGTGCGGCAGCGTGACGGACGAGCCACGCATGTCCCCGGCTTGTACTTTGTGGGTTTGCCTAAACAACGCAACTTTGCTTCGGCAACCCTCAGGGGCGTAGGGCCAGATGCCGAACACATACTCCGGCATTTACTGAACCACCTCCGCGCTCCGGCATGAAACCAGGCTTTCAAGGCGACACCGGCAAAGGCATCGCCGCAGGTCACCTCAACTCTTTTTCGAACCCGCCTTCATCAGCACCAAGACTCCGATAATGGCAGACAGTGTGGAGCCCAGCAGCACGCCGACTTTAACTTCATCGACCAGATGGGGCGCAGTGGGGAACGCCAGCGCACCGATAAAGAGGCTCATGGTGAAGCCGATTCCGCACAAAAGCGCCACGCCATACATCTGAGACCACTTCGCCCCGTGAGGCATCTTGGCCAGACCGAAACGAATGGCCAGCGCCGCCAGACCGAACACCCCGATCTGTTTGCCCACCAACAGCCCCATCGCCACCCCCATCGGTACGGGATCGATCAGATTATTCGGGGAAATACCGGCAAGGGATACGCCGGCATTGGCGAAACCAAAGATGGGCACCACCGCGAAAGCCACCCACGGATGCATCTTTTCTTCGAGGTAGAGAAGCGGCGACCACCCTCCTTCGTTGGAATCACCGAGCGGAATACACAAGGCCAGGATGACGCCGGCCAAGGTCGCATGGATGCCGGATTGAAGCATGAAGTACCAGAGCAGTGCGCCTGCGATCAAATAGGGGAACAGCCTCTTCACCCCGCAGCGGTTGAGTACCACCAAAAGAGCAGTCACGCCCAGCGACGCCAGCAACATGTTGACGGACAAATCGCTGGTGTAGAACAGCGCGATGATAAGGACCGCCCCGAGGTCATCCAGAATCGCCAGCGCCGACAAAAAGATCTTCAGGGAAATCGGCACACGCTTGCCCAGCAGCGACAGCACGCCCAAGGCAAATGCGATATCCGTTGCCGTGGGAATCGCCCAGCCACCCAGGGTTTGCGCATTGCCCCAGTTGACCGCGACGTAAATCAGGCCAGGGACCAGCATGCCGCCCAGCGCGGCAAAACCTGGAAGCGCGCGTTGACTCCAGCGCGACAACTGGCCTTCAAGCATTTCGCGCTTGATCTCAAGGCCGACCAATAAAAAGAACAGAGCCATCAGGCCATCATTGATCCAGTGCCCGACCGAAAGCCCGAGGGCTTTGACGTGCAGTGCGGAGAAGTACACCTCTGACCAGGGCGAATTGGCTACGATGAGCGCGGCCAGGGCGGAGGCCATCAGGGCCAGACCGCCAGCTGATTCAGCGGCGAAAAAACGGGAGAGGAAAGCCATGGCGGAAGGTGACTCACTTTTATTATTCAGGCGCAACGGTTCCGGGCTCATAGGCACAGCGACTCCGCGCTGGCGGCCCGACCTGCGCTTGATTAAACCTGCCCTGCCGCGTTTGCGGTGACACCCTTGCACGGCATTCTATACAAAAGGTACTGCTCGATGGGAGGCGGTTTTCCAATTAAGCCCTTTAGCGCTTATCCCGTAGTAAAGTGCATGCCACTGATATGAGAACCCACTTTGAGACACCTGAAGTGCCCAAGGTCCGGTTTGAAAGGCTCCGCGCACCACGTCCCCGTCAGCAGCAACGGTAACAACATGATCGAAATCACCGAAGTCTCCATCGCCCAATTACGCGCAGCACTCGAATCCGGCCAGACGACAGCCGTCGAGCTGGTCCAGGCCTATCTTGCCAGGATCGATGCCTACGACGGCGCCGACACGTCCACCGCCCTGAACGCCGTTGTCGTTCGCAATCCCGATGCCCTGAAGGAAGCACAGGCGTCCGATGAACGGCGGGCCAAGGGTCAGCTCCTGGGTCCGCTTGATGGCATTCCCTATACCGCCAAGGACAGTTATCTGGTGAAGGGGCTCACGGCCGCTTCTGGCAGTCCGGCGTTCGCGAGCCTGGTCGCCTATCGCGATGCGTTCACCATCGAACGGCTTCGCGCCGCCGGGGCGATCTGCCTGGGCAAGACCAATATGCCGCCCATGGCCAACGGCGGCATGCAACGCGGAGTGTATGGCCGCGCGGAAAGCCCCTACAACGGCGAATACCTCACCGCGCCTTTCGCATCCGGCTCTTCAAACGGTGCGGGTACTGCGACGGCGGCCAGTTTCGCCGCATTCGGCCTTGCCGAAGAAACCTGGTCGAGCGGCCGAGGCCCGGCATCGAACAACGGCCTGTGCGCCTATACGCCTTCGCGCGGGGTGATCTCGGTGCGCGGCAACTGGCCATTGACCCCGACAATGGACGTTGTCGTGCCCTATGCCAGGACGATGGCGGACCTGCTGGAAGTGCTGGACGTCGTGGTGGCGCATGACCCTGACACTCGCGGCGATCTGTGGCGCATGCAGCCCTGGGTACCCCTCCCGAGTGTCGACTCGGTGCGCCCCGCCTCGTATCCCGGCCTTGCCGCCGACGCAGGCGCACTCGCGGGTGTCCGTTTCGGCGTTCCGCGTATGTACATCAACGCCGATCCCGATGCGGGCACGGCGCAAGCACCCGGCATTGGCGGGCCGACGGGGCAGCGAATCAACACTCGCGCCTCGGTGATCGCCCTGTGGGAAGAAGCTCGCAAGGCGCTCCTGGCCTGTGGTGCGCAGGTGGTCGAGGTCGATTTCCCGCTGGTCTCCAATTGCGAGGGAGATCGTCCGGGCGCGCCGACGGTTTTCACCCGAGGCCTGGTATCCAAGGAGTTCCTGCACCATGAGTTGTGGGACCTGTCGGCCTGGGCGTTCGATGATTTTCTGCGGGCCAACGGTGATCCGAAACTCAATCGTCTGGCCGATGTTGACGGGCCGCTGATATTCCCCCACGACCCTGGCACCCTGCCCAACCGTGAGGACGATCTTGCCGCCGGCATGGACGAATACGTGCGGATGGCCGAGCGCGGCATTACCCCCTGGGACCAGATTCCCACCCTGGCGGACGGACTGCGGGGACTTGAACAGACCCGCCGCATCGATCTTGAAGACTGGATGGACCGGCTTGGGCTCGATGCGGTGATATTCCCGACAGTCGCCGACGTCGGCCCTGCAGACGCCGATGTCAATCCGGCCTCCGCCGATATCGCCTGGAGCAACGGGGTCTGGGTCGCCAATGGCAACCTGGCCATCCGGCACCTGGGCGTGCCCACCGTCACGGTGCCGATGGGCGTGATGGCGGACATCGGCATGCCCGTGGGGCTGACGTTTGCCGGACGTGCCTATGACGATTCGACGCTGTTGCGCCTGGCTTCGGCGTTTGAGTCGACAGGGTCGAAACGGGTGATCCCGCCCCGGACGCCGCCGTTGTCGGGGGCGACAGCGACAGATAAGCGTGGCGCAGGCCGCCCCTAAAGCCGGAAGTGCTGCTGCATGGCATGCGAGAGCAGGTTCACCGCTTCATCGGCGTGTGATGCCTGCGATCGCATGAATACCACCTCATGCTCTGGAACCACCGGCAAGCTGTCGAGAATCTGCATCTTGTCCGTCACCCGGGCACGGTCTATCAGACTGATCGCCAAACCGGCCTCCACACACGCTTTGACGGCTTGAGTGGAGGGGCTTTCCAGGACGATGCGCGACTTGCGTGCGCATTGCCTGAGCGCCTCGATCATGGCTTGTCGATAAGGACACTGCGCAGCATGCACGGCCAGTGGCAGCGGCTGCGTCGAGGCAATCACGCTATTGATCGGGCCGACCCAAACAGGCGACGTGGAGGTTAACAGCAGAGACTCTGTGCCCGGCTGCGCCTTCGGCCGGGCAATCACCGCAGCCTGAAGTTTCCCCCGCTGCACCTGATCACGCAGCGCATAGCTTGGCGCTGTCCTGAGCTCCAGGACCACATTCGGCCAGCCGGCTGCGAAGGTCGGGAGGATGTCGCGGATGACATGGTCCGCGTATTCATCCGGCACACCCAAGGTGATGCGCCCCGCCAGGCGGGTCCCCTGCAAGTCGGCCAACACCCGGTCATGGGTGCTCAGCAACTCCGTGGTAGACGATAACAAGCGTTTGCCCAAAGCAGTCAGGGACACCGCCTGATTGTCACGGTTGAGCAAGCGTCCGCCGGCTACCGCCTCCAGCCGCTGTATATGCACGCTCACCGCCGCCGGGCTTTTGTGCAACTGCTGCGCCGCCGCGCTGAATTTCCCTATGCGCGCCACTGCATGAAAAGTCCGTATCAGTTCAATATCGAGTATGGCCGGCATGATTCAACCTTCGTGAACAACTGCTGCACTATATTTTGATTTATTAGATTAGCCTGCTTTCGTAGCCTATGGGCATGAACCCATATCGATCGATCTCATGCCCTTCCCCTATCCAAACCGGTCTGGCACCGGGCGGTCCCCCTGGTCCTGCTTGAAGCGGCACTGCTGCTGACCTGGAGCTCCGGGTTCGTTGGCGCGCGCTTCTCGATTGACTACGCCCCTGCATTGCTGGTGGTGTTCTGGCGCTGCGTCGTGGTCACGCTCATTCTGTTTCCCTTCGTCGCCAGGGCACTGGCTCGAACCTCGCCTGCGGTGCTTCTGAAAAACGCCGGCATTGGCCTACTGGCCATGGCGGGCTATCTGGCGGGCATTACCCAAGGTATTGCCCTGGGCGTACCTACGGGGCTTGCCGCTCTATTCGCCGATTTGCTGCCCATGGGGCTGGCACTGTTGGCCGCTGGCGTACTGGGACAGCGACTGGCCTGGCGAGTCTGGGCAGGCCTGGTCATCGGCCTGGCCGGTGCCGCGCTGGTGACCCACGGCGCGCTCGCCTGGGGCGATGCGCCCTTGTGGGCTTATGCCCTGCCGCTGCTTGGCATGCTCTCGCTGGCCGTCGCGACATTGTGGCAAAAGCATCTCCCGGCGTCGCAGTCGCTGGGCCTGCTTCCCAACCTGTGGTTGCAATGCTGCGTTTCAGGGATCGCCTTCGCCTTGCTCGAAGGTGTACAAGGCAGCCTCGCGCCGATACCCAGCGCAGGTTTCGCCTTGAGCGTGCTGTGGACGGCGGGCTTGTCGACGATCGGCGGATATGGGCTCTACTGGCTATGCCTGCGCCGGGCGACAGCCACCCGGGTCGCCAGCGTGCTGTACCTCAGCCCACCCGTGACGATGCTGTGGGCCTGGGCCATGTTCAACGAACCCCTTTCCTGGCAAATGCTGTCGGGCATGGCGGTGTCCGGAATCGGTATCTGGCTGGTGGTGCGCACCGAAGCCAGGCAGACCGCAAGGGTGGCGTAGGCCCCCTATTCGCGCCCGGAGCGCAAACAGCCGCCAAGTCAGTCGCTACCCGACGCGGTGATCGATGTCAGCCTTCACTCTCCAACGCCCCCTCCAGCCACGCAATCAGTGCGCTGACTTCAGCGCGATCTCCTGCGTACGAACTTCTGAAAACGGATATCGCATCGGGCAAGGGAATACTTTGTGCGCAAGGCCTTACCAAGGCCCCACTTTCAATCAACCTCGCGGCGGTCCGGCGCCACCCCAGTGCAATTCCATGGCCCTCGACCGCCGCCTGAAGCATCAAGGGGTAGCTGTCAAACACAGCGCCTTGAGAATTGACCTTCGCTGCCTGCCCAAACGCCTGTAGCCAACCCTCCCACTGCAGCCAGTGGGGTGGCATGGCGTGGTGATGCAAAAGTGTGTGATGCAGAAGGTCCGCGACCGGTAGTGACTCCTGGACATTGAGGTAACCAGGACTGCACACCGGAAACACTTCATCGGTCGCGGTAAACACCAGAACATGCGCACCACTGGGGCGCCCCGTGCTTTGCAAGGCCACGTCAAAATGCTCACTGAATTCAGTCAGCGGTCGGGTCGACGTGACCACCTGGATTTCGATCTCAGGGTATTGCTGGTGGAATGATGAAAGGCGCGGCATCAGCCAGTAGAACGCCTCGCACAATTGGCACAGCAGAACGACCCGGTGCTTGCCGGGCGCCTGGCGAAGGGTCTCGGCGACATCGCTGATACTGCGCAAGGCGCTGCTCACCACACGCCCTAGCTCGCGTCCTTCCTGGGTGAGAAACACGGCGCGGTTGCGCCGACTGAAGAGCTTTAGCCCAAGATTCTCTTCAAGTCCCCGTATCTGCCGACTGATCGCCGCTTGGGTAATGTGCAGCTCCTCGGCGGCCTTGGAAAAACTCTCCAGCCGCGCCGCCGCTTCAAAGGGCAACAAACTGGCGAGCGGCGGTAAAGACTTTCCAAGCGTATTCATAATCACCGGTAATGCATCCGTGGCCGAGAACTCGTTTGTAGCATAGCGCTGACGCTGTGCAACATGAGCTGAATGTCCCGCGGAGAGGCCTGATGCCCAGGAGTAACTCAAACACCACCGCAGGCGTGGCCCTCGCCGTCGTCGCCACGCTGAGTTGGGCCTTGAATTTCATTGCGCCCTACGTCACCGGGGCCTATTCGATCTACGACTTGATGATCGTTCGGTTTCTGATCGCCGGGACGCTGGGTGCAGGGGTCATGGTGTTCTATCGCGCCCGGCTCCGATTCCTGAGCCGCGAACAGCAGCTTCTGGGCGCAAGCCTGGGCGTTATCGGATACCTCGGATACAGCACCTGCATTGCCGCCGGGGTGATTTATGCAGGACCGGTACTGACCCCTGCGCTTATTGGCATGGTGCCGCTTCTACAGGCCGTACTCGGCAATGCCACGAGCAGAACCATCGAATGGCGCAAACTCGCGATACCACTGGCGTTGATGACAGGCGGGCTGTTGCTGTTGAACGTTGGCAGCATCAATCACCTCCCGACCGGCGACGGCGCCTGGCTCAAGGGGCTGTTCTTTTCAATCAGCGCTGTTGTCCTGTGGCTCGTATTCGCCGCGTTGAATCAAAGGGGCCTGGAAAAACTCGCGGTCAATGCATCAGGGGCCTGGACCGGCCTGATGATGGCAGGCGCGGGACTGGGCACCTTGATCGCATTACCCGCCATACTGGCGCTTGATCTACTGAAACTGCCAAGTCTGGGCTTCAGCCTTTCCCTCGCTGGGCATGTGTATGCCTGGGGGGTCTTTATCGCGCTGATGTCCTCTGTCGTCGGCGCCTGGGCGTGGAATGCCGCGTCCCGTCGCCTGCCCATGGTCCTTAGCGGGCAACTGATATCCCTGGAGTCACTCTTCGCGACGGTACTGGGCCTGATGTTTCATCAGCGACTACCGACACTTTGGGAAACCTCAGGGCTTGCCGGTGTTCTTGTCGGCGTGGTTGTGGCCGTTCGTATCATCCTGACAACCAGCGAATCGAACGCCCGCGCCCAGCACAATGAGAACATCGCCAAGCGTAGCGGATGATGCATCTTTCACTGACTATCGTTTCTTGCCAGACTCACTGGGTCCACTGACCGCAAGGATAGCCACCATGATTTCCCACGTTTTTTTAGGCATAGCCGACTATGACCGTGCGCTCGTTTTCTACTCAAAGATAATGGCCGGGCTGGGCCTTATGCTGAAATTCAGCGACGCCAGCAAGGGTTGGGCCGGCTGGATTTCTGAAGGCTCACCTCGCCCCATCTTCGTGATTGGAAAACCCTTTGACGGCAACCCCTGCACGCCCGGCAACGGTCAGATGGTGGCGTTGCTTGCTCCCAGCCGGGATATGGTTAGAGCCAGCCACGCAACCGCACTGGCCTTGGGTGGAACGTGTGAGGGTGCGCCTGGATTGAGGCCCCATTACCATCCCGACTACTACGGTGCCTATTTTCGTGACCTCGATGGCAACAAGCTGTGTGTTTGCTGCCATGATCCGCAGGGTTAGACGTCCACGGCATTGCGGGGTTTGCCGTCTACCGGCTGACACAAATTGGCCGCAAGTGCTTCCAGCAAAGCACTGACCTTGGGAAGCTGCTCACGGCTTTTCTGCCAGAGCAGGTTGATCAACATTCCGTCGGTTGCCAGATGGGCAAGCACCTCAATCAACGTGCCCTCCTCAAGCTGGCGCTGGATCAACCATGAAGGTAATTGGGCAATACCGCATCCGGCCGATACCGCAGCAACCAGCCCTTCGCCGTCCCCCACGACCAGCGCTGGCGACACCTGTTTTCTTATCGTCTCGCCGGGACGCTCACCGGCAAAATTCCACGGACTGAGCTTGCCGTCCGGCCAGCCGTAAGCGATGCACTGGTGATGTTCCAGATCGCGATCGGTCATGGGGACGCCATGCTTGGCCAAGTACACGGGTGAAGCACAGAAGACATGCCATTCACGGCCCAGATAACGATGGCCCAGCGTGTCAGGCCAAACCTGTGAACCACCAATAGTGACGACGATATCCACGCCTTCCTGGAGGGGGTCGATGAAACGATCCGTGAACGAGATGTGCGGCACCAACCGCGGATAGTCCTGGATACACCGCAAGATGATGGGCAGCACTTGCGAGCGACCAAAGGCGGCTGGAAGGTCAAGTCGAACCCTGCCCTGTGGCTCGGCGTCTTCAGCACGCAGCGACAGCTCAGCCTCTTCCAGGTCTGCAAGCACCCCCGTGCAGGTGCGATAAAACGCAGTCCCGGCGTCCGTCAGCGATACCCGCCGAGTGGTTCGATCAAACAATCGAGCCCCAAGACGGCTCTCCAGACGGGCGACGCTTTTGCTGATGGCCGAGCCCGTGAGGCTCATCCGCTCTGCGGCGTCCTTGAAACTGCCAGACTCGGCGACGCAGACAAATACATCGATCCCCTTCAATCGCTCGGAGGAAAACATAGGCGCCTTATATTGATGAACTGAATTCAACTGACAATGGAAAAACCATCATAAATCAGAACTGGATTCCTCAGTAAACTTGTCGCGAGCGTATTGCGCCACGCTTCACCCCTGGCAATGATCGATTGAACAATGAGGCAAGGATGCTCGCCACCCTTAGAAACTACCCCACCACCGTCAACCTGCTGCTTTGCGCGTCCTCAATACTGACGCTGGCCCGAGCGATCACGCTGCCCTATCTGGTCATCTATCTATCCGAAAACTTCGCCATGGGAGTGGCAGATATCGGAGTGGTCATCGGCAGCACACTGATCATTGGATCGCTATTGAGCCTCTATGGCGGTTTCCTGGTGGACAGGCTCTCCAGCTACCGACTCATTCTGGGATTCACTGGCTTGTTCAGCCTAGGGTTCCTCGGGGCAGTCGTGACGCGCGAACTCTGGCTTTTTTTCATCTGCCTGGTGCTGATCAATCTGGCCTATGCCGTTATCGATATAGCGGTCAAGGCGGGATTCGGCAGCTTGGTCCCCGCCGCCGAACGCAGCGAGGTGTTCTCGATCAAATACACATTGACCAACATCGGCTATGCCGTCGGACCGTTTCTCGGGGCGGGGATAGCCAAGCTAGGGATCAGCTTGCCATTTCTATTGTCTGCCGGGCTCGGTGCTGGCTTCTTTCTCATTTACTTCGTTTGGGGCGACAGACATTCCGCCCCCGTCGACGCAGGCCAGACGCCTGTGCCTTTTCTGGCGGTGGGCAAGGTTCTGCTCCACGACTACCGGCTGGTGTGTTTCACTCTTGGCGGCCTGCTCAGCGCCGTGGTCTTCGGCCAGTTCACCGCCTATCTGTCGCAGTATCTGGTGGTGACAACCACGCCTGAGAACACCTACCGAATCATCAGCGCTATCGTCACGACAAATGCGCTGATGGTGATCAGCTTGCAATATTCCATCGGCAAGAAAATATCCCATCGACATCTGAATCTTTGGCTGATGGCCGGACTGGGAATGTTCCTCATGGGCCTGGCCGGTTTCGCCCTGTCCAACTCGGTGCTGTTCTGGGTGATGTCCATGGCTGTATTCACTGTCGGGGAGATTATCGTCTTCCCGGCGGAATACATGTTCATCGACAACATCGCGCCCAACCATTTACGCGGCATGTACTACGCCGCGCAGAACCTCAGCAATCTGGGAGCCGCGGCCGGGCCGCTGCTCTGCGGTGTGGTATTGGCCACGCAACCGCCCCACAGTATTTTCTACATGCTCGGGCTCTTTATTATCGCGGGTGGGGCGTTTTATATACTGGGGGCTTCCCGGCTGCTCAACCAGGCGCGACGAGACTCCTGAAAGGTATCCGCTATCCGTCAATCAGTGAACAGAAAAGCGCTTTCGGAACAGCCCGTGGACGCCCGAACGCTTCAGTCAAAACTGCCGGGCGGCAGGCGACCGACCTCAGGCCTGGCAAACAGATAGCCCTGCATCAGGTCGATCCCCAGGTCCAGCAGCGCGGCGCTTTCCCCCCGCGTCTCAATACCCTCGGCTATGACGGTAATGTCCAAGCGCTTGGCGACCAGGACGATGCCCTCGACAATCGCTTGTTTGACCGGGTCTTGATCAATCGTGCGGGTCAACGCCATATCAATCTTCAGCACGTTCGGCTGAAACATGGCCAGCAGATTGAGCCCCGAGTAGCCGGAACCGAAATCGTCAATGGCGGTGGTGAAACCCTGGCGCTCGTACTCCACGAAAATCGATTTAAGGTGGTCGGGATCTACCACCTTCTCGCCTTCCGTCACTTCGAACATGAGTCTGTTAGGCGGGAAGTTCGTAAGACGCGCCGCTTCCAGGGTTGCCCGTATACAGGTCTCGGGCCGGTACACGGCGTTGGGCAGGAAATTGATGCTGAGCAAGCAATCGGCAATCTCCAGAATGCCCAGCCTGGCGGCTTCCTCGATCGCCTTCACGCGACACGCCTGGTCGAATCGGTAGCGGTTACCGTCATTGACCAGCCCAAGAATGTAGCCTGCCGATTCACCATTGACACCCCGCACCAGCGCCTCATAAGCGAACGCGGTGCGCGTGCGAACGTTGAAGATAGGTTGGAAGGCCATTGTGAAGTCGAACCCCAGTGCCTCATGGTTGCGGCAGTCGGCGCAACCAAGGGATTTGAAGGCTGGTTCGGAGGAATCTTGGGTCATGATCAGTATTCCGTTGCTTAACGGGGCGTCCCCTGCACTTGCAAAGAACTGTAGTCGACACCGCCTCAACCCACCCAGCCAACCGCCGTTTTGGGGATGACCTCGGACTCATCGAGCTTGGAAGCAAACATGCTCACCGCTTCGAGTGCGTCACTGGTTCCGGTTCTGATCTGCAAGATAACCGATCCCGCCTGGTCAGCCAGGGTTACGCCACGCAGGGCGCCCTCCTGGGTCACCGTCATGCTGGCGACGGCGTCACGGGTTTCAGAAAGAATCAAGCCAATCATTTCGGCAATCTCGGCCGTCGAACGGCTGGTGCGCCCGGCCAGTTGCCGGACTTCATCGGCGACAACCGCAAACCCTCTCCCTTGATCGCCAGCCCGCGCCGCTTCGATGGCCGCGTTAAGGGCAAGCAGGTTGGTCTGGTCGGCGATGCCGCGAATGGTATTGACGATCGCCGTGATCTCTTCTGATCGAGCGCCCAACTGCCCGACCAAGCGTGCGGAGGCCCCGATGTTGTCAGCGATCTGGCGCATTTCCTTGGCCGTTTGCTGAATCACTTGCGAACCCTGTTCAGCGACTTTTTCGGTCTCGGAAGAGATGTGGTAGGCACGGGAGGCGCCGCGCGAGTCCTCTTCAAATTTCTCGACCCGTTCGCTGATGTCACTGGCGAACTTGATGATCTTGCTCAGCTTGCCTTCGGCATCGTAGACCGGGTTGTAGCTAGCCTCCAGCCAAACGACCTTGCCGTGCTTGCCCAGACGCTTGAATTGACCATTGAAAAACTCGCCGCTATTGAGGCGACGCCAGAAATCGCTGTATTCGGAGCTGCTCACCAGCTCCGGCTCGCAAAACAGTCGGTGGTGCTTGCCTTTGAGCTCTGCCAGTGAGTAATTCATGACGCCGAGGAAGTTGTCGTTAGCGGTCAGGATGTTGCCGTTCAGATCGAATTCAATCACCGCCATAGCACGATCAAGGGCTGCCAGCTTGCCTTGGGTTTGCGCCTCATTTGCCACCCGCGCTGTGACGTCGAGTGCATACTTGACCACTTTTACCACGCGCCCCTGCTCATCGGTTACAGGGTTGTAGCTGGCCTCCAGCCAGACGTTCCCGCCCCGGCCATTGAGGCGCTGAAAAGTGCCGGACACGAATTGACCGGCCCGGAGCCGCTCCCAGAATTGCCGATACTCGGCGCTGCTAACCAGTTGCGGCGTGCAAAAATCCCGATGAGACAGACTTGCCAACTGATCCGCCCGGTACCCCATCGTGCTCAAGAAGTTCTCGTTGGCACGCAGAACCTTGCCATCAGGGCTGAACTCGACAACGGCCATCGACCGCTCCAGAGCGCCAATCAATCCTTTGTAGGTTGTCAGTTCAGCTGTCCTGGCCGTCAATTCACTTTTGAGCATTGAATTAAACATGAGATACCCTCGCAGACCGCGGAAATCAATCGGACCTTATTCATGTATCGGCGAGGTAAGTGAAGGCTGAATGGGCCTTGAATAATTATGTCTTGACGCCAGACCAACGGCACGATACGCGCTGTTCGTGAACTTAGACGGCAAACGCCATACCGCACTGGCTCGGGGCGCCGGCGCGCCCCGGAGTCAGGACTCATTGATTGCGCGTCACCCTCCACACCGTGTTTGCCAGGTCGTCGGCAATGATCAGGGCGCCGCGCGGATCGACAGTGACCCCGACAGGCCGCCCCCGTGTTTTCCCGTCGGAACCCCGAAAGCCGGTGGCGAAGTCAACCGGCTCACCTGCGGGGCGCCCCTGGCTGAACGGGACGAAGATGACTTTGTAGCCCACCGGATTGTCGCGGTTCCAACTGCCATGCTCGCCAACAAATACGCCCTCGGCGTACTGCTCACCCATCGCCGGCAGGGAAAAATCGACACCCAGCGCGGCCACGTGCGCCCCCAGGCTGTAATCGGGTTTGACCGCCGCAGCCACTTTGTCCGGATTCTGCGGCTGGGCGCGCGAATCAACGTTCTGCCCCCAATAGCTGTAAGGCCAACCGTAAAATGCACCCTCGCGCACCGAGGTGAGGTAATCGGGAACCAAATCGGGACCCAGCTCATCACGCTCGTTCACCACCGCCCACAACTGGCCGGACTCGGGCTGGATCGTCAACGCCGTCGGGTTACGCAGACCGGTTGCGTAAGGCTTGTGAGCCCCCGTCGTGGCGTCAATCTGCCACACCATGGCGCGGTCGGTTTCGACCTCCATGCCACGTTCAGTGACGTTGCTGTTGGAACCGATGCCGACGTACAGGAAGCGACCGTCGGGACTGACGGTCAGGGCCTTGGTCCAGTGGTGGTTGATCTCGGACGGTAAGTCGGTGACCTTGGTTGGCGGGCCGTCGGCCTTGGTCTGGCCTTGCTGATAATCGAAGCGGACCAACGCATCCTGATTGGCCACGTATAACTTGCCGTCGGCAAAAGCCAGGCCATACGGCGCGTTGAGATTTTCGGCAAATACCGTCTTCAGTTCGTAGGTCCCGTCGCCATCGGCATCACGCAGCAATGTCAGGCGATTGCCGCCTTTGACCTGGGTGTTGCCCTGCGCCTTGATGACACTGGCGATCACGTCCTTGGGCTTGAGTTTCGCCGCATTGCCGCCACGGCCTTCGGCCACAAGAATGTCGCCATTGGGCAGCACGACGGTCTGGCGCGGAATCTTCAGATCGGTCGCGATGGCCGTGACGCTGTATCCCTGGGGTACCGTCGGCTTCTGCTCACCCCACGGGACCGGCTCGGCAATTTTCATGCTGGGCAACAGCCCGCGTTGGGGCTCTGGCAGTTTGGGGTCCGGGCCACGTGCCTGAACGGCGTCCCCTTCACCACCACATCCGCTGAGTAACAACGCCATGCTCAAGGCAGTCAGTGCAATCGAATGTTTCATTGCCCACCTCCCGAGCGCGAGTGGGTGAGTCCTGTCCACGCCGTCACACAGGCCAGCAGGGTCACGATGACAGACAGCACCAACCCCATGGGCATGACGGCCCAGGCGTCCTTGGCATGCTCGAAAGCGTTGACCAGCCCCAACACCCAGGTGACCAGCAGTAGCACCGGGTACATCACGACGCGCCCCGCCTTGCGGTCCGCCCGGAGCAGATTGACGAGGGCGAACAACAGCGCCAGCCCACCGAAAACCAACCCGCCGGCAATCAGCCAGGAGGCAAAGTTGCTCCACTGGATCTGATAGGTCTTGTAGTAGGCAATGTCACTCAGCAATGCCCCTAGAAACAGGGGAACGGTGCCGGCCAGCAAGATCGCGTGAAGCGGGCCGGGAGTGCTTGCGTAGAGGGGGTGAGCGGTAACGGTCATGGGGCCTCCTTATGGTTCAACGACCTGGATGGATACTCATGACGGATGAATCGGCCGATCCGGGTCGTATTGACTACGCACAGGGAAAGGGATCGTGAGGCGAAAGCGTTAGTTCCCGATTTTTCTTATCCTTACGCCTGAAGCCAAGCCGTAACGCTGGCGAACTCAGCGGCTTTGTTGAGGGGTTCATGCCAGGCAAGCCGCGCCGGCTTACCTGGCAAGAACCGGTGTTGCTCGCGCCGTCAGCCCTCCCCGACCGGCTGCAACGCGCCGGCCACCTCAGGCTTTTTTGCGAACAAGCGTTGCGGCAACAGGAAGTACGCCAATGCCGGCAACAGGATCAGCGCGCCGAGCATGTTCACCAAGAACATGAAGGCCAGCAGGATGCCCATGTCGGCCTGGAACTTGATTGGCGAGAACGCCCAGGTCGCCACGGCGATTGCCAGGGTGATGCCCGTCAGCAAAACCACCTTGCCGGTGAACAGCAGCGCCCGGTAATAGGCCTCGGACAGCGTGGCGCCAGCGCGCATGTGGGTCAGGATCACGCTCAGCACATACAGGGCGTAGTCGACACCAATGCCTACCCCGAGGGCGATCACCGGCAGTGTAGCCACCTTGACGCCCATACCCAGGCCAACCATCAGCGCCTCACAAAGAATCGAGGTGAGCATCAGTGGCAGCACCGCGGCGAGTACCGCACGCCAGGAACGGAAGGTCACCCAGCAAAGCAGGATCACGGCCCCGTAGACCCAGAACAGCATCTCGCGCATGGCCTTCTTCACCACAATGTTGGTGGCCGCCTCGATTCCAGCGCTCCCCGCAGCGAGCATGAACTTCACGTCCGGCAGTCGCTGCTGGGCGATAAAGGCTTCGCTGGTCTGCACCACCCGTTCCAGGGTGTCAGCCTTGTGGTCGGCCAGGTAGACGTAGAGCGAGAGCAATGAACACCCCTGGTTGAACAGCTCACGCGGCGCACGGGTCTGTACCGCGCCGAGGGCCCCGTCGTTGGGGATCAATTCGTACCACTTGAAGTTGCCCTCGTTATACCCGGCGGCAGCGATCTTGCTCAGGGCGGCCATGGAGTTGGTCGACTCCACACCTGGCAACTGCTCCAGTTGCCAGGCCAGGGCGTCCACCGCAGCCAGGGTCGGATAGCGGGTGCATTGGTCTTCCGGAGTTTTGACCATGACCACGAAAATGTCTGAACTGGCCGCGTAGTTCTGCGTCATGAAGGCCGCATCGCGGTTGTAGCGCGAATCGGGACGCAGCTCCGGGGCGCCAGGGTCCAGGTCGCCGATTTTCAACTGCAGGCTGACGGCGAAACCGCCGATCGCCAGCGCCAGGCCCACCAGGCAAGCGCCGTAAGCCCAGGAGCGGCGGGTGAAGAGGTCGAGGAAACTCCAGAGTGGATGCTTGACGTTTGCTTTCAACTCGGCCGTTTCGGCGCGCAAGCTGCGCTCGGCGGCCTTGGCGCCGACGCCGATGTAACTGAGCAGAATCGGCAGCAGGATCAGGTTGGTGAAGATCAGCACAGCCACCCCGATGCTGGCGGTGATTGCCAGGTCCTGGATCACCTGGATCTTGATCACCATCAGCACGGCAAAACCCACCGCATCACAAAGCAACGCGGTCATGCCGGCGGCGAACAGACGGCGGAAGGTATAG
The DNA here is from genome assembly GCF_900113505.1 of Pseudomonas sp. NFACC45. Classification (NCBI taxonomy): domain Bacteria; kingdom Pseudomonadati; phylum Pseudomonadota; class Gammaproteobacteria; order Pseudomonadales; family Pseudomonadaceae; genus Pseudomonas; species Pseudomonas sp. NFACC45. Next base: position 105,191 of record NZ_FOPO01000004.1, read on the forward strand.
CGCGCGGCCACCACCCGGTGAGTGCCACGGCCGATGTCCTGCATGATGCCGTTCATCTTCTGCGCGCCGTGGCTCATGCCAATGGCGAACACCAGGAAAGGCACCAGCGCCGAGTAAGGGTCGAGGTCATAACCCAGGGTCGCCAGCAGACCGATCTGCCAGAGCACCGCCACCAAGGAGCAAAGCACCACCAGCGCGGTACTGCGCACGCAACGGGTGTACCAATAGAGCACCGTCACCGTGACCAGCACGGCGATGACGAAGAACAGCATGACCTGCGCCAATCCGGCAATCAGGTCGCCGATGATCTTGGTGAAGCCGGTGATGTGAATCTGGATGCGCTCGTTCTGGTATTTGTCGCGCAACGCTTCCAACTGCCGTGAGAGCTCGCCTGCGTCCAGTGCCTTGCCGGTCACCGGGTTGATTTCCAGCAGCGGCACGAAGATCACACTGGACTGGAAGTTCCCCGCCACCAGTTGGCCAATTTCGCCGGAGCGGGCCACGTTGGTGCGTACCTGCTCCAGGCTGGCCGCAGAACCGTCATAGGTGTCCGGGATCACCGTGCCGCCATCCAGCCCCTCCTCTGTCACCGCGGTCCAGCGCGTGGTGGGCGTCCATAGCGATTTCATATAGGGCTTGTCGACGCCTGGCAGCAAATAGATCTCGTCGTTGAGCCGGGCGAGAACGTCGAGGTAGTCCTTGTCGAAAATGCTGCCGTCCTTGATCTGTACGGCGATGCGAATCGAATTGCCCAGACCGCTCAGTTCACTGCGCCGCTCAAGGAAGTTGGCCACGTAGGGGTGAGAGGTTGGAATGGTCTTTTCAAAACTGGCGTTAAGGCCAATCTTGCTGGCCTGGTAACCCAGCACCAGAGTGACCAATAGGCAGAACAGGACCACCCAGGGGCGGTGATTGAAGATCGCCCGCTCGCCCAGATTGCCGGAGCGCGGATCGAAATCCTCCAGCCGGGCAATCACCACTTGCTGTTCGAGGGAGGGATTATTGTCGTTCACATCGGACTCCGAATACGGCCGCGTAGGGCTCTGGCAAGTTGTTCAACGTTGGGCCGAGGAAAGGTTGTGTTTGAGGCGGGTCACGCCACTGAGGCCGACACTGATCAAACTGCCATCGGGGGCCGCGACCAGGCCGGCGATCGAGGCGCCAGCCGGACCTGTCAGATGCCGTAAGCTGCGTCCCCGGTCGGGACTGAGCAACAAATCACCGGCCTGGCTGGCCAGGATCAACGCGCCATCAGGCAGTTGGGTGCCGCTCGACAGCGCCACCTCCAGGCCGGTCTCAACGCGCCGCCATGTGAGTCCCTGGTCGCCCGACCAATAAGCATTGCCGCGCAAACCGAAGGCCACCAACTCGCCGGCAGGACTGCCCTGCACACCGAAGAAACTGCCGTCGTAGGGTGACTCGAGCGCCTGGAAACTGCCGCCGTTGTCAACCGAGCGCAGCAGCAGACCGCGTTCGCCGACGATGAACAGCGCGCCGCCCGCAGGGCGAATGCCGTACAGGTTGAGGCCCTCGGGGTTATTCACCTGCTGCATCCACGGCTGCCAGCTATCGCCTCCATCCGTGGTATGCAGGATCAGGCCATAGGCACCGACCACGTAACCGTTGCGGCGGTCGCTGAAGTACAGGTCGAGAAAGGGTTTGTCCGGGCCATCGGCGACCAGCCACTGGGCATCCTTGAGCCGCTTGGCGTCGTTACCTTGTTGCGCCGAAACCAGCGCCAGATGCGCCGCTGCGACACCATCGAGTTGCTTGACCCAGGTTTGGCCACCGTCGGTGCTGCGCAGAATCACGCCCATATGACCGACAGCCCAGCCCTGCTCGGCATCCACGAACTGCACGGCCGTCAGGCTGACGCTGACCGGCACACGCGCCTGACGCCAGCTCTGGCCGGAGTCGTCAGAGAGCAGGACGATGCCGCGTTCACCGACCGCCACCAGCCGGTCGCCGGCCCGGGTGACCGCCAGCAGCACCGCACGGGGTGCCTTGGCGCTCTGCAAGGCCGCTTGGTTGAGTAGCGCAATCCCCGGGCTGGCCGTTGCCCAACCTGACACTGATAACGCAGCCAGCAGCAAAGCCACCGGCAGCGCCCGCATGAGTAAAAAGTTACCGATCATGTCCGCTCCGACCATCGCATAAGAGTTATCCAGACGCTGATCGCACAACGCGCCGATGCCTGGGGCCCGGCGCCTTGCACAATCGCTTAGCGCATGCTGTCGCTGGCCATGGCATCAGGGGTAAAAAACGCCGCCGGCGGACGCGGATAGCTCTGGTACTGCACGCCCAGATCGTTGGCCGAGGAGTTCAGGAAGTAGGCGCCGGTTTCCAGGTTGTAGCTGCCCCACATCATTTGAGAGGTCAGCGCCGGCATTTCGGGCGCCAGCAGGGTGAGCGTGTAGTTATGCCGTCCTAACTTGCCTTGCGCGTCATAGCCGTCGAGCAGCAGCACTTGCCAGGAGTCCTCGTCCACGTAATAGGTGCGCTTGGGCACTACATGACGCTTGCCGTCCTTGAGCGTGGCGCTCACAACCCAGACCCGATGCTTCTCCCAGCGCACCAGATCCGGGTTGAGGAAACCTGGCTTGACCAATTCGTCGCTGCTCACCGCCGCCGCACGGTTGTTGTTGTAAGGCACCAGTAGTTCTTTCTTGCCGATCAGTTTGAGGTCATGACGGTCGGTGGGCCCGAAGATCATGAAGGCCTCGTCGAAGAATCCGACGCCCGAGGTGACGAAGTCCGGCGTATCGTATGCGACGTTCGGTGCACGGCGCACCCGACGCTGGCCGACCAGGTACTGCCAGGCGGCGCGTTTGCCGGGGTCCATGTCCCAGTGGGTCATCAGCCCCTCGCCGGCCTTGGAGGACGGCAGTTCCGTAGCCAGTTTGCCGATCAGAAATTTGCCCGCGAAGGTGTCGAGGTTGCCCTCTTTGAAGTAGTAAGGGCTCTGGTACCAGAAACGCGCGCGGGTGGCCTGGATCTTCTTGCCGCCAGCCGTCATCAGCCAAGTGTCGAACGGCGAATAGAAGGTGTCGGCGCCCTGCCAGGACAGGCGGTGGTTCCACAACACCTCGGCACCGTTTTGCGGCAATGGGAAAGGAATCCCGCCATAGGCGCCGCTGACTTTCTCAGTGGGCACATCGAGGGTGGCGCGGGTGGCGTTTGTCAGGGTGTTGTCGTACACCCACTGCGGCGCGGCAGCACTGCGCCGGGTCGGATAGACGTCCAGGCGGTAACCGGGATACTTCTGCAGCAAGGCCTTGGTGCCCTCGGCCAACTGGTCGGCGTACTGTGCCATGTTGGCCGCGCTGACCGAATACAGCGGCTTGTCGGCGGCGAACGGATCGGCACGTTTGTCGCCGTTCTTGTAGCCGGCCGGCGCCGTGGTATAGCCACCTGTCCACTCAGGAATGCTGCCGTCCTGGTTGCCGGCGCGCTCGGCGCCGAGCGGCGTGAGCTCGGTGCCAAGCCGTGCGGCCTGCTCAGGGGAAACGGCCGCCTGCACCAGGCCGGCACTCAACAAGGCAATGGCCAGGGCCGAAATACGCAAGGAAAATAGGCTTTGCATAGAAAATGAAACCTCTTATTAGAATGTGGTTTTCACGTACATGGCGACGAAGTCACGGTCGGCCAGGGATTGGCCGTAGCTGAAGTTGCCGTCCTCGCGCAGCCCCGCCGCCTTCTTGCCGAAGAAATTCACGTAATTGATGCCGAAGTCCCAGCGCTGCAGGTACGTGGCTTTGAGCCCGACACTCCAGTCGCCGGCGTGGGTATTGCCGAACCCGGCCTTGCTGACGGCTGAGGAGCGTCCATCGAGGACGACGCCAAACCCCACTGGCACGCTCAGGTCCAGACCGTCGGCTACCTGGAAATAAGCCGGCTCGGCCAGCACCCGTAGCGCCGTCGCGTCACGGGTGGTGTTGGAATCCAGTGCCGCGCGGTTGTCGGTGACGCTGAGGGTACGGTTCCAGGCCAGTTCGGCGAGCACCGAGCCGCCATCCCAAAGCGAGTTGGGCGACAGCAGGTAAATGGTCGAGAGGTTGACGTGGGCGGTCTTGCCCTTGGCGTAGAGCGCATCGCCGCTGTTGTCTGCGGCCATTGCCGGTGTCACCACCTGCAGGTTGCTCACCAGCGGTGCATCCCAACGCACCGAGGTCTCGCCGGCGAAATTGAACGGGCCATAGGCCGTGGAGAAGCTGGCACCCAGGGTTTTGATGTCTTCGGCGTAAACCTGGCGATAGGAACCCAGGATTGGCAGCCCGGTGGCGGCGGCCGCTGCACCGTCCAGATAGGCATAGAGTGCGCTCGGCGCCTTGTCGTGGTACTTGGCGGCGTAGAAGCCCAGCTCCAGTTCGGTGCCTTCGGGCTTGTAGCGCAGTTGCATGCCGCCTTGGCCGGAATTCCTGGCCTCGATGTCGGAGGCATGCACGGTGGTGTTGCCAAACACCTGGGTCCAGTCGCCGGAACCTTCGCCGATGCCATCGTTGTCACTCAGGTAGCTGCCCGCCCCCGGCAGGTTGGAACGCTCCCATTCGAACTGATAGTAGGCACCCACAGACAACTGCGGGTTGATCTGCAACTGCCCGGACACTTGATTGACCGGCCGCAGGATTTCCTTGAATTGGGTGCCGGGGACGCTGAGCAGTTTGACGATATCGCTCGGCCCCTGGGCGTTGGCGATGCCATTGCCCCCGTAGAACAGGCTTTCGCCGTAGATCAGGCTATGCCGGCCCAGACGCAGGGTGCCCTGGCTCGATTCGCCGACATCGCCTCGCACGAATACGAAGGCATCGAGTAACTCGGCATCACGCCCGTGCAGCTCGCGGGTATCGTCGAGGAAGTGCCGTTGCTCGCTGCTGTCGGTGTTCTTGTTGTAGATATCGTCGTACCAGGCCGCAGCGCTGAGGCGCAGGCCGTAGTTTTCCCGGCTCAGGTCCATCTCACTGAACAGGTCCAGGCGGTTGGAGACCAGGCCGCTGCTGAAGTTCTTGTCGCCCTGGCTCTGGATCGAGGGGTACAGTCCGCCCGCCGTCGGCGCGTTGACCAGGTTGTCGTCGGCACCTTGCAGGCGCCAGGCCTGGCTGTACTTGAGGGTGTTGTCCCAGCGCAAACGCCATTCACTGTCGCCCAGGTCAATTTGCGCGGCCTGGGGTTGGGAGGCCCAGCCGGCCAGGCAAACCGAGAGTGCCAGGGCGGAACGCTTGAAGCCTGGATAGCATCGAGAGTTGTGCATGTTGTTCCTCATTGTTCTTGTTGTTGGAAGCATGTGTTGTGAACGGGCCGGTCGCCCGTAGACGGCCGGCGGTAACTCGCCCAGGACTCCTCGTTCAGATGTAGGTGGATGCAAGGCCGCCATCGACCGGCAGATTGACGCCGTTGATCCAGCGCGATTCGTCGGCACACAGAAAGGCAATGGCAGCCGCCACTTCATCGGCGTAGGCCGGGCGCTTCATACGATGAGCGTCAGCCTCGACGCGCGCTTGACCGAGCATGCTGACGAAATCACCCAGGATGGGCGTGAACACCGGGCCCGGTGCCACGCAGTTCATGCGCACCGAGGTGTGCAAGAACCAGGGTTGGGCCTGCTGGTAGTTCCAGACGATCAAGGCCTCTTTGAAATACTGGTAGCAGCTCTCTTGAGGCACCGGATGTTCGGCCAGCCAGGCCTGGCCATGGGCAAAGCTTTCCGTAGCGGCCAGCGCCTTGTGCAGGTCCAGGCGCTGCGGCCACTGCGCGCCCAGAATCGAAGCAACGTTGACGATGCTGCCTCCGGCAGCGATGCGCGGCAGCACCGCCCCACAGAGATGGCGCACCCCCAGGTAATTGACCTGGGCAACCGCTTGCGGATCGGCGGTCCCGGGGACTCCAGCGATGTTGCACAAGCCGTCGAGGGCCTGCGGCAACCGCTGCACAGCCGCATCAATGGCATCCGGGTGGCTGAGATCAGCCTGGATGAAATAGTCCAGGCTCAGGTTGGGCTCGTTGCGATCCATGCCAATGACGGTGGCCCCGTGGGCACGCAGGATCCGGGAGGTTTCGGCGCCGATGCCCGAGGAAACCCCGGTCACGACTATCCTCTTGTTGGTCAACTTCATACGGGCTTCCCGATTCTTGCTTGTACTGCCTGCTCGAAAGCGGCGACAGCCAAGCCATATTGTTATTGCCGAATTAGTTAATCTCGGTAACTAGTTGTAGCAAGCGATATGCCATCTCCGGACAATCGCAAAGCAACCGCTCAAGCCCGGTGCATCCAGCTCAAACACAGGCAAGCAAGGGTCATGAGTGGAGAACTGGGCGGGTGAAAAAAGTGATGATTTCAGCAATTTCATGCTGCACTATGCGGATTATGATTATTCCGATTAAGGATTGGTGATGGCGGACAAGCTGATTTCCCTGGCCGAACTCTCTCGCGCAACGCCCAGCAAACCCGTGCGCGGTGCCAGCGAGCAGCTGCCACCGGGTGCACCGCCGACCCTGCAGGATTTGACTGAATGCCTGATGTTCAGCCCGGGCGACGGTCGCATCTGGTTGAACGGCGCACGCATGCTGCTGATCCACAACAGCGGCATCGGCGCGCTACGCCGAGAGCTGATTGAAAGCATGGGCCTGGCCCGCGCACGCGGCATCATGTTGCGCACGGGCTACCATTGCGGCGCCCGGGACGCCGCCCTGATCAAGGAGCGCTTCCCCGAGGCTGACATCCTGGCGCTGTTCGCCGCCGGCCCGATCATTCATGCGATCGAAGGCGCGGTGAAAGTCGAGCCGGTGCATTTCGAATTCGACATGAACCTGGGCACCTATTACGGCGAGTTCCTCTGGCACCATTCCAGCGAAGATGATGAGCACATCGCCCACTTCGGCATCGGCACGGAACCGGCCTGCTGGATGCAGACCGGCTATGCCACCGGGTACACCTCGGCAATGGTCGGCCGGCTGATTCTCTACCGCGAGGTCGAATGCCGTTCCACCGGTTCCAGCATTTGCCGGCTGATTGGAAAACCCGCGGAGGAATGGGACGACGCCGAAGCGGACCTGGCCGACCTGAACGCCGAACCGTTCGTCAGCACCGGCGGGCGCAGCGTGACGGCCCACAGTCGCAATGATAAAGGCGCCCTGCCGACGAGCTTGCTGGTTGATCCGACACCCGCACAAGACAGCGACATGGTGGGGATTTCCTCAGCCTTCAACGCCGCCTGCCACATGTTGCGCCGGGTTGCGCCGACCCAGGCGACGGTGCTGTTCACCGGCGAGTCTGGGGTCGGCAAGGAAATGTTTGCCAGGATGCTGCATCGCATCAGCCCGCGCCACGATGAACCCTTTGTCGCCATCAACTGCGCTGCCATCCCGGAAAACCTGATGGAGTCTGAGCTCTTTGGCGTCGAGCGCGGCGCCTACACCGGTGCCACTCAATCGCGCGCCGGGCGCTTCGAACGCGCCGACGGCGGCACCCTGTTCCTCGACGAGATCGCCACCCTCAGCCTGGTGGCCCAGGGCAAGCTGCTGCGCGCCTTGCAGGAAGGCGAGGTCGAGCGGGTCGGTGGCAGCCGCACGTTGAAGGTCGATGTGCGGGTGGTCGCCGCAACCAACGTCGACCTTCGTGCCGCCGCGCAACGTGGCGAATTCCGGGAGGATTTGTTCTTTCGCTTGAATGTGTTTCCGATCCACCTGCCGCCGCTGCGCGAACGCAAGGAAGACATCCCGCTGCTGATGACCCACTTCCTGCATCGCTTCACCCAACGCCATGGTCGCCAGATCAGCGGTTTCACGCCGCGCACGGCCGATACGCTGCTGGCCTATGACTTCCCAGGCAATATCCGCGAGTTACAGAACTTGGTGGAGCGCGGCGTGATCAGCGCCCCGGACGGCGGCGCAATCGACTTGGCACACCTGTTTACCAGCGGCGAACGGCTGGCCCAGCCCATGTTCTCCATCGGCACCCGCGGCCAACTGGCGGCCAGCCCCAACGACCCACCGCCGGCCAGCCCTACCAAGACCGCCGCAGCCAGTACGGGCAGTGGTGCGATTCTGGAGCTGTTTGGCGGCAAGGATCCAAGCCGGCTGTCATTGCAAGAGATCGAGGACACCATCATTGACCACTGCCTGGGCGAAGTGAAAGGCAATGTCTCGGAAGCGGCCCGCCGTCTGGGCCTGACCCGTGCTCAGTTGTCCTATCGCCTGTCGCGACGCTCGACCAGCGAATAGGACCGCCTTACGGCGTGCGTGGTCGATGGATAAAGCAGCGGCCGAACAGACCCAAGGTCACCTCGACCCGCTGCTCGATCTGCTCGTCTGACCAGCTCTGTTGCACCCCCAGGGTGAACAGTTTGAGCGGCTGGGAGATCAACAGCGAGTCGATCAGCTCCACCGCTGACTCGACATCTTCGTGAGCCAACAATCCCTTGCTGGCGGCCTTGCCCAACCAGCCGCGCAACAGGCTCAGGCAACGCCCGGCACCCTCCTGATACCAGATCCTGGCAAGGCCCGGCGCCGTCTCGCGCCCCTGGGCAGCCAACAGGTAGAGACCCAGAGCCAATGGCGAGAGGGTCAGACGCGCCCATAACGTCAGGTACATGCGCAACTCGCTGAGCAGATCCTCGGCGCAGTCGATGCCGCTTTCCAATAGCAGTTCCAGGGTCGACAAGTCCCTGGCCACCAGTTGCGAGAGCAGCGCCTCCTTGCTCGCCACCAACTGGTACAGGGTCTTCTTGGAGATTCCGGCGGCGCGGGCGATGGCATCCATGGTGATGTTGGCGAAATTGCCGCTGCCAAGCGCCTGCGCCGCGGCATCCAACAGCGAGGTCATTTGCTCCTGGCGGCTGCGTATCGGCGGACGACCGCGCCTGACGGGCTGCTCAGTGGTTTCAGTCATTACGGAGCCTGTTGATCGGCATGGTGCAGGTGTTCCGGTGGTGGTTTCACCGAGGGGCCCCGCTTAGCACCGCCCGCCCTCGCAAACGCCTCACGCAGGGAGTCCTCGATGAGTTGCCAAGCCTCCTGCGCCGTCGCATCAGGCCCTAGATGGGTGAACATGTGGTCGCAGTCGGTGAACATTTTTTCGTTCACCACGACACCGGCCTGGCGCAATTTCTGCGCGTAGGCCTGACCCTCAGCACGCAGGATATCGTGCTCGGCGGTGATCAACGTTGTCGGGGGCATGCCCTGCAATTGCTCAACCGTCGCCAGCAATGGCGAGGCCAGAGGGTCCCGGGCCTGGGCCGGATCGCTCAGATAACAGCTATTGAAAAAGCGCACCAGACCCGCACCGAGTAAGGGTTTGTCGATGGGAGAAAGCTTCAGTCCGGGATCCTGGGCCAAGTCCAGTACCGCATAGTCAATGACCTGATGCACCACCCGCAAACGCTGATGCCCCCGCGCCAGATTGGCCACGCCGGTGGCCAGGTTGCCGCCCGCGCTGTGCCCACCGACCGCGATGCGTTGTGGGTCGATGCCCAGGGTCGTGGCCTGTTCGGCCAGCCACTCAAGCACCGCGAAGCTCTGTCGCAAACCTGCGGGAAAGGGAAACTCGGGGGCCAGGACATAGTCCAGATTGACCACCAGGCAACCCAGGTTGTGAGCCAAGCGCCGGCAATAACTGTCGTCATGCTCCGGCACCCCGGCTACGAAACCGCCGCCATGCAGGTTCAAATAGACCGGCAGAGGCTCAGTGGACGACGTATGGGGCCAATAGAACAAGGCCCGTGCCGGGCCCCACGCGGTGGGGATGAGCGTCTCGTCGAGCAAGCGCAACGGATACTGCGCCGCGTCGTAGGTGAACTTGGCTTTCATGCGTTTGGCAAAGGCGCGCAGCAGCTTGGCCTTGAGGGTTGACAGCGTGTTCATGGTCATACTCCTGAACGACTCAGTGGGCAGTCAGCAATTGATCCAGCAGACCGTGGATCATTGCGCCGTAAGGCGCGCGCATCGCCAGGTTGGACTCACCGACCGGGCTCTGCACCACCACCGCCTTGGCATGGCTGAACATACGGAAACCGTAGACCCCGTGATACGCCCCCATACCGGAGTGACCGACACCGCCAAATGGCAGCGCCTCGAACACCACGTGACTCATGACGTCATTGATCACCACACCGCCCGAAGTCGTGCGCTCCAGCACCTGCTGGCGCTCACCGGCGTCCTCGCCGAAGTAATACGCGGCAAGGGGTCGCGGTTGACCGTTGACGTAGTCGATCGCCGTGGCGAAATCGCGATAGGTCTTGATCGGCAACAGCGGGCCGAAGATTTCCTCGCGCAGCACCTGCATCTGCTCAGTGGCATCCAGCACCAGCGTCGGAGCGATCTTGCGGGTCTGGCGATCGCCCAGGTCCTCCTGCGCCGGGTTGATCTCGATCAGCCGGGCCCCTTTGGCGCGCGCATCGACCAGATAGTCCTGCAGGCGGTCGAAATTGCGTGGGTTGATGATGGAGGTGTAGTCCGGGTTGCTGTGCAGGGAGGGATACATGGCAGCGACGAAGCGCACCGCCTCGGCGACGAAGTCCTCCAGGCATTCTTCCGGTAGCAGCACGTAGTCCGGGGCCAGGCAGATTTGCCCGGCGTTGAAGGTCTTCACCGTCATGACCCGCTGCACCACCGTCGCCAGGTCGGCGCTACGGGACACCAGCACGGGTGACTTGCCGCCCAGCTCCAGGGTCACCGGCACCAGATTGTCCGAGGCTGCCCGCATGATGTGCCGGGCCACTGCCGTACCCCCGGTAAAGATCAGGTGGTCGAAGGGTTGGGCACTGAACAGCGCGCCGACTTCGGCATCGCCCAGCACCGTGGTCAGTTCATTCTCGTCAAAATATCGGGCGATCAATTGGCCCATCAATACCGACGTTCGCGGGGTCAGTTCCGAGGGCTTGAGCATGGCCCGGTTACCGGCGGCGAAAATACTCGCCAGCGGCCCGAACGCCAATACGATGGGAAAATTCCAAGGGCTGATCACACCTACCACACCCAACGGCTGGTACTCGACCCGCGCCTCGCTGCCAGGGAAAGGGGCCGGATGCGACTGCGACTGCATCCACTCGGCCAGATGCTCACGGCAATGCTTGAGGCTTGCCACGGAACCGCCAATATCGGAAAGCAGCGTCTGTTCGCGGCTGCGATTGCCGAAGTCCGCCGATACAGCCTCAACAATGGCTTCACGGTTATCCAATAGCAATGCAATGGCCCGGTCCAGTCGGTCGCGCCGTAGTTCCAGGCTCGCCGGCCCGTCGGCCAGGTGGGCCTGCTTCATCTGTGCAAGCCTGGCAGTGAGTTGTTCGGTGCCGACGGGCGCCGCGGGGTGACCGGGAATGTTCATGGCGTAGGTTCCTGCTGGTTATTGTTATTTAACAGCACTAAATACCCTGTGAGCAGGCGCACAAGCCGACTCGAAAATGGAGTATGCCAAAAAACCGAAGAAAGGAAACCGTTAGGTTTCTTAATTTTAAAGAATCGCTCATGAAAGCCATTTCCCCGTAAACAGGCATCAAAATCGATAATTCAGGGCGAGACAGGAAAAAAATGTGAATCCCACGGCTGGAGACCTTCGTGGCGCTTTAGCGCTGCTCACGAACCGCCCCTTCGCAAACTGGTTAGTTTTTATAATTATTTTCTCCACATCCTTCCATGCACCGCAGCGCCGGGCCTAACGGATGAAGTGCATTTGACTCTCCTGACTTAATGGTCCAGTTTTTTAGCTAACGGGAGGTTTCGCAGGTTTGTGACAGGCATGACCTCCCCCGCTGTTCAACTTGAATGGGCGTCCCAGTGTCAGTGATCCCCCTCGTGGTGTGTGACGACTCCAACATGGCACGCAAACAGGTGCTCCGTGCATTGCCGGCGGACTGGCCGGTTTCGGTCACCGAGGCCAGCAATGGGCGCCAGGCCATGGACGCCATACGCCAGGGCCTGGGCCAGGTGGTGCTGCTCGACCTGACCATGCCGGAGATGGATGGTTATCAGGTGTTGAGCGCCTTGCGCGCCGAAGGCTTGAAGGCGCAAGTCATCGTGATCTCCGGCGACGTCCAGGAGCAGGCGGTACAGCGCGTGCTTGAGCTGGGCGCATTGGCATTCCTGAAAAAACCATTCGATGAAAACGAGCTGCGCCAGACGCTCAGTCGGTTGGGCCTGCTGACGCAACCCGGCCAGACGCCGCCGCAAACGCGTTCGCTGACGAACACAGCCATCAGTTTTCACGATGCGTTTCGCGAGACGGTCAACGTTGCCATCGGCCAGGCAGCCGCCCTGATCGCCAACGTGCTGGGTGTGTTTGTACAGTTACCGGTACCGAACGTGAACATCCTTGAGGTCGGTGAGCTGCATATGGCGCTGAACGATGCCGGCAGCTCCCAGCAACTCACGGCCATCTGCCAGGGCTTTATCGGCAGTGGTATTGCCGGCGAAGCCCTGCTGATATTTCACGAATCGGAAATCGCCGACATCGCGCAACTGATGCAGCGCCAAAGCAGCGATTATTCCGACCTGGAAATGCTGCTGGACCTTTCCAGCGTTCTGATCGGCGCTTGCCTGAGCAGCATTGCCGATCAGATCGACGTGGTGTTCTCGCAGGGGCATCCGCAGATTCTCGGCCAGCACGCGGCCATTGAGGAGCTGATTCACGTCAACCGCAAGCACTGGAAAAAGACCCTGGCGGTGGAAATCAGCTACAGCCTGGAAGGGCACGATATTCGTTTCGACCTCTTATTGCTGTTCACGGAAGACTCGATCGAGCGGCTGACCCAAAAACTCACCTACCTGATGACCTGAGCCATGCCTGATTCCATTGATCTGAACGAGTTTCACTGGTTGCTGGCCATTGTTCAGAGCATCGATGTCGGTGTGGTGGTGCTGGACCGCGACTACCGCGTACAGGTCTGGAACACGTTCATGGAGAACCGCTCCGGGGTGCAGCCAAAGGACGCCCACAACCAGCATTTTTTCAGTCTGTTTCCCGAAATCGATCGCCAGTGGTTCAGCCGCAAGGTGGAAAGCGTCGCGGCCCTGGGCACCCCAGCGTTCACTGTCTGGGAGCAGCGTCCCTATCTGGTGCGGTTCAAGAGCTACCAGCCCATCACCGGCCAGGAAGAGTTCATGTACCAGAACACCACGCTGTTACCGTTGCGCTCGCCCGACAGCAAGATCAGTCACATCTGCCTGGTGATCTATGACGTCACCGACGTCGCCACCAACCGGCATCAACTACAGGCCGCCAATGCGCAATTGCAGCAGCTCTCCAGCACCGATCGACTGACCGGGCTGTACAACCGCGGTCATTGGGAGGCGAGCCTGAAAGCTGCCTACGCGCGGCATCAACGCTACGGCAATGCCTTGAGCCTGGTGATGCTCGATATCGACCACTTCAAACGGGTCAACGACACCTATGGCCACCAGGCCGGGGATCAGGTCATCGAGCAGGTCGCCCGGCTTTTGCACGAACATGTACGCGACTCCGACGTGGCCGGGCGTTATGGCGGCGAAGAGTTCGGTGTGGTGCTGTCGGACACCGACAAGGTCGGCGCCCGGATGTTCGCCGAGCGCCTGCGCCATGCAGTCGAGGAGCTGCAAGTGCTGTTCAACGACCAGAGCATCCGATTCACCATCAGCCTGGGAGTGGCGGACCTGAGCCAACCCGCGACCGACCACGCCGAACTGATCGCCCGGGCCGACCAGGCGCTGTACACATCGAAGAAAACCGGGCGCAATCGGGTGACGGTGTACACAGATTGAATGCGGTTTTTTCGGACCCCGCTCAGCGCCAGGGCGCAAACCAGCCCAGGCCATCCTCGGTCAGACCGCGGGGGTTGTACTCGCAGCCGATCCAGCCCTCGTAGCCGGCTTCGTCGAGCAGTTTGAACAGGTACGGGTAGTTCACTTCTCCCAGGTCGGGTTCGTGCCGATCCGGCACGCCGGCGATCTGGATATGCCCGACGCCGGCCTGGAAGCGCTGGAAACCGGCAATCAGATCGCCCTCCATGATTTGTGCATGGAACAGGTCCAGTTGCACGCGCAGGTTCGGCTCGCCCAGTTCGGCCAGGATTGCATGGCCCTCGGTCTGGCGATTGATGAAGTAACCCGGAATCGAGCGGGTGTTGATCGGCTCAATCAGCAGTGTCAGTTGGTGCTCGGCCAAACGTCGGGCGGCGTAACGCAGGTTTTCCAGATAGACCTCGCGCATGCGCGGACGCTGGCTCTCGTCACTCACCAGCCCGGCCATTGCGTGCAGTTTGGGGCAGCCCAGCGCGTGGGCGTATTCGATGGCGCGGTCGACACTTTCGCGGAATTCCGCCTCGCGCCCCGGCAACGCCGCGATACCGCGCTCGCCCGCGGCAAAATCCCCCGGCGGCAAGTTGAACAGCACTTGGCTAAGCCCGTGCTCGGCCAAACGCCCGGCCAGCTCGGCCGGTGCGAACTCATAAGGAAACAGGTATTCCACGCCCTTGAAACCGGCCTTGGCCGCCCGGCCGAAGCGATCGAGGAAGGGTGCATCGTTGAACATCATGCTGAGGTTGGCAGCGAAACGTGGCATTGCAGTCACCATTGGGCGCCGAAGGTCTGGCGCAGTTCGTCGATTTGTTCGTCGTCCAGCGACCGTACCGGCTGCTGGCGCAGCAACAGGTAGAGCTTGGCGGTTTCTTCGAGTTCTTCGATGGCGTAGGTGGCCGCCTCCAGGCTCTTGCCGGAAACGACCGGCCCGTGATTGGCCAGCAACACCGAACTGTGCTGCCCTACCAGTCCGCGAATCGCCTCGCCCAACCGCGGATCACCGGGCCGGTGGTACGGAATCAGCGGCAAGCGGCCCACGCGCATGACGAAGTAAGGTGTCAGCGGTGGCAGGCACGACGTAGCGTCCAGACAGTCCAGGCAGGACACCGCCGCCGAGTGCGTGCAATGCAAATGCACGATGGCACCCGAATCTTCGCGGCCCTCATAGACGGCACGGTGCAGGAACGCTTCCTTGGAGGCGGGTTTGCCGGCCAGGTGGTTACCTTGCCAATCGAGCTTGGCGATGTCCGCCGGGTCCAGGCGACCGAGACAGGCATTGGTCGGGGTCAGCAGCCAGCCATCGTCCAGTCGCACGCTGATATTGCCGGAGGAGCCGGGGCTGAGCCCACGCAGGTAGAGTGAGCGGCCGATCTCGACGATCTCTTCGCGCAGTTGACTTTCCTTCATGTCAGCATCTCCCAGGCCTTGATCATGAAATCGGCGCTGCCGAAATTACCGGACTTGAGCGCCAGGGTCAGCGGCCGCCCTGACTGGCCGAGCGTCTGGGTCCAGGGCACGCCGGGGTCGATGCTCGGCCCGATGCGCAAACCTTCGATGCCCAGCGCGCCGACCACTGCGCCGGAGGTTTCACCACCGGCGACCAGCAATTGACCCACGCCCTGCTGTTCGACCAGCGCACGGGCAATCGCCGCCAGGGCCGCTTCAATGCGTTCACCGACCTGCTGCGCGCCGAACTGTTGTTGCACCCGGCGAACCTCGTCGGCTGGGCTGCTGGCATAGATCAGTACCGGGCCCTGGTAGCCGGCAGCCCAGGCCAGAGCCTCGGCCACCAAGGCGTCACCGCGGGCCATCAGCTCGGCCGCCTCCAGACGAAAGGCCGGATAGACCGCTGCCGCCTGCTCGATCTGGCCGAGGGTCGCTCGCGAACAGCTACCGCTGAGAATCGCCTGACGTCCCCAACCGGCTTCCAGCCGACTGGCCTCGCCATTGGCCTGTAACAAGCCTCTGGCCTGCCAATCCTGGGCCATACCCAACGCCAGCCCCGACCCGGCCGTAACCAGCGGCAGGTCGGCACAGGCGGCGCCAAGCACCTGCAAATCTTCATTATCAATAGCGTCGCTGACGGCGATGCCCACGCCTTCAGCGCGCAACGCGGCGATCCGCTGACGGGTCGCCTCGACGCCCGCGCGCAGGGTCCGGTAGTCGATCAGGCCGACCGGGTGGCGGGTTTGCGGCTGCAACACGCGCAGCAGATTGGCATCGCGCATGGGCGTGAGTGGATGATCCTGCATCCCGCTTTCGTTGAGCAGCACGTCATTGGCGAACAGGTAGCCGTTGAACACGCTACGGCGGTTCTCCGGAAAGGCCGGACAGGCCACGGTGAAGTCGCTGCCCAGGGCTTGAAGCAGCGCATCGCTGACCGGGCCGATATTGCCCTCGGCGGTGGAGTCGAACGTCGAGCAATACTTGAAGTAGAACTGTCGGCAGCCCTGCTGGCGCAACCACTCCAGCGCCTGCAGCGACTGTGCGACTGCCTCCTCGGGCGCCAGGTTGCGCGACTTGAGCGCCACCACCAGCGCGTCAGCTTCGCCCAGCGCCAAGGGTCCACGTGGAACGCCGATGGTCTGCACAGTGCGGGCGCCGCCGCGCACGAGCATGCTGGCCAGGTCGGTCGCTCCGGTGAAGTCGTCGGCAATGCATCCGATCAGGGGCATGGTCAAATCTCCTCGTTGGCGGCGGCAGGCAGGCTGATACCGGGGAATATCTTCACCACGGCGATATCGTCCTCGCGTCCCAGCCCGGAAGCCGACGCTTGCTTGAACATCTGGTGGGCGCTGGCGGTCAGCGGCAACGGGAAGACCGCCTCCTGGGCGCTGTCGAGCACCAGGCCCAGATCCTTGACGAAAATATCCACCGCCGAGCGCGGCCGATAATCACCCGCCAGCAGATGCGGCACGCGGTTTTCGAACATCCAGGAATTGCCGGCGCTGTGACTGATCACCTCGTACAGCGCCTCGGGATCGCAGCCCTGGCGAATGCCATAGGCCATGGCTTCGGCCGCAGCGGCAATATGGACCCCGGCGAGCAACTGGTTGACCAGCTTGATCTGCGAGCCTTGCCCGGCCTCTTCACCCAGCCGGTAGACCTTGGCGGCGACCGCAGCAAGTGCGGTTTGCGCCCGTTCGAAGGCCGCTTGCGGCCCCGACGCCATAATGGTCAACTCGCCCGCCTCGGCACGCACCGCACCGCCCGAAATCGGCGCATCGAGCATCAGCACCTGGTGCTCGGCCAAGCGCTCGCTGATGCGCCGCGCAGCCGCCGCCGAGATGGTTGCACAGGCGATGACCACGGAACCCGGACGCAGCCGCGCGGCAATTCCCTGCTCGCCGAACAGCAGTTGCTCGGTCTGCGCGGCGTTGACCACCACGATGAACAGCAGATCGCTGAGCGCCGCGCTGTCACTCAGGCCGCTGACCGGCTGGCCGCCCTCGGCGCTGAAGGCCTGGCGCACGTCCTCGCGGATGTCGTAGCCCCACACGGGCAAACCGGCACGTAAAAGGGAACGCGCCATACCCAGGCCCATGGAGCCCAGGCCGACCACACCAATATTGGATATTGCTGTCACGGGTGAATCCTCTTGTGGTTGTTATCCGGACGCGTCGGCCTCGCTTCGCGCTTCACGCAGGCGGACTTCGGCGTTACGCAGGTGCGAGGAGGCTGCGGTACGTGCCGCCTCACTGTCACCGGCGGCGATGGCGGCGAGCAGCGCGTGGTGCTCCTGGTCGACCTGCTGCATGTACTGGCTGTTACGCGCCTCATTGCAACGGGTCACTCGGATCGCCTGTTGCAACAGTTGGTGCAGAAAATCGATGGTTTCGAGAAAGTGCTGGTTGCCGGTGGCGGCCACCACCGAACGGTGGAAGGCGAGGTCTTCGCGCACGCCGTCTTCACCCCGCTCGACCGCTTCGTCGAGCTCGGCCAAGGCGTTTTGCATCGCCCGCAATTGCGCATTGGTGCGCCGCGCCGCGGCCAGTTCGGCGGCCTTGATCTCCAGCGCGCTGCGCAACTCGAGGATTTCCACCACGGCCTCGAAGTTGCCCTGGGGCGGAGACAGGCGCAACGCGACACTGGGATTGGGCACGACGAAGGTGCCGCTGCCCTGGCGCGAAGTGAGCATGCCCTCGCGCTTGAGCATCGAAATAGCCTCGCGCACCACCGTGCGGCTGACACCGTATTGCTCGCACAAGGCCTGCTCGGTGGGCAGGCGGTTACCGGCGGCCAACTGGCCCTCATGGACCGCCGCACTCAGGCGTTTGGCCAGCCGTTCGGCCAGCTTGGGGGTAACGTCGTTCAGACTGTCCACTCAGATTCTCCCGGCAATCGTCGCGCTGCCCTGCCACTCGCTGTGAGCAAGAAGAAAACACGCAACGGTTGCGTCCACGTTAAATTCATCATACAACATGACAACTGCTTGTCACCTGGTTCATCAAATAACAAGAATACGGGGCGTTCGGCACGCTGCCCCGAATATTCTCCTTAAGCGGAGTGCAATACATGAAGATCCTGGTAACTGGCGGCGCTGGCTTTCTCGGCGCCCGCCTGATCGAAGCGCTGCTGGCGCCCACTGCGAGCGACCTGCTGCCCCCCGGCGCTAGCCTTGTCTCAGTCGACCTGACGCCCTGCCCCATCGATGACCCGCGTGTGGTGTCGCACACGGGCGACATCTGTGACCCGGCCTTTATCCAATCACTGATCGGTCCAGAGACCTCCCTGGTCTATCACCTGGCCGCGATCGTCAGTGGCCAGGCCGAAGCCGATTTCGACCTGGGCATGCGGGTCAATTTCGAGGCGACCCGCGCCCTGCTCGAAGCCTGCCGCCACCAGGCCCAGGCACCGCGTTTCGTGTTCGCCAGCTCACTGGCGGTATTCGGCGGGCCGATGCCCGAGCAGGTGCCCGAAGAACTCGCACCGCTGCCGCAATCGTCCTATGGCGCGCAGAAGGCAATGGCCGAACTGCTGATCAACGACTACTCGCGCAAGGGCTTCATCGATGGCCGGGTGTGTCGCCTGCCGACCATTTCCGTTCGCCCCGGCAAACCCAACGCAGCGGCCTCGTCATTTGCCAGCGGCATCTTGCGCGAGCCCCTGGCCGGCGAGGCGAGCAACTGTCCGATACCGCTGGATACCCGGATGTGGCTGTCTTCGCCGCAGACCGTGGTCGACAACCTGGTCCACGCCGCGCGCCTGGACGGCCAGGCGCTTGGCCTGCGTCGGACCCTCAACCTGCCCGGCATCAGCGTGCAGGTCAGCGAAATGCTCGACAGTCTCGCCCGTGTCGGTGGCGAGGCGGCCCGCGCGCGGGTCAGCTTTGAGCCGGACGAGCGGATCCAGCGCATCGTCTGCAGCTGGCCCGGCGACTTCGACATCCAAAGGCCGCTGCAACTGGGCTTTCGCGGTGATGCCGACTTCGACAGCGTGGTAAGGGCGCACCAGCTCAGCATGAATCACTGACCCAGACGGCCCCTGGCGGTGCCGTCGTTCCATCCAATAACAACAAGAGTGATTACCCAATGGACGCAACTTCTATCGCCGGTCCACAGCTGATGGTGAGCCTGGTCCTGGCCATCGTCATACTCATCGTGCTGGTTCTCAAGACCCGCATCCACGCCCTGCTGGCGCTGATCATCGCCGCCTCGATCGCTGGCCTGGGCGGCGGCATGGCGCCGGACGCGCTGGTCAAATCCATCACCACCGGTTTCGGTGCCACGCTGTCGACCATCGGCCTGGTCATCGGTTTCGGTGTGATGATGGGTCGCCTGCTGGAAGTCTCCGGCGCCGCCGAGCGGATGGCCTATACCTTCGTGCGTTGGCTGGGCAACAAACGCGAAGAGTGGGCGATGATGGTGACCGGCTACATCGTCTCGGTGCCGATCTTCTGCGACTCGGCGTTCGTCATCCTCAACCCGTTGGTCCGTGCGCTGGCACGCAACAGCGGCAAATCGATGCTGACCCTGGGTATTGCCCTGGCCAGCGGCCTGATGCTGACCCACCATGCGGTTCCGCCGACGCCAGGGCCGCTGGGGATTGCCGGGATCTTCAATATCGATGTGGGCTTGATGATTTTCTGGGGCGTGGTGTTCACCATTCCCGGCACCTTCGTGCTGGTGGCCTACGCGCGCTTCATGGGCCCGCGTATCGAGGCGATGATCGCGCAAAGCGGCCAGCAACCGGTCGAACCCGCCACCGCCTACCGCGAAGTGCTCGAACGCGCCGATGCCCGCGAGGCCGAGCTGCCGCCGCTGTGGCTGTCGATGCTGCCGATCGTGCTGCCCATCCTGCTGATCTTCGCCAACACCCTGGTCGTGGCCCTCGGCAAACTCAACGGTGACAGCACCCTGACCCAGAGCCTGTTCGGCCAGACCATCGCGTTTGTCGGCAACCCGGTCATTGCCGTCGGCCTCGGGGTCGTGGCAGCACTGTATGGCCTGGTGCCGCGGCGCCCGCGTGAGGAAGTCATCGCGCATATGGAGAAAGGCGTGGAAAGCGCCGGCATCATCCTGCTGGTCACTGGCGCCGGTGGTGCATTGGGTGCCGTGTTGCGCGACAGCGGTGCGGGCCAGTACATGGGCGAATGGGTCGCCACCTTGCCGCTGCCGGCGGTGTTGATCCCCTTCGTGATCGCTTCGCTGGTGCGCCTGATCCAGGGCAGCGGCACCGTCGCGATGATCACCGGCGCCTCGATTTCCGCGCCGATCCTGGCCTCGATTCCCGACGTTAACATGGTCTTCGCCGCCCAGGCGGCGGCCATTGGTTCGATGGTCTTTGGCTACTTCAACGACAGCTATTTCTGGGTAGTCAACCGCATGCTCGGGGTCACCAACGCCAAGCACCAGATGCTGACCTGGTCGGTTCCGACCACGATCGGTTGGTTCACCTCCCTGCTCACGCTGTTGCTGTTCAACGCCATTCTCGGATAACGAACGGCGAGGCAACCGGGCAGGCACTGCAAAGTCCTGCCCCGACTTGCCCCTCTGCCGTTTCCCCCTGACCAGGGCCGACCTCCCCGTACACTGGCGCCGCGGTTTCGACGACTGACGCTCAAGCGCCCGCCAGCCTTGCCGATAACCCTTGTGACGACGGTCCCCAGGCCTCGCCGCCTCTGCCGGTTGCATAGGGTCACTCTCGATGATTTTTCCGTTTAACCGTCTGCTGATGTGCTGCGTCCTGATGTTCCTGGGTGCAAGCGCAACCCTGCCAAACGCCGCCGCAGAGACTGCGCTGCGCATCGTTACGGAAGAACTGCCGCCCTATAACATGACGCAGAACGGGCGAGTGACCGGTATGAGCACCGAGGTGGTCCAGGCAGTGCTCAAGGAGGTCGGCGTAGAGGCGTCCATCCAGCCCATGCCTTGGGCGCGGGCCTACGAACTGGCGCTCAATGAAAGTAACGTATTGATCTATTCAATCGTTCGAACGCCTGCGCGCGAATCACTTTTCCAGTGGGTCGGGGCCATCGCCCCAACCCAGTGGTACATGTACTCGCTGGCTGAGCGCCCGGTAAAACTCAACTCGCTGGACGATGCACACGGTCACCAGATTGCCACCGTCAATCAGGACGTGGGTGAGCAATACCTGGTGTCAAAGGGTTTCCGCATTGGGAAAGACCTTCAGTCGAGCAACAAGTACGAACACAACTACCGCAAGCTCAAGGTCGATCACGTGGAGCTATGGATTTCCAACGAGCTCAATGCGCTGTACCTGACCCGCCAGAATGGGGAAGACCCGGATAAAGTGTTGATCCGCTCACTGCCGCTTCCCGAATTGAGCAGTCAGGATGGCTTGAGCATGGCGTTCAGTCGCAAGACGCCGGCCGCGACGGTCGAGAAATTCCGCTCAGGCCTGGAGACCATCCGCCGCAATGGCGTTTACGACGCCATCATGCGCAAGTGGTTATGACATGGCCGACGATTTTCGAACGGTCCCCCTTCACCCGCCAAAGACCAGAACATTCAGCTCATTGGGACGGCGTCTGGTTTTGGCCACGCTGGTGTTCTGCCTGTGCTTTACCTTGGCGATGGTCACGCTGCGTACCTGGCAGGCCTGGGAAAACAATCTGGCGCAGATGAATTCGGAGCTGCTCCTGATCGACCAGGTGTTCCAGAACACCTTGGCCCATGCCATTTGGGAAATGGACCGTGAGTCGCTGGACAAGCAGATCACCAGCGTCGCGAATGCGGCGCCGGTGGGACGCGTGGTACTCAATATCCTGCGACCCGGACAGTCGCCAGAAATCATCGAGTTCAATCGATATGCCAGCAATCCATCCAGCGTGGCGCCGGTGCTGCATCGTCAGCTCGTCGCGCAGCCCTATCTTGGCGCCAACGAAAAGGTCGGTGAACTGACCATCGAGGGCGATAACAACCTGCTTTGGGAACGTCTCTGGGACGAAGCCCGCAGCATCGTCATCACGCAGGTGATCCAGTCGTTGCTGCTGGCCGGGCTGGTCATGACCATGTTCAACCGTCTGGTGACCGTACACGTTGTCCATATCGCCCGGCATCTGGGAAAACTCTCACCACAAACACTCAACTTCCACCTCAAGCTGCAACGTTCGGTCCAGCGCCAGGACGAGTTGAGCCTGCTCGAATTCAAAGTCAATGCACTGCAAGACAACCTCCACGCCCATTTGGAACGCCAGCACTCGGACGAACTGGCCCTTGCAGCCAGTCGCGACCAGTTGGCCGAACTGGTCGAGGCGCGCACCTCGGAGCTCAAGGCCGCCAACCAGGCCCTCGAAGCGCTGTCGCGTCACGATGCCTTGACCGGCTTGGCCAACCGTCGTTACTTCGATGAACTGAAGGATGTCGAATTCCGCCGTGCGATCCGCCACAACACCCCGCTAGCCGTACTGATGTGCGATGTGGATTTCTTCAAGATCTACAACGACACCTACGGCCATATCAAGGGCGACGAGTGCTTGAAACAGATCGCCGGAACCCTGCGCAGTGTCTTCGGCCGCTCCGGCGAACTGACGGCTCGCCTGGGGGGTGAGGAGTTTGTCGTGGTATTGCCCAATATCAACGCCAGCCAGGCATGCGAGGCCGCCCAGCGGTTTCGTGAAAGCCTGGCTGAACTTGAACTGCCCCATGGCGGCTCAGCGGTTTCCCCTTTTGTCACCCTGAGCATCGGCGTCGCCGAGCTGGACACCAAAACCATGGACCACTTCGATCAACTGCTGCAACGCGCCGACCAGGCGCTGTACCGAGCCAAACGCCAGGGGCGCAATTGCGTCGCTTTATAAAACCATCATGTGCAGCGAGGTTTGTATGCACTATCGTCTGAAGCTCTGCTCGTGCTTGCTCCTGGCCTTGATCAGCGTGAAAAGTCACGCCGAGGCGATCGAAGTCGTGACCGAAGACTCGTTATACGCCTATCTGCGTGAAGGCGCGCTCGTCGGGCCGGGCACTCGAATAGCCGACGAAACCTTAAAAGGCGCAGGGATCAGCGATTATCGTATGTTGCTGTACCCATGGGCACGCGCTTACGAAAAAGCACTGCATGAACCCAATGTAATGATCTTCCCGCTCGATCGCACTCCGGCCCGTGAACAGATGTTCAAGTGGGTGGGTGAAATACATCGGGCGACGACCAAGCTTTACAAGCTGCGTGGACGTGACGGCATCGCCGTTGACAGCCTTGAAGACGCCAAGCAGTACACCATAGGCGTGGTGCGAAATGACGCCAAGCAGGTTTACCTGCAGCAGAAAGGCTTTACCCGGCTGGTGGTATCGGCGGACAACCACGATAACTTTCAAAAGCTGTTGAATCAGCAGATTCAGTTGCTGCCAATGCCCGAGAACACTGCGCGCCTGATGAGCAAAGATGCCCAAGTGGATTTCACCTCCCTGCAAGAGGTCTTTTCCCTGGATGAACAACCCCACCGAGTTCACATGGCGTTTAGTCTGAGCACCCCGGATGAGATCGTCACCCGGGCTCAACAGGCTTTCGCGAAGCTCAAGGCTTCAGGCGAAGTGGATCGGATCATGACCCAAGAGCGTTAGCCGGTGAGGCTAATGCTGTGCTTGCGCGCGGGGTGATTTGCTGACGCTGACCTTCCTATGGCAGGCTTGAGCCAGAGTTTTTTTCGCGGTTCACGCGGTCACTAAACGTCGGCAATGAGGCCCCTCCCATGAGCAAAGCGCCCTATGTACCGCCCAGAGTCTGGAAACACAACGCCCCGTCTGGCGGCCAGTTCGCCAACATCAACCGCCCTATCGCCGGGCCGACCCATGAAAAAGTATTGCCCGTGGGCGAACATCCGTTGCAGCTGTACTCACTGGCCACGCCCAATGGCGTGAAAGTGACCATCCTGCTGGAAGAGCTGTTGGCGCTGGGGCACACCGGCGCCGAATATGACGCCTGGCTGATTCGCATCGGCGAGGGCGACCAGTTCTCCAGTGGTTTTGTCCAGATCAACCCGAATTCAAAGATCCCAGCGTTGCTTGATCGCAGCGTGGAGCCAGCGATCCGGGTTTTCGAGTCCGGTTCGATCCTGCTGTACCTGGCGGAAAAATTCGGCGCCTTCCTGCCCACTGATCCGGCCGGGCGCACCGAAACCCTGAACTGGCTGTTCTGGCAGATGGGCGCAGCCCCCTATCTGGGCGGAGGCTTCGGTCATTTCTACGCTTACGCGCCCGATAAACTTGAATACCCCATCAATCGTTTCACCATGGAAACCAAACGCCAGCTCGATGTCCTGAATCGCCGTCTTGGCGAAAGCCAATACCTGGCCGCAGACAGCTACACCATCGCCGATATCGCGGTCTGGCCTTGGTATGGTCAATTGGTTCGCGACAACGTGTACTCGGCTGCCGAGTTCCTGGCTGCCCACGAATACACCCATGTGCAACGCTGGGCCGAGGAGATCGCCAACCGGCCTGCGGTGATCCGTGGGCAACGAGTGAACCGCACCTGGGGTGATGAAACGAGCCAAGTGCCGGAGCGGCATCGGGCTGAGGATCTGGATTAAAAGGACTGGGCCGGTCTTTCCCCGTCAGCGCCGGATAGCAACCGCGGTAGGCCGGGCGCTATCCGATCGCTGAACGCCGCGCAGATTAAACACGAATCGTGAATCCATGATTGGCTTTTCAGCCATTGAACCTGCAATCGCATTCCCTATGCTGGCATGACTGCTCATCGAGCGCGGCGCATCGTGAGGCCCTCCCGACGCGCCTTCCGATCACTCGCGAGAACCGTCATGAAAGGCCCCAGAACGCTCTACCAAAAGCATATAGATGCCCACACCGTCTGTACGCTGGATGACCACGGCCATGTGTTGCTCTACATCGACCGCCAGGTCGCCAATGAATACACCAGCCCCCAGGCCTTCAGCGGCTTGAGAGAAGCGAACAGAACGGTATGGCGCCCGTCATCGACGTTGGGCGTGGTCGATCATGTCAACCCGACCACGCCTGATCGCGTTGCGACCATGCCGGATGCGGGTGGCGCGCTTCAGGTTTCTTACTTCGAGCAGAACTGTCGAGACTTCGCAATCGAGCTGTTCGATGTCCTGGACAAGCGACAAGGCATTGAGCACGTGGTTGCCCCTGAGCAAGGCTTCATTCTTCCCGGGATGGTCGTGGCCGCAGGTGATAGCCACACAACGACCTATGGCGCGCTGGGCGCTTTTGGTTTCGGTATCGGCACCTCGGAGATTGAACACCTGCTCGCCACACAGACGTTGGTCTATAAACGTCTGAAGACCCTGCGCGTGAATGTGCACGGGCGGATGGGCGCAGGCGTCACCTCCAAAGACATCATCATGGCCTTGATCCGCGACATCGGCGCATCCGGTGCGACGGGCTACGCCATCGAGTTCTCCGGCCCCACCATCGAGTCCCTCAGCGTCGAAGCGCGCATGACCATCTGCAACATGGCTGTAGAGGCCGGTGCCCGTGGTGCTTTCATGGCACCGGACGAAAAAGTGTACGCCTATCTCAAAGACAAGCCGCGGGCCCCCAAAGGGGCGCAATGGGAGCAGGCTGTCGAAAAATGGAAAGCGCTTTATTCCGACCCGGGAGCGCATTTCGACAAGGAAGTCGAACTCGATGCCAGCGCATTGGAGCCGATGGTGACGTGGGGAACCAGCCCGGACCAGGCCGCGCCGATTGGTGAGTGCGTACCGGATCCGCGTTTGGAGAGCGACCTGATCCGCCGCCAGGACCTGCAGCGGGCACTGCGCTACATGGGCCTTGAGCCGGGAACCCGACTGGCGGGAGTGCCGATCAGTCACGCCTTTATCGGCTCCTGTACCAATGCACGCATCGAGGATCTGCGTGATGTCGCGCGCATCGTTCGGGGCCGCAAAGTAGCGGCGAGCGTGCGCGCGATGATCGTACCGGGCTCCACGCTGGTGCGTGAGCAGGCGCAAGCGGAGGGACTGGCGCAGATCTTCAAGGATGCTGGCTTCGAATGGCGCCAGTCCGGCTGCTCGATGTGCCTGGCAATGAATGATGATGTGCTGTCACCGGGCGATCGCTGCGCCTCCAGTACCAACCGTAATTTCGAGGGCCGTCAGGGCGCCGGAGCAAGAACTCACCTCATGAGCCCGGCGATGGTCGCCGCCGCAGCGATTTGCGGCCACCTCACCGACGTTCGCCAGCTGTCCATGGAGACCTGAAATGCAGCCATTCACCATCGTTCGCGGTACCGCCGCGCCGCTGCCCGCCGCGAATGTAGACACCGACGTGATCATGCCCAAACAGTTTCTCAAGGGCATCGATCGCAATGGGCTGGACCGCGGGGTCTTTTTTGACTTACGTTTCCTGGTTGATGGCGCCCCTAATCCTGCCTTCATTCTCAATCAGGCTCCCTGGGATCACGCCAGTTTCCTGATCACCGGGCCAAATTTCGGCTGTGGTTCCAGCCGCGAGCACGCGGTTTGGGGGCTGAAGCAATTGGGTATACGCGCACTGATCGGCACGAGTTTCGCCGGTATTTTCTACGACAACTGCCAGCGCAATGGTGTTCTTCTCATTCAAGTGAAGGAGTCAGAACAGCAGGAGATCAGCCATCTCGTTGGGTCACCTGAAAACTCGCAGATCACGATCGATTTGCATGCCCAGCAGATTCACCTTCAAACCGGAAAGATGATTGGGTTTGAGATCGATCCATTGCGCAAAAAAGCGCTGCTGGAAGGTCTCGATGCGATTGGCACAACGCTTGAGCATACGTCACGAATTCGCGACTTCGAGGCACGGCACCATCGTTCGAACCCCTGGCTGGCCTGAGCCTCAAGCGAACAAGGGCCTGCATCACGCGGGCCTGCGCAGCCGGACCAAGCCGTCGTCAGGGCTGGGACGCCTCAGGTAGCCGCAGCCTTTTCAGAGAGTTCTCCAGAAACTCCACACAAACGCGAAGTTTGGCCGAGTCCGCCAGCCTGGTCGGATACACCGCCCAGACGTTCGCGCTTTGGGTGTAGTCGGGCAGCACGCGGACCAGCTTGCCTTGATCCAGCAGGGGCTGAACATCCCACAACGACCGCAGAAGAATCCCGCGCCCAGCCAATGCCCATTGCAGTACGATCTCTCCGCTGTTCGACGACAGCCTGCCATTGACCCGGACGACCTCATCACGGTGGGCGTGATTCAAGTGCCAAACACCGAACGGGTTGTTCCGCTCCTTCAAGACCAGACAGTCATGATGAGCAAGATCCTTGAGCGTCATCGGGACCCCTCGCCGCTCCAGATAATCCGGCGTGGCACAGAGCACCCGTTGGTTACTGAGCAGCTTGCGGCTGATGTGATGTCCCGGCAAGTCGTCACCCACCCGGATCTCCAGATCAAAGCCTTCGGCAACGATGTCTACCACGCGGTCGAACACATCCAACCGCACCTCCAGTTCTGGATAGATCGATGACAGCTCTGCGATCGCAGGGGCGACATGATTACGGCCAAAACCAAAGCTGCTGCAAATGTGCAGCAGGCCTCGAGGGGCTTGGCGAATCTCGGTGAGCTCGCCTACGAAATCATCCATGTCGTCGAGAAAGCGCATCGCCCAGCGCCGAGTTTTTTCCCCCGCTTCTGTCAGCGCAATGCGCCGAGTGGTGCGATGCAAAAGTCGCGTGCGCAAGGTTTGTTCAAGCACTCGAATCCGTTTGCTCACAAATGCAGGTGAAAGCCCTAGCTCATCCGCAGCGCCGGCAAAACTGGATTTGCGAATCACGGTCAGGAAAACCCGAAGGTCCTCCGGCAGAGGAGTTTGAACACGAAACGTGTTTTCTGGGGTCATGACCGCCCTGCTTATTCCGCTTTTTGCGCAGAATAGCACCTATGAATGCTCGCCCGCCCGCTCGGACCTGATCAGTGCGGCGGGCCCAGGTCAATCGCGGGCCGCCACTGAGGCTCTTTCAGTTGGATTGGTTGGCCGCCTGGGCCGCTTCGATCAATTCAGTCCCGATCTGGGCTTCGAAGGCTTTCCAGGCAGGACGCACGGCATCGCGCCAGGCATCACGTTGCTGCGGGGTCAGGCTGATGATCTCGCTCTTGCCCGAATCGATGATGCCTTGCTTGGCCTGCTGATTGAGTGCCTCGGCCTGCTTGTTCACTTCGACGGTGACCTCATCGATGATCTGCTCCAGGTCATCGCGCACATCCACCGGCAAGCCATTCCAGAACTGGGTGTTGGCGATCAGCAAGTAGTTACCGATGGCATGGTTGGACTCGGTCATGTACTTCTGCACTTCATAGTATTTCTGGGAATAGATGTTCGACCAGGGGTTGTCCTGCGCATTCACCACACCCGTTTGCAGGCCCTGGTAGATCTCAGCGAAAGCCATCTTGCGCGGCACGGCGCGCAACGCGCTGTATTGCGCGGCCTGCAGGTCAGACGGCTGCACGCGAAACTTCTGCCCGCGGGCATCACTTGGCTTGACCAGCGGTTTGTTCGCGGTCAATTGACGCATGCCGTTGAGCCAGTAGGCCAGCCCGGTGATGCCTTTGCCTTCCATTGACCGGAGCAACGCCTTGCCTTTGTCCGACTGCTGAAAGCGCTGCGCCGCCGCGACGTCATCGAACAGGAACATCAAGTCGAACAACTGCAATTGCTTGGTGTATTGCTCCAGTTTCGAAGGTGCCGGCGCCAACATCTGCACCTCGCCGAGCAACAGGGCTTCCATCTCCTTGCCATCGCCGTACAACGACGAATTGGAGTAGACCTGCACTTGCACTTTACCCGGCAGGCGCTCCTCCACCAACTTCTTGAACATCAGGGCGCCCTGCCCCTTCGGCGTGCTGTCGGCGGTGATGTGGGAGAACTTGATCAGAATCGGTTCGGCGGCCTGGACAGACAACGCACCGACCAGGGCAAAGCTGGCAAGCACCCCGGTCAGGCCACGACGCACGGATGGATACTTCATGGTGAGCTCCTATTGTTTTTGTTTGAGCGTTGGGGACGCATCCCCCTCAGTCCGTTTGGACTCTAACTCCCGTCCCTGCGCGACTGAAATTCATATTTGAACAATGCTGCCTTCGGCGTTCACGAAGGCTCGACCATGGAAGCTTCCCGTTGCTCGCTGCTCATCAGGTGTTCAAGCATCTGGCGTGCTGTCATCGACAGCGCTTCCAGGCTGCGCACGGCAATCTTCAACTCGCGACGCGCCCAGGGATCGTCCAGCGCAATGACCTGCACATCGAGCGCCGGCAAATAGGTCCGCACGGCAAGCTCCGGCAGGATGCCGATCCCCATGCCGGTGTGGATCATCCGGCAAATGGCTTCGAAGCTGCGCACCTGGATCCGCAGGCGCAATGGCGTGCCCAAATGACGCGCAGCCTGCTGCAGCAGGCCGTGTAACGAGGCGTCCTGCTGCAACCCGATGAAGTCGTAGCTGACCGCTTCGTGCAGGCTGATGCGGCTGCGCTCGGCCAGCGGATGCGCGCGTGGGGTGACCAGCACCAAACGGTCGTGACGGTAGTTGAATACCTGCAGCTCGTCGGCGGGCACATGGCCGGCGAAAATGCCGATATCGGTAAGCCCTTCGCGCACCGCGCGAATGACTTCGCTGCTGACCCGCTCTTCCAGGTCGATTTTGACCTGCGGGTGCAACCGGGTAAAAGCACTGAGGTCCTCGGGTAAAAACTCTATCACCGCCGAGGTATTGGCGTGAAGGCGCACATGTCCCTTGACCCCTTCGCTGAACTCGCTGAGATCAGCGTTCAACTGCGCAAGGTTGTCCATCATATTGCGGGCGTGATGCAGCAAGGCATGCCCGGCCGGCGTCAGTTCGACACCCTTGGGCTGGCGGTAGAGCAAGGCGATACCCAACTGGTTTTCCAGGTCACTGACCCGTTTGCTCACCGCCGCCAGGGCCAGGTGCTCGCGCTCGGCAGCCTTGGTCAGACTGCGCTCATCGGCGATGGCGACGAACAGCTTGAGGGTGACGAAATCGATACGACGCATAGGCGCGGCCTCCTGTCAGTCGTGTATCACGACGTGCAGCACGATAAAGAACAGGTTCAAGGTTCTCACAGGTGGTACTTCGCAAGATACGAAGCCTGGCTTGGTCATTGATCAATTGTTCAGCTTCAGGGCCTGAGCCATCCTGCCTGACAAAGAACAGCGCACGACCCGAAGGTGCAGACATGACAGAACAACACGTAAGCAGCATGGCGCTGCAAGGCCTGAAGGTCCTGGAGATGGGCCAACTGATCGCCGGCCCGTTCGCCAGCAAGATGCTCGGGGAATTTGGTGCCCAGGTGATCAAGATCGAGCCGCCGGGTGTTGGCGACCCGCTGCGCAAGTGGCGCAAGCTCAAGGATGGCACCTCGCTCTGGTGGCATGTGCAATCGCGCAACAAGCAGTCGTTGACCCTTAACCTGAAAGCAGCGGAAGGTCAGGAGATTGTCCGCCGGCTGGTGGCCGAAGCCGATGTACTGGTCGAGAACTTTCGCCCCGGCACGCTGGAAAGTTGGGGGCTGGGCTGGGACACTCTGTCGAAGATCAACCCGCGCCTGATCATGCTGCGCATCTCCGGCTACGGGCAGACAGGTCCCTATCGCGACCGCCCCGGCTTCGGTGTCATCGGCGAGGCCATGGGCGGCCTGCGCCACCTCACCGGTCACCCGGGTCAGGCCCCGGTACGGGTCGGCATCAGCCTGGGCGATTCGTTGTCTTCCCTGTATGGGGTCATCGGCGTGCTGCTTGCTTTGCAGGAGCGCCACACCAGCGGCATGGGCCAGTTCATTGACGTGGCGTTGTACGAATCGGTGTTTGCCATGATGGAAAGCCTGGTGCCGGAGTACGACGCCTGTGGTTATATTCGCGAGCCCGCCGGCAGCGCCCTGCCGGGTATCACGCCGTCCAACTCCTATCCCTGCAACGACGGTCAATACGTACTGATCGCCGGCAACGGCGACAGTATTTACAAACGATTGATGCAACTGATCGGCCGCCCGGATCTGGCCGACGACCCGCGCCTGGCGCATAACGACGGGCGTGGCGAACACGCCGAGCGTATCGATGCGGCCATCGCCGAATGGACCCGGCAACACGATCGAGATCAGGTCCTGGAGGCACTGAATCAGGCGTTGGTGCCGGCCGGATTCCCCTACACCGCCGCCGATATCGTCAAGGACCCGCACTACCTTGCGCGCCAGATGATCGAGACCGTGCAGACCAGCGCCGGCGCGCTGAAAGTGCCGGGCGTACTGCCCAAACTCAGCCGCACCCCGGGGCGTCTCGGCGCCGGCGGCCCACAATTAGGCGAACACACCGACGACCTGCTGGCCGGTCTGGGCCTGAGCGGCGAACAGGTCCGCGGCCTGCGCGAGCGCGGCATCATCTGAACAAGGAGGCGCCTGCAAAAAAGCTTGCGCCCCCTCACCGTCACCCGGAGAACCGCCCCATGAGCAAACGCCTGTACATCCAGGAAGTCGTCACCCGCGACGGCTTCCAGAGCGAAGCCCAGTTCATCCCCAGCGCAGACAAGATCGCCCTGATCGATCGCCTGGCGCAAACCGGCCTGGCGAAAATCGAAGTCACCTCCTTCACCTCGCCCAAGGCGATTCCCAGCCTGCGCGATGCCGAAGAGGTGATGCGCGGCATCCGTCGCATGCCAGGGGTGGAATACAGCGTGCTGGTGCCCAATGTGAAGGGCTGTGAGCGGGCATTGGCCTGCGAGGTTGACGAGATCAACCTGGTGATGTCGGCCAGCGACAGCCATGGCGTGGCCAACCTGCGCATGACGGCCGAGCAATCGCTCGAGCAGTTCCGCCAGATCATCGCCGTCAGCCAGGGAAGCGGCGTGTTCATCAACGCCTCGTTGTCGACCGCCTTCGGCTGCCCGTTCGAAGGCCAGGTCGCCGAAGCGCGGGTCCATGGACTGATCCAGCGCTTGCTGGACATCGGCGTGCAGGGCGTAACCTTGTGTGACACCACAGGCATGGCCGATCCGGCACAGGTCGCGCGCATCTGCCGTGAAGCCCTGGCGCGCTGGCCGCACACCCCGTTTACCCTGCACTTTCACAACACCCGAGGCATGGGGCTGGCCAATGCGCTGGCGGCGCTGGAGGCCGGCATCGATCGTTTCGATGCCTCCCTCGGTGGGCTGGGCGGCTGCCCCTATGCGCCGGGTGCCAGCGGGAATATTTGCAGCGAGGATCTGGTGCACATGTTCCAGCGCATGGGACTGGACACCGGCGTCGACCTGGACAAGTTACTGGCGGCGGCGGCCACCCTGCCAACGCTGGTCGGCCACCCGGTGCCTGGGGCAATCCTCAAGGCCGGCAAGTCCGACCGACGCTATGCAAAAGCTCAATAGAACCCAGGCCGGCAGCCTCGGCCCGAGGCTACCGCACCGATAGGCAAGCGCCTCAGCGCGCACTCCAGCGTCCGCCAAA
Organism: Pseudomonas sp. NFACC45; assembly: GCF_900113505.1. Taxonomy (NCBI): domain Bacteria; kingdom Pseudomonadati; phylum Pseudomonadota; class Gammaproteobacteria; order Pseudomonadales; family Pseudomonadaceae; genus Pseudomonas; species Pseudomonas sp. NFACC45. Next base: position 137,806 of record NZ_FOPO01000004.1, read on the forward strand.
TTGTTATGGCGTCCTGCACAGACCATTCAAACCTGCTGGCTTTATCGCCAGCGTACCCGCCTTGTAAGCTCCATCTCGATCCCATTGACGACAAAGCCCGCGAGTCATTGCCGATATCGATCGGGTTGAACCCGAGGGTGTCCCTCGCCAATCAGTGTCTTCGATGTCGCCACGGATCTTCTCTTTGCAGACTGGGAGTCAACGATGAAGCTACAGGTCAATGAACGCGAACTGGAGGTGGATGCGCCCGACGATATGCCGCTGTTGTGGGTCGTTCGAGACCTGATGAACATGACCGGTACCAAGTTCGGCTGCGGGATGGGTTTATGCGGCGCCTGCACCGTGCATATCGACGGCTCGCCCCAGCGCAGTTGCATCACGCCTGTCGGTGCCCTGGCCGGTAAAAAGATCACCACCATCGAAGGCCTGTCAGCCGATATCAGCCATCCGGTTCAGCGTGCCTGGACCGAACTGGATGTCGTCCAGTGCGGCTATTGCCAGTCCGGCCAGATCATGGCCGCCGCGGCATTGCTGACAAGCAACCCTGCCCCCACCGACGCCGACATCGATCAGGCCATGGCCGGGAATATCTGTCGCTGCGGCACATACCAGCGCATTCGTTTGGCCATCCACCGCGCCGCCGACTTGAGCAAGGCCTGACCCCATTCCATCAGCCACCTTTCAGCCAGGGAGTGCTCTGCAATGAATGCCACGATTGTCTCTTCTCGTCGCAGTTTTCTTAAGTCTGGTGCCGTGCTTGGCAGTGGCCTGATTGTCGGTTTCACGGTGCCCGCTGGCAAACGCCTGATGGCGCAAGACCTGGAGTCCGCCGAATTCGCGCCCAATGCCTTCCTGCGCATAGCACCGGATGACAGCATCACCATTTTGCTGGCTCATGCCGAAATGGGCCAGGGGGTCTGGACCACCCTGACCCTGCTCATCGCCGAAGAACTGGACGCTGACTGGAGCACACTCAAGGTCGAGCATGCGCCGGCCGCCGCCGTCTATGCCAGTCTCCGGCGGGGGTTTCAGGGCACGGTCGGCTCTTCCAGCATTCGTGATGAGTTCGAGCGTTATCGCCGGGCGGGCGCAATGGCGCGGACGCTGTTGATCCAGGCGGCGGCCATTCGTCTCGGCCAGGCACCCAGCTCATTGAGCACAGAGCATGGCGAGGTCATCGCCGGCAATACCCGTCTGCGCTATGGTGAACTGGCCGAACAGGCCGCCACGCTGCCGTCGCCAGATCCGGCGACGCTGCCCCTGAAAGATCCGGCGGCGTGGACGCTGATCGGCAAGGGCGCCTTACGGCTGGACTCGCCAGAAAAGATCAGCGGGCGCGCGAAGTATGGCATCGACATCCAGTTCGACGGCTTGCTCTGCGCCGTGGTTGCACGGGCGCCGATGCTCGGCGGCAGGGTCCGCACCTTCGATGCGACCCAGGCCAAGGCACTGCCTGGCGTACGCCATGTGGTTCAGATCCCCAGCGGCATTGCGGTCGTCGCTGATCATTACTGGGCGGCCAAGCGCGGGCGCGATGCGCTGCAAGTGCAATGGGAGGCTGCAAGCGGCACCGTCATCCTCGACAGCGATCAGCAACGCCAGGATTTAACCGCCCTGACCCACACAGCGGGCCAGGTCGTCACGCAACACGGCGAGGTCGAGTCAGCACAGAAGACGGGCCAAAAAATAATCGAGATGACATACACCGTGCCCTACCTCGCGCACGCCACAATGGAGCCACTCAACTGCACCGTGAAGCTCAGCGACGACGGCTGTGACATCTGGGTCGGCAGCCAGATGCAAACGTTCAATCAACGAACCGCCGCGAAGATCACCGGTCTTGCCCCTGAGCAAATACGTATTCACACCACCTTCCTGGGCGGCGGTTTTGGCAGGCGGGCGTTGCAGGATTTCATTGCCGAAGCGGTGGAGGTCGCCAAGGCTGTGAACGTGCCGGTGAAAACCCTCTGGAGCCGCGAGGATGACATGCAAGGTGGATACTACCGTTCAGCCTTCGCACAACACCTGCGTGTTGCCCTGGGGTCGGACGGGCGACCGGTGGCCTGGTCGCAAACCTCGGCGGGGCAGTCGATATTTCCGGATGCGCCGGGCATTCATCCGACGTCTGTCGAAGGCATGAGCGACTCGCCCTACATCATGCGCAGCCCGGCGTATCGGGTCGAAGCGCACTCCCCCCGGTCGAACATTCCCGTGTGGTACTGGCGCTCCGTTGGCCATAGCCACAACGCGTTCGTCATGGAGAGCGCGGTGGATGAACTGGCACACGCCGCCGGGCAGGACCCATTGGCGTATCGACGCCTGCTGCTTGAATCGGACCCACGGCACCTGGGCGTGTTGAACCTTGCCGCCGAACGCTTCGGTTGGGGGCGCACGCCGGCACCGGGGCGCGGCCATGGCCTCGCCGTGCATCAATCATTTGGCAGCTACTGTGCTCAAGCGGTGGAGGTTTCCATCGAAGGTGGGAATATCCGCGTACATCGCGTGGTGTGCGCGATCGACTGCGGCATCCCAGTCAACCCTGACAACATCAAGGCACAGATGGAAAGCGCTATTGTCTTCGGTCTCAGTGCAGCGTTGTTCGGGCAGATGAGCATCAAGGAGGGCCGGGTCCAACAGTCCAACTTTCACGATTACCGGGTGCTGCGTATCAACGAAATGCCGCAGATCGAGGCGCATGTACTGCCCAGCACCGAGAGCCCTGGCGGTGTAGGCGAACCGGCAACGCCCCCTATCGCTGCGGCCGTGGCCAACGCGGTTTTCGCGCTGACGGGTCAACGCTTGCGTGACCTGCCGTTGCGTCCATCGAGCAGCGCATGAAGCGAAGGCCGTCAGGTCAGGGGGCCAAAACGTTCGACATAAAGAGCGCTCACCCACTCGACAAACACCTTGAGTCGTGGGGAGAGCTGGCGGTGATAGGGATACAGCACCGAAATCGGCAGTCCTGGACTGGGCCAGTCACTGAGGACCTCGACCAACGCCCCTGACGCCAGGTATTGCTCCACGCGAAAGCGCGGCACCTGGATCAGTCCGCAGCCGTTCAACGCACAGCAGCAGTAAGACTCGGCGTCATTGACTGAAATCCAGCCGCCCGGCTCCAGCTCGACCACTTGGCCGTCAATGACGAAGGTGAAGGGGTAACGTATGTCGTGGTTGCTGGCAAAGAAGCCCACGGCCTGATGTTCAGCAAGCTGCTGTGGAAACATAGGCGTGCCGTGTTCGGCCAGATAGCCGGGGCTGGCACAGACGACTTCAGGCATCAACGCCAGCCGCTTGGCCACCAGCGAAGAATCACGCGGATTACCTGCACGGACCACGCAATCGACGCCTTCGCTGACCAGGTCCACCAACCGGTCACCGCAGCTGATGACCAGATTGATTTCGGGATAGCGCCGATGAAAATCCTGGATGTTCGGGAGGATGATCCGGGTCGCATGGCTCCCGTGCAAATCCAGACGCAAGGTGCCACGTGGATTCGCCACGACCGTGCTGAGTGAAGACTCGGCATCCTCCAGATCGGCGAGCACCGCCTTGCACCGCTCATAGAAGGCCTGGCCGTCGAGTGTCGGCCGAACCTGCCGGGTTGTTCGCTCGAGCAGACGCGCCCCGAGCTGGCGCTCCAGTTGCTTGATGGCCAGCGTCGCAGTCGCCCGCGGGATATCCAGACCATTGGCTGCACGAGTAAAGCTGCCTTGCTCGATGATGCGGATGAACAGTTGCAAGGCATCGAATTTGTCCATCGTTGACGCCTTTTTTATGGGTGAGGGATGAACAGTCTTACCTGCGATACCTGACTAATCCAGCCCTTCGAAGCAATCAGTATTACTTTTACGACGGCGCAAGGGGGACACGGTGCGCCGATTGTTCATGGGAGCTGAATTGTCATTGCAGCCCGGTCGATTTATCCATCGACAGGAAGACACCACAATCTTCTCGTCAGCCTTTTGATAAAACCACCCCAGGACATCATTCAGATGAAACCGACCTCTCATGCTCCCCATGCTGAACAGCCCTCGAAGCTGCTCCTCCCGGCCCTGGGTATTTTTTACCAATCAGGCGAGCCTCTGGCTTATGCAATGCTCAGGTTATGCCTGGGCATCATCATGGTGACCCATGGCTTGCCCAAGCTCTTGGGAACTTCACACGGGTCGATGGCCGATCCCATGGCCGGTTCGATTCACCTGATCGAAAACGTGCTGCATTTGCCATTCCCCCAGCTATTGGGCCTGTTCGTTGCCTGGCTTGAAGGTTTGGGTGGGTTGCTGCTGGCGCTAGGATTGGCGACCCGGCCATTGGCGGTGGCGATGGCCATACAGATGGCGGCGATCGCTTACATCCTTGGCCCGAACTGGCCCTGGATAGACCGAGGCATCGAATACCCGGTATTAATGGGCTTTCTTTTCACGTATATCTCCTTCAAAGGGGGCGGTCGTCATTCACTGGATCGCATTCTGGGTCGTGAACTTTGACGGCTGCGCAGCGCTTATCGACCGGCATCGGCTGACAGTCGATAACGGATTGCGGTGAGACGATGCGCAAAGGGCTCCCCCTTGTTCAATCATCGTTAAAGGGAGCGCTGGGATCCCTTTCACCCGGTGCTCCAGGTTTCTGGATCGTGGCGCAGTTCGAGTCATAGCGCTGCCCCTCGAGTTGGGAACGTGCAAACGCAAACGCTTCATTCAACGAGCCATGCATCACCCCGTCATGCCCCAGTCCTTCATAGCGCTGCCAGGTAACCTGGTTTCCAGCAGCGCACAGTGCCGCCACAACCGCATACTGTCGTACCGGAGTGATGGTCTCATCCGCCTGGCCGGTGGCAATCAGCAATGGAAAAGCAATCGTTGCCTGGGGCATATCGGTGGTGGGAGTGCGCAGAGCGCTCAACGATTGCGCACTGATGGTCAGCAGTTGCGAAAATGAACTGATTTTCAGCTCCCGCGATTTGAGGGCAATTTCCCGCGTACAGCTTTGCCGGGCAACGTCGAGAAGCTCAAGCCCTGCAGGTGTCAGCAAGTCATCAATTCGGGGCGCGTTTTCGCGTAAGCCGCCCGTCGCCAATGACAGGAACACGGTGTTGGAATGGCGCGCCTCTAGCGCGATGGGCCCGGCGGGGAATGTGCTGTTGGGCGCCGTGATGACCGCGCCAAGGATCTTGAGCTCCGGTGCATAGCTGGCGGCGAGTATTGACGCGCCCAGAGCAGCGCCTCCTCCCTGGGACTGCCCTGCCAGGATCGTGCGGTTGGAAATGACACCAGGCTTGCGTGCGCGGGCGGCACGAACCGCATCCAGGACGGAGCTTCCTTCTGCCTGCCAGACCGTATACGGGTGAGGCCCCGGACCTCCCAGGCCTTGATAATCCGTTGCCACGACGGCGAATCCGCGCTCCAGCCAACGATTGAGGTACGCAGCGTCACGTGCTCTGAACCCGGTCCACGAGGGCGCGCATATGTCGGCGATCCCCAGCGTACCGTGCGCCCAGGCCAAGAGTGGCCAACCTTCAGCCGGAGCAGGACCGCTCGGCAGAAACAGCGTGCCGCTGACAGGCACCTGACCTGAGTTCCAGCGCTGGTCCGTGGAACTGTAGAGCATGCGGATAGTTTGCGCCGCCGCGGGCACCCTCTCCTGCGGCTTCAGCGTTTCGCTCCTCAGCAAAACACCGGGCGCAGTGGGCATTGGATCCTGCCAGCGATAAAACGGAGAAAGATCCATATCACCGGCGGCACGACCGACCGGGAGTTCACCGGCAGCCATTGCGTTGAACGCAAGGGTAACGATGCCCCCAAGACAAATCCGTGTGAGAAGTGAAGAAGCAAGGGCTCGAAAAATCAGCATTTAGCGTTCGCCTCATGATGAAGAAGGCGCCAGACCAAAACCTGGGGCCACGGGGGTCAATGTTCAGAGTCAGGTTGATTGGCCGGACAGCGATCTACGCGAGTGCCTTACGCAACGCAGTGGCTTGCGCAAAAATCACATCCCGTACGACCGGTGCAACTTCGTTGAATCGCATGAAACCGTGGGTCATGTTCGCCAGGATTTCCAGGCTCGTAGCCACACCGGCAGCCCGCAATTTATCCGCCAGCTCACAGTTCTCGTCGTACAACGGATCTAGGCTTCCGACGATCAGGCGCACAGGCGGAAGTCCCGTCAAGTCTGCGGTGATCGGCTGCACGCGCCAGTCATCTTCATCCTCAGCCAGGTAGCTCGCCCAGTAGGCGCTCATCGTTTTGGCAGACAAGCTCTGCCCTCCATATCCACCCAGTCTCTGCCACGAATCGGAAGAAACACGTCGAGAATAGGAGCCGTAAAACAGCATCAACTGTCGCAGCGCATCCAGTCCGGCGTCGCGCAGGGCAAGGGCGGTACCCAGGGCCAGGTTGGCGCCCGCCGAGTCTCCACCCAGGGCATAACCGCGCACCGGACAATGAGTGATGACCCCCAGGTTGATGACCCTGCTGACAATCGACACCACCTCGTTAAACGCCACCGGAAAACGGTATTCCGGCGAGAGGGCATAGCCGATGGACAACACCGCCATACCGCTGTCACGCACCCACTGACGTAGAGGAGCGTCCCAATCGGCGAGCGTTCCGTGCCGGAATCCTCCGCCGTGGCAATAGAACATCAGCCACGGCGTGTCATCGTCCTCCGGCCAATACAGCTTGCACGGAACAACCCGACAATTGACCGAAAACTCCAACATGCGCTCGTAGGACAGAGGCACGCTGGGTCGCGACGCCCATGCGCCAATTCGTTCCAACTGAGCGCGAACCTTGTGGATCTCCCCTTCGACCACAGGGAGCAGACCCAATTGACGTAACGTACCCGCGACGCCAACCAAGTCTGGATGAACCTCATTCGGATCGACGAGCACACCGTCGTTCCCCTCGCCGCCCACTTTCGGGTTTTCGCACTTCCCACCGAGCCTGGACATCGTCCCCCCTGATTATCTGTTGTCTGGCGCCGCGTTGAATGACGGCGCCATTTGGCACCGGCCTTGATGCCGGGCTCAGGCTGATGATTGTTCGGCTGCGAGGAGTGCGTCCCTCACCATGAAGGCCCATTGCGCGCCATGCATATCACGATCCTGAAGCGCCCCCTGTATCACAGGGCGCGGCAGGCTGATCTTGATGACATTCAGAGCCTCAATCCGAAACACGCTGATCGATTCGACGCTCCGGCGAAAGAGCTGAGCAATGGCCGGCGCTTGCAGTTTCGGTTCGGCAGCCAGCCGGGCAAAAACGTCCGAGTCCTGACAAAACACATCAATGGTCAAAGAAAAGGGCCCGGCGTTCTTGGAGCGGATTTCGTAGCCAAGTGCTTCCATGGTATTCATTTCACGCTGCCTCAATGGTTTTCATGTCAAATCGAAAAGGTGCCAACGGATTCGCCACGACCATCACATGGCTGAGCACGAACTCATAGACCACCCCGCGATCCATCGAGGCCGGAGAGAAAGGGAACGCATGGGTCGGCAGGTCTTTGTCACCTGGCAACGGGAAGTGCAGCAGGTAAGGATTGAGCAAAGCGACGATGTCTTTCGTGCGCTCGGCCGTCGCGGAAGTCGCCATGGCCATGACGCCTATTTCCACTGGGGTGGCGGATCGCGATTCAAATTCACCCAATGCCGCGTTCCTGCCAATCGCACGAAACTGCAGGTCGTAGTCGCCCGATCCGATGTTCAGATGTTTTTCTATTCGCTGGCGCATCACTGCATCGAGACAGGCCAGCCATTCATCGAAGCGCTCAAGGTATTCGGTGTCCCGGACAATACTCATGACAACCGATTGAAACCCGCAAGGCGCCGCACCTTCCAGCTTGACGGTGTAGTCTTCACTGGGTTGCCAGATCGAGCCTTCTACCCGCACGGTTCGTTCGTCGATGGCGGTGTAGACAGCCCCCTCGACATTCAGCACACCACCGGGCTCGACGAGCACGTAGGGATTGCTGTTCTCATAGAGCATATGAGCCATCACCGATCGAGGCGTCAGCCGGGCACCCTCGCCGATCGCCTCAATGGTGAACCCCGTTTCGTCAATGGTTGCCATGACCACGGCCTGGGCGGGTGTGGTGGTGCAGGACGCGCCGCACTCTAAAATCTTTCCGGCGTGCCAGGCGGCCCCTTGATGCCCCCCTCGCATGATCGGTAGCGAGGCCATGATGGCGGTGTCCGTGGAGCGGCCGGCCAGGATAATATCCGCGCCTTCCTCGAGCGCATGAATGAACGGCTCCACGCCCATGAGAGCGACGATTCGGGAACAGCGATCCACCAGGGCATCATCAATAAAATCAAGCTGCAACGGTTTGATCCGTTTCTCCCATAACGCTGTTTTCACAACGCTTGCTGGCTGCTCGCTGTAGATACCCGCAATACGTACGGTCTGCCCCAACTCTGCGGCAACCTCCTCACAGAGCCCGCGCATCAAATCGACACCGGCGTCGGAACCACAGGTCCCACAACTGCCGATGATTAGCGGGATCCCCAGCTTCTCCCGGGCCTGCATGAAGACCCGAAGCTCTGCGCGCAATATCGAAGCGGAGGACTTTGTCGCGCCGGTCCCGAGATAGTGAGGGCCCGAGTCGGTGGACCCGGCATCCATTGCAATCACATCGGGACATTCCAGAAGCGCTTTCTCAAACGCCTCCCTTGGAAATCCAGTGCCGATTGCACCCGTTGGCGTAAGTACCTTGATCTTGGCGTTCATATATTTTCCTTTGGAACGGTCTGTCGACGTCCGTCTGCAATGACACAGTGCTCAGGCGGGCTACGGCCTTCCAGAACCGCCACCACACACTGGGCTGCAATTAGATTGGTGCGATTCAAGCCTTCCACCGTAGAGGCGCCGGCATGGGGGGTCACAACCACGTTGGGCAGTTGGATGAGCTGCTCTGTCACTGCCGACAGCGAAGGATCGGACTCGCTTTCGAACACATCGAGTCCCGCTCCCGCGATCGCTTCCTGTTGCAGGGCTTGCAGCAGATCCGCGTCGCGCACCAGCCCACCTCGGGCGGTATTGATAAGTACCGCAGAAGCTTTCATTGACTGCAAAGCGCGGCTGTCAATCATTCCCCGGGTGTGCGGGTTAAGGGGGGCATGAAGCGTAATAAAATCACTTTCCTGAAACAGGGTTTCCAGGTCTACGAAGCAGCTTTGCCCCCCGTTGGATTTTTCCGAACTGTCTGGACGGGGGGCATAAATCAGCGGTTTGACTTCGAACCCGGCGAGACGCAGCAAGACGCCTTTACCGATTCTGCCCAACCCGACGATGCCGACCGTTTTGCGATACAGGTCACCGCCCAACGGAATGCTCCAATCATTGGCAGCCAGGCCCGCCTGACACTGTTTCAGCTTGCGGCACACCGCGAGCATCAGCGCAATCGTATGGTCAGCAACGCTTGCATCATTGCCACCGACGGCGATCGTGGCGACCTTGCCGGCCGCCTCCACCGCTGCCGTATCGATGCGCTCATAGCCCACGCCACGACGGGAGATCACTTTGAGCCGAGGGAGCGCGCCGAGCAGGCTGGCGGTCACATTTGCGTGCCCTAAAATCCACCCGTCAGCGTCGACCAAGAGGTCGATCAACTGACGCTCATTTAAACTTCCGTCCGCAACGCCCGGCGCAAGTTCTGCGAGGATGACTTCGCAACCGCAATGCGTGAGGAAATCAATGGTCGCCGAATCAAAAAAACGCTGAGTGACCACGACCCGATGACGAAATCTAGGCATCGCACACCTCTCGACAGGGTTTGAATAACCCGTATTCCATGAACACACTCCGCTCAAAACGCATAATCCAGGTACACCCGGGCTTCTGAGCCATTGACCACGTTATTGGGTTGGGCGGAAACAAGCGCAACGAAGTCCTGGTCGATTCGGTAATCGATATAAATCAGTCCCACGGACAGGCCGGCGTATTCTTTTTCATCGAACCGATAATAAACGCGGTATTCGTTTTGCCTTTCCCACACATCCGTTTTCTGGCCACTGAAAGGGTTCACGGCGTCAAAGTTTCCTTGCTTATAGAGCGCCATGACTTTAAACCCATCCAATGATGCCCCGAGGAGTGAAATACCGCTCAGGTCGTACTCGGCGCCTACTTGCCAGGTTCTTTCACCATGATTGTTGAAATCGTTGCCGGAACGGGTCCACGCATCCATTCTTCCATCCACATTATCTGCATGATCAAAGTAGGCATAGCCAAGGTTGCCATTGCTCAGCTCGGCTTTTGTTTCGGAGAAGGAAACACCCAGGCGCAACTTATCAAGCAATAGACCGAGATTGACGTTTAACCACGTAGCCTCTTTATCATAGGCCGCATCACCGGCGGACCAATCTTGCTCCCACAATCGTCCGGCTTTCTGGAACCGATAATACTGGGTGTCTAAAATGACCCCTGCCGTTTCACCGATAGGTGCCTGCAGGGTCAAGCCATAACGGGTATTTTCATTGAAGTCCTTTGACACACCACGGGCATAGCTCAACTCAACGGCCTTTAGATCGTAGTTGACCCCATAGGTGTAGACGTTGCTTATTTCCTCACCCGACTGGCTGAGCAGCTTTCCGAACGCCTGCCTGTCCCGGGGAGAACTTCGATCGATGTAAGCCGCTTCGAAAGCCATCGTTCCGGGCAACGGCCCGATGCCCATGTCAGTCAAGTTGAAATGGGCACGCGCGCCCTGATAGGAACCTGGCACGAGTCGCGTGTCATTGCTGACCAGGGTGCCGGCGTCAAATCGGCCTCGACCTATTTGCGAATCCGCGTTCCATCCCTCGCCGACGTGGCGCAACTTCAAGTAACTTTGCCCGATTTTTGCAAAACCACCGTTAGAACCGTCGTCATTATCGAACAGGTCACGGCTGTCCTGCTCGGAATCAATCATGGCCACTCCGTACAGGGACGCATCAAAGCCAACGACGCCGCCCCAGTAGTTAGAGTTGTAGTCCAGGATCGCGCCGACCCCTAGCCCACCCAACTCGGAACCGGTCGAAAACCCACCGAAGTTATCCTCAATCAGATCGTTGGATATTCGAGTATTGATATACGCAGATCGGAGATAAGCATTCAACTTGCCTTCATGCTGAAATCTATCCGGATAGCTAATACTTGCGGAGAAACAACTGCCCGATGCCAACAGCGTAGCAAGATAAGTCGTTGCGACGGCTTTAGTCGATTTCATGATCACCTCAATTATTATTTTTATTTTCTCAATGAGCAGGCGTGAGCTGGCACTGCTTCAAATAAGCAGTGCGGGCGTACAGGTGAATCTTTAAATAATTGCTCTTGTAACGATGGCCGTTGCAATGAGCGTGAGGCTGCTGCCGATTGCCCACAGCAAGCAGTATCTTTGCATCTCCCCCATGTCCCGCTGGATAATCCCACTGATGAGATAAACAGCGGCAACGAGTGGACTTAATGCGTGAACCGGTTGCCCCAGCACCGAGGCGCGGGCGATGTGCATCGGGTCAATGCCATATTCGGCGCCCGCCGCGCCAAGCACTGGCAAGATCCCAAAGAAGAACGCGTCATTGGAAAGCAGGAAATTAAGAGGCAAGGCCACAAGGGCGGTAATAATACTGAAGTACTGTCCGCTACCGTCAGGAACCATCTGCACGATCCGCGCCGACATCCCATCGACCATTCCCGTGCCGGAAAGAATGCCCGTGAAGACCCCTGAAGCGAATATCAGAGCAATGACCGTTAACACACTCTCAGAATGCGCTGCGATTCTCGCCTTCTGTTCCGCCAAGCGCGGATAGTTGATCAGCAACGCCAGGGAAAAACCAACCATCATCACCAAAGGCAAAGGCGCCAATCCTGTTCCCATGGCGTACATCAGCGCAGCCGTGAGTGCCAGGTTCACCCAAAACAGCTTTGGTTTGTGCGTGGCTGATTCAATAATGGGCAAAGGCGGTTCTTCTGAGGCGGTCCCCTTTGCAACAGGCGTCCACCCCAAGCGACGCCGCTCTTTTCGGCCTATCCACACAGCGACGACGAACGCGTAGGCAAGGCCTGCAAACATGGCGGGGACAAGCCCCAGGAAAATTTCACTCACATCCAGATGCAGAGCACTGGCCGCCCGCGCTACCGGCCCACCCCAGGGAATAATGTTCACAACGGTATTGGTCAATAAAAGCATCAGCGCAAGGATCAGCGGATTTATCCCGAGGCGAAGGTAGAGCGGCAAAAACGCCGTTGTTACGATCAGCACCGTCGTTGCCCCATCCCCATCGAAAGAGATGACCGACGACAGCAAAGCGGTGCCGAGCACCACCCGAAGGGGGTCATTTCCCACATAACGCAAGATCCGGCGAACCGCGGGCTCGAACAGCCCCGCGTCGAACATGATTGCGAAATACAGGATTGCAAACATCAACATCAGTGCCGTTGGCGCTACTTGCTGGACGCCGTCCATCACCATGCCGCCCAGCTCCGGTCCTGCACCGCTGGCCAGGCCGAAAGCAATCGGGATGAGGATGAGCGCCGTCACAGCAGAAAGTCGCTTGCTGATGATCAACGCCATAAACGTGATGACCATTGCGAAACCTAACCAAGCCATGCCTATCACCTTTTCTTGTTTTTTTTATCAATGTCGTAGCAAATCAATGTGAACGACCGGCCACTCCCGAAGAATCTACATAGGGGAGAAAACACTGTAAATCTTGATTTTTTTCGTCAACATCCAGCAAATGCTGGGGCAAATGTGCCGGTGGTACGGCATCGAAGCGACACGAGGCAGATTTTTGATTCCCGCCTCCGTTGGACCCTCCTGGTAGACCGGCTATTGTTCCCCCCATCGAAAACACGGCGAAATGGATATCCTGGTGGACATTGACGCAAGGCGGGTATATTTAATGAATATGTACAAACCGCCATCAACCTGTTCGGATCCATCATGCCTGATCAAGAAGACCTTTACCTTTCGGCAGAAGAAGCGGCTGGAATGCTGGGGGTCAGCCTGCCAACGCTTTATGCCTACGTCAGCCGCAAGAACATTCGGTCCGTCAAGATCGCCAATACGCCCAAGCGGCGCTATTGGGCCGAAGACATCCAGCGCTTGGTGAAAAGCCCCGCGGGACACGCTGCAAAGCGCTCGTCGTCATCGGACAGCGCCATTACCTTGATCACCGATGACGGGCTCTTCTACAGGGGGCACGACGTCGTCGAGCTCGCCGACCACGCCACGGTTGAGGAGGTCGCCGGATTGATGTGGCAGGTGCCATCGGCGTTCGGACCGTCGCTACCTCGCGCACCGAAGGATAGCGCCAAATTGCTGAAGATCTATGAGCATATGTCAGCGCCGGAAAAGGCCATTGCGCTTTTCCCTCTGGTGCAAAGGGAGAACCCCAAAGCCTTCGATCTTTCCATCGACAGCTATGCACGCACCGGCGCCGATGTCGTGAGATGGTTCGCCGCGCTGGTCGTGGGTGCGACCCAGCCAAGCACGCAGCCCTTGCACGAATTTATTACCCAGGCCTGCGGAGCCCCGCCGGCCCATGCCGATCTGATCAGGCGCCTTCTGATCCTCAGCGTCGATCATGAACTGGACCACGCCACTCACAGCGTTCGCGTTGCGGCAACGACCGGCGCCACACCCTATTACGCGGCGATCGCAGGACTCGCGGCCGCCAGGGGGCATAAGATCGCCTATGGCAGAAACGAAGCCGCCAGCAGAATGATCGAGGAAATATGTACAGCCGCAGATCCCACCCAACCGATCTTGCAACGCTACAGCCAGGAGGGGCACATCATAGGGTTTGGACCTAATGTCCACTCAATCAGGGACCCACGCGCGACCAACCTGATGAAGGCGTTGACCGCCGCCTTCGAGGGCGACAGTGAATTTGCAAAGCTACAGAAAGCTTTTTCCGTCGCCTCGGAACTCGTCGCCTACCCACCGGAGTTCATTCTCCTGGTGAGCTTCATCGGCAGAAAGCTTGGGTTGCACCGGCAGGAGATCGCACTGGCCGGTGTCGGAAGATTGATCGGCTGGATAGCCCATGCCAGCGAGCAATACAATCAGCATCATGACGCTCGCCCCCGCGCTCGTTACACGGGGACTCTGCCAAGAGCGACCCATCTCGCCAGTGACTAACCAGAGACGACCATGGCTGCAAACAGCGCTGTAAATTCGGATTGGTGTTGAAGTTCAGCAACATACCTCAGCACCTTGGCCTGTGCCGACTCATCAAGATGCGGTGAGGCCATCCTTCTGAATTTCCGTTCAAAATCGCTATCGGTCATCGGTGTTTCGACGGACCCAGGACCGCTGATCATCTCGCTCACGACGATTTCACCTGACACCAGCGTGACGCTGACCCGGTTGGCAAGATGACGCGGGAACAACGCGGTGAGCGCACCGTCCTCCACCACGGTGATCTTACCCATCAGAGCAATCACCGCGGGGTCAGCTATTTTTGCGGACGAATACGAGCCCAGGGTAATGTCACCGTCGAGCAGCGACCGGGCCACGTTGTAGGGCAAACTGTGGTCCGCCGTCTCCCGCGTCTTGGGCAACCATTTTTCAGGGGTGTCAGCCAACACTCGACGGTTGAACTCGGAGGTTTCGATAACGATGCAAGCGATATCGTCGAGATCGTCAATCCGAGCCCGTATATCCAGGGCTGCCCACACGGCGGTGTGCAACTCGCCGTTGGTGGGAAAGGTCTTGGTCAGGGAACGCCGTATAGCGTAATCACCATTTTCGGGCGTACCAAAACGATCCGTATCCAGGTCGAACGGCCCTGAGACCAATTTGAAAAAACCCATGTCACCCTCAAACACTGGCGACGGGCCTGTCATGCCGTGACGCGACAGTTGGGCAGCGAAGATCGCATTACGGGCAGCGTTTGCGGCCGAGCAGCCCTTCCAGTCCGACAGGGAGCCACTGCGAACCTGGCGCATGGCCAGATGAGCGCTCAACGCTATATTGATTGCCTGTTCGGTCTGCGCCACATCCAGCTTCATCAAGCTGGAAGCCGCCGCGGCCATCGCCACATTTATATAGTTGACGTGGTCCCAGCCGCGCTTGTTCAGACTGGCCGCGTCCTGCAGTCGCATCTGGATTTCATAGGCCAGCACAATGGCCGAAATGAGTTCTGCCCCAGTGGCCCCCTCAGCCTGTGCAAGCGCGAGGCAGGCTGGAATATTGTCACTCGGATGGCCCGGCTCCAGCCCCATGTAGCCGTCGTTGTAGTCCAGGAAACGCACCATCACGCCATTGGCAAACGCCGCGATCTCTGGCGTCGTTTGGATTGTTGTTCCGAATACGCTGGACGACTTCGCGGAATTGGCAGCGGCATAACACACGGCGGCATTCACAGGCCCCGCTCCGTAAGCGCCCAATATGCATGCCAGGCTGTCAATGAAGCGCTGTCGCACGAGCGCGGTGATTTCTTCAGGCAGACACTGATGCCTGAACTTATGCGCGTACTCTGCAAGTTGCAGCGCAATAGTCGTATCGCTCATGGTTGCCTCTGTTCTGTACAGGGGTTGGGTCTTCGCCGGTGACGGCGACGGCGTCACCTATTGCAAAGTGACGCGTGAGGTACTCAGTCCAGAACGACGTCGAGTAAACGCACATATTGCTGGCCGGCATGCATGTCACGCTCCACCATCCCGCCTTGCGGTGTAGCCCGCGGGTAGGAAATCTTGACCATTTCCAGGTCAGCCACGGGAATATGTTTTACCCGCGCCGGATCGGTGCCATAAAGCCTTGCGAATTGTGCCGATGAAAGTGCAGCACTTTGCGAGTAACGCTCGAAGTTTTCGCGTCCGTCAAAAAATATATCGAAGGTGATCCAGAACGGTCCGGCTTGTTTGGATCGAACATGCCGACATACATCACGTAACTTAACCATTATCCCAGCCCCTTCTCAGCCAATACCGATTTGCAAAGATCAACCCATTGAATACGTACCAACTCAAAGGGATCCTCCAACTGCACCACGTGGTTTAATTTGAACTCATAAATCTGGCCGCGGGGTATATCGGCCGGGGTGAAAGCAAAGCCGTAAGAAGGCAATTCCTTGCCCATTACGCTGGGGTAGTGAAAAAAGTAGGGATTGCACGCTTGGGCAATTGTATTGGCCATTTCTTGAGTCGCCGCAGTGGCGACAAATAGCATGCCTATTTCCGGCGGAGGCAAAGTTCCAACGGGGGGTTGTACGCCGGTGACGCCGTTCCAGCCGTACATTCGCAGAGAGATATGAAACTCGCCCAACTCCTGCGGCGGGATGGATTGACGTGTCCGGGTGTACAGGGCTTCTAACAGGCGGTCGTGAAACCCATCAATATCATTGAGTACATCGGGGTCCTGGATACCCACTAACATGATTGTCTGATAGAGACCGGCCGCGGCGCCCTCCAGCTTCATGGTGTAGGGCATCGTCTCCCATTCAGACCCTACGACACGAACGGCTCGCTCGTTCAGCTTCTGGTAGCGCGCTTGTGACACGTTGAGGATACCGCCGGGTTCCACCAAGCGAAACGGGTCGCTGTTTTCATAAAGCATGTGTGCAGAGACGCTATGGGGCGTGCACTGATTGTCTTTGCTTAATGGCTCAACGTCGAAACCCTGCGCATCAACACTGAGCAATATTCCCGAACCCAATGTCGGGTTAACGGCGCACTGGACACCACACTCCCCCGTTTTGCCGGCATGCCAGGACGGGCCCCAGGGCGCGCCCTTCCAGATCGGATAACAGGCGATTACAGCAGTATCGGTCGAACGCCCCGCCAAGATGATATCGGCGCCCGCCTCCAGCGCGGCGATGAACGGCTCCACGCCCAGGGCCGCCACAATGTGTTCACAGCTGTCCACCGTAGCGTCATCGAGCTCACCGTGAGGCGGGAGCGGTTTGATCCGCCCCTGTGCGTTCAACTTCTTTACGGTCTCCCTGTCCTGCTCACAATAGATGAGCGCAATCTTTGGCGTTACGCCCAACTCTCCTGCCACCTCCAGGACTATATCGCGCGTCCAGTCCAGGTTGAGATCACCACCGGCCTGCCCTGCCGTGCCGACAATTATCGGTACCCCGGACCACGCCTGCGCCTTCATTAATATCGTCAAGTCGCGTTTGACCGCCCCTCGGTTATTCTTCGACTTTCCAAGTGCGAGATAAGCGGCGCCGCTGTCGGTAGAACCGGCGTCCGTGGCAATTGCTTGCGCACCGGCCACCAGCCCATAAGTAATTTCTTCTTCACGAACGCCCGCGCCCAATGAACCACAAGGCACTATCACCTTGACGCAACCTTCAAATACCTGCCCCATACAACCCTCTTCCCATTCGCTTAGTCAGGCAATAATAAGGGCTGTAATCGTGTTGACAAGTGGACAGAAATTATCAATATAGGCCGGCCTTCCAATTGTCTATCGGGTGTTATTTCTGGCGTTCCCCACCATTAATTCGGCGACGGAAATATACTTTAGCGCTGTAACTCAACGCCGCTGAAAGTTCGTTTAACCCTGCACACTTCCCAAGATAGAACTTCAATTTTCGACGTGATCGAGCAACGCGATGAGCGGCATTGCTGATGATGAACAAGCACTCTCGCCGCGCGCCCCTCTTGCGCGCCTTGGGTTATGTTTCGACGGCGCTGGCGCTGGCACCCACGCCCAGCGCCTGCTGTCGATTGTCGGCACGCTGTCCCAGCTGCCAGCCCAGGTAGGCCCATAACAGCGCGCAACCGGCGCCAATCAGCGCCGCCAGGCCGCTGCCCTGCCCCAGCATGTCGAGCAGGCTCTTGGCCCAACCGCTCACGGCGTCACCCCCGCGATACACCACGGTGTCGATGAAGTTCTTGGCCTTGTATTTACTCTCGGCGTCCAAGGGTGCGAACAACATTTCCCGACCCGGTCGGACGAACGCGTATTCACCGATTCGTCGCACGATCATCAATGCTGCAAGCAGCGCAAAGCCGGGGGCCAGCGCAAGGCCGACGAACCCGATGCACATGAGCAGCGGCACGATCGCCAGCAACGCACGCACCCCCAACTTGGGCGCAATGCGTCCGGTGATGAACAACTGAGACACCAGGGCGCCTGCCTGCACGATGAAATCAATGGTGCCGAAAACCCGGACTTGCGCCTCGCGACTCGGGAAATGCTCGGCCACCAGGCGCGCCTGCTCGAAGTAGAGAAAGGTGGTGACCGTCGCCAATAGCACGACGAATCCGGCAATCCCCAACAGGTAGGGTGACCTGAGCACCGCCGTCAAACCGCTGAACGGGTTGCCCTGCAGTGGCTGCCTGGGGCTTTGCGTCGGTGCCGCACCGGGTCGACCAGCCCCGCCCTTCTCGCGCCAGCCCATCAACGCGCGCTTCAATATCAACGTGACACCGAGCAACAGGACCGCCAGAAACATCAACCCCGATGCGCCGATGGCGTCAATCAGTGCGGCGCTCAGGGCCGGCCCCAGCAGCCCGCCGATGCTCGCGCCGGCCGCGATGAAAGCAAATAAACGCTTGGCCTGCTCACTGTCGAATACATCCGCCATCAGGCTCCAGGCCACGGACACCACGAACAGGTTATAAACCGATATCCATACGTAAAAAGTCCGGGCCAGCCAGACACTGTCCGATTGAAACTCAAACAGTTCAACGAACATCAGCAGGTTGATCCCGAAGAAGCCATACACCCAATCGACGAGGCGCAGGCGCGGGACCCTTGAGCTGACCCAGGCAAACAGTGGAACGGCCGCCAGCATCACCAGGAAAGTCGCCGTGAACAGCCATTGCAGATTCTCCACGCCCGCCGCGATACCCATCGATTCACGTATCGGGCGCAGCATGAAGTAGCCGGTGAAAAGGCAGAGAAACAACAAGAACCCGCACAGCGCCGGGCGCAGCTCATCATCACGGGCGTTAACGGCGTGGCTCAGCCGATGCAGGTAGGAAGGCGTACTCATGGAAGCTCCTGGAAGGCGCAACAGGCCAGAGGGGCTGGGCACGGAACGGATTGCCGTGCCCAAGCGTTGATCAGCGGTAGGTAACGCCGGTCAGTTGCTCGGAGATGCTCCAGAGCCGTTCGGCATCTGCCTCATCGGTGGCGGCCGGCGGCATCCTGGCGAAGCCCAGCGGGCCGCGTTTTTCATCGTCACCGGTCGGCCCGTAATAGGCACCACCCACCGCCTCAGGCGCGGTGGCGGCATACAGAGTGGGCAACGCACCCTGTGCAGCTGAATGGTAGGCGTCGCGATCCTTGGCCCATCGCTGGCCGAACTCGCTGTTCAGACCCGGTCCACGCGCGACCAACTCGGTGACGGCGACGCCAGGGTGCGCAGCAATACTGCGAATGTCCCAATCTTCGGCCTCGCTGCGCTGCTGCAAGGCCAATGTCCAGTGGAGGATGGCCAGTTTGGATTGCGCATAAGCGGCCAGTGGCTGGTACTGCTGCTCGGCTTGCAAGTCGTTGAAGTTCATTGTTCCGCGAGCCGCGGCGATGCTTGACAGGCTCACCACGCGGGCGTCCTGGCTTTGACGTAACAACGGCACCAGCAAGCCGGTCAACGCAAAGTGCCCCAGGTAGTTGGTCGCCAACTGGAGCTCGAAGCCATCCGCAGAAACTCCCCGCTCAGGAGGCGCCATGACGGCGGCATTGTTGATCAACACATCCAGGCGCGGCAGTCTCTGGTTCAGACGCTGGGCCAGGTCGCGTACCGATGAAAGATTGGCCAGATCCACGGCCTCGAACTGCACCTTGGCGTCGGGTACGGACTGTTTGATTTGCGCAATGGCCTGCGCGCCCCGCTCCGGGTTGCGCGCAGCAATGATCACGTCGGCACCGGCGCGCGCCAGTGCCAGTGCGTCCTCGTAGCCCATGCCGCTCGTGCCGCCGGTGATCAGGACAATTCGACCTTTCTGGGAAGGCATGTCGCGGGTCGACCAGTCCGGTTTCGGCTCGGCGCGACTGGACGCATCGATACTGACCGCGCTGAGCAGCACGGCACCAACGGTGAGTGTTCGAGCCAGCTTCACCAGTCGGCTCAAATGATTCGATAGGCCAGTTTCGGTTGCTGCTGTTCTGATGCTCATGGTTTTAGCCCTTTATTTGGATGAAGAACCAGCACCGCCGGACGGTCACTGGAGCGTGCACACCTCAGACTGCTGCAGAAAGCTGACGCGCTTGGTGACCCCCTGGGTATTCACGTAGGTCATCTTGGCGCGCACGACCTCGCACACCTGCGACTTCGGTTCTTCAATGCGGATGACCCTGGCGATGTCCAGCGGCATGCCATATTCGTAGGCGGGAACATCGTTTTTTTCTTCGGCAAACAGAGGCAAACCGCTCAGAGTGATAAATGCCAGAAGACTGGCAATCGACACGTTTTGAATGTTCATAGTGGACTCCACGACTGTCCTTACCGGGATGGTCGTAGCACTCTAAGGAGGGGCGACTGACGTCAAGGTGACTGCTGACTGACAGGAAGATGTCAAACACCGGCGAGCCACGCCGGGCATCGCGTGACGATGACTAGCGGGCTGCTTGGCTGATCAGGGAAAATCCAAAGGTATTGAAGCCATCCTTGCTGTGGGCGAACACTCGTCCACCGTGCATGGACGCTATTGCCCGCACAATGGACAGACCCAGGCCATGGTGCGCGTCGCTTCGCGCCCGGGCGACATCGGCGCGATAGAAGCGCTCGAACAAGCGCTGCAGGTGCACGTCGTCAATGGGCTCCCCGGCGTTGGAAACGCTCACCTCAACCTGCATGCCGTGGCTGACCAGATTCACCGTGATGGTGCTCCCCGGTACCGCGTAACGTGCTGCGTTGTGCAGCAGATTGGCCAGGGAGCGATGAAACAGGCGCCGGTCGATGCGCACGCACATGTCGCCTTCGATCGCCACGTTCAGATGTTTGTCGAGCAACACGGGCTCAAGGTATTCCACCGTCTTTGACGCCTCCTCGTAGAGCGAGACATCACTGAGCTCGGTTGCACGCTGCCCACTTTCCGCACCCGCCAGGAACAGCATGTCATTGACGATGGTGCCCATGCGTTCAAGCTCTTCCAGATTCGACTGCAGCAGATCCTGAAGCTCAGCCACATCACGGCCGTGAGCCAACGCGACCTGGGTCTGCCCGATCAGGTTGGTCAGAGGCGTTCTCAGCTCATGGGCGACATTGGCATTGAACCCTTCGAGCTGGCACCAGGCGGCCTCCTGGCGAGCCAGGGCGCCGTTGAACGACACCGCCAGTTCCTGTAACTCGTCGGGCAGTGCCTCGGTGTCCAGTCGCTGCTTTGAATCACCCGGCGGCAGGCTGTTGGCCTGACGGCTCAAGCGCCTGACCGGTCCCAGACCGAAACGCGCGATCCAGTAACCCAGCAGCGCGACCAGTACCACGCCCAGCGCCGACGTCAGGATCAGCGTCTTGGTGAAATGGTCCAGGGTCTTCATGAACGGCGTTGAATCGAGCCCCACGATAAAGCGCAACTCCGGGCGGTTCCCCATGGCGGGGATGGTCTTGACTTGCAGCACCATGGGACGA
Organism: Pseudomonas sp. NFACC45; assembly: GCF_900113505.1. Taxonomy (NCBI): domain Bacteria; kingdom Pseudomonadati; phylum Pseudomonadota; class Gammaproteobacteria; order Pseudomonadales; family Pseudomonadaceae; genus Pseudomonas; species Pseudomonas sp. NFACC45. Next base: position 159,311 of record NZ_FOPO01000004.1, read on the forward strand.
TCCCGTTCGGGTATCGCCATGCTGAAGAATCCATCCGGGCGCTTCGACCAATCCTGGCCGTCCGGCATCCCCCCGCCATAGCTGTAGGCCGGGTTGTCCACCAGGACCCAATAACGCACCCGCTCATCTGTGGGCGTCAGGCCGTCCAGCTTTTCACGCAAGCCGATCCAGAACGCCGGTGAATCGTATTTTGCGAGCACGGGATCAAGGACGGAATGACGCAGGATCAACTCGTTTTGCATCTGCTCTTCGAGCGACGTCTTCAAGGAACAGCGCAGCAGCGTCGCGCTGATCGCGGTGATCAGCATGACCGAAAGCGCAAACATCAGGGCGAGCCGCTTGGCTATCGATCCTTTCATCATGACGTACCATTTTGTCTGCCGTCGGCTTCACGGCTTTCCAGTACATAGCCCATGCCCCGCACGGTATGCAGCAGTTTGCGCGAATAAGGCACATCGACCTTGGCCCGGACACGCTTGATCGCCACTTCGACGACGTTGGCATCACTGTCGAAATTCATGTCCCAGACCTGCTCGGCAATCATCATTTTGGAAAGAATCTCTCCTTGATGGCGCGCCAGCAGGCTCAACAGACAAAACTCCTTGGCCGTCAGATCCAGCCGCAGGCCGGCCCTGGTCACCTTGCGCGCTTGCAGGTCGACCTCCAGGTCGTCGATGCGCAGATGGGTCAGGTCAGCCGAGTCTGCGGTGCGCCGACGGATCAATGCCTGGACGCGGGCGACCAGTTCGGCAAAGGAAAAGGGTTTGCTGAGATAGTCATCAGCGCCTTCGCGCAATCCGCGAACGCGATCATCCACCGTGCCCCTGGCCGACAACATGATGACCGGGGTTTTTTTCTGCAGGCGCAAGCCCTCCAGTACGCCATAACCGTCCTTGCCCGGTAACATGACATCAAGGATCACGACGTCATATTCCATTTCCAACGCGTAATGCAGCCCATCGATACCGTTACTCGCCACATCAACAATGTAGCCGAGCTCACTCAGGCCACGATGCACATAGGAGGAAGTCTTTTCTTCGTCCTCGACGATGAGCAGGCGCATCAGGTAACTCCTCTCGGGAAGCGGGACAACCGGGCAAACAGGAGCCCGGTTTGGGTTATTTTTGCACACGACCTGCAAAGTAGCCTGTAGCTACCCTCCGCCAGTCTAGACAATGAAGGTGTCCGCAAACTGACCGTTTCCTGACATTTTTGTCAGAATCGGCTGACAAGCTTGTTCAAAGGCCTGTAGAGGTGGCCCGCTCGGATCCCTTGCGGGTGTGTAGATGGATCCATTGCTGGACATCATCCAGGCAAGTAAACACCACCGGCACCACCAGCAGACTCAGCAAAGTCGAGGTCACCAGCCCACCCATCACCACGATAGCCATGGGCGATCGAAAACTCGGATCGGCGCCCCAGCCTAGCGCGATTGGCGTCATGCCCGCCCCCATTGCCATTGTCGTCATGATGATCGGTCGGACCCGCTTGCTACACGCATCGATGATCGCTTCCCAGCGATCCAGGCCATGGTGACGGCGTGCCAGAACGATGTAGTCGATCAGCAGAATCGAGTTCTTCGTCGCAATGCCCATCAACATGATCAGCCCGATCATCGATGGCATTGATAACGCCGACTGGCTGGCGAAAAGCGCCAGGATCGCACCAGGGACGCAAAGTATGAGTGCGACGAGGACAGTCAGCGGTTGCACGAAATCCTTGAGCAACAGCACCAGCACCATGTAGATGCACAACACGCCCGTGAGCATGGCGATACCGAAACCCGAGGCAAGCTCGCCCATTGCTTCGGCATCCCCCCTGGCAGTCTGCACAACACCCGGCGGCAGGTCCCGCAAGCTCGGCAGGGAAAGCACAGCCTGCTCGATGTCACCCAGCGGCTGGCCGCTCGCCTCGATTTCGAAATTGATGTTGCGCATGCGGTCGTAACGCACTATTTGCGCCGAGCCACTGCCGATTTCGAGGGTCGCAACGCTTTCCAACGGTACAGGGCCACGCGCGCCGGGTACCGGCAGACGCTTGAGTATTTCGATGTCCTGACGAGCGGCAGCGGACAGGCGCACGACAATCGGCACTTGCCGCTCGCTGAAATTGAGCTTGGCCAGTTCCTGATCATAATCACCAAGCGTTGCAACGCGCAGCGTGTCAGCGATGTCTGCCGATGTGACGCCAAGGTCGGCTGCGCGCGCAAAGTCGGGCCGCACAACCAATTCAGGACGTAGCAGGCTGGCGGTCGAGGTGACCGCGCCAATAACCTGCGGGAGGGTTCGCAACTCCCGCTCCACCTGCTGCGCGTGCCGGGCGAGCGCAAGCCCATCCTCACCGGCGAGGACAAGCAGGTAGCTTTCCGACTCGTCCATGGCGACCTTGACGCGCGCGCCGGGAAGGATGGCAAGTGCCTCACGAAGCTGGTTTTCGATCTGCTGCCGGGTCAGCCCTGGTCGCTCATTGCGGTGCGTCAGTTCAAGCGTCAAGACGGCCGTACGCACATTGACGCCAGAACTGTCGGCGTGCTCGGTCGGGCCGGCTCCAGCATTACCAGCGCCGATGGCGGTATAAACCTTCTGCACATGCCGGTTTTGCTCGGCAATCCCTCGCGCCCGTTCGGCAAGCAAGAGCGTGTCATCGAGCTTGCTACCGGGAGCGAGCGTCAGCGTCACTTGCGTTTGCCAGTCGTCGTCGGGAGGGATGAAGGTGCTCGGCAGCAAGGGTACAAGCAGCAGCGCGCCGACAAAAACCAGCGCCGCGGTGGTGAGCGTCAATGCGCGATGGCCCAGGCACCAGCGTACCCAGCACAGATACACGCTCACCCATCGTGACTGCTGGCGGGGTGGGTGCTTCGGTGTACGAAGCAGGTAGGCTGACATCATCGGCGTCAGCAGGCGAGCCACCACCAGGGAGAAGAACACAGCGGTCGCCGCCGTCCAGCCGAATTGAACGAAGAACTGACCGACCGTGCCGCTCATGAAGGCGGTGGGCAGGAATACGGCAATGAGCGTGAACGTCGTGGCGATCACCGCCAAGCCGATTTCGTCGGCAGCGTCCATGGCCGCCTGATAGGGTTTCTTACCCATCTGCAGATGGCGGCCGATGTTCTCGACTTCGACGATGGCATCGTCCACCAGAACGCCGATCACCAACGACAGGGACAGCAGCGTTACGGTGTTGAGGGTGAACCCCATCCAGTGCATCACGGCAAATGTCGGTATCACCGAGAGTGGCAAGGCGACCGCCGAAACGAACGTCGCCCGCCAGTCCCGCAGAAACAGGAACACCACCAACACCGCAAGCGCTGCGCCCTCGTAGAGCAAATGCAGCGACCCGTCGTAATTCTCGATCACCGGATCGACAAAGTTGAACGCCTGAGCGATGACGATACCGGGATACTGGGTAACGAGCGTATCGAGCGCTGCGCGTACCCCCTTGTCGACCTCCACTTCGCCAGCCCCTCTTGCGCGGGCAATTTCGAAGCCGACCACCGGCTCGCCATTCAGAAGCGCGGCCGAGCGTGGTTCGGCGACGGTATCGGAAACCGTGCCGACCTGGTCGAGCCGGATACGCCGGCCATCGTTCAAAGTGATCTCAAGCGCGGCAACCTCTTGCGCCGACTGCACAGTGGCAAGGGTGCGCACTGTCTGCTCGGCCCCGCCCAGGTCGACCCTGCCGCCCGATGCCTCTTGCTGGACGCGGCGCAGTTGGCGAGAGATGTTCAAGGCCGAGGTGTTTAGCGCCAGCAGGCGAACCGGGTCCAGATCGATGCGTATTTCCCGGGTTACACCACCAACGCGTGTGACGGCACCGACCCCGGGAACCGCCAGCAAGGTTTTGCTGAGGGTGTTGTCAACAAACCACGACAGCGACTCCGCATCCATGTGGCTTGCCGAAACCGTGTAGGTCAGGATCGGAGAGCTGGCAAAGTCGACTTTTCTAATCACCGGGTCGCGCAGATCGGCCGGGAGATCGGCCCTTACCCGTGCAACCGCGTCGCGCACGTCGTCGAGCGCTTCCTGCAGCGGCTTCTCCAAACGAAACTCGACCGTGACTTGCGCATTGCCATCCGTCAACGTGCTCTGGATGTGCTTGACGCCCTGCACCGTCGCCAGGGAGTCCTCGATCCTGCGGGCGACATCGTTCTCCAGTTGTACCGGCGAAGCCCCTGGCAGCTCGAGCGAGACGGTGACCATGGGAAAATCGATGTCGGGGAAGTTCTGGACCTTCAACGCCGAAAATCCCATCAGGCCTGCAAAAGTCAGCAAGATAAACAACAGGATTGACGGCGTCGGATTGCGGATCGCCCACGACGATGCATTAAGGCTCATGGCGCGCTCCGGCTTGCTTCGCTGACGACAACCGAACCGGAAGCGGATGCTGCTCGCGCCGGGTCCACGGCGGGCGGTTCCTGGACGACCCGGACCTGATCGCCGTCGCTGAGAAAGCCAACACCGGCCACGACCACCTGGGCCGTCGCATCGATCCCGCCGCTGATTGCGATGCGCTCCCCGGCGCGCGGCCCCACCGTCACCCGCTTCTGGATAACCCTGGATGCCGCCCCTACTTGCCATACATAACTGAAACCGTCGCGTTGCAACACGGCGCTCTGCGGTAATGTCAGCAGGCGCGCCACACCCAATTCGAAGTCGCCCTGAGCAAACATGCCGGCACGCGCCGCGCCGTCCGCAGGCAGGTCGACGAACACCAACCCGTTGCGAGTTTGCATATCGACTATGGGCGCGACCTGTCGCAGCGTGCCCTCAACCGGCGCGCCGCTGGCGAGGGTCACCCGTGCCAGCTGACCCGGCTTGAGTTTCACCAGCTCAGCTGCCGCGACTTCTGCGCGCCATTCAAGCCGCGCGTTGCGAATCAAACGAAACAGCTCTTCCCCGGCAGGCAGTACGGCGCCAACCGTTGCGCTGCGAGCCGAAATCACGCCGTCGTCGGGCGCCAACACCCGAGTCTGGGCGAGGCGCAGGCGTTGCACCCTCTCCACTGCCCTGCTCGCGTTGAGTCGCGCCTGAGCCCTACGCTCTGCCGTCACATACTGCTGAACCTGCTGGGCCGACAGCGCACCGCCGTCTTGCAACGCCCGGGCACGCCGGGCGTTAGCGGCGGCTTCAGCGAGTGTCGCCCGCGCTTCGGCGCTGGCGGCGCGACTCTGCGCAAGCTCGGCGGCCACGGTGTCGGATGCGAACACGGCGAGCACCTGGCCACGCCGAACCAGGTCGCCGACATTCACATTGACCTCGGCCAGTCGCAGGCCATCCGCCTCGGTCCCGATACTCGCTTCCTGCCACGCCATGATGTTGCCGTGTGCGCGGACCCGGATCGGTAGCATGGCCGGCTGGAGCGTCGTGACGGTCACCGTGAGCGCCGGCCTGGACGACGTTTGCACCTTGGCGCTGTCGAGCGTCTCACCCGCAGATCCGATCGCCAGCGCTGTCATCACACCCATGATCGAGCAAAGCGTCGTCACCACAATCAGTAAGGCGTGCCGTGTTTTTCTTTTCATGGAGATCGAATTCCTGCGCAAGGTATCGCGTGATCGCAACGCTCGCGGGGTGCTGGTCGGCGCGTCGGGCGCTGAAGCGTCACACTCCCATTGGCGTGGTTGCCTCGGGGTGCCCACTATCGGATAGGGAATCTTTCGCGATGCTTACCAGCCAGAGAATCGGTGTCGGTTGATGGGTAAGTGTCCAGTAAGAAGAACTTTTCGACGATAGGGTCGTTTTCATCCTATTGATCTGGAGAACCCCATGCATTGCACGCCCCTGCCAACCTCTAAAGCTGCAAGTGCAACCCGGCTGACCGCCACCTCGTCAGCCTTGGTGCTCGGTCTGTGCTCATCCATGACCGTCCTCGCCGCTGAGTCGGCAAACGCCGAGCCCTCTTCATCCTGGGGCCTTGGCATGGGGGCGGTCAGCAGCCAATCGCCGTACAAGGGCGTCGACCGTGAAAGTCAGGCCATCCCGTTGATCTACTTTGAAAATGACTACGTGCGCGTATTCGGCCCTACCGCCGAGATCAAGCTGCCGGGTTTCACTATCAACGACTCCCAGCAACTGGATCTGAGCATCGTCGGTGAATACGATTTCAGTGGGTATGACGACGACGATGCCCGTTTCCTGGATGGCATGAGTGACCGTAAAGGTGGCTTCTGGGCTGGCGCCAAGGTGCAGTGGCGCAACCCGCTGGCCGATGTCAGCGCCCAGTGGCTGGCGGACGTATCGGGCAACAGCAAGGGCCAGCGTTTTACCCTGGGTCTTGAGAGATCCTGGCAATGGGCTGAGCACCTCACGCTCACGCCGCGAATGGCGGCGATATGGCAGGACCAAAAGTACGTTGATTACTATTTTGGCGTTCGCGAAAGTGAAGCTCGCATTGATCGAGCAGCCTATGATGGAAAATCCGGCCTCAATACCGAACTGGGCGTTCGTGGAAACTATATGTTCGATGACCATCACTCCGTATTCCTTGACATCAAGGCCACGAACCTCGCCGATGAGATCAAGGACAGCCCGCTGGTAGACCGTTCTACCGAAAACAGCGTGCTCTTCGGCTACCTGTACCGCTTCTGATGAGTCGTATTCTGCTGGTCGAAGACCACGAGCGATTGGCGCATCTGGTGTGCAAAGGCCTGGCGAGCGCCGGCATCGCCGTCGATGTGGTCAATCGCATCGATGGCGCGTGGGCGGCTATCGGGCGGGTCCCCTACCAGGCACTGATTCTTGATCGCGGCTTGCCGGACGGCGACGGGCTCGTCCTGTTGCAGCGCTTGCGCAACGCCGGGCTTGGCGTGCCCTGCCTTGTCCTCACGGCGCGCGACGCACTGCATGACCGTGTCGCAGGCCTGGATGCTGGAGCAGATGACTATCTGCCCAAGCCGTTCGCCATGGATGAGATGGTCGCGCGAGTGCGGGCGTTGCTAAGGCGTCCGGTGGACTGTCGTCCACTCGCGCCGAGTCATGGTGACCTGAGCCTGCAACCCGATACCGGCGTCATGAGCTGTGCCGGCCAAAGCATTCCTCTGGCGCCGGCGGAAATGCAGATCATGCTGTTGCTGTTGCGAAAGCCAGGGGAAATCGTGCGGCGCACCGCGATAGAAGCGGCAGGCTGGGGCTTGAGCGAAGCCGTGACGCCTAACGCCCTGGATGTGGCCCTTCACCGGATCCGCCGCAAGCTGCTTGCCATCGGCTCCCGCCAACGAATCATCAATCTCAGAGGTCTCGGTTATGCCCTTCGTCAAGAAGACGTGGAGCAATAGCATCAGCTTCAAGGTGCTGCTCGCCTACGTGGTCGGCGTGGGGTTGAGCATCCTGCTGATTGCGTTGGGAGCGCTCGCGCTTATCACGTCCAAGAGCGATATCTTGTTGACCACCGACGTCGCCGAGCGCACCCAAGATCTGGCCGGCAAGCTCCAGTTCGATGCCACTGGCCGACCCATCGGATTCGACAGCACTGAGAGTGACCGAATCTGGACCTTCGATAGTCTGAGGCGGGAAATCGGCCACCGCGTGCTGGACTCAACGGGCAAGGTGGCCCTGACCTCCACCGACGCGACGTTTTGGTCTTCAGTGGCAACGGCTCCTCCATCGCAGCAGCCGAGATTCAAGTTCGAGCGTGAAGGCATCGTCATGTACGCCGCCACCGCGGCTGTCGAGCATCAAGGCAAGACCTGGTATCTGCAATTTGCTGCCAGCGAGAGGCTCATGGATTTGCTCCATGGAGGATTTGCCTGGCCATTCATGGGGGCCGGGATCGCGCTGTTCAGCCTGGTGCTGCTGTTCGTCTTCGGCGCCTGCGCTTATTTCACGTTGGGCTACACCCTCAAACCCTTGCGTGAAGCGTCGGAGTCAGCGGCTGCCATCTCCCCTCGTTCCCTGCACTCGCGGTTGCAGGTCAAAACCGTGCCGTCCGAGGTCGAGCCGCTGATCACCAGCTTCAACCAGGCGCTTGCGCGCCTGGAGCAAGGTTATCGTATCCAGCAGGAGTTCCTTGCAACCGCAGCGCACGAGTTGAAAACACCGCTGGCGCTGATTCGCGCGCAAATCGAACTGATGCAAGACCATCACCCCCGCAACGCCCTGCTCAATGACGTGGCGCATATGACCCGGCAAGTCCAGCAACTGCTGCTCCTGACCGAAGCCAGTGAGGTTCAGAATTACAGTTTTGCCACGGTGGAAATCGCCGATGTCGCCAAGGAAGCCTGCGGCTATCTGCAGCGTATGGCCGAGGCCGTCGACGTACGTCTTGTTCTGATTGACGAGACGCCCGCCGGCGGCCAATGGCAGGCCGATCGAAGCGCACTCTTCACGTTGCTCAAGAATCTGCTGGAAAATGCCATTCAACACGCCCCCCGAGGTACTGAGGTCAAGGTGCACGTCAGTGCGGATACACTCAGGGTGCGCGATTGGGGGCCGGGCGTTGATCGCGAGCAATTGCCGCACTTGTTCACGCGCTTCTGGCGCGGGCCGCATCGCCGTGACCACGGCGCAGGGCTTGGCCTGACGATCTGCCAGGAAATTGCACGGGCCCATGGTTGGAGGCTGTCTGCAAAGCGAGGCGAGCCGGGCCTGCTGTTTGAGTTGTCTTGGCCGGAGCGGTTGGATGCCCCTGCCCGGCTTTGAGTACCCGCGCTCGTGCGAACGCCCCGCCCTCGCCCCTCAGATAAACGCCAGGGCAGCCCGTGCATCCACGACAGCAGCCAACATCAGTCACCTCGTCAGAGTATAAAACGGCCCGCCCCCCACTCAGGGCGGGCAGAAACTCAGCTGTGGTAGGTCGGATTCTCGATCAACAGCGCCATGCCCTGGCCACCGCCGACACATGCTGCGGCTATCCCGTAACGCAGATTGTGCTGACGCAACTGCCTGGCCAGGGTCATGACCAACCGCAAGCCGGTAGCAGCCAGTGGATGCCCGACAGCCAAAGAGCCACCCTGGACGTTGAGCCGGGTCTGATCCAGTTCCAACTCCTGCGCGACCGCCAGTACCTGCGCCGCCTGGGCTTCGTTGATCTCGAAACGACCAATGTCATCAAGACTCAATCCACTGCGTTGCAGCAACAGACGAATCGCGGGTGCCGGGCCGATACCCATGAACTCCGGCGCCACCCCGACCACCGCGCTGGCCAGCAAGCGAGCCAGGGGCCTACGCGTGCAGGCTGAGCCCCGTCCTACCAGGGCCGCCGCTGCGCCATCGACGACCGCGCAGCTGTTACCGGCGGTTTGTACGCCACCCACATGTAACGCCCGCAGGCGCGACAGCGCCGAGAAGTCAGTGGGTCGTGGATGGCTGTCCTGGGTGACGATACTGGTGCGACGCGGCAGCTTGATGCCCCTTGGCTGATAGCCTTCCAGTTCGAACACCTGGTTATCGATGGGTACGATCTCCTCACACCAGGCGCCTTCGCGCTGTGCCTGCAAGGCTCGCTGATGACTGTCGCAAGCATAACGGTCCACCGCCTCGCGACACAGATCATAGCGTCGCGCCAGGTGGTCGGCGGTGGCGATCATGTCCAACCCGGGGGCCGGGTCGTACAGGGCTTCCCAGAGAAAATCCTTGAATTGCACCCCGCCACCGAGACGAAACCCATCCCGGTGTGTGTAGGCGGCAATCGGATTGCGTGACATCGATTCACTGGCCACGCATAAGGCTAATTGAACGCCATCACGCAACTGTTTAGCAGCCTGGCGCAACAGTTCAAAGCCGGTGGCGCAGATGCGCTGCACCCCCAGCGCAGGAACCGTTTGCGCCACGCCGCTGTACAACCCGATGTGCCGCGGCAATAAATAGGCATCAAAGCTGGCTTGGGCCATGGAGCCGGCCAGCACGCTGTCTACGGCCAGAGGATCGATGCCGGCCCGGCCCAGCACCTCCCGACCGACCTTGATCCCAAGATCGATAGGCGAAACCTGAGCCAGGGCTCCCCCAAGATCAACCCAGGGGGTGCGCACCGCATCGAAAATGGCTACATCGACAAAGGTGGAATATTGCCCTGCACTGCTCATGCCCTGAGTTCCATGGCTTTTGCTCTCTCTTTGCGCACTTGAAGGTGAGCAAAAACCTAACCCGTCATTTTAGTTAATTCAAGTAACCATTACTCAAATTAACTAAATATGCTTCGGGTCGGTGGGTGAGAAGTCGTCGAGCAGTTCGATGAAGGATTGTCGCAACCAGCGGTTGGCCGGGTCATGATGGAAACGCGTATGCCAGTAAAGGTGTATGTCGTATCCGCAAATATCCCATGGCAGCGGCACCAGGCGCACATCGGTGATGTCGGCAAACCTCCGTCCGACTGCCAAGGGTACAGTGGCGATCATGTCAGATTCGGCCACCAGAAATGGCACGCCCATGAACCGTGGCAGGCTGAAACGCACCCGACGGGTGATGCCGTGGCTTGCCAGCTCACGATCCAGTCCGCTCATTCCACGCCCGTCAGGCTGGACCGCGACATGCAATGCGCTCTGGTATTGCTCGGCGCTCATGCTGTCACCGATGGTCGGGTGATCGCGACGAACGATGCAGACAAACGAATGGCGATACAACGCACGATGCCGGATCGAGGTATTGAGCAAGCGCGGAAAATAACCGATTGCCGCGTCCACCTCGCCGGCATCCAGCCCCTCCTCCAACTGCTCCGAAGACAACGCCAGGGTCCGAATTTTTAAATGCGGCGCTTTACTGTCGAGCATTCGCATCAATCTGGGCAGAAACACCATCTCACCGATGTCCGACATGCACAGCACCAATTGGCGCTCGGAGTGTTCGGCAACGAACCCGGTGGATGGCAACACCTCGCTGCTGACCATCTCCAGGATCCGTTGCACCGGCTCGGCGATCTGCAGGGCCCTCGCAGTAGGTTGCATGCCACGTGAAGTGCGAATGAACAATGGGTCATCGAACAGCGTGCGTAACTTGGCCAACGCGAAGCTCATGGCCGGCTGACTGAGCCCCATGAGATCACCGGCCAGGGTCACGCTTTGCTTTTTGCGCAGCGCATCGAAGACTTTCAGCAGGTTGAGATCGACGTCCTTGATATCCATATTTTGGATTTTATCTATAAGTAAAATAAGGTTTTCGGATTCTAGGTCGAAGCCTAGACTCGGTACAAGATCGTTAAGGTAATTAACCGAATCGACCTCTAATAAAAACAACGGAGCGAATCATGCCCAAGAAGCTACGCAGTAATTTCCCCTACGGATCCTACTTGTGGGCTGTGCGTGCCGCCCAGTGGCGCGCCTTGGGAATTGAGGAGAGCGAGCTGGAAAAACCGAAAATCGCCATCGTGAACTCGTCGTCGAACCTGGCGATCTGCTTCAGTCATCTGGACGGCATCGCTGCCACCCTCAAGCAATCGGTACGCGATGCCGGTGCGCTGCCCTTCGAAATTCGTACAGCCGCGCCCAGTGATTTCATCACCGGTGCCGGTGCGGGAGGAGCCTATATGCTCGCCGCCCGAGACCTCATCACCAATGATATTGAAGTAGCGGTCGAAGGTGCTCAGCTCGACGGCATGATCTGCCTGGCCTCTTGCGACAAAACGGTACCCGGCCAATTGATGGCTGCCGCCCGGTTGAACATCCCGACGCTGATCGTAGTGTGCGGGTATCAGCCAAGCGGCGAATATAAAGGCCAGCACGTCGATATCGAAGATGTCTTCATCAGCTCCATGCACGTGGTCACCGGCAAACTGCCGGTCGAGGAACTGGCCGGCATGGCACGCAACGCCATCAAGGGGCCCGGGGTCTGTTCGGGCATGGGCACGGCCAACTCCATGCACCTGGTATGTGAAGCCTTGGGCATGGCCTTGCCCGGCAGTTCCCCTATTGCAGCGAATAGCCCGCAGATGTTCGATTTCGTTCACCAGGCAGGCAAGCGCATCGTGGAAATGATCGAGGAGGATCTGAAGCCTCGCGACATCCTGACTCCTGCTGCGTTTGCCAACGCCGTTGCGACCATTCTCGCCGCGGGAGGCTCGGTCAACACCATCAAACATATGCAGGCGGTGGCGGCTGAAGGTGGCATTGACGTAGACGTGTACCAACTCTTCAGGGAACTGGGGAAAAAGATACCGGTGCTGGTCGGCGTACGCCCCGTGGGCGAACACAGCATTGAGCAAATGGAAGCGGCAGGTGGTGGCCGCGGGCTGCTCAAGCGCCTTGAGCCGTTGCTGCACGGTGACGTGCTGACCGTGACCGGCAAAACCCTCACGCAAAACCTGGTGGGGGTAACCGTCAGTGACGACGAGGTGATCCGCCCGTTGCACACCCCCTTTGCCACCCAACCGGCCATCGTGATGCTGCGCGGCAACATTGCGCCGCAGGCCGGCATCGTCAAATACGGCATCGAGCCACACAAGCCACGCCGGTTCAAGGGCCCCGCGATCTGCTTCGAGCGCTCCGCCGATGCCATCCAGGCATTGCAGGACGGACGCATTCAGCCCGGTCATGTCGTGGTCATGCGTGGTGCCGGTGTACAGGGCGGTCCGGCCATGGGCGGCGGTGCGTCGAAGGTCGTGTTCGCCATTGACGGGGCCGGGCTGGGTGACCACGTGGCAATGCTGACCGACGGTCACCTTTCGGGGCTGGTGTGCAAAGGTTTGGTCGTGGCTGAGGTGGCTCCCGAAGCAGCCGTCGGTGGCCCCCTCGCACTGGTGGAGGACGGCGATATCATCGATATCGACCTGGATCTCAACACCCTTGACGCCGATATCAGCGAAACCCAAATGCACGCCAGACGCGCCCGCTGGCTGCCTGCGCCCTCCCAGTTCGGTGGTGGCTGGCTGGATATATATCGCCACAATGTGTCCTCCATGGAACACGGTGCGGTGTTGATAAAGCCCCTGGACATCACCCCTCCCGGGGAGAAACCGCAATGAAGTTGCGCGACGACGAAAAAGCCATGCTCGCTGGCGATCAAGGTCCGGCGGTGCAAAAAGCCATGGATTTACTGGTGCGCTATGGCGCAGCCCTGGATGCGGAATGTCTGGTGGATACGCGAAATGTGGCCGGTACCATCGGCGCCACCACGCCCTTTCTGCGTCAGTACGCAGATCAAAATGGCGGTATGGATGCAGTGTTCAGCGAGTTCAACCTCGACAGCGCCGAGTGGGTCAAGATTCCTCCGGTCAAGGTCTCGAGCAGCCACCTGCAGCAAGGCATCGACCCCCGGCACGCTGTACGCCAAGGCGTCTCGCAAGACGTGGTCCGCATCTATGAAACAGGACAGGCCTACAGCAGTGGTCTGGGGGTCCAACCCTTGAATACCTGTACGCCCTATCAGGTCGGCAACGTGCCGGTAAAGGGCGAACACTGCGCATGGATGGAATCCTCTGCGGTGATCTATATCAACTCGGTACTCGGCGCCCGCACCAATGCCGAAGGCCGGGAAAGCACGGGCGCGGCGATGCTGACCGGCAAGATCCCCTATTGGGGCCTGCATATCGAGCAGAACCGTCGCGGCACTCACCTGATCCAGTTGGACATAGACGTCAGTACCACGGCTGACTGGGGATTGCTCGGCTACTGGGTCGGTGAACAGGTTCAGGACCGCATCCCGGTCATCCAGGGCTTGAGTCACCAGCCCAACCTGGCTCGCCTCAAGCATTTCGGAGCGGCGGCGGCATCCAGTGGCGGGGTGGAAATGTATCACCTGGTTGGGGTGACACCTGAAGCCCAAACCCGCGAGCAGGCGTTTGGCGCGTCCCCGCCCCTGGCCACAATGCGCTTCGGCGAGGCCGAGCGGCGCTGGGCCTACGAGCAAGTCAATATCACCGCGCGTGATGACGAGATTGACTTCGTGATGCTCGGTTGCCCGCACTACAGCCTCGAACAACTCTGGGAGGTCTGCCAATTGCTGGAAGGCCAGCGCCTGAGTCCGAATACCGAGCTCTGGATATTTACGGCGGCGTCGATCAAACAACTGGCCGATGTCGCCGGCTACACCCGCATCATCGAACAGGCCGGTGGGCATCTGATGACCGATACCTGCTCGGCCATTGGCAAGGTGGTTCCCACGGGCACACGGGTGGCGGCAGTCGATTCGGCCAAACAGGCGCACTACCTGCCGGCGATCATGGGTATCCAGACCTGGTTCGGTAGCACCGCCGATTGCGTTCAGGCCGCCATTGAGGGCCGTTGGAAAGGAGTATTGAGATGAGTACAACCTTCACCCTCACAGGCCGCAAGGTCGTAGGCGGCTGCTTCGAAGGCGAAGCACTGGTGACCCGGGACCGCATCTCTGGCTGGGGCGGTATCGACCCGCGCACCGGAACCGTCATCGAGACCCGTCACCAACTCAAGGGCATCAGTTTCGCCGGCAAAGTGCTGGTGTTTCCCGGCGCCAAGGGCTCGTCCGGCTGGTCCTCGCAGTTCCATATCGCCCGTCTCGCCGGCGTAGCCCCGGGCGCCATGCTGTTCAACGAAATGTCCGCAAAAATGGGCCTTGGCGCCGTGGTCGTCCATGCGCCGGCCATGACCGACTTCACAGAGGATCCATTGAGCCGTATTCAAACCGGGGATTGGGTCCGAGTCGATGCCGACGCCGGGACCGTTGAAGTGACCCCGCGTCAACGGCAAACCGATCCGTCGCAACACCCGACCGGGTCGCAGCGAACGCGGGCGCCGTCGTAAGCGAAATCTGCCAGCCGCAACAACCGCTCCCGTGACCTTTGGTCATCGGGCTCGGGCTCGGCTGCCCTTATTACATATCCAAAGGTAGTTTTATGGCTCATGTCATTCGCACGGTACGCCGTACCAGCGCCCCCACCCCGCAACGCTTGCAGGCCGACGTATGCATTGTCGGCGCTGGTATCTCCGGTATTTCCGCCGCTCTGGAGGCCGCTGCGCTCGGCAAACGCGTCGTGCTGTTCGATGCCCTGCCGATGCTCGGCGGCCAGGCGGTCGGTTCGATTATCGGGACCTTCTGCGGGTTGTTTTCCAATGGTCCGAACCGCCGGTTGCTGACCCACGGTATCGCCGCCGACATCCTTCGTGACCTGGGTGCCTCAGGGGACTTGCACCAGGCTATTGGCCCCCTGACGACGGTGGTTTACTACGACGAAGTTGCCTTGGGTCGATGGATTGGCCAGAAAGTCCTCGACGCCGGGATCACCGTGGTGCTCGGTGCGGTGTTACGCAATGTAGTGCGCGAAGGTCCGCGGATCCGGGAAGTGGAACTGGCCACCCGCTACGGCGATGTGCGTGTCGCGGCCAACGGCTTTATCGACGCCAGCGGAGACGCGGCATTAGTCTGGAATGCCGGGCTTGCCTGTCGCGAGCCGGACACACCCATCTATGGCACCCAGATGTTCGTCCTTGAGCACATCAATGAAGCGTACTTGCCCACCCGCGCGCAATTCACCGAACGGGTCAAACAAAAAGCCAAAAGCTACGGTATCGAACGCGACGACGGACTGTTCTTTCAGTTCCCCGGGCGCGGCACCGCAGCGTTCAACATGACTCACATCGAAACGCCTCTGGATCCGGTGGCCGCTTCCCACGTCGCGATCGCCGGGCGCCAGCAGGTAGACCAGGTGATCAACTTCCTTCAGTCGGAGTACCCCGAGGCTTACAGCAAGGCCAAGGTTCGGGCATACGCGCTGCCCGGTATTCGCCAGACCCGCTGGATTGTCGGACATCATCATTTGACAACCGACGAAGTACGGGCGGCGACGATCTTCCCGGACGCGGTAGCCCGTACATCCTGGCCAGTGGAATTACACGGCAATACCAGTGGTTATCAGTGGGAGCCCTTTGGTGACGATCACATTCACAGTGTGCCGTTGCGCAGCATGCTTGCCGAGGGTAGCGATAACCTGGTCGTCGCCGGTCGCTGCATCGATGCCGACGCGGCCGCGCTGTCGAGTGTCCGGGTGATGGGCCCCTGTATCGCAATGGGCGCCGCTGCGGCCCATGCGCTGGACCTCGCAGGCCCCGATGGCAGGTTGAGTGACATACCCGCCCCGGCATTGCGCGAGCGGCTGGCGTTCAATCTGGAATAGTGCTTAAAGCAGTTCGACGCGCCACCCGCCAAACGGGGGGCGCCACTCCAACAACAATAAAAAAATGCAGTGGAGAACGCACATGTCACAGTCCCGCACCCTGGACGTAGCGGCGCTTATCGAAGGTCGCAAACTTTCACGTTTCAACTACGTGGTGATCCTGGTCTCGGTTCTGATCACCTTCCTTGATGGCTTCGATTTACTGGTGCTGTCGCACACGGCCTCCTACATCGCCGATGAAGTGGGTCTGGACAAGATCCAACTGGGCGAGATCTTCTCCATCGGCCTGCTGGGCATGATGCTCGGTGGATTCTTCTTCGGCTACCTGGGTGACCGAATCGGGCGGCGTCCCACCATTCTTTTTTCCACCTGCTCATTTGGGGTGTTGACCTTACTGTTTGCCTTGGCCAACAGCTATGAGTCGCTGATGGTCCTGCGCTTTCTCAACGGCTTCGCTCTAGGCGCGATGCTGCCGTTGTGCTGGGCCTTGAACATTGAATTCGTACCCAAGCGTTATCGCTCGACGGTGGTGACCATCATCATGGTCGGCTTCAGTCTGGGCAGCGCGATGGCTGGCCCGATCACCGTCTGGCTGGCGCCACATGTCGGTTGGCAGGGGGTGTTCGTGTTAGGCGGCGTACTGACCCTGGCCGCCAGCATGCTCCTGTTTTTCACCCTGCCCGAATCGGTCCGGTTCCTGGCCAGCAAGCGTAAAGGCCCGGAAAAAATCCTGGCAACGCTCAAGCGCATGGATGCGAGCCTGGATGTGCGACCTGGCGACCAATTCGTTCTACTGGACGAGCCGGATCTGGGTCGCAAGGAATTTCGGGTCAGCCAGCTGTTTATCGGCCGCCTGAAATGGGTCACCCCAATGATCTGGCTGGGCTACTCCGCCAGTTCCATGGCCATGTACTTTCTCGCCTCGTGGAGCCCACTGGTCTATCAGTACGCAGGATTTGACCGCGCGACAGCTTCGTGGGTCAGCTCGATCGCCTCGTTCAGCGGCGCAATGGCGGGCTTGGCGATGATGCGTTTCGTCGATACCCGCGGCCCTTACATGGTGATGATCTATCCGCTGCTGGCTTTGCCTTTCCTGCTGGTACTGGGCATCTCCGGCATGCAGGGCACCGCATTCCTGATGCTGAGCCTGGTCGGGGCCGTGTTCGTCAAAGGCTCCCACTACGGCATCCTCAGTATCGCCGGGGTCTTCTACCCCAGCGCTATCCGTGCCAATGGCGCGGGCTGGGCAACCTCGATCGCCAAGATCGGCTCGATCCTCGGCCCATTGCTGGGCGCTTATGTACTGAACAGCGGAATGCCAGTGGTCAAGAGCTTCCTGGTCCTGGCCATATGTCCGGCCATGCTGGCCGCCTGTGCGTTCGGCATCGGTCACCTGACCCGCCACGACCTTGCGGTGGATCCATTGCCAGCCCCGTCACAGACGTGACCGCCGGCCTCTGACTCACCACTTTGTCCCATGCCTGCTGCGCCGCGTCGTCACCGACGCGGTCAGGCAAAACTCGCCCTGAATAATCGTCTTCCCTCTCCTGAGAGCAATAAAAAAATGAACAGGAATCTACCTTTCTTCACCGCGTTTGCACTCTTCTGTCACGGCACCTACGTCCAGGCAGACTTTTTCAAGGACAGCAGCGCGACCTTGACCACGCGCAATTTTTATCTCAATCGCGACTTTCGCCAGAGTGGCGCGCCCCAGGCCAAAGCCGAAGAGTGGACCCAAGGCTTCTTCGCCGAACTTCAGTCTGGCTACACCGAAGGTACCGTTGGATTTGGCCTCGATGCCTTGGGCGAACTGGGGATCAAGCTCGACTCGGGCCGAGGTCGACGGGGCAGCGGACTGTTGCCCTACGGGCCCGACAGCAACCAGCCGGTTGACGAGTACAGCGAACTGGGGCTGACCGCAAAAATGCGTCTGTCCCAGACCCGGCTCAAGGTAGGAACCCTGATGCCGATTCACCCGCTGGCGTATTACAGCGATACCCGACTACTGCCCTCGACCTTCACCGGTGCCTACCTGACGTCGAACGAAGTCGAGAACTTGACCTTCACCGCAGCGAGGTTGACAGCGGCCAACGGCCGCGACTCTTCCAGTAATGACGACATCAGCTATGCCGGCCAGAGCAGTGATCATCTGGACCTGCTCGGCGGCGACTATACGCTGGGCAAGAACCTGACCCTGCGCTACCACCAGGGTGAGCTGCAGGACATCTACCGCCAGCATTTTTCCGGCGTGATTCACACACTGCCACTGGGAGAAGGCATCAGCCTGCGCTCCGATTTGCGCTACGTCGACAGCAGCGACACTGGCGCCGCAAAGGCCGGGAAGATCGACAACCGCAACTTCAATGGCATGTTCACCCTGACCGTCGGAGCCCAGCGATTTGCCGCGGCGTTTCAGCACCTGTCGGGAGACAGTGTGTATCCCGTGATCGACACCGGCACTCCGTATGTGGCGAACCTCGTCACCTATAACTCCTTCACTAAAGCCAACGAAAAATCCTGGCAGTTGCGTTACGAATATGACTTTGCCGCGCTCGGCATACCAGGTCTGACGTTCATGACCCGTTATGTGAAAGGCAGCGATATCCGCACCAGCACCGTCAGCGACGGCAGTGAGTGGGAACGTGATACCGACCTGACCTACGTCCTCCAGAGCGGTGCCCTGAAAGGCCTGAACCTGCGCTGGCGCAACGTCACGTACCGGTCTGGAGATGGCCTGACCCAGCAGCTCGATGAAAACCGCCTGATCGTCGGTTACACCTGGAAATTGTGGTGAGCCCGGCACACCGGAACACGCTCACTTGGGTCTTACTGTGTGGAGAGCAATCATGATCCCATCACGCGCAATTGATGTCGCCGCCTTGATTGAGGCGCGCAAACTGTCGAGTTTCAACTATCTGATCATTTGTGTGTCGGTGCTGATCACCTTCCTCGATGGCTTTGACTTGCTGATGCTCTCCCATACCGCCGCCTACATGGCCGAGGACATTGGCCTGGATAAACTGCAATTGGGCAACATCTTTTCCATAGGTTTGTTCGGCATGATGTTGGGTGGATTCTTTTTCGGTTATCTGGGCGACCGGATCGGCCGTCGCCCGACCATCATCCTGTCCACCAGCGCCTTTGGCCTGATGACCTTGCTGTTCACCCTAGCCGATAGCTACGCCTCGCTGCTGATCTTGCGCTTTCTCAATGGTTTTGCCTTGGGCGCCATGCTGCCACTTTGCTGGGCTTTGAATATCGAGTTTGTGCCCAAGCGCTACCGTGCAAGCGTGATCACCATCATCATGGTTGGCTTCAGCCTGGGTGGCGCGGTTGCCGGCCCCCTGACCGTTTGGATGGCTCCACACTACGGCTGGGCCAGCGTGTTTGCCCTGGGCGGCATCGCGACTTTGCTTTCCAGTGTGTTGTTGTTTTTCACCCTGCCGGAATCGGTGCGATTTCTGGTGAGCAAGCACAAACGGCCCGAAACCGTGGCGCGAATCCTCAAGCGCCTGGATCCTGGCATCGATCTTCGCGCCGGGGACCGCTATTTTCTGGGCGATGAAATCGACCTTGGCCACCGCCCCTTCCGTGTCGGACAGTTGTTCATCGGCAAACTGAAATGGATCACGCCCATGATCTGGATTGGCTTCGGAGCAAGCTCCATGGCCATGTACTTTCTCGCTTCATGGAGCCCACTGGTGTATCAGTATGCAGGCTTCGACCGGGCTACCGCGTCATGGGTAAGCTCCTTCGCCTCGTTCAGCGGAGCCATGGCCGGGCTCGTGTTGATGCGAGTGGTCGACACTCGTGGGCCCTACGCCGTAATGATATACCCGCTGTTGTCGTTACCCTTTTTGCTGGTCCTGGGTATCGGCGAACTGCAAGGCGACGCCTTTATTGCACTGAGCCTGATGGGCGCTATTTTCGTCAAGGGCAGCCACTACGGCATCACCAGTATCGCCGGGGTTTTCTACCCCAGTGCCATTCGCGGCAACGGCGCCGGATGGGCCGCGTCCATGGGTAAGATCGGCTCTGTATGTGGGCCGTTACTCGGGGCCTATGTGCTCAACAGCGGCATGCCCGTGGTGAAGAGCTTCGCCGTACTGGCCCTGTGTCCTGCGGTACTTGGCGTGTGCGCCTATGTCGTGGCCCGCATTGATCGGCGCTCAATCGTGAACACCGAGCTTTGGAATACAAAACCGTTAACGTTGGACAATACCGTCATCCCCCATTCCCAACCATCTGCCACAACGACGCCCCCACCCCGGTAATGCTCTCCCCGGCAATCAACCCCGCCGCCGCGGTGATGGCAAAGCGTTCTGTAAGGCTCGGCCAGCGGCAACTCACCAGCCAGGTGAGTACCGCGCCGAGGGCCATCATCAGTGACACCGAGGCCGGCAAGACGAAGGCCAGGCCCAAGGCCGCCGTGCTTGGCAGGTAACGGGCCCGGTGCGCGGGCAGTACGCTGTCGAGGATCCCTAGCAGCAAGCCGGCCACGGCGCCGATGATGACCGCCCAGCGAATGCTCGCTGACAGTGAGTCCAGCCCCAGGGTCAGGGTTTGCGCCACGGCTTTCCAGGTGGCGACCGCCGGGGCCGGCCATTCCTGGGTGAGCAACATCCCTTGCGGGTCCGGGATCAGGGCCAGGTAGGCCAACACCCCGACGATGCTGCCGACGAAAATCCCCAGGGTTTGCGCGATCAACTGCTTGCCCGGCGTGGCGCCAATCGCCCGGCCCACCTTGAAGTCGTTCATCAAGTCCGTGCATTGCCCAGCCGAACCGCCGGCGGTGTTGGCGCTCATCAAGTTGATCGGCACCTGCCCCGGGGCGACGATGCCAAAACTCAGTTGGGACAATTGTCCGATGGCGCCAATGGGGGCAATGCCCGTGGCGCCGACCACACGGGCGGCCACGGCCGCCAGGCAGATCGCCAAGGGAATGGTCAACAAGGCCATCCACGGGTTGATGCCAAACAACAGTGCTTGCAGGCTCACCACCAATATAATCGCCAACAGGAAACCGGCGGCGGGCCCCGTCTTGGGGGCCGCCCAGGTCGTCCCACCGCCTGCCCTGGTGGACTTGTGCAAGGCCCACAAGCGAATCGCCAGAGAGGTCAGGGTCGCACAGACCATCAGGCTCACGCCCGGCCACAGCAACCACTCCACCAGCGCCGCGAACTGCGGACCACTACTGTCCGGTGGCAGTTGCACCAGACCCTGCGCCAGCAGCCACGGCGCCAACCCGCCCCATGCCAGCAAGGCGCCGAGCAGCAGGGTCAGGCCGACGCGAATCCCGATGATCGCGCCAAAACCGACCAACAACAGTGAAGGGTCAGCGGTAAACGTCAGGCGCTCCAGCTGCGGAGTCGGCGACCAGCGCGGGAAGGTCCACAGGAAGGTATCAACCCCTTTGACCCACGCCGACAGCAACGCAGCGCTGAGCAACACCTTCAAGCGCTTCGCCGCTTCGTGGCCGTGGTTGTAGATGTGCAAAAGGGTTTCCAGGGTCGCCATGCCCTCGGGGAATTTCAGCGCCTTGTCGTTGAGCAATGAGGGCCGCAGGTACCAGGCGATCCAGATCCCCAGGAAGCTCACCGAGAACACCCAGGCAATCATTGGGATGGCGTCCAACTGTTGACCAGTCAGCAAGGTATAGGCCGGGATCGGCGCAACCAGCCCACCGGAAATGATTGATGCAGCGGCCGAGGCCACGGTCTGGTTGATGTTGCTTTCGTGCAGCGTCCAGGGCAGTTGAGCGGCCGAACGCTTGGCCAGGCCTTGCCAAATGCCATAGCCGATCAGCAAGGCAATGATCGACATGTTGAACGACCAGCCAATCTTGAGGCCGGCGTACACATTGGAAGGCGTCAACAGGATACCGATTACGATGCCGGTACTGACCGCTCGCAGGCTCAGCTCACGTTCGACAGGGTAATCCAGGGCGATGGTTGGCGAGGTTGGGTGCATGCGAATTCCTTATCGGCAATGAGACAGCGCGATCACTCAACGCGGCGACTTAACAAATGAGCGCTGCATTGGCGGAAGGTTCACATGACTGCGAGAAGCCCCTGCCAGCACGGGACATTCCTGTCCAGGCGTTCGCGGGGTGGTTGAGGGCTCAAGCCAACAGCTCGCTGATCCACTGGGTTTGCCGAGCCATCTCTTGCACCTTATCCTCCGGCACGGCCTGTCGCGCCCGGGTGAAGTGGGTCAAAGTGCGCTGTTTGAGGCGCAGCATACGCTGCCACTTGGCCAGGAACGCCGGACTGCGGACGCGCATCTGCAATGGCCCGAAGTACAGCTCCTGCGCGGTATACGTCACGGGCCCGGCGTGCTCGGCGACGATGATTTCGTAGTAGAAGCGGTTTTCCCGCAGCACTTCTTCGAAGCAGATGCGATAACCATTTTCCATCAGCCATTGACGCAGTGGCTGCTCGCCGCCATTGGGCTGCAGGATCAGCCGTTCCTGGCCGCTCAGGCGCGCCTTGCCGTCGGCGAGAATGTCGCGGATCGTCTCGCCGCCCATGCCGCACAGGCTGACGGCCGTGATCCCGTCTCCGGGCTCGATCGCCGCCAGGCCGTCGGCCAGGCGCACGATGACCTGCTGGGTAAAACCGTTCTCGCGCACCGTGCGTTCAGCCGAACGAAACGGAGTCAACGCCACCTCGCCAGCCACCGCCGCCGCAATCACACCCCGGCGCATCAATGCCACCGGCAGGTAGCCGTGATCCGAGCCGATATCGGCTAGGCGCGCACCGGCCGGTACATGCGCCGCCACACGTTCCAGGCGCTGGGACAATGTCTGTTCGTTCAACTGCTGCTCCTGTTCATCACCCACGTCTGGATCAAGCCTGAGCAGGTGCCCAGCCGAGGGGCAATCACAACACTCATCGCGCAACGGGTCAAACCGGCTCATTAACCACGGCTGATGGCAGACCTCAGATCTTTTCCCCTGTCGCGTTTTCCATAGGGAATACCCGCTCGACCTGCGAAAAACGCCAACGAATTGGCGTCGATATTTGAAATCTGAAAAAAACTGAACAAACGACGTTTTTCCGACGATTGGCCCGTGCGGGCCATTGCTGAGGCTTTGAAAGCAGGCACATCATCCGACTGTCACCGCCAGCATTTCAGGGCCTGACGGCAGAGCAATTAATCGCATCGCTCTAATAGGAGCATTCAGGATGATGACCGTTTATTTTGTGGTTATGGCTATCTGCAGCGGCGTTGAAGGTTGTGTAGAAGAGCGAAAGCCGGGGCCGACTTTTGCCTCCAGGGCGGTGTGCATGGACAACGCCCGGGCGATGGCGCCGCGCAAAAGCGTGAAATTCAAATGTCGCAGTGAGCGCCTCTGGGTGCCGGTTGAGGCGCGGGGCGTCGACCGCAACGAAAGCGTTGTTTCAACCGGTGCGCAAACCCAGCCCTAGCCCCCTGAGCGGTGAGCCATCAGCCACTCAACACCGCCTTAAGCAACGGGTCATTCAGGTACGCGACATTCAATCGCGTCCAGGGATTGATACGCGACTGCTCCGGTGAAAATATGTGACCGGGAGCAATCATGAATCCCTTCGGCAGTAGTTGCCGGGTCAGCTCCCTGGCGTCGTCAATGTGGGCAAACCGGGCCCACAAATACAGACTCTGCTCTGGACGAAAGAATACCTCGGCGCCTATCTCATCGAGCATCTGCAAACCTGCCGCAGTGGCGCTCTTGAGCCGCTCCTGCAGGCGGATCTGATGTCGCAGAAAATGCCCCTCCGTCAGGATGACATCAATGGTTCGCTCACACAGCTCCGAAGTGCTGGTGTGCAGGAGCATTTTCAGATCACCCAGTTCATCGATGACGTCCTTGCTCCCCGCGATAAACCCCACCCTCAATGCCGCAGAAACCGATTTGGAAAAACTGCCCACGTACAGTGAACGGCTCAACTGATCCAGCGCAGACACCTTGATGGCCGACGCCGGTTTGAAATCAGCCAACGCGTCGTCGTCCACCAGGACAAAGTTGTGCTCATGGGCTAACTGGACCAGTCGATGGGCTTTGCCGGGGGAGATATCGGAGCCCGTCGGATTGTGCCCAACCGACTGAATGAAAAATAATTTCGGCTTGTGCAACAGAAGATGCTGCTCCAACACGTCCAGGTCCGGCCCGTCCGGCAATCGAGGTACGGATAACATTCGCGCCCCTTGCAGTTGCAGCTTGCCAAACAGCGGGTAATAGCCCGGATCTTCGACAAAAACGTAATCCCCCGGGGCAATGAAGCGGCGGATGATCAGATCCAGTGCGTGATTGGCCCCATGGGTCGTTACGATTTGCCGCGCACTGGCGGTAATCGAATAGCTCGCCAGTTTTTGCACCAGGTGTTGGCGCAATGCAGCGTTACCCAGCCGGTTGCCGTAGCGAAAAAGCGTGGTGACCCCCATGCGCATGATCTGGCGCGTGAACTTGTCCAAGCGCAGATCCATCAGCCACTCTACGGGCGGAAAACCTTCCCCAAGCGGCGAGTGCCCCGGCTCTCGGACAAACTGCTGACGCATCAGCCAGATGGTGTCCATCGCCCGGGTAAAGGGCAGTGGCTCTTCCGGTTCGCTGCTGCTCGGCGCGCCTCGTGTCACGAAGAAACCCTGCCCGTGACGCGCCTCGACCAGTCCTTGGGAGGCCAGCGATTCATAAGCGTTGATCACCGTATTTTTCGAATGACCAAACAGACGCATGCACTCGCGCAGGGACGGTAAACGGTCACCCACTCGGTAGGTGCCGTTGCCGATCTGCGCAACCAATGATGCCGTCAGCTCTTGGGCAAGCGTCAGTCGCGCCATCGTACGAAGTCCTGGATGAATGATTCGCAGAGGGTACAGCTTAGGTACTGTCTGTCCAAACTGTACCTTTTTTGCCAGGACACATACGCATAGGGTGGCAGGCATTGAAAACAATAACTGCAACCGGATGCCTTCCATGAGTATCGACTCCCGCCTTCCGATGTTCCGTAGCCTGTCGCCAGCCGAGCGCCTGAACCACTTGCAACAGCTGCTTGAGCTTGCAGAAGATGACGTTGCCCTGCTCCGCGATGCCGGCGCCCTGCCCCTGGAAATAGCCGATGGCATGATCGAGAACGTCATCGGAACATTTGAATTGCCCTACGCTGTCGCGAGCAACTTCCAGATTAATGGACGCGACGTCATTGTGCCGTTGGTCGTCGAGGAGCCTTCGGTGGTCGCCGCCGCCTCGTTCATGGCCAAACTGGCGCGCGAAGCCGGTGGTTTTCAGACCTCCAGCTCGCTGCCGCTGATGCGCGCGCAAGTGCAGATCGTGGACATCGACGATCCCTTCAATGCCCGTCTGAGTCTGTTGCGCCGCAAGGACGAAATCATCGAACTGGCCAACCGCAAGGATCAACTGCTGAACCAGTTGGGTGGCGGTTGCCGCGACATCGAAGTGCATACCTTCGCCCAGAGCCCTCGTGGCCCCATGCTGGTCGCCCACCTTATCGTGGATGTACGCGATGCGATGGGGGCCAATACCGTAAACACGATGGCTGAAGCCGTGGCCCCGCTGATGGAGCAGATTACCGGCGGCAAGGTCCGGCTGCGCATTCTGTCGAACCTGGCCGACCTGCGGCTTGCCCGAGCCCAGATCCGTATTGCACCGGAACATCTCACCACCAAAGCCTACAAGGGCGAGGACGTCATTGAAGGCATTCTCGATGCTTACAATTTTGCAGTGGTCGATCCCTATCGTGCAGCCACCCACAACAAGGGCATCATGAACGGCATCGACCCATTGATCGTCGCCACCGGCAACGACTGGCGCGCAGTGGAAGCCGGAGCACACGCCTATGCCTGTCGTAACGGACATTACGGGTCACTGACGACCTGGGAAAAAGATGGCAGGGGCCATCTAGTGGGAACGTTGGAGATGCCCATGCCCGTTGGCCTGGTCGGCGGCGCGACCAAGACGCACCCGCTGGCCCAACTGTCGTTACGCATCCTGGGCGTGAAAACCGCTCAGGAACTTGCCGAAATTGCCGTGGCGGTCGGCCTCGCCCAAAACCTGGGGGCGTTGCGTGCGCTGTCTACCGAGGGGATACAACGCGGGCACATGGCTTTGCATGCCCGCAACATTGCGCTTTCGGCGGGGGCCAGGGGCGATGAGGTCGATTGGCTGGTCACGCAGATGGTTCAGGCTCGGGACGTACGCTCGGACAAAGCCGCTGAACTTCTTGAGCAAAAACGCGCGCAGGCGTCGGACTCATAGCCACGAACTCAAGCACATCTCTTCACGTTCATAACAATAAAACCCTCCAGGGGCAGTGGGAGAATCCTGATGAAATCCGAACTATTTGAAGTATGGGGCGACACGGTTGATGGTCGCCACCTGCTCTACTCCATAGGCATCGGTGCAGCCGTCAGCCTTGGCGCTTTTTTTATCGCCCAGCACCTGCTTGTCGGCTGGGTGGACTCCGCGCAGATGGCCCGCGCCTACGCGATGCTGATAGGTATTGTGGGCTGCCTGGCAGGTGGCGCCATCAGTGCGCTACTTTTCAAACCCAAGCGCCATGTCATAGAACATCTGGCGGATCCGGCTTGGCGCGCAAAAATCCTGATTGAGTTGCAGAACGAGTACGGCCCACTGGGCAGCCTGGCTGATCTGCCGCCGGCGACGATCGCGGAACTGCGTGAAATGGACCTGTATGAGCTGTTCGCCGATTACGAGAAAGGCCTTGGTGCGCCCGCGCAAAGCCCCGCTGCAACAACCACCGTGGGTGTCGGCGCAGTCAGTGGCAATGGAGGTCAATCATGATCGTTCCACTGATGGATCAGATCCTGATGGCACTGGGCATGGGAATCCTGGGGGCGGTGATTTTTGCCGGGATCGGGCTCATCTCCGGGAGCGATGAAACCACCACCCTCGCCCCTTTGACCTTGCTGGTCGTCCTGCTGGGCGTCCCGGCCCCCGGCGTGCTGACGTTCTTTCTGGCCGGCGCCGTCGCCAAACATATGACCCATGCCGTCCCGACGGCGTTGCTGGGTATTCCTGGCGACACCATGGCGACGCCATTGATGCGCGAGGCCAACTTTCTACGCAACTTGGGCGTGCCCCACATTGCCCTGCGCAAGATGATTTCAGGCGCCGTCATTGCCGCGTTGATCGCCGTGCCAATGGCCGTATTGTTCGCGCTGATGCTGGCGCCGTTCGGGGACATGATCAAGCAGGCTGCGCCTTGGGTGTTCCTGCTCGCGGCGGTGGCGATCGCGTGGTTCTCCAAAGGTCGTCTGGCCGCCGTGCTGACGCTGATTCCGTTCGTCATGATCATCGTTGGCCTGCAAACCATGACCGCACAGTTCGGGGTCAAGCTCAGCGTCAGTTACTTTCTGGGCATCGCCATTGGCCCGTTGATCGCCGCGCTGTTCTCGCTGCTCGCGCCCGCCGAGCGGGAAACCATGCGACGCCAGCAAGTGCGCACGTTTTCCCTGTCGCCCGATGTAAAAAGCTGGGGTGGCTTTTTTCCTAATCCGCTCAAGGTGCTGGACAGTAAGCAGAGCCTGTGGACGGCCATTACTGCGGTGATCTCCAGCGCGACCTTTGTGTTCAGCCCGGTGGCCATGACCGTGATCATGGGCGAGCTCGTCGGTTCGAGGGTCAAGCATGTCTACCATCGCCTGACCACGGTCATCACCGCTCGAAACGGCGTTACGGAATCAACCTACCTGGCCGAAGCCTTGATCCCGCTGATCGCCTTCGGCCTGCCACTGAGCCCTGTCGCAGCGGGCCCGGCAGCGCCACTGTTCAATGCCCCACCGCGCTTTAGCGTCGACGCGGCGACAGGCGAGGTGAACAACTTGCATTCGCTGCTCAGCACCTGGGAGTTTTTTGGCTACGGGTTATTGGCCGTGGTCGTCGCCATCCTGATCGCTTACCCCTTCACCATGAATTACGCCCACAGAGCCGCGTCCTATGTGTCGCGCAAGATCAGTCACGAAGCGGTGATCTCGACCTTTGTTGGCCTGATCCTGGTGATCGGCATCTGGGAAGGTGGCCTGCTGGGGTTGCTGGTGATCGTCACCATCGGCCTGCTGGGCGGTTTCCTTTCACGCTTTTTGGGTTTCAACATCGGTGTGCAGTTCATGGGCTATTACACAGCCGTGCTGTCTGTTCCCGCCCTGGTTGCCCTGATGAATGCGTGATGTTTTTAACCCTCTACAACAGTGTTCAGATAACCCACAACGGTGATGCGAATGACCCTGAAAATATCGGTACTGGCAGCGGGTGCGATCATGGCCTTTTCGCTTTGCACCGCTGCGTTTTCCGCCACGAAAAGCCCACTGGTCGGGACATGGAAAATGGTCAGCGCAACCATTGAACGCGATGGCATCCGGTCGGATGCGTACGGCCCTAATCCACATGGATGGCTGGTGTTCACTGAAGATTTGACGTTTGTCGAGGTGCTCACCGATCCGCGAGTGCCCGCGTTTCGATCCAGCGTTCGGGGCGAAGGAACCGATGAAGAAAACCGAGCAGCGATGGCTGGGAGCATCGGTTTTTTCGGACGATATACCGTCGACCAGAACGGTGAATTCACCGGCAATACCGTCGAAGGATCGACGTTCCCGAATTGGGTGGGCGCGACACGTACTCAAGATGACCTGCAACTGAAAGTCGAGGGCAACCGGATGGTGGAAAATTTCCAGCGTCCCGACGGAACGAAGGTTCATATCATCTTTGAGCGGGTGAAGTAGCTGTGCGTCGCGAGCAGCCCAGACCGGGCCGGCTCAATTCAAAGTGAGCTGAGCACAGCTCAGCCCACGCTTGCGCAATGCGAGTACCCACTCGCCCCACGGCTTACCAGATCGGCACCGTGTAGAGCACCAGGAAGCGGGTCTGGTTTTCATCGCGAAACGCCGCCCCGGCCGGGAAGTCGTTGCGATAGATCGATTTGCGCACCATCAACCCGACATTCTTCAGCGGACCGCCCTGGATCACATAGCCCAGTTCCATCTGGAATTCCCGCTCCTTACGGTCGTCGGCATTGAGTGCCGCCAGTTCGATATTGTCACCGCGCACGTAACGCAGCCGGCTCTTCAAGCCGGGCACCCCGGCGGCGGCGAAGTCATAATCGTAGATCGCCTGCCAGGTCCGTTCCTTGGCGTTGAGAAAGTCCGAGCTCATGGTCAACTCGCTCATGCCCATCAACTCAGTGCCTGACACATAAGGCGTCGCCGTGTCGCCGCTGGCATGCATGTAACCCAGGCTCAGGCGATGACCGCCAAAACGATAGCCGAACAACGCCGAGAGGTTGCGGTTGTCCACCTTGCCGGCCTTGGCGCTGCCCTCTTCGTCGCTGAAAAAGCTGCGCAGGTCAGTGCTCAACGTGCCTTCGCCCAATTGCACGTTATGCAGCAAGGCCAGGGTGTTCTGCTGGTATAGGTCGGCTACTTCAGCGTGATAAGCCCGCAGGCTGAGGTCTTTGTTTACCTGATAATCGCCACCGACATAGGCCATGTGCGATGAAGTAGCCGCACCGTTGAAACGCCCGTTCGGCGAAGCGATGCTCATTGGCTGGTAGTCGGTGGAGTCACGCTTGTTGATGCGATCGATGTAGCCGGTATTGAGCGTCAGTCCGTCGATGTCCTTGGAACTGAGCGTGGTGCCGCGAAACGTCTGCGGCAGCAACCGCGACGGGCTGGCAAAGGCGAACGGCAGGAAGATCGACACATCGCCGGTCTTCACCGTGGTTTGCGCAAAGCGCATTTTGGCAGTCATGGCCAGGCGCGAATATTCGTCCGCCGCGCGCTTGTCGCCGCTGGACACCGGCAGCAATTCAGTGCCGCTGCGGTCCGGTGAGGAGTCCAGCTTGACCCCTATCAATCCACGGGCGTCCAGGCCGAAACCGACAGTGCCCGACGTAAAACCCGACTCCACATTCATGATGAAGCCCTGAGCCCACTCCCGAGCCGCGGTTTTCGCCCCCTCGTCCTTGTAATCCCGATCCAGGTAAAAATTGCGCAAGGTCAAGGTGCCGTGGCTATCGTCGATGAAGCCTTCCGACAGTGCTGGGGTGGTGACCGCATATAAGCCCCACAGGACGAGGCCGCGTGCGCAAAGAGGTGAGACTGAGGTCGTCGCAAGGACGCCCCGGGGTGAATTCGCCATGTCCGATGTCCACTTATTGTTGTTGTTTTTTTTGAACGTGATCGACAGCCATATAGCCGCGATCTCGGGCCAGAGAGTGGGAAAAGGCGGAGGCGCCGTCAATCCATACCGGCCGATAATCGAACATTAATATTCATATCTATTTTCAAGAAAACCCAAAAAATACATTACATGCCATTGATTTAAATAAGCTTATAGCGATTATTTTGGGCTTCTTCTGTGAGCGTTCATTTTTTAGTTATCTTTGTTAATCTTAATTTCGGCTTGGCATTGCGGGATGCGAGCAAGCCTGCGTGCGCCCGTCAGTACACTCACAAAAACAATAAAGAGGTTTGCCATGGACACCCCATCACGTCGCACGACGCTGACCATTGCCCTGTGTTTTATCGTCGCTTTGATTGAAGGCTTTGACCTGCAAGCTGCCGGCACTGCCGCCGCAGGGCTGCGTCAGACCTTTGCCCTGGACCCGAAAATGATGGGTTGGGTGTTCAGTGCCGGCATTATCGGTTTGCTACCGGGCGCCTTCTTCGGCGGCTGGATTGCCGATCGCATCGGTCGCAAGAAAATCCTCATCGCAGCGGTGTTGCTGTTTGGCGTGTTTTCGCTCAGCACCGCCTATATCGGCTCTTTCTCTGGCCTGCTGTGGGTCCGCTTCATGACGGGCCTGGGCCTGGGCGCCGCCCTGCCCAACCTGATCGCCTTGTGTGCCGAAGCCGTGGGCGAGCAACGGCGCGGTACGGCCATCAGCATCATGTATGCCGGCGTGCCATTGGGTGGGGCACTGGCGGCGGTGGTCGCCATGCTGTTTCCCGAACATTGGCAGACGACCTTCATCATCGGCGGGCTCGCGCCTTTGTTGGTGGTGCCGCTGATGATGGTGTTGCTGCCCGAATCCAGCGCCTTTCGCCAGCAACAAGACACCGCCAACCCCATGCGCACGTCAACCGGTCAGGCCTTGTTCGGCGAAGGCCGGGCCAGCGTGACCCTGGCGTTGTGGTTGAGTTACTTCTTCACCCTCACCGTGATGTACATGTTGCTCAACTGGCTGCCCTCGCTGCTGCTGGAACAGGGCTTCAGTAAACCCCAGGCAGGCCTGGTACAGATGCTCTTCAATATCGGCGGCGCCCTCGGTTCCTTGCTTGGCGGATTGTTGCTGGATCGCTGCAACGGCATCAAGGTGGTGCTGTTCGTGTACACCGGATTATTGGTGGCGCTGGGCGGGGTCGACCTGTCTGTGGGCATCGTCCCCATGGCCATCGCCGGCTTTGCAGCCGGGTTGTTTGTGATGGCCGCGCAACTGGTGCTTTACGCCCTGGCTCCACCCTCCTATCCAACGTCGGTGCGTGCCACCGGCGTTGGCGCAGCGGTAGCGATCGGTCGTTTAGGCTCGGTGGCCGGGCCTTTGGCGGCCGGGCAGATTCTGGCGGCCGGAGCCGGCACCACCGGTGTCTTGCTGGCCACCTCGCCCGGTTTGGTGATTGCGGCATTGACCATCATCAGCGTCATTGTCCGCTCTGCCCCACCGAGCCTATCGATGGATAAGGCCAAAGCCTGATATCAACGGGGTGCAACACCGATTAGTAAGAGCGTCCAAGTGTTCGCCTTTATATCGTTTTTCGTTAACGTAATTCGATTATTATCGCGCCACACTGCCACAGCCCCAGGTGTGACCATGGCCGATACCGCTGGAACTGACCGCAGCCCTTGGGCGGTCTTTCTGATTTTCTTACGATTGGGCTTGACCTCTTTCGGTGGCCCCATTGCCCACTTGGGCTATTTTCGCGAAGAGTTCGTGACGCGGCGACAGTGGCTGAGCGAACGCAGCTATGCGGATCTGGTTGCTCTGTGCCAGTTCCTCCCAGGGCCCGCCAGCAGCCAGGTCGGGATCGCGCTAGGGCTGTCCCGGTCTGGCTACGCCGGGGCGGCCGCCGCATGGGCAGGCTTCACGCTACCGTCAGCGATTGCCCTGATTCTGTTTGCGCTGGGCATCGCCCGTTACGGCGATGCGATGCCTTCTGGCGTACTGCACGGTCTGAAGGTGGTGGCCGTCGCCGTGGTGGCCCAAGCCGTGTGGGGGATGGCACGCAATCTTTGCCCGGATGCACCGCGCATCACCCTCATGGCGGCGGCGGCCTGCTTCGTCCTTCTGATGCCGACGGCATGGGGACAGGTGGGGGTCATTGCCATCGCAGCGATCATCGGCCTCGTGCTGTTCAAGCCTCAGCACGATTCAACCCATGATCCCCTGCCAATAACGGTCAGGCGTCGAGTTGGCCTGCTCTGGTTGACGCTGTTCTTTGCCTTGCTGATGGGATTGCCGCTGCTGTCGGCCATGCTCCCGAACCAGACGCTGTCGATGGTGGACGCTTTCTACCGTGCCGGAGCACTGGTGTTCGGTGGCGGGCATGTCGTGTTGCCGCTGCTGCAAGCCGAGGTCGTGCCCTCCGGGTGGGTCAGCAATGACGCCTTTTTGGCCGGCTATGGCGCGGCGCAGGCTGTTCCTGGCCCCTTGTTTACCTTTTCGGCGTTTCTTGGCGCCTCGATGACCAATGCCCCGTCCGGCTGGTTGGGCGGTCTGATCTGCCTCTTGGCGATCTTCGCCCCCTCCTTTCTGCTGGTCGTCGGCGCATTGCCCTTCTGGGAGCGCCTGCGCCGTAACGGGCGCACCCAAGCTGCACTGTTGGGCGTCAATGCGGCGGTGGTTGGCCTGTTGCTGGCAGCCCTCTACAACCCTGTCTGGACCAGCGCAATTCACGCACCACAGGATTTCGGACTCGCTCTGGTGGCACTGGTCGCCCTGATGTTCTGGAAGTTGCCGCCGTGGCTGGTGGTGATCGGAAGCGGCATCGCGGGTGGATTGTTGAGCGCGGTTCTATCCTGATCGCTGGCAAAAAACTCGAACTCACGCCATACCGCTGCATCCAATGTGTAGGCCAACAGAGGTGAGCGATATGAACAACAATGACGATGACGACCTGGAAAAAACTTCGCACAACCCGTCTACCGATACATCCGGCGTACAGGTTGAAAGCGATGTCGAGGACGGCCCCACTCCAGCTCAAACCGAGGAGGAGGCTGAGGAACTGAGACGAAAAATAGCCGAAATAGAACGCAAGGTGGCGGATGGTCACTAACCCAATGCACCAGTCCCTCGAGGTCAGTTTTACGGTTTGCGCCATTTCCCTTGGAAGTCGCTTGAATGCGCGAAGTGTCGCGCATCAACATAAAGCTGTTCATTCAAGAAAAAACGGTGCGTCTTCCCAGCTCGGAAGAAACACCGTTTTCTCTTGAACGAACAGCATTACACGCATCAACGGGCGTTTTTTCAGATCCATTCCGTGTACACCTGTTACCCCCCGATCACGCCCGCATACACCGACCGATCGACATTGCCACCCGACAGAATCACCCCCACTGTTTCCCCCACCCTGGCTTCACGCTCCTGAATAAGCGCCGCCAAGGCCGCGGCGCCGGCCCCTTCGGCGAGGTTATGGGTGTCGGTGTAATAGACGCGCATGGCCTCGGCAATTTCCGCCTCACTGACCGCTACGATCCGTGCGGCCCCCGCTTTGTAGAGGGCGAACGCCTCGGGAATCGGTTTGCGCACGGCAAGGCCATCAGCAAAGGTATCTGCCGAGGCGGTTTCGCGTATTTCGCCAGTCTCAAACGATAACTTTGCCGCCATGGCCTCAGTGGACACCACCCCCACCACCCGGGTTTTCAGGCCCAGCGCATCGCGAGCGGCGATCACGCCACAGATGCCCGACCCACAGCCAATCGGCACATAGACCGTATCGAGTTGCGGCGCGGCGGTGAACAGTTCCAGAGCGTACGTGGCCACGCCTTTGACCAGCTCCAGGTGAAACGGTGGCACCAGGAACAGCCCATGCACTTGCGCCAAGCGGGCTGCCTCTTCACGGGCTTCATCAAAATCCCGGCCACACTCAATGACCTCACCGCCAAAGCCGCGCATGGCATTGTTCTTTTCCAGCGAGTTGCCCTGGGGCACGACTATCAACGCCTTCAAACCCAGCGCACTCGCCGCCAGCGCCAGGCTCTGGCCATGGTTGCCACGGGTGGCGGAGACGATGCCTTT
Source organism: Pseudomonas sp. NFACC45 (assembly GCF_900113505.1). Lineage (NCBI taxonomy): Bacteria > Pseudomonadati > Pseudomonadota > Gammaproteobacteria > Pseudomonadales > Pseudomonadaceae > Pseudomonas > Pseudomonas sp. NFACC45. The sequence goes on from NZ_FOPO01000004.1 coordinate 193,573, forward strand.
TACTTCTGGATGTTCGCGCTTGAGCCAATGCATGAAGGTGATGCCGCCGCGTATCTTGAAAGCGCCGGTGGGGGTGTGGTTCTCGTGCTTGACCCACACCGTGCAGCCCAGCCGTTGGGCCAGCAAGGGCCAGGAATACTGGGCAGTGGCGGGCATCACTTGGTAAACATGGCGAGCAGCCAGTTCAATATCGTCACGAGTCAGTCGGTGCATGAGGTTGTCTCCCTGAGTGGCTAGCCAGTCTAGACACCGCAGCCTTGGGTCGGCTTTCAAAAAACCGACCTGACTTTTGCGCCCTGTCTTGACTACTATGACGCTCATGAGCCATTCAAATAGCCGACCACCCGCGCCCTTGTCTGAACCGGTCCGCCGTGTCGAGACCGGGTCCTGGGTGATCGAATTACTGCCCAGCGCTGCTTACTCGACCCGCTATGTGGCAACCCAGGCGTCGATTGGTTTTGCCTTCGACAGCCAGCGCGGCGTGCACGCCCTCGGCAGCGATCGAGTGCTTCCCTTCGAGGCGATGCCCAACGGCCTGGCATTCGTCCCGGCCGGGTGCGACGTGTTCTCCGAATCACGCAAAGGTGGCGAATACCTGCGGGTGATGCGTACCGACGGCGCCCTCATGACCGGGGATCGGGCATTCAACAATCGTATCGACCAGCGGGCCATTCATCTGGCTCTGCGAATGCGCGGCGCGCTGTTACGTGCCGGTGTGGAAGACGACTGGGAAACCTGGGCATTGGCGCTGACGCAACGGGCGACGGGTGACGCGGCGTTGTCGACACCCAACCAAGGCACTATCACCCCCCGGCGCATGCGCCAGCTGGATGAGTTTATCGAGGCGAGTCTTGACGAGCCGCTAGGCGTATCGGCGATGGCAGGTTTGCTTGGCCTGTCCGAAGGGTATTTCATGCGCGCCTTCAAGCTCGCCACGGGCAAAAGCCCGCACAGCTACCTGATCGACCGGCGCCTGGCCAAGGCCCGCGCACTGATGCGTGATTCCACTGCCAAGCTGTCGGAAATCGCCCTCGCCTGCGGGTTCAATTCCCAGGCGCACATGGCAACCACGTTCAAGCAACGGCTTGGGGTGAGTCCGGTGCAGTTGCGCTGAGCTCAAGACTTCTGACGGCGATAAAAAAAGTGCCAACCCAGCGGCACCGGCCATTGGTCGGTGCGTCGGCACGAACGATCACCAAAGGGCAATATCGTAGGTCAGGTAGAGCCGGTTACTGTCCCGGCCCCTCGAGAATTCAGAGCGGTAGACGTAATTGCGCAACTTCACGCCCACCCCTTTGAAAGTGCCCTGCTGCACCACATAAGCCAGCTCAGCATCGCGCTCCCACTCTTTGATTGTGGTGTTGGACTCTCCATCGTCGCCGCTAAGGTAACGAGTGGAGAACGTCAGGCCGGGGACGCCCAGGGCGGCGAAGTTGTAGCCGTAGTTGAGCATCCATGTCTTCTCGTCTTCCTCTATGAACTTACCTATGCCGGCGTTGCTGAAAGAATAAACGGACGCCCCGCTGATGTAGGGCAGCCCAGCGTCGCCCTTGAGTGTTTGATAGCCGCCGCCTACGGTATGGCCTGCGACAGCGTAAGACAGTTGGCCGCTGAGCATATGGTTGTCGATTTTACCGCCATAGGCAGAACCGCTATCAACGCTGCGGAAGTAGCGCAGATCACTGGTCAGCACGCCTGAGCCGAGCGGCAGATCATGCTGGATACCCGCGAAGTTCTGCCGATAGAAGTTCTCCAGTTCGCCATGGAAGTAGCTAAGGCGAATCATCTTGCCCAACTTGTAATCGGCACCGAGGTAACTGAAGTCCCCTGACTTATCGCCACTGTAGCCGTCTGGCACGATGGGCATACTGTCGCTCGAATCTCGCAACTTGAAACGACCAAGATAGCCGCCCGTCAGGCTAAGGTTGTCAATGTCGGTGCTCGTGAACTGGCCGCCCTGGTAGGTCTGAGGCAGCAATCGGGCATCGTTGTAAATGAGCACCGGCGTTTTAGGAAGCAACGTACCGTATTTGACGGTGGTCTTGGCAAATCGGGCCTTGGCGGTCATCCCAAAGCTCGCAAATTCATCGGCGGCACGGCCGTCATCATGCAAAGGCAGCAGGCCAGTGCCGCTACGACCGCGGCCAGAGTCGAGCTTGATCCCCAGCAGGCCCAACGCATCAATACCCAGGCCGAGGCTGCCAGATGTGAATCCCGACTGATAATCAAGCAAAAAGCCTTGGCCCCATTCGGTTCGCTCGCTCTTGGCGGTGTTGGCCGCTCGCGCACTCATGCCATGTTCATCGCGGAAATTCTCATTGATGTAAACATTGCGCAATTGCAGCTTGAGTTTGCTGTCGTCGATAAAACCTTGCGCATTGGCATTGGCCAGCGGCAACAAAGCCAGGAGAGTCAATAAAGCTCCACAGGTATAAACAGAGGTCATATCAAACTACTCATTGTTGTTATTTGGAATGCAGCTAGCCGTCCACCCCACTGGCGTGGGGCGTCAGGTCCTTAAAAAGACGTGGGGGATCAGGAGAACAGGCTTATTGCCCCCGTCAGCAATGCCAACGCAGTCACGACCAGGGAAGTGAGCACGGCCCACTTGACGGTGGCTTTCTGGAAGTCGCCCAGATCACGGTCCACCATGCCGACCAGCAGCAGGGTCGAGGCCACCAGCGGACTCATCAGGTGCACCGGTTGGCCGAGAATGGAAGCCCGTGCAATCTCGACCGGATCAATGCCATAGGCGGCAGCGGCGTTGGCCAGGATCGGCACGACACCGAAGTAGTAGGCATCGTTGGACAGCACGAAGGTCAGCGGCATGCTGGTAATCGCAACCACCAGCGGGAACAGATGGCCCCAGGATGGCGGAATCCAGTCGACCAGGGTTTGCGCCAGCGCATCGACCATTTTCGTCCCGGAGAAGATCCCGGCGAAGATACCTGCGGCAAACACCAACAGAACCACGGTCATGGCATTCCCCGAATGAGCGAGGATCCGTTCTTTCTGAATATCCAGTTGCGGATAGTTGATCATTAGCGCCAGGACAAAACCGATCAGGAACAGGATCGCCGAGTGCATGAGGCCCATCACCAGCGCAACCATCACTGCGGTCACCAGCAGCAGGTTGACGTAGGCCAGTTTCGGGCGCTTGTGCGGCGAGTCTTCAATAATCGCCTTGATGTAGCAATTACCCCCACCGCTTTGCAGATGGGTGTTGCCGATGCGCTTGCGTTCGGCACGCCCCAGCAGAAACGCCGTGAACACCACCCACATCGCACCGCCGATCATGGTCGGCAGCAAAGGTACGAAATACTCACCGGCATCCAGGCCCAGCGCTGCGATCGCACGGGTCGCCGGGCCGCCCCAGGGCGTCATGCCACTCATGATGCTCAACGAGAGCATGGAAATGGTCGCCAGGATCATTGGGTTCATGCCGATGCGCTTGTACAGCGGCAACATCGCTGCACAGGTGATCATGTACGTGGTCGTGCCGTCACCGTCCAGCGCCACCAACAGCGACAGCAGCGCCGTGCCCACGGCGATTTTCATCGGGTCACCGTTGACCCGCTTGAGGATCTTGCGGATCAGCGGGTCGAACAGACCGGCGTCGATCATCAGGCCGAAAAACAGAATGGCGAACAACAGCAGCGCCGCCGACGGCGCGACCATTTTCAGGCCGTCCAGCATCATCTTGCCGGTGGTACCGCCAAAACCGCCGATCACGGCGAAGACGATGGGCACCACCGTCAAGGCGACGATCGGTGACAAGCGTTTGGTCATTATCAGGAAGGTGAAGACCACCACCATGGCCAAGCCAAGTAAAGCGAGCATATGTCAGATCTCTTGTTGTTATTGAGTCGCTGATGCAATGACGAGGTCTGCCTGGGCTATCCTGCCAGGCGCTGGGAAACCGTGGCGTAGACGTAACCTGAGAAAAGCCGGCGGGCGGTGCGCACCACCGAGGCACGAATGGTCTCACCCTTTTCGCCGGTATAGGACAGCACGACATCGATCCCGCCGCTGGGGTGTTCGATGCGAACCTGCTGCAGGCGCGGCTCGCTGATGCCGCCGAGCAACTGCGCCACGACGCTGCCTTGCGTCACGCAAGCGGTGGCCAGACCGATGGAGCCAGTGATGGCCAGGGCGCGGTGACAGTTGTGCGGCATGAAGTAGCGCACCTGGACCGTCCCGCCCGACTTGGCAGGCGACACCAGCACTGGCTTGGGGATGACCTTGTCACTGACATCACCCAGGCCCATGGCCAGGCCGGCTTTGAGTCGCAGGGACTCCAGGCGTTGCAGGAACGCCTTATCGGCGTCCAGTTCGGCGGGGCTTTCATCGCCACGCTTGCCAAGCTGACGGGCCTCGACAATCAGCATCGGCATTGCCATGTCGATACAGGTCACCGGGATGCCATCGATCAGGTCCAGAGATTGCCCCGTCGGGAAGAGCTTGCCGGTCTTGCTACCCGCCGCATCCAGAAAGGTCAGTTGCACCGGAGCGGCCGTGCCAGGCACGCCGTCGATGGCGGTGTCCCCTTCATAGCTGACCTTGCCCCCAGGGGTTTGCACCTCTGAATTTACGAAGGTCCCGGTATTGAGGTTGCGAATACGCACGCGGGTCAGATCGCCGCCAGCCTTGACCAGCCCCTGCTCGATGGCAAACGGACCGACGGCGCACAGCATGTTGCCGCAGTTGGGTGCGGTATCGACCCGGCGCTGGGAAACCATGACCTGGACGAACAGATAGTCGACATCCGCGTCCGGGTGCAACGAGGGGCTGACGATTGCCACTTTGCTGGTCTGCGGGCTGCCGCCACCGATGCCGTCGATTTCCAGCTCATGGCCGGAGCCCATCAGGTTGAGCAGCAGCTCATCACGTTCGGCGATGGCACTGGGCAGGTCCCAGGCAAGAAATACGGGTCCTTTGGAGGTACCACCGCGCATCAGCACACAAGGAATTCGCTGCATGAACACTAACTCTTGTTGATCAATCTGGATAATTGATGTTCTGGACACAAGAGTGGCAGGGTTTTAAAAGTGTTTCCAATGCAAAGATCAGAGCAATTATTGCGTTTCACGAATGAATTAATTTACGATGTTTTTCCCGGCGCATTGCTCTTGCCCCAGTGAGAAAGAACATGGAATACGAGCTTCAGGACATACGATCTTTCGTGAAAATCGCTGAACTAGGCAGTTTCCACGAAGCCGCCGATGCGTTGCATCTCTCCCAACCGGCCCTGAGCCGTCGCATGAAAAAACTGGAGGAAGGCCTGGGGACCGCCTTGCTCGATCGCACCACCCGAAAGGTCAGCCTGACCAGCGTCGGGCGCGATTTCCTGCCCAAGGCGCGGCGTCTGCTGGATGATTTCGACGATTCGATTCTCAATATTCGCGAACTGGCGGAGCGCCAGATCGGCCGCGTAACGCTGGCCTGCATCCCCACCGCGGCCTTCTATTTCCTGCCTTCAGTGATCCGCCTGTATAACGAGCGCTACCCCAAAATCCGCATCCGCCTGCTCGACCTCAGCGCCAACGAAGGGCTCGAGGCGGTGCTGCGTGGCGAAGCCGACTTCGGTATCAATATGATGAGTGGCCAGCACCCGGACATCGAGTTCGTGCCATTGGTCAACGAACCTTTCGTTTTAGCCTGTCGACGCGACCATGAACTGGCCGGGCGCAGCTCGGTAAGCTGGTCTGAGCTCAGCGATTATCGACTGATCGGTGTCGGTCGTCTGAGCGGCAATCGAATGCTGCTGGACCACGCCTTGTCGGGCTTGAGCTGGCGTCCGCAGTGGTTCTACGAAGTGCAGCACTTGTCTACATCGTTGGGGTTGGTCGAGGCCGGCCTCGGGGTGTCGGCCATGCCCAGCCTCGCAATGCCAGCCGAGGATCACCCGACATTGGTCAGCGTGCCGTTGATTGATCCGGTGGTAAACCGATCGCTGGGCCTGGTCTATCGAAGGGGCGCATCGCTCTCCCCGGCAGCGGAAAAATTTGTCTCGATATTGCTCGAGCAATGGGAACACTGATTTTTCGGTGTCCATGATCAGGACTGGATGAGAAACGGGCCGATCTCAGTCAACCTCCGTGCTCATTGCAAGCCCTTGATATTGCTCCAGCTCAGCCAGCCGTTGGACCAGAGCATTGCGAACACGCTCGTATGCCCCCCTGCCTAGCAGTAGACGCCTGGGTGCGGGATCGACGTCGACAATCTCGAGCATGGCCCTGGCCATTTTTTGCGGATCGCCGGTAAGCGGGAAAGTACCCTCGGCGATTGCTTTACGCACTTCACCGGCAGGCGTTTGCTCGTACTCAGCCATCGCGGGCGGGCGAACCAGCGCGGCGCCGAAATTAGTCCGTGTCGGGCCCGGTTCCACCAGGGTGAATTCGATCCCAAAAGGTGCGACTTCCAGAGCGACCGATTCAACGAATCCCTCAATGGCCCATTTGCTTGCGTGGTAAAGGCTGAAGTTCGGGTAAGCGAGCTGCCCGCCCTCCGAGGACACTTGAAGAATTCGACCGCCCCCCTGTTTGCGCAGAAACGGTAGGCAGGCACGGATGAGTTGAATAGAACCGAGCAGATTCGTTTGCAACTGCTGGTCGATCTGTTCATCGCTGACTTCCTCCGCCGCACCAAACAACGCGTAGCCCGCACTGCTCACCACAACATCAATACGTCCTAGCTCGGTGAACGCCTGATGAACCACAGCGCGGATCGCCGCTGCGTCATTTACATCGAGCATCGCTGTCCACAGTTGCTCGCCGTAGCGTGTCTTCAAGTGACTCAAGGCCTGAGGCTTACGCAAAGTGGCCGCCACACGGTCCCCCCGCGCCAGCAATTGTTCGACCACCGCCAGACCGATGCCGGAGGAACTTCCAGTCACTAACCAGGTTTTGCTCATGTGCTTGATCTCCGAATGAAGGGTGAGTTGCCATCGATGTGAGACCAAACTACGTCAGCCGGACTGCTGCTACTATGGGGCAGAATTCGGATGAGCTAATGAAATATAGCCATGAATCATTTACCCCTTTCGCTTGCCGATTTACGGGCACTGACCCGCATCGTTGCTCATCGCAGCTTTCGTAAAGCGGCCGATGAGTTGGGCCTGTCAGCCTCTACCCTGAGTCATATGATGAAAACGCTGGAGGCCGGTCTTGGGGTGCGTTTGCTGCACCGCACCACGCGCAGCGTTTCACCGACGGCAGCGGGAGAGCGCCTGCTAAGACGACTGGCGCCTGTGTTGCGCGAATTCGAGCTGGCGATTGAGGAAGTCAATGAATACCGGGATCTTCCCAGCGGCACTTTACGGATCAATGCCAGCGAACAGGCCGCGCGCGTTTTGATGAAAGCTGCCCTTCCGATATTCCTGGAACGCTTCCCCCAGATGTCGGTTGACCTCGTGACCGAGGGCCGTCTGATCGATATTGTGGCCGAGGGCTTCGACGCCGGTATCCGTTTAGGTGAAGCGATCCCCCAAGACATGATCGCCGTGCCGATAGGAACCGATACGCGATTTATTACCGTGGCGTCACCCCAATACCTGAAGACTCATCCTGCCCCCCTTACGCCGGATGATCTGCCAGGACATCAATGCATCTGCATCCGGATGCCCAGTGGTAAACCTTATAGATGGGAATTCTCCAGGAACGGCCAATCCTTGGTCATCGAGCCCAAAGGGCAGCTAACCCTCGATAATGCCGAAATCATGGTCGATGCAGCCATATCCGGGCTCGGCATCGCTTACGTGCCAGAGCAGACGGTATCGCAACCTCTGGCAGACGCTCGTCTGGTCGAGGTCCTCGCGGATTGGTGCCCCAGGATTCCGGGTTTTTTTCTGTATTATCCGGGGCACCGCTATATCCCATCAGGCTTGCAGGCCTTCATCGAGGTCCTGCGCGAGTCTCATTGATTGTCCGCGACTGTGCATTCGAACATAACGGCGTGCGCCCTTGCGAGGTGAACGCGCGACGGCCTCAAGGCCGACGCGTCGGTTGCGATCCGGCCCTTGTTTGAGCTGACTCAGGCCTTCTGCCCTTGCTGCAAGCGCTTGAGCAGCGCGTTGGCGGCGGCTTCGGAAGAAGCCGGGTTCTGGCCGGTGATCAGATGGCGATCCTCGACCACGTAACTCGCCCAGTCCGCCGCCTTTGAATACTCGCCACCTCTGGCTTTGAGCATGTCCTCCACCAGAAACGGCACCACCTGGGTCAATCCCACGGCCTCTTCTTCAGAGTTGGTGAACCCGGTCACTTTCTTGCCCTTGACCACTGGATGGCCATCCGGCGAGTTGACGTTCTTGAACACCCCAGGCGCGTGACAGACGGCCGCGATGGGTTTATTCGCGGCGTAAAAGGCTTCGAGAAGGGTCTTGGAATCAGTGTTCTCGGCCAGATCCCACAGCGGCCCATGGCCTCCGGGGTAGAACACCGCATCGAAGTCGTAGGGGTCAATTTCGCCCAGCGGCACCGTGTCGGCCAACGCTGCCTGGGCCCGGGTATCGGCGCTGAAGCGGCGAGTGGCGTCCGTCTGGGCCTGTTCCTCGTCGCTCTTGGGGTCCAGCGGCGGTTGCCCTCCCTTTGGAGATGCGAGCGTAACCGCCACTTTGGCGTCGACAAACACGTAATAGGGAGCGGCGAATTCTTCCAGCCAAAACCCCGTTTTCTTGCCGGTATTACCCAACTGATCGTGGGACGTCAGGACCATTAGAATGTTCATGTAAACCTATCCTCCAAGACGGAATGAGCGGCGTATGTTCGCCCTGCATTACGTCAGAGGCCGCTTGGTAGTAGACGTTCAAGTGGGTGAAGCGAATCCTTATGAAACGGTCGTTAATCCCAGCGTTACTCGCCCCAATCAGCCCCGCTGCCGAGGAGTTCGGAGCCCGTTATTGAGTTGCCGAACCGGTTCACCGCTGCTAGAAATGAAAGACCTTGGTCTTGTCTCTGCCAGCGCCACAATCCAGGACAGCCTCGCGGGCATCATCCGTTGACCCCATTCATACCTCACAGGGAGCTTCACCGTGTTTCCGATGGATATCTGGTTCACCTACACCGCAGCCTGCGTGCTGCTGGTCTTGTCACCCGGTCCTGACAATCTGCTGGCCATAGGACGGGGGCTGAGCCAGGGTCGCCTGGCCGCCATCGTGTCCGGCCTGTCCTCTGGGCTGGGCATCTTGTTTCACGTCACCACCGCTTCGCTCGGGCTGACGCTGTTGATCCAGACCTCGACGGTTGCCTTCTGGGTCGTCAAATTGGTAGGGGCGGCCTATCTGGTCTGGCTCGGGATCAAGGTGCTGCGCTCCAGAAGCCTGATCACCTTCGCGCCCGCCGCACGACAGCCACTGCGAAGCATTTTGCTTACAGGCTTTCTTTCGGCGGCGCTAAACCCCAAACCCGGGTTGTTCGTCCTGGCGTTCATCCCTCAATTCATCAACCCCGCGCTCGGCTCAGTCACCGTACAGATGTTGGTCTACGGGTTCTGGTTCGCCCTGCTGACGGCCGTGGGGTTCTCGTTGATGGGGATCTTCGCCACGCGCCTGTCGCAATACATCTGTCAACGCCCACGCCTTACCAACGGACTGAACCTCGGGGCAGGATTGACCTTCATCGTGTCAGGACTGTCCATCGCCGCCCTCAGGCAGAAGTAGCCGCCTCAGGTTTGATCGGCGCAATAAAAATCGAGCCGCGTTCAGTGATCGCGGCTTTTCTTCAAAGATTCAGAGGCAATTGAAGGTAGAACGAACGGCAGGTCCCTATGCACCTAGCCACCGACCAACGAAGTCGCCAGCAATGCCTGCAGCCCCATCGGCTTGGCAAAATAATAACCTTGAGCCTGCCCTGCCCCCATCTCTCGCAGCAAGAGCAGCGTCTCTTCATCTTCGACACCTTCGGCCACCACGCTGAGGTCCAGTGATTCGGCCATACGCACGATCGCCCGGACGATCGCCCGACTGCGAGGGCTGCTGGTCAGCTCGAAAATGAACGACTTGTCGATCTTCAAACCGCTGAAACGGTATTGATGCACATAGCTCAGGGAGGAAAATCCTGCGCCAAAGTCATCGAGCACCACCGACATGCCGTTGTCGGCCAGTTGCTGCATGGTCAGTCGGGCAATGGCGGGCTCGGCCACCAGCGCACCTTCGGTCAACTCCAGGCAGATCCGCGACGGCGCGACGTTGTAACGGGCCAACAGTGCCAGCACATCATCGGCAAAATCCGGGCGCGTCATGCTGTAGCTGGAGCAATTGACATGCACCGGTGGCCAATTGGCATGTTGCGGTTGTGCGAGGATCGCTACGATGCTGGTGAGCATGTACAGATCCAGTCGACCGATCAGACGCAACCCCTCGACATCGGGCAGAAACTCGCCCGGCGCGATGATCCGTCCGCCCGGTTGATGCCAGCGGATCAGCGCTTCAAGGGCCACCAGCTCACCGCTTTCGACGCTGACAATCGGCTGAAAATACGGCAACAGTTCGTCGGTACGCTTGAGCGCATTGCGCAGGGCCGCTTCGCGCTCGACCTGGTCCGAGACCTCGCGACGCACTTCCTGGTTGAACACTGCGTAACTGTCGCGCCCGGCACTCTTGACCCGGTACATCGCCGCATCGGCATCGCGCAGCAAGTCAGCGGGTTCGTGGTGGAACTGACTGTCGGCGCTGACAATACCGATGCTGCAGGACGAAAAAACTTCGTGATCATTGATGAAAAACGGTAGGTCGAACACCGACAGAATCCGCTCGGCGATTTCGATCACCACCGCCAGCGGCGCCTCCGGCGCCAGCACTGCAAACTCATCGCCCCCCAGGCGGGCCAGCATGTCGGTGTCTCGCAGGCAACTGCGCAAACGGTGAGCGGCCTGCATCAACAGCAGGTCGCCAAAATGGTGGCCGAAACTGTCATTGACCATCTTGAAACGGTCGAGGTCGATGAACATCACCGACAATTGCCCGCCGTCGCTCTCGAACCGCGCCCAGGCCAGATTGAGGCGCTGCTGCAGGTAGGTGCGATTCGGCAGCCCGGTGAGTGCATCGTGGGCGTTTTCGTGTTGCAGCTTGGCGTTGGCGTGATCGAGCTCACGGGTGCGGTCCTGTACCCTGGCTTCGAGCCTGAGGTTGGCGGCATGGATCGCTTCTGCGGCGGTACGGCGCGACAATGCCGTATCAATGTGCCGTGACACGAACGTCAGCAGTTCCTGGTCGCGCAGGGTGTAGCGCACTTGGGCGGTATAGCTTTGCACCGCCAGCACACCCCGTACCACATCGCCATCGAACAACGGAATGCCCAGCCAGGAATGGAATCGGACCGACTCGTAGGCCACTTCGAGTTCACCTTGCGCAGACAACCGATCCGCGTCAAAAGGGTCAATCAGGCAAGGACGGCGCTGGCGGATAACGTACTCCGTCAGCCCCCGGCACCCACGTCGTGCCTCCGGCAGGGTGGTTCTGCGCTCATCGACATAATACGGAAAGGTGACTTCATCAATCGCGTCGTCGAACAGCGCGATGTAGAAGTTCTGCGCGGACAGCAAATCACCGACAATGCCATGCAAGGTTTGGAACAGCTCCGCCATGTCCCCAGGCTGGCTCGACAGTTCTGCAATCTGGAACAGCGCGCTCTGCAGGTGCTCGGCGCGCTCGCGGTCCGCCACTTCCTGTCTCAACGCGGCGTTGACTGCCGACAGCTCCAGCGTGCGACGCATCACCGTCTCTTCCATTCCCTCACGGTGCAGAATCCGGTCCAGCGCCATGGCCACGTGCCGGGCCACCACCAGAAACAGCGCGCGGTCTTCGGCGCTGTAGGTGCGTGCAACGTCGTAGACCTGCATGGCAAGCATGCCAAACACTTCATCGGAGGCATTTTTCAGCGGAGCACCCATCCAGAACTCAGGACGATCACCCACGCAATAGAAACGGCCCTCGGCCTGAGCGGCGCAAATACCCGCGGCGTCGATCAGCAACGGCTGACCCGAGGTCAACACCTGGCCGGTCAACGACAGGTGCGAAGGATCAAGGTATTCGTAGTGTTGGGCCTCCACGGCATCGACATCGATGATGTCGACGTAATACGGGTAGTCGATCTTTCCGCTGTGGGGGTCATACAGCGCGAGATAAAAGTTCTCGGCATCGATCAGGCTGGCGAGCAACCGGTGAACCCCCACCAGGAACACGGAGCGGTCGCGGGTGGAACTGGCCAGGTAGGTAATTTCATAAAGCACACGCTGAGTAATCTGGGCGCGGGCCAGGGTATTGGTCTGGATCTGGATACCCAAACGCAGGGCAAACTCGGCGAAGGCTGGCTCTTGGGCAGCGGTGACTGGCGCCAGTAGCCAACCCAGCACATTTTCGCCCCGACCGGTCGGCCAGCGGCACAATCGTTGGGTCCGGCAGAAGCGCTCGAACTCTTCGTTCGCAACGCTGGCCGGCCACTGCGCCCGAGGGTCGCCCTGCCCCACCCGATGCAGTTGTTCACCGGCGCGATAAACCACCCACTGGGTGGTGTGGGCCCAGGTGCGCGCTGATTCCAGCAATTGTTCGATCGCGTCTTCGTTGCCAACGTATGCCATGCCGGCCGCATCCGGGTTTTCTGGCGGGTGAGTTGCCACACCGCAATGATTCGATTGCTGCGGGGGATCACTCAATGGGCGAAAACTCATCAGCGCTCCCTGCGCCGCAATGGCGAGATTGAATAACTGATTGCCGGGCAATATGCCAATGAGCCTTCGGTGTATAGCGTCCGGAGGGTTTTTTCAATCGTTTTATTCACTTGAGTGCTATCACGACGCAATGTGTGTTCATCGGTCGTGAAGTGGTGCCTGCGGCGGCGCTCGTCATCCCGGTTTCCCCGCCGTCTGCCACCGGGCGTCCCTGCAAGCGCGGCCCGTTCATGAGGGGGGTTCTGTATTGCGCAATCAGGCCTACCACACCGCAATATGAGAATCCGCCCTCGGCTCGGTGCCGCCACACAGGACACCGCTGACGGGGTCGCGGAGGATGATCTGGCCTCGTCCGTAATCAGTCAGGTCACTGGCGATCTGCACTTCATGACCGCGCCGCGCCAGGGCATTGGCCAAGTCGCCGGAGGCACCCTGCTCGATGCCCACCTTCATCTCACCCAGCCACTGCCAGCGCGGAGCGTCCAGCGCCGCTTGTGGGTTCAGGCCGAAGTCCACCAGGTTCATCACCATCTGCACATGGCCTTGGGGCTGCATATAGCCGCCCATCACGCCGAAAGGGCCAAGGGCCTGGCCATTCTGGGTGAGGAAGCCGGGGATAATGGTGTGAAAAGTCTTCTTGCCCGGGACCAGGCAATTGGCGTGGCTCGGATCCAGGCTGAATTCCTGTCCGCGATTCTGCAAGGCAATCCCGCTGTCAGGCAGCACCACGCCGGAGCCAAATCCGTGATAGTTGCTCTGGATGAACGAGACCATGTTGCCTTCCCCGTCAGCGGTCGCCAGGTACACCGTGCCGCTGGCGTGAGGGTCGCCGGGCGCGGGAGGTTGAGCCTGTTCGCCAATCTGGGCGCGTCGACGCGTGCTGTAGTCATCGCTGAGCAGATCAGCCACCGCCACACGCATATGCGCCGGATCGGTGATGTAGTGCAAGCCATCGCTGTAGGCCAGCTTCATGGCTTCCAACTGGCGATGCCAGGTCTGCTGGCTGTCGCGGTGATCGAAGCTGAAGCCTTCGAGTATCTTCAGCGCCATCAAGGCCACCAGGCCCTGGCCGCTCGGCGGGATTTCCCAGACATCGACCCCACGATAGTTGACGTGGATCGGTGCCACCCATTGGGCGCGATAATCCTGCAGGTCCGTGGCGCGAAGGTAGCCGCCGCTGGCCCGGGAGTGGGCATCCAGGCGTTCGGCCAAGGCACCGCGATACAGGCTCTCGCAGCGGGTGGCGGCCAGCTCTTCGAGGGTGCGGGCCTGGGCCGGGTTGCGGAAAATCTCCCCGGCCCGTGGCGCGCGACCGTCAATCAGAAAGGTCTGGAACCAGGCATCCAGGACCTGATCACGATGAGGCGTGAATTCGTTCAAAGCGATCTGCCATTGATGGGCAACCACCGGCGACAGCGCAAAACCGTCCCGCGCCAGGCTGATCGCTGGCTGCAGCAACACGGCAAAGGGCAGCTTGCCGAAGCGTTGCGACAACTCGGCCCAGGCCGACGGGCAACCCGGGACGGTCACCGGCGTCCAGCCATAGAGCGGCATCTGTTCATGGCCGGCCGCCTTGACCGCCTCGATGCTCAGGGACGCCGGTGCATGGCCGTTGCCGTTGAGGCCATGTAACTGGCCCTTGCACCAGACCAAGGCAAAAGCATCGCCGCCGATGCCGCACCCCGTGGGCTCGACCACCGTCAGCGCCGCCGCGGTGGCGATGGCGGCATCAATGGCATTGCCGCCCTTTTGCATGATCTCGATGCCCGCTTGGGCAGCCAAAGGCTGAGAAGCCGCGACCATGCCCCGGCGGGCAAAAACGCTCTGGCGTTGTGATGGATAAGGGTACTCGTGAGCAGAAAATTTCAGCATGGCAAAGACTCTTCAACACAAGAATTCATTGGCGGGACTCAATTGACGGGGCTCAGGGCGAACACCCTTGGAACGGTCATAACACGCGACTGAGAAAAGCCCGGGTTCGAGGGTGCGTGGGGTGACTGAAGATCTGCTCCGGCGGGCCTTGTTCGATAAGCTCACCTTGGTCCAGCACCACCACACGGTCAGCCACTTCCCGGGCAAAGCCCATTTCATGGGTGACCACCACCATGGTCATGCCCTCCTCTGCCAGCGCTTTCATCACTTGCAGCACCTCGCCAACGGTTTCCGGGTCGAGGGCGCTGGTGGGTTCGTCGAACAGCATGGCCTGGGGTTTCATCGCCAGGGCACGGGCAATCGCCACCCGTTGCTGTTGCCCGCCAGAGAGCATCGACGGGTAGTGGTTGGCCTTGTCCGCCAGGCCGACCCGCTCCAGCAGGTTGCGGGCCTGTTCCAGCGCCGCGGTGCGAGGAATCCCGAGTACCTGGATCGGCGCCTCGATGATGTTCTCCAGGGCCGTCATGTGGGGGAACAGGTTGAAACGCTGAAACACCATGCCGATGTCCCGGCGTTGGCGGGCGATGTTGCGCTCCGACTCACGCACCAGACTGCCGTCCGCCCGCTCGCGATAGCCCATGGCCCGGCCATTGACGCGGATGCGCCCGCCCTGGATGTCTTCCAGCAGATTGATGCAGCGGATAAAGGTGGTCTTGCCCGAGCCGGAGGCACCGATCAGCACCACCACTTCGCCGCGCCGTACTTGCAGGGAAATACCTTTGAGGATCTGCAGGTTGCCAAAGGATTTGTGCACATCCAGCGCCTCGATGATCAGCTCTTCACTTTTGTGCGCCATGGTTAACGAGCCCTCAGCAAGTTCAGGGTGCTGCGACCGAACATCCGCGTCGACGCCGGCGGCGGTGACGAGGGACGGTCCGATTGGCCGAAACGGGCTTCCAGCCAACGTTGGAAAAAGCCCCACAAAGTGGTCAGCAAGAGGAAATAGATCGCCACCACCAGGTACAACTCGAACACCCGGAACGTCGCCGACGTGACCATCTGAGTACTGAGCAACAGTTCCTGTACGCCGATCACACTGACCAACGTGGTGTTCTTGAGCATCACGTTGAACTCGTTGCCCAGTGGCGGGACGATGACCCGGAACGCCTGGGGCAAGACAATGCGGCGCATCAGTTTGGCGAATGTCATGCCCAGAGAGCGCCCGGCTTCGTACTGGCCCTTGTCCACCGCACCGATGCCGGCCCGGATGATCTCGGCCATATAAGCCCCTTCGTTGAGCCCCAGAGCAATGATCGCCGCCTGGATATTGCCGGGAATCACCAGGCCGAACAGATCGATGTCTTCGAAGCGGAAAATCCCCCCTGCCGCCAGCGCTGTATAGAGAAAGACAATCTGCACCAGCAACGGCGTGCCGCGCATCAGCCACACATAAAAACGCACCGGCAAATGCAGCAACGGGTTGCTCGACAACCGTAGCAACGCTGCGGCCAGTCCCAGGAAGCAACCCAGCAGCATCGCCAACACGCTGATCACGCAGGTCAGCCAGAGCCCGGTGAGGTAAACATCACTGGGCTGCAACAGGTACTGCCAAAACACATCCCAATTGAAGTTCATCAACGCTCACCTCAATCAAGAGTGTCACTGGCGACATGCCATTTGCTCAGTAGCTGGCTGTAGCTGCCATCACTGCGCATGTCGTTGATCACCTGCTGCACTGCGGCGGTCAGTTGCGCATCGTCCTTGCGGATGCCGAGGCCGGTGAGAATCCGGCTGAAGGCCGGCACCCCTTCCTCGAACAGATCGGGCGCCATGGCGGCGTAATAACCGGCGGTTTCCACCGTGGTGCCATAGGCGTCGACCTGGCTGATACGCAGGGCCTGGAAAGCATCGGTGTCGGTGTTGTAGACCACCAGCTTCATCGCCGGCTTGCCGGACTTGGCCAGGGTTTCGTTCTCGGCGTCGAGCAGGGTCTTGATGGTGGAACCGTTGAGCACCGCGACCTTGTGTCCGGAGAGGTCCGGCAGCGTCTTGAGGCCCTTCGGATTGCCCTTGGGCACGACCACCGCCTGGCTGGAATACATGTAGTTGACGATGTCGATCACCTCGCGGCGCTCGGGTTTGTCGAACAACTGGTCGACGATCATGTCGCACTGCTTGGCGAGCAACGCCGGGAGCAGTCCGGAAAAGGGAATCACCCGCCACTCGACTTTCTTGCCGCCCAGGCGCTCGGCGATCTCAAGGCCCAGGTCAACGGTCAAGCCCCTGGGTTTCTGCGCTTCATCGAAGGACACCAGGGGTGGCGAATCCATGCCTGAGCAATAGACGAGTTTTTCGACCTTGAGCAAGCGCTCCGGAACAACGGGCGCGGCAACCGCCCACTGAGCACAGAATCCCAAGGATAGGGCGGCAACCAACAGGCGAGGCTTATGCATGACCAGACACTCCAGTTCAGTTAGTAACGGGCAGTACTCAAAGTCAAAACAACGGCAGGCTCGGGGCCCGCTCTGGTTAATTTTTCGATTGCAGAAACTGGATCAACTCAGGAACGGTGCCTTCGATGTGCGCGCGCACCACGGCCTCGGCCTTATCGGCGTCGCCAGTACGAATCGCGTCGAGGATCACCGCGTGTTCCTGGCGCGCACTCAGGGGTTTTTCCACGTGCTCAAGCCATAGGCGCATGGGCGCCTCGATCAGGGCATAGAGGGCACTGATCTGCTTCAGCAACCGGGGACGACCGCTGAGGCTGCACAGGTATTCATGAAAGGCGCGATGCCGGCTGACCCACTCGGCGCTTTCCTCGCGGTAATCGTCCATCTCGTCCAGCAGACGCTCCAAGGCAGCCAATTGGCGCTCGCCTATCCTGGCGACCGCGACACGGATCGCCAGCCCTTCGAGGACGCTGCGCATCTCGAAAACTTCGTGCAGTTCATCGATATCCAGACCACTGACAATGGCCCCGCGATTGGGCCTGAGGGTCACCAGGCCTTGGGCGTCCAAGCGACGAAACGCCTCGCGCACGGGCATCCGGCTCATACCGATCTCGCTGGCGATGTCCTCGGCGATCAGCCGGTCCCCCTTGCGCAATCGTCCGCCACAAATGGCATTCAGCAGGAAGTTGTAAGCCTCCTCCTCGGCCGTCATCGGCGGGCGTTCAGCAAAAGTCGGAACGAATTGCATGGCGGCACCTTTTGAATTTTTGTATCCAATTATCCATAAGTTCAAAAATAGCAGGATGCGTGCCAACTGAATGGATTGATGTGCAAGTGATTGATTTGGAGGAAAAGGTCTTGCTATGGGGCGTGCATGGGTCCGGCGTTAATTGGGTAGACGTGCTACCAAATGGCTCAAGCGACGCCCATTACTGTGCACAGCGGTAGCCAGGTAACACTCAATCAGTCAGCCCTGGGAGTGTCCGAAGGTGACTCACCAAACAGCGCTCGGTAATGAGCCGCGAAGTGGCTCAGATGGAAGAAGCCCATGGCTACGGCGATCTCACCGACATTCAGCGTGGTCGCACGTCAGGCCCACCACCGCCGCCTTGCTGGCCCCATAGGCAAAACGGTTCGACACGCCCTTGATGCTCGAAGCCACCGACGCCATGTTGATGATCGAGCCGCCGCCACGCGCCAGCATGCCCGGCAGGAATGCGCGGATCATCCGGTACATGGCCGTGACATTGAGGTCCATCGAGCGCGCCCAGGCGGCTTCGTCGCACTCAAGGATGTTGCCGCTGTGCACGTAACCGGCACAGTTGAACAACACGTCCAGTCCACCGATTCGTGCGCAAGCGGCGTTGATGGCATCGGTCGAGGTGACGTCCAGGGTCATGGCGGTGATCCCGTGGATGCCCGCCAGTGCCTGGATATCGATGTCACTGACAAACACTTCGGCACCGGCCCGGGCGAAAGCCACGGCGCTTGCAAGACCGAAACTCTGCCCCGCCGCCGTGACCAATACCCGCTTGTGCTGCATGCTCATGCGGTTTCCAGTTTCGCCGCCATGGATGCGTCTTTCGGCGTCCTGCCGAGCATCGATGCGGGGATGGCCAGGATCAGCCCACCACTGACCAGCAGACACAAGGCCAGCACATAGGTGCCGTTGTTGATGTTGCCCGTGAGGGTTTCCGCCACGGCGGTGATCATCGACCCGGTGAACCCTGACAAGTTGCCGATGGCATTGATCATGCCGATACCGGCCGCCGCGGCGACCCCCGACAGCACCGTGCCAGGCAGGGTCCAGAAAATCGGCATCAGGCTGAGAATCCCCGAAGCGGAGACGCTCAGGAAGAGCACGGACAACACCAGGTTGTCAGCGAAGAAGGCGCTGAGGATCAGACCGACGCCACCGATGAAAGCCGGAATGGCCGCGTGCAGGCGCCGCTCCCCGGTGCGATTGGAGTGGCGGGCGTTGAGCAGCATCGCCACGACTGCCACCGAGTACGGGATGGCGGTCAGTAAACCGATGTGCAAGCTGTTGGTGATACCGGTGCTCTTGATGATCGAGGGCATCCAGAACGCCAGGCCGTAGAAGCCGGTATTGAAGGTCAGCAGAATCATCACCAGCAACCACACCCGAGGGTTGAAAAACACTTCACTCAGCCGAGTGGCCTTGCCCTGGTTGTCGGTTTGCAGATTGGCCTTGAGCAGGGTTTTTTCCGCTGCGGACAGCCATTTGGCTTTGTCGATGTTATCGGCCAGACAGACGATCACCACAAACGCCATGATGATCGAAGGGATGCCTTCAATGAGCAGCATCCATTGCCAGCCGGACAGGCCTTGCACCCCTTGCATGCTGTTCATCAGCCAGCCGGAGAGGATGCCACCCAAGGTCAGACTGACCGGCAGTGCCAGCAGGAAGCCGGACATCACGCGGCTCTGCCGATGGGTCGGAAACCAGTAATTGAGGTAGAGAATCACGCCAGGGAAAAAGCCCGCTTCGCAGATGCCCAACAGGAAACGCAGCACGTAGAACATCGTGCTCGATTCGATGTGAAAGAAGCCCGCCAGCGGCACGGTATAGGCCACGGCCATGGAGATCACCGCCCAACTGAGCATGATCCGGGCGATCCAGAACCGTGCGCCAAAGCGATGCAGCAACAGGTTGCTGGGGACTTCGAAGAGGAAATAGCCCCAGAAAAACATACTGGCGCCCAAGGCATACACGGTGTTGCTGAATTGCAGCTCGTTGAGCATATCGAGCTTGGCAAAACCGATGTTCACCCGGTCAAGGTAGGCTGCCATGTAACACAAGAGCAGAACAGGCAGGATGCGCCAGATAACCTTGCGGTAGGTCCGGTCCTCAAAATCAAGCTCACTGGCTTGCGATTGCGCGGGTAAATGCTCGGAGACGGTTTGCATGAGGTCACCCCTGGGCATGTGGGCATGCCTGATTGTTTTTATTGAGTGGGTCACTCTACTGGCGTGATCTGATTCTTTCCCAATGGCATTTTTGGATTAACTGATAACTTCGGGTTATCGAGTAGCTGGATTGGATGACTCATTGTGGCGGGCGTTTTCCTTGAGGATTTCCGCGAACTCCAGGGCCGCCCCCACCAGTTGCTCGCCCTTGCGCGTGAGGATGCCGTAGTCCTGCGGCACCAGGTGCAACGGGGTGTCGAGGGTTTTCAACTGGCCGCTTTCGAGCAGCGGATGAACCATGGCGTCGGGCAGCATCCCGATCATCGGCCCACGTTGCAGGACCTGGAGGAAAGTCTGCATGGAGATGGTATCGATGGTATTGCGCGGCATCCCAACCCCGGCCTCGGCGAAGGCCAGTTCCATGCGAGCACGAATGGGCGTACCGACCGGATAGAGAATCCACGGCAAGTCCACCAGTTGCTGCAAGGAGGTGGGCCCGGCGTTCGCCAGCGGATGACGACTGTTGACCACAATACAGAACGGTTCCGGCGCCAGGGGCTGGAAGTCATAGCGCTGCTGCTGGCTTTGATCGGTAAAACGGGCCACTGCCAGATCGAGCGTCTTCTCCTCAAGCATCTCCATCAGGTGATTACTGGTCTGCTCCACCACTTCAATCGACAGCAACGGCCAACGCTGTTTGATTTGCAAGATCGCCTCGGGCAAGGCCACCGCCGTCGCGGCAAAAATCCCACCGACCTTGAGGAAGCCGTGACCGCCCTCGCGCAGGCTGCTGATTTGCTCGACGAACGAACGCGCGTCATTCAAGGCGATTTGCGCATAACGCAACACATGCTCGCCCAACGCCGTGGGCGGCATGCTCCGCGGCAGCCGCTCGAACAACGTAAAGCCGAGCAGGCTTTCGATTTCCTTGAGCATCTTGCTGACGGCCGGCTGGCTGAGGTTCATCTGCTGCGCCGCCAAATGCATATTGCGGGTGCGCCCCAAGGTATCGATCAGCAGCAGATGCCGGAATTTGAGCCAGCCGCAGAAGCTGGAAAACGACAGATCTGACATGGGCATTCCTCTCTGATCAGCAATAACCTAGCGTTATCGAATACTGAATATATCTCATTGGAGTTTATCGACCGCCCACCTTAGCGTGAAAGCACTACAAAATCAGGAAGCCTCTCCATGTCGCCATTGCTTACTCCCGAGAACACCCTGCCGGTCGATGGGGTGACCGGTACCCTGATTGGCCGCGCCTGGATGCCTGGCCGGATCGCCGGGCCTTCGCCAATCGTGCTGCGCAGCGACGGCGTGTTCGACCTGTCGGATCGTTTTGCGACGTTGAGTGACTTACTGGAAACCGAATCGCCACTGGCCGCCGTGAGGCAGACACCTGGCATCTTCATCGCCAGTGTCGAAGCCCTGCTGGCCAACACAGGCCCTGACGCCGACCCGTCCAAACCGTCGTTGTTGCCGCCCGTGGATTTGCAAGTCATCAAGGCCGCCGGCGTGACCTTCGCCGCCAGCATGATCGAGCGGGTGATCGAGGAACAGGCTGGCGGCGACTCAGCGAAAGCCCAAGCCGTACGCGCCACCGTGCAAAGCGTTATCGGCGACAACTTGCGTTCGATCGTGCCGGGCTCTGAGCAGGCCATGCGCCTGAAAGCCTTGCTCATCGAACAGGGCATGTGGTCGCAGTATCTGGAAGTCGGCATCGGCCCGGATGCAGAGATCTTCACCAAGGCACCGGTTCTCGCCGCCGTCGGCAGCGGCAGCCGCATCGGCATTCATCCCGGCTCCCAATGGAACAATCCGGAGCCGGAAGTGGTGCTGGCGGTGAACAGCCGCGGCCAGATCCACGGCGCCACTTTGGGCAACGATGTCAATCTGCGGGACTTCGAAGGCCGCAGCGCGCTGTTGCTGAGCAAGGCCAAGGACAACAATGCGTCCTGCGCCATTGGGCCGTTCATTCGCCTGTTCGACGAGCACTTCAGCCTGGATGATGTGCGGGCCTGCGTGGTCGATCTGCAGGTACAAGGCGAAGACGGTTACCGCATGCAGGGATCGAGCTCCATGAGCCAGATCAGCCGCGACCCGCAGGACCTGGCGGGCCAGACGCTCAACGCCAATCACCAATACCCGGACGGTTTTCTGCTGTTTCTCGGTACCCTGTTCGCCCCCACAGAAGACCGTGATCAGGCCGGCGGCGGGTTTACCCACAAACTGGGTGACCGGGTCAGTATCAGCAGCCCGTTGCTTGGCAGCCTGCATAACCAGGTGACCCACAGCTCTGACGCCACACCCTGGACCTTTGGCGTGAGCGCTCTGCTGCGCAATCTCGCCTCCCGGGGGTTGCTCGCCCGCTGACGCAGAACCGTTTGCCGATTCGCCTAATGACAAGAGAGAAATGAATCATGACCGACACGCCAAAACGCCGACTGCGCAGCGAACAATGGTTCAATGACCCTGCCCACGCCGACATGACCGCCCTGTATGTCGAACGCTACATGAACTACGGGATGACCCGCCAAGAGCTGCAATCGGGACGCCCGATCATCGGCATCGCCCAGACCGGCAGCGACCTGACGCCCTGCAACCGTCATCACCTGGAGCTGGCGCAACGAGTCAAAGCCGGTATCCGTGATGCCGGCGGCATTCCCATGGAGTTCCCAGTGCATCCGATCGCCGAGCAGTCGCGCCGTCCCACTGCGGCGCTGGACCGGAACCTGGCCTACCTGGGGCTGGTGGAGATCCTCCACGGCTACCCATTGGACGGCGTGGTGCTCACCACTGGTTGCGACAAGACCACCCCGGCCTGTCTGATGGCCGCGGCAACAACCGACCTGCCGGCCATTGTCCTGTCCGGCGGTCCGATGCTCGACGGTCACCACAAAGGCGCGTTGATCGGCTCCGGCACCGTGCTCTGGCATGCGCGCAACCTGATGGCCGCCGGGGAGATCGATTATGAAGGTTTCATGGAAATGACCACCGCCGCATCGCCGTCGGTGGGTCACTGCAACACCATGGGCACTGCCCTGTCGATGAATGCCTTGGCCGAAGCCCTGGGTATGTCGCTGCCCGGTTGTGCGAGCATACCAGCGCCCTATCGCGAGCGCGGGCAAATGGCCTATGCCACCGGCAAACGCATCTGCGAGCTGGTACTGCAGGACGTACGTCCCTCACAGATCATGACCCGAGAGGCCTTCGAGAACGCCATCGCTGTCGCCTCGGCACTGGGAGCTTCGAGCAACTGTCCGCCGCATCTCATCGCCATCGCGCGGCACATGGGCGTCGAACTGAGCCTGGATGATTGGCAACGGATCGGCGAGGACGTGCCATTGCTGGTCAATTGCATGCCGGCGGGCAAGTACCTGGGTGAAGGCTTCCACCGGGCCGGCGGCGTCCCGGCGGTCATGCATGAACTGCAAAAAGCCGGGCGTCTGCACGAAGACTGCGCCACGGTCAGCGGCAAGACCATCGGCGACATCGTGCGCAACAGCCTGACCAGCAACGCCGATGTAATTTATCCCTTCGACACCCCACTCAAACACCGTGCCGGGTTCATCGTGCTCAGCGGCAATTTCTTCGACAGTGCGATCATGAAGATGTCGGTGGTGGGTGAAGCGTTCCGCAAGACCTACCTGTCCGAACCCGGTGCCGAGGATAGTTTCGAAGCCCGCGCCATTGTGTTTGAGGGACCGGAGGACTATCACGCCCGGATCGACGACCCGGCGCTGGACATCGACGAGCGCTGCATCCTGGTCATCCGCGGTGTGGGCACCGTGGGTTACCCCGGCAGTGCCGAAGTGGTGAACATGGCCCCGCCGGCCGCGCTGATCAAACAAGGCATCGACTCCCTGCCCTGCCTCGGCGACGGTCGCCAGAGCGGCACATCGGCGAGCCCGTCAATCCTCAACATGTCCCCTGAGGCAGCGGTGGGAGGCGGCCTGGCCTTGTTGAAAACCAACGACCGCCTGAAAGTGGATCTGAACACACGAACCGTGAACCTGCTGATCGACGAGGCCGAGATGACCCGGCGCCGACTCGAATGGACGCCGAATATCCCGCCCTCGCAAACGCCCTGGCAGGAGCTTTATCGGCAGTTGGTGGGCCAGCTATCCACGGGGGGTTGCCTTGAGCCTGCCACGTTGCATCTCAGAGTGATTGCCCGCAGCGGTGAGCCGCGCCACTCTCACTGACGAAGGCAAGCCGGTTCGTTGAGCGATTCCCGGCCATTAGGTGCCCAGCCTGATAGTGCCTGGTAGGACGTCCCCGTAGAGTATTGCCTGGCGTAAGGCACTGAGCTGCGCAGGTGAGAGAACGGATCCGGCCAGCTCATCGAACTTGGCAACCAGCTCCTCATCCGACAGCGGATCCTCTGGATCTCCTTTTCGGGTTTCCTGGAAGTGGTTGATCTGGCGCCCATCCTTTAGCCGCACGTGGAGCCTTGCCATGCGTTTTTTTGGATAAGCGGCTGCCAGTTCTGCATCCTCGGTGACGGCCACTTTCTGCATCAATGAGTGAATGTCCGAACGCGCTAAGACGTCAGGCGAAAACGCAGCCAGACGGACACCGCCAAGCAATAACTGCGCAGCGATGCAGTACTGGATGCTGAAGCGCGCCTCTTGGGCGGATTGGGGATCCGCACGGTTGCACATCTGATAGGTGGCGGTGTACCCGTCTACACGGATTGAGTCGATATCGTCGGCATCAAAACCTTCTGTTCCCTGCAAGAGCTTCAGGCCGTCGAGTGCTGGGAAGATATGCCCGCAACAACCATGATTCTTGACCGTCATGCGCGTAATAGGCGTCCACTCTCCCACTCCCTCGAGGGCCGTTAGCCAGTCTCCACTGGAGACGCTGGTCGCAGCCGCGAAGCCCTGGTCACCATGAAGGCTGTCCAGAGAAGCCGTCACGCCATTAGCGGCGGCGATACCCGCGAGGATACCGGCATCTGCTGCATGGCCGGGGTGTAGCGCCTTCGCCATACCGCCGTCCTGAAGATTTTGCTGGTGTCCACCGGCAAAGCTGCTCGAAAGGGCAATAGCATGCGCGATTCGATCCGCATCAGCCCCCAGGATCATGGCGGTCGCCACTGCGGCACCTATCGTGCCCACGGTCGAGGTGGTATGCCAGTAACGATAGTGGCTGGGTTGAATAGCCAGGGAGATCCGGCATCCGACCTCATAGCCAGCGATGATCGCGCGATGGAGTTGCGCAAGTGACACGCCTTTATCCTGAGCGACGGCCAGCGCGGCGGAAACGGTCGGACTGCCCGGGTGATACCCGCCATCCTTAAAGATGTCGTCAAATTCGACCGTGTGACTAGCAGTGGCATTGAGCAGCGCAGCATTTCGCGCAGAACCGAACTGACCGTTCACATAGCAGATGGCATTGCCCTGCCCGAGTTGGGGGGAAAGGGCGTCAGCCAACAGCGTTGCTGGTGGCAATACACAGCCAGGTAACGTTGTGGCAAACCAATCGAGGATGACGCGGCGTGTCGCCCACGTCACGTTTTCGGTCAGGTTGCAGCTTTGCCAACTCGCCGCCGCATTGGCCAGCACCTTAATTGGATTGGTCATCGAGGTCCCCTTGACTGTCAATTGACGACCCCCGCTTCTCGCAACGCTTCAATCTCCTCGTGCCCGTAGCCGAGTTCTGCAAGAATTTCGGCGCTCTGAGCACCTACGGGTTGCGGTGTAAGGGTGATCTGCGCAGGGCTGTCGGACAGACTGAATGCCGCCACTGGAACCGTCAGTCCATCGACTGCACCGGTCCCGATTGCGTGTCTATGCAGCACATGTCGACTGGCAACCTGGCTGTCCGAAAGAGCTTCCTCCAGGCGGCGAATGCGAGCAGCTGGGATGCGCCTTGCCTGTAAAAACGTCTCCCAATAATCCGCTGACATCGTACCGATGATTTTTTTCAGCACCTGCGCCTCTTCCGCATGCGCATCCAGGCGTTGATTGTTATCGGTCTTGATCATGTCCTCACGACCGAGTGCCGTCCATAGACGACGCTGTTGGTTGAGGTTAGAGGCACCGATCATCAGCGGGGCATCGCTTGCCTGATAGCAGCCGATCGTTGCAAATGGGAAAGTATTGCCCTTCTGCTCCGGATGCTTACTATTCCAGAGGAATCCGGTGAGGTGAGAGCTGGTCAATATCAGTGCCACATCGAGCATGGAAACATCGATAAACTGGCCCTTTCCTCCATTTCGTTCCCGCTGAAAAAGAGCGGTCGCGATTGCATACGCAGCGGTCGTGCCCGTCGCATAGTCCACAACAGGCGCCCCTGATTTCAAGGGTCTGCCATCGCCGTGGCCGGTCATCGACATCATGCCGGAAAAAGCCTGGATCACATTGTCATAGGCTGTCTGCTCCCGGCGGGGTCCGGTCGAACCAAAAGCCGAGATAGAGCAATAGATCAGCTTAGGGTTAAGCGTTGACAACGCCTCGTAACCCAACCCCAGCTCATCAAAAGCACCCGGGCGATAATTTTCCACAAACACATCGGCAGTAGAAATGAGCCGTTTCATCGCCTCGCGTCCCTTAGCAGTTTTGAGGTCTAGGGCCAATGTCTTTTTGTTGGACGCCTGGGCCATGAAGGCAGTACCCATGCCCATATCGTTCAGCGCGCGATCAGAGCCCTGCATGCGCGCTTGGTCAGGGTCATTAGGTGACTCGACCTTGATCACTTCAGCACCCAAGACTGCCATCTGATAGCTGGCAAAGGGACCTGCAAGTACATGCGTCGTATCCACGACACGAATTCCATCAAATGCTTTAGCCATGAATCCTCACCCACTTATCACTCTCTGGCGACCCGTTAAAACCCTGCAACATCACTGAATATAACCGGCGGCTTTAAGCTGGGTTTGTGCGACATCCGTTACGCGTTTGACAAAATCCGTGTACTCCTTTGGGCCCATCCAAGAGTCCACGACACCGGCATTGCGGGCATAATTCTGGTACTCCTCTGAGCGCATCGCCTTGTGAATAGCATCAGCAATCTTCTGCTGTGTCTGCTTTGGAATATCCGCAGGTCCAAACACTCCACGAACCTGCAACCAACTGGTATCGACTTGATATCCTTGCTCACCAAAGGTCGGCACATCAGGTAGCCCAGTGAGACGTTCTTCGCCCAGCACGCCCAGGCCGACCAAGCGACTTGCATCAAAGAAGGAACTTACGGCGCCTAGATTGGAGACGCCGACATCAATGTGCCCCCCCAACAGCGCAGCAACAATATCCGGGGTAGAGTTAAATGCAATCCAATTAAACTTTACACCCGCGGCCTTCTCCAACATCGTGATGCCAATGCTCTGCATGGAGCCCGCTGGCCCAAAACCACCCACATTGACCTGCCCATTGTTGGCCTTGGCCAGCGCCACGAGGTCATTCAAGTTCTTCATGTCGGAACCCGACTTGACGAACAGTAAGATCGCGTCTTCCTGTGTCGAAGCTATCCAGGAAAAATCATCAATGGCGTATGTCCCCTTGAGATTCGTAAGCATGCTTGTAAAGTGCGACAACGTGTTGACACCGAGCGTCAAACCATCTGGCTTGGCGGAGAGAACTCGCGTCATCTGTGCTGCCCCCCCACCACCCGGTGCATTGATGACAATCACTTTCTGACCAATCTCCGGTTCTAAAGTCTTTGCCAGTGTTCTGATGAAGACATCTGCACTGCCACCCGCCGCCGTGTGCATGACCATGTTCACAGGGCCACTGGGCCAGTTGCTTTCGGCCCGTGCGACGTCAACGCCACAGAACATTGTCACGGCAGCAAGCGTGGTTGCACCCAGGCAGCGGCGAGCGCTCTTTACAGTTTTACTTAGCATCTTCTGACACTCCGACGATTTTATTTTTTTAGTACTCGATATGGGGCCGATCCCTGAACTAAGGCTCCCAAAAAACAACCCAAAACGGTACTGACGATTTGTCAGCCAAAGGCGGCGTTTATATTGGGCAGGCTTGCCAGCCACGAGAGAACATCAACGAATCGTCGCGGCACTACGAATCGGCGATCAGTCATTCCACAGCATTGATTATTAATCCGTCATCGCCAACAGCTCTCGCATCCACGAAAGGAACTTCAGCAATGGCTCAGATGGGCGCATTCTTCGCGGCCATGTCAGATAATAACTCTCCCCGGTTTTATAAGTATGTTCGAAAGGCGCAATAAAACTTCCATTTTTAATCTGACGCTCGACAAAGGCTTTGACGGCGATGGCCATCCCAATATTCATCGATGCCGCCTCGTAAGCCAGCGCCGAATTATCAAAACGAATACCTGTATCGGCATCGACGCCCGCATTGATCGATGAAAGCCAACTTGCCCAATCGTTTGGACGCGCCATGGAGTGAAGCAGACGTATGTGGGAAAGATCCTGCGGCGCTTCGAGCTTCGCGGACTCCATCAGCATCGGCGAGCAAATGGGGATCAGCTCAATATCGACGAGCTTTTCCGCGTGCAGGTCAGGCCAATCCCCATGGCCCGAACGAATCGAGGCATCAATGTTTTGCGTTTCGAAATCCACCGGAGCCAACGAAGATGAGAGCCTGACTTCAATCAATTCGTTGGCATCATGAAAGTTAGCCAGCCGGGGAATCAGCCATCGCTGCGAGAAGGTGGTATAGGACTGGATGGAAAGAATATTCCGTCTTCCTCTGCGTGAAACTTTACGCGCCGCGTTACTGATGTCCTGGAAAGCGTGAGTAATTCCCTCGTAAAGTTCCTTGCCTTCCCGCGTCAGCTCGATCCCCCTGTGCAAGCGTCGAAACAGGGCGACCCCAAAATACTCCTCAAGTACCCGCACCTGACGACTGACGGCCACCTGCGATACATTCATCTCTTCTGCAGCAGTTGTCAGGCTACACAGCCGGGCAGCGGCCTCAAAAGCTCTCAAAGGGTTCAGCGGGGGAAGTGGATATTTCATTCAATCACCAGAAAACGCTGTCAGTATTCCAAATAGGAAAAACTTCTTCATAGCCCTAAGAGCAACACTCATCGTTAAAGACATCAGCCGCGTTAAATCAACCACCTCTACAGCACTTAAATGCATCGAACCGGCCCCATGAGCAGGTCCGATTCAGAGGAGGTTGAGCGGGTAACTGACGATCACTCGAGCGTCGTTGGCGTCACGGGAGAAGTCAGACCGATAGGTAGCACTGCGCAAGCGCATGCCCAGCCCCTTTAGCGCCCCACTCTGGATCACGTACTGCAACTCGATATCGAGTTCGCGCTCACCACCTGAGTCGGCGCCCCGGACATCCGCACCACTGCCTCGCAGGTAACGAGTCATAAAGGTCAGGCCGGGAATACCGACGTTAGCGAGGTCAAAGTCGTAGCGTAACTGCCAGGATTGCTCATCCTTTTCAGCGAAATCACCGATCTGAACAAAGTTGACCAGGAAGGGGTTGGAGCCCGCCACATAGGGAAAAGCCGAGTCGCCCGACATCAACTGGTAACCAACACCCAGCGAATGTCCGCTCAATTTGTATGTACCCATTGCGCTGAATGCCCGGTTGTCGATGGCTCCCCCCTGTGCCAACCCTTCATCGTCACTCAGGAAAAGGCGGATATCACTGTTGAACGCCCCCCAATCTCCCTTGCGCCGGTCGGTAATACCAAAGAACTGTTGCCGATAGATATCCTCGAAGCGAGCGTATTGGTAACTGAGGTTAGTGGTCTTCAGAAACTGATAGGTGAGCCCCATCATATCGAAGTCCCCTCCATCCAGAGACCCGCTAAACCGACGGTTTTTGTTATTGAGCGTCAAGCCTTCGTCGCCAGTCTGATCGCGTTGAACGGTGCGCTGGATTTGCGCCCCCGTGAACTCAAGCCCTTTCAACTCTCGCACCTGGAGTTGCATCCCTTCGAAGATTTGCGGCAGCAGGCGACCATCGTTAGCCTGCAGCGTGGGCCACTTGGGCAACAGGGTCCCAACCTTGAACTCGCTATTGGAGGCGCGCAGCTTGAAGGTACCACCAGCCTTTGAGTAGGTATCAGGCACCTCGCCGTCATCCTGCACCGGCAGAAGCCCAGTGCCAGCCCGACCGGGGCTCGAATCAAGCTTTACACCGAGCATACCAATAGCGTCAAAGCCAACACCGATCACTCCAGGGGTATAGCCAGACTCGTACCGCAGAATAAAACCTTGGGCCCACTCTTCTCGCTGTGACTGACCGCTCCCCTCTCTGAAGTCACGATTCATGTAGAAATTTCGAAGTTCCAGCGAGGCTTTGCTGTCATTTAAAATGCCTTCTGCGAAGACCGATGGAACACTAGCAGCAAGTCCCGCTCCTACTACACATAAGGGCATATTTTTTATTAGCGTCATTGCAAGTACCTAAAAAGGACCGGACACCACAGCCAACCGCAGAACCGGTCAAGGGTGGGCGGAGGAGAACTAAGGGAATTACTCAGCAAGCCGATACCCGACGCGCCCACTCGCACGCGCATGATGGCGGGCTAGAAATTACCCATTTAGGATCAATTCAAATAGGCGACTGCGTTATTTGAAGTAATTATTAATTATTATGGAGCACAGGCTTATCCGGAGACAAAGAGCCCATTAAATTGATTATTGGATACTTGACATAACGCCAGATGATATTTATTACGACTCGATCATCACAGGCGAGCGCCAAGCAATATGTAATTGCCGAGGAGCGCCGCAACGGCGCCTTAAGATAGGGAACTTTCATAGAGACCTATTTCTTGTTATGAGTCTGAAATGAACGTTCATCGATTATGCAATCGAAATTCGAATGGTCAACCAAGCTGTTCCACTCCTTGGAACAGCAAGGCTGTGCGGGCATCAGCTCATTTGGGGATTCAGGCCCCACCCCGCCTGGGTGCAGCATGGGGTTTGATCCAGTCAGCCGGTGCCCGCGTTCCCACTTGGAGGCGCTGTTCAAGCGAGCTGCTCCTTGACGCAACTGAACGACCATGCGTTGATGCGGCGTTGCAAAAAAAGGGGGTAGAAACGAGTCACGGCCGCAATAAGCCAGCCCAAGGTTGCGCCGTGCCGGTGTCGATGATTTGCCGCCGTGCGCCTACCGGCAGTACCGCTCTCATCCGAAACCCAAAGAGCGCCATGACGATGACCACCAAACAACTTTACGCATTGGCAGAGGCCAGCAACGGAGCAACGCTCGCGGGAATTCCCGGTCAAGGCAAGTCAACGCCAAATCGGTCCCTGGAGCGCGGCCTGGATTTGTTAAGGGCTTTCCGTCCGGGTAGTGAATACCTGACCAACGGAGATCTAAGCGAAAGGACTGGCCTCTCCAAGTCGACCGTTAGCCGCCTGACACAAACGCTGGTTCGTGCAGGTTTCCTGGACTACGACCCGGTCAGTGGTGCCTACCGGCTAGCATCTTCCTTGCTAAGTCTGGCGCACACCCTGTATCACGGAAGCTCTCTGGTGCGGGTAGCGGAACCGCTGATGCGTCAAGTCGCCAGGCAACTGCAAGTGAACGTCGGATTAGCAGCCGCCGACGGCGACGAAATGGTTTATATAGAGTCGATCAGGCTAGGCGCGCGTAAGTCTCCGCGCACCGTGGGAACAGGGCAGCGTCTGCCCATAGACCTCACCGCACTGGGACGGGCTTACCTATCAGTCCAGAATGAGGTTCGACGCGGGGCGCTGCTGGAACATTTCAGAGCGCGGCGATGCGCTTCCCGCTGGGCAGAGTTGAGCAGAGAAATCGACGATGCCATTCAAAGCGTTATGTGCCATGGCTATTGCGCAGCCTCCTGGCAGCCTCAAGTGGTATCAATAGCCGCCCCGCTTAATCTACCCACTTATCGCACCCATGCACTCAATATCAGCCTGTCAACCAACGAAAGTATCGACAAGGTGATCGCGCGCTATTCGGGGCCTCTACTTGAGTTGACCGAGACGATCAGGAGCCAGTTGAGCGACCAGAATGATGTATGAAGCTCAACAGCGTGCCACCTCTCTCCAGCGTTTTCGCCACTCGTCAGGACGAACGCCCTAACTCAAACCTTCGAGCCACTGCGATGAACCAATGAACGCCCGGCATGAATATGCAGATCCGCACAATCTGAAATGAAACAATTACAGCAACATTGTAGCCAAGGAACTGCGCAGTCAATGCCATTTCAGTAACCCCTCCAGGCGCAGCACTGAGCAACATGACCTCCCATGGAAAGCCCGACAGAACAGCAAACGCAACTGCCATCAAGCTTGTCAATAACAGGAAAAACAGCATGGAAATGACAATGGAGAGTGTCAGCCTGACTTCCAGAAATAGATCCTTGGTAAACACGGAGCCCAACCAAGTACCAAGAACAACTTGAGCTGCAGCCATGATCAACGACGGGTAAGGAGCGACATGAAGACCACTACTGGATACGGCGGCAGAAACCAGTAAAGCGCCGAAAAAATAAGGGTTTGGTAACCTGAGAAGTCGAAACAGCATAGCACCGGTCAAAGCAGAAATAGCTAACAACAGAACGCCACCCGGATCAAACTGACCCACCCCTCCACTACTTCGCTCAGCATTTCCTGGCCAACCATCCATCACATACAAAGCGATCGGGACTATTACCACAACGCTCGCTATTCTAATGGTTTGCGACAGTACCACCACTGCCTTATTCAACCCGAACCTTTCCGCGATCACAGCAGCCTCTACCGGACTGGTGGGAATCGTGCACAGCAATGCTGTTGAATAATCAAGGCGTGTAAAGCGTTTAAGCAATAGTGAAACAAGCAGAGCACTCAGACCTGTAAGGACAGCCAATCCAATAATAGCGAGCCCCATCTCAAAAATAACGGCCAACGCTTCACTGGTAAATGCCAACCCCACGGTAGAAGCAATTATCATTTGGCCACAGGGCCGGGTTTTAGCCGGAACAGCCGCTTTCATCAAACCGCTAATATAAAGAAACGCCGTTAGCATCAGTGGGCCAATCATGAACGGCAGAGGCATCCCAACCTCAAGAAACACCCGCCCCACACCAAAGCAGAGAACATACAGCAACAGCAACCGGGAAACATCAAAAATATTAACCCCCATCACAACACCCTCAACTTTAGCCCGCGTCATTACCCATCGACCCAGAATAAAACATGTACAAAAGCTCCCCAGAAAAATAATCGTGATGTATACAGCAACCGCCACCCGTCATCGGTAGAAATCGAAAGCAGCCTTCACGCGCAAAACAGCCCGACACAGCAAACCCTGATCGGTTTGAGGTATCGGGCCGTAAAGCCTCACTCTGTCCAAACTTCCATCAAAGTTTAAACTTCACGATCACCTGACAACGCTGTTATTTTTACTTAACATCCATTACACAAGGCGTCCGCGACTGAACTTATCACGCAGGAACCGTACGGCAGGCGTCGCAAAAGAAAGCACTGCAACCGCCAGCAAGACCAGGGTCAGCGGGCTACTATAGAAAACATCATACTCACCATTGGAAATAACCAGCGCTCGACGGAAATTGGTTTCGAGCATCTCCCCAAGTACCAGAGCCAGAATGATAGGAGCCAGCGGAATATCAAGCTTGCGCAGGACATAGCCGACGATACCGAAGGCCAGTGTGACGTAAACAGGGAACATTGAGTTTTCGGAAGCGTAGGCTCCCATCAGGCAGATCACCGAGACCGCAGCCGCAATTGCCGGACGAGGGATATCAGCCACTTTCGCCCAATACCTCGCCCCTGCCAAGCCGATGAAAATCATCACCGGCACACTCACCCAAAGCGCCGCTATAACGGTGTAGGGAATCTCTGGATTAGTCGTGAACAGCAAAGGACCCGGCTGAATACCGTGAATCATCAGGGCACCGATCATGATGGCGGTTGTCGGAGAGCCCGGAATTCCCAGCGCAAAGAGCGGCGCAAGCGCACCCGATACCGCGGAATTATTAGCAGACTCCGCTGCGGCGATCCCTTCTAGACTACCTTTACCGAACTCATTGGGCGTTTTTGATACTTTCTTGGCTACGGCGTACGAAACGAATGACGCAATAGAGGCTCCAGCGCCTGGCACAACGCCGATGACATACCCAATAATAGAGCTTCTCAGCAAGTTAAACTTCAGCTTCCCAAACGTTTTCAAAGGCACTGCAAGGATGCTGTTCACCGGATGACTCTTGGTCTTGGCAGAAGGCCCTGCCTCTACCATAAATATAACTTCCGAAAGTGCAAAAAGACCTAACAACACCGGCACCAGTGGAAAGCCTTCGAAAAACTCAGGATTTGGGCTGAAACGGGGAGTTCCCGTCTGCGAATCAAGACCAACCGTCGCAAGCGCCAGACCAATGGCCATCGCAATAGCGCCTTTGACAGGCGCACCATTCGACAGGGTAGATACAAGGCTCAACCCCACCAGGGCCAACGCAAAATAGGCTGTAGGCCCAAAGTTCAGCGCGAATTCCGAGAGTGGAACGGCTGTCAGGAACAACAGCACCGCACTGATGAATATGCCAATACCCGATGAAACTATTGATATCGTCAGCGCAACCCCAGCCTTGCCTTGTTGGGTTAGCGGAAAGCCATCCCAAGAGGTGGCGACTGCAGCCGCAGTCCCCGGCGAGTTGATCAGTATCGCAGAAATAGCTCCACCGTATTCAGCAGCAGCGTAGAGAGAGACCAGGGTTACGATGGATACAAGAGGATCAAGGCTATACGTAAATGGAATCAACAAAGCAACACCGAGACTCGGACCCAGCCCCGGGAGCGCACCAATCATATAACCCAGTAGTGCCCCCACAATTAAACCGACCAGCACCAGCGGGTCGGCAAAAGCCAAAAACCCGATCAATAGATTATCAAACATGGTGATACCTCAAGAAAAGCTGACACCAAGAGCCAGAACGAAGATCGCATACAACCCAAAACTCAAGCCCAATGAAACAGCAAGGATCTGGACGGGTCGACGTTCACCCACCACCAGCATGATGAGAGCAGAAAGTCCTGCGACGCCAATAATTGGCCCCAGGCTATCCAAGTAGGTACCGATACTGAGCAGCACCAAAACGGCGAGCACCACCGACACAGGTCGAAAAATCGCGACCTGTTCTTGATTGCTCCCGCGAAAACATTTGATCACGCCGAGACAGAGCATCAGAGCCACAGCAAGAAGAGCTGAAACGGCGATGATCAGGGGAAATTCACCCACGCCTATTCCATTCGGGTTTACCGGCCCAGGCAGCGTCAGGGCATCCCAGCAATACCCCCCAAACACGCACAAAAGGGCAACACCTGCAAAAACATCCAATACGCCACAGGGCGCTTTGACTACACGACCCGTACTGCACTGATCTCTTACCGATTCCTTCGGCCTATCCGGAGTCGTCGATGCACTCGATGTGTTCATTTGCATAACCTCTCACCGCGACAAAAGTCTCGGATTTTCCACGCCTGCCAGTGGCGCGATTGTTTTTATATTTATGGGCTGCTGACTTCCTGATGTCGCCAGGCAAACGTTCGCCCAGCGCCAGCTGTAGATTTAACAACCAGCAGAACTCAACCCGGCTTTTTTACCGCGCCCCCACTATGACTGAACGCACAGCAGCCCTGAACTGAGAATTTATTTGGTCTAGAGCAGCCGGTTGTTTGGCATCGGCCAACAGAACCTCAATGGGGCCGATGCTCAGTCGCCCAAAAACCGTGCACCTGACAGATCGGCGTCCTTAGTTTGGCGCTCTCAGTCCACTCGTTGCTGGAAAACCCGAACGACATCCCAACGTTTTGTTAGACCAGTCGGCATGTTTAGTCATTTGAACACCTGACTCGTTAACTCAAGAATGCTCAATAGGATGACTGAAGGACTGACTGTCCCAAGCGTCAGATAAGTTGGCACTCACACAGTCAGCCTGCCATTCCGCCAGGCATAACTCGAATCGGTTTAATTAAATTACAAGAGACCAAACAATGAGTCAGAACAATCTCATCACCTACCACCAAGAGAACGGGGTTGCCATCCTGACCCTGAACCGGCCAGAAAAACGTAATGCAATGAGTGATGCCATGCGCGCTGAGTTGGTAGAGCTGTTGGAGGGCTTGCGTGGCGACCGTAAAGTTCGCGCTCTGATCATTACAGGCACCGGTAAAGGCTTTTGTGCTGGAGGAGATATCTCCGGAATGCAAGCACGCATGGAAGCGGATCCAGCGGTCGTTGGGTTCAACGGCTGGGAGCGCCAGCAAGGCGTTCACTATGCCGCCAGCCTGCTGCTCAACCTACCCATCCCGACTATCGCTGCCGTCAATGGAGCTGCCGCCGGTCTGGGCGCAGACCTCGCACTGTCTTGCGATTTTGTCGTCGCCGCGCGTCCAGCGACCTTCACCTGGGCTTATATCGCTCGTGGCCTCATCCCTGATGGCGGCGGCCTGTACTTTCTACCGCGGCGAGTCGGTCTTGCACGTGCCAAGGCTCTGATCTTTAGCGGCCGTCGTGTTGAAGCCGAGGAAGCGCTCCAACTGGGTATCGCAGACCGGATGTGTGAGGCAGACAAACTGCTGAGTACCGCTATCGCCATGGCCGATGAAATGAGCAGCGGTTCGCGCACTGCGATTGCACTGACCAAGTCCATCATCAACCACAGCTACGAGATGTCCGAACACCAGGTGTTCGCCGAAGGCAGCAAAGCCCAAGGTATTTGTTATACGTCCAGGGAGCACCGCGCTTCGGTGCAGGCCTTCCTCAATGCCGCCAAGGAGGCGGGCAAATGAAACAACAACTTCATGCACTGCTTAACCCGAAAAGCATCGCCGTCATTGGCGCCTCGGCAGATACCCATAAAACCTCTGGACGCCCGGTTTCCTACCTTCTGAAACACGGCTTTGGGGGCGATATTTACCCGGTCAATCCCAAAGCTACCGAAATCCAGGGCTTACCCTGCTACCCCAATATCGAGTCGTTACCGCAAGCCCCTGATGTGGGTCTAGTGCTGCTCAGCGCAAAACGCAGCATTGAGGCCGTCCGCTCTCTAGCCAAGCTTGGCTGCAAAGCTGCCGTCATCCTGGCCAGCGGTTTTGCCGAGGCGGGTGAAGACGGACATGATCTGCAGCAGGAGCTCAAAGCAGCCGCAGGCTCGATGCGCCTTCTGGGTCCGAATACCATCGGCCTGGTCAACCTGTCCGCACGCATCCCACTCTCGGCCAGCGGCGCCCTTGAGATCACCGACCTGCCGGCAGGTCATGTGGCGGTGGTCTCCCAGAGTGGTGGGATTCTCGGTGCCCTGCTCTCCCGCGCAGCAGGCCGCGGCATCGGCCTCTCTTCGCTCATCTCCACCAGCAACGAGGTGGATCTTGAGGTCAGCGACTTCATTGACTACTTGGTCGATGATGAGAATACCAAGGTAATCGCGCTCTATCTGGAGAGCATCCGCAACCCTCAGCGCTTCCGAGAAGTCGCGCTGCGTGCCCGGGAAGCGGGTAAACCGCTGGTAGTGTTCAAGATTGGTCGTTCCGAAGCCGGTGCCACCGCCGCCAGCTCACATACCGGCGCACTGGCCGGTGAGGACCGAGTCTACGATGCGTTCTTCCGGGAACTGGGCGTGATTCGTGCCAACACCTTTGACGAATTCCTCGACATTCCGGCGGTGCTGGTGACCGGTCGCCCGTTGGCTGGCCGCCGTGTAGCCATTCTGACCTCCACCGGAGGCGCAGGAACGCTGATCGCTGACAGCCTGGGGATGAACCATTTCGACACCCCCAAACCGGATGCCGACACCGCCGAGAAGCTGCGTGCACTGCAGGGTGATACCCCCACCGCTCTGGACCGCAACCCGATCGACGTGACGCTGGCCGGACTTCAACCTGACCTGCTGCGCAAAGCGATCCGCACGCTGTTGAAAAGCGACAGCTACGATGCGCTCGTGGTGATCATCGGATCATCAGGTCTGGCCATGCCCGATCTGGTCGTCTGCGCCATCCAAGATTGCCTGGACACCAACAATAAACCAGTGCTTGCGTATGTCAGCCCCTATGCACCGGATACGCTCAAGCGCCTCAACAGCGCCGGGATTCCGGGATTCTGCTCCCCGGAAAGCTGCAGTGCCGTGCTCGAAGCCTTGTACTTCAGGGCTCAACCTCTACCCTCCACACATGCGGCACCCACTGCCCAGCTTCCCGACATGACCGCGCTGACCGAGGGCTCCATCGATGAAGCGGCCGCCAAGGCCTTGTTTAGCCAAGTGGGTATCAGCGTGCCGGAAAGCCGTGTGGTCACCAGCCGTGAACAAGCCGTCCATGCCGCTCGCGAACTGGGTCAACCGGTAGTCCTCAAGGTGTTGGACGCCAACCTGCTGCACAAGAGCGATATTGGTGGTGTAGCCCTGCATCAGACTGCCGACACCATCGGCGCGCGCTTCGACCAGATGATCACGGATGTGGGCAGTCACGTCGGTTATCGCCCAGATCGGTTCCTGATCGAAGCCATGGTAGCGGGCGGCCACGAACTCATTCTCGGTGCCAACCGCGATGCCCTTGGTACGGCGATCCTGCTAGGTGCCGGCGGTGTCACAGCCGAACTGTTCAAGGACACCACTCTGTGCATGTTGCCGGACCATGGGGGGCTGACGCTTGAGCAAGCCAGGGCGATGATGGAGAAACTGACCACCTGGCCGTTACTCAATGGCTATCGCGGCTCCGTGCGTCGGGATATCGAAGCACTTGCCCAGGCGATCGTTAACTTCTCAGCCCTGGTCGCCGCACTAGGCGAGCGTCTGGTGACATCCGAAATCAACCCACTGTTCATCCTGCCCGAAGGCCAGGGTGTTGTGGCGGCCGATGCCGTACTGGTCCTGAATCAGGCAAGCGCCCACGCAGTCACCGGAGAAAGGCGCTATGGCTGAAGCAAAAAATGGCAGCCGGGTTCACCTTGCCTATGAAGGTGACATCGCGGTCATAACCATCGATAACCCTCCCGTCAACAGCAGCACTGAAGCAGTAAGAAGAGGAATCCTGTCCGCGTTGGCGGACATCGATGTCGAGCAGACGCGGGCGGTCGTTCTGACCGGCGCCGGGCGCAATCTGATGGCCGGCGCCGATTTGCGCGAGCTTGAAGACGAACCCACGGAACCCACCTTGCCCCAGGTTACATCGGCCCTGGAAGCCTGCCCTCTGCCGGTGATTGCAGTCGTCAAGGGATACGCGCTCGGCGGTGGTTTGGAGCTGGCCCTGGCCTGTGATGCAAGGCTGGCCACGGCAAATGCCACCGTGGGCCTACCGGAAGTAACGGTGGGTATCATCCCTGGTGCCGGTGGCACGCAACGCTTACCTCGAGCGGTCGGTGTTTCAACAGCGCTCAACATGATCGTAACCGGAAAACCGGTCAACGCAGCCAAGGCCTTGGAGCTTGGTCTGGTAGATCATCTGTTGAGGGAAACCGATGCTCAAGCTCAGCACGCTGAAGTTCTGTCCTTTGCATGCGGCTATAAAGGGGGCAAAAGGTCATTGAGCTCGCGCGCTGTCCCCCGGGAGGAAAAGGCAGCACTGAAAGCGCTGGCCCACAAGCTGATAGCCAGTTGTCGTGGCCTCCCTGCGGCAGCCGTTGCGGCAGAGGTGGTCCTGGCAGCCGATGAGCTGAGCTTCGCAGATGCCATCGTCAGGGAGCGCTCACACTTTCTTGCCCTACGCGGCAGCGAATCGGCCAAGGCCCTGCGCTATCTGTTCTTTGCAGAGCGTACCGAGCCATATACTCCAGAGCAGCCAGTGGCCGAACGCACGCTCGAGCGAATAGCAGTCATGGGTGCCGGCACCATGGGCAGCGGCATCGCACTTTGCGCGTTGAATGCCGGATACACCGTCGACCTGATTGACCTGAACCCGGACGCTCTCGAAGCCGGTGTAAGTCGCATCAAGAGCGAACTGGAACGAGAAGTTGACCGGCAGCGTTTGAGTGCCCACAACCGCGATGCCACCCTTACCCGCCTTAGCGCAACTCAGGATATTCAAGTCGTTTCAAATGCCGACCTGGTGATCGAAGCCATCATCGAAGAGCTGGGGGCGAAACAGTCGCTGATCAACAAGCTGGCCGCACTGGTGCGCGAAGATACTCTGCTGGCGACCAACACTTCCTATCTCGATATCGACAAGATCGCTGTGGGCATCTCCCACCCGGAGCGCGTGTTGGGTCTGCACTTCTTCAGTCCTGCGCATCGCATGTCGCTACTGGAAGTCGTGCGCGGCAGCTCGACCCGCGATGAAACGCTTTGTACAGCGCTGAAGTTTGCCGACCGCCTGAAGAAAAAGGCAATCGTCGTCAACAACTCCTGGGGCTTTGTCGGTAACCGGCTATACGCCGCCTATCGTCGCCAGTGCGAGTTCATGCTCGAAGAAGGCGCAAGCCCCGAACAGATCGACGCTGCCCTCGAGAGTTACGGCTTCGCCATGGGACCGTTCAAGGTGGCCGACATGTCGGGACTGGATATCGCCTGGAGGATGCGCCAGCAGACCGCCCATACGCGTCACCAGCGTCGCTACGTTGGTATTGCGGACCTCATCTGCGAAGCCGGTCGCCTGGGGCGCAAGACTGCCAAGGGCTACTACCTGTATAGCGATGACAACCAACCGCGAACCGACGCCGCCGTCGCCGAGATCATCGCCTATTACCGTCTTGAAAAAGGCATCGAGCCAAAACCATTCAGTCGTGACGAAATACAGCAACGCGCCGTGCTGGCGTTGATCAACGAAGCCTTGCTGCTGCTCGGAGAAGGCGTCTGTCAGCGCCCGGAGGATATTGATATCGCCTTAGTCCACGGTTACGGATTTCCCCGCTGGCAGGGTGGGCCGATCTTCATCGCCCGCCAGATGGGATTGACCGAACTGAATGCCGCTCTGGACCGCTTCGTCGACGTTTCTGGCAAAGGTCAGGAACGTGGTGATGCGGTCCTGATAAAACTTGATGCCAATAGCGCGAAGGAGTGACAACAAGACCGCGCTGAATCAACTGGACCAACGGCAAGGTCGCTACGGGCTTTGCAGCATGTGCGTGGGTGTAGGCCAAGGCGTAGTCCTCATCATAGAGCGCCTCTGACCTGATACGCATGCCGTCAAATACACGCAGGCGCGCCGCAAGGACGCCC
Organism: Pseudomonas sp. NFACC45; assembly: GCF_900113505.1. Taxonomy (NCBI): domain Bacteria; kingdom Pseudomonadati; phylum Pseudomonadota; class Gammaproteobacteria; order Pseudomonadales; family Pseudomonadaceae; genus Pseudomonas; species Pseudomonas sp. NFACC45. Next base: position 234,564 of record NZ_FOPO01000004.1, read on the forward strand.
GCTTCAGCCCGGCTGACCAGAGTCTGCAGCCGGGTTCATCGACCCAGCGGTGTTGACCCCATACCTGATAAGCGCCGAGAAATAGGTTGATCCGGATATTCTCCTTCTACCCTGCTCCTACTGCGCCGACGATCAAGACCCATTCGGCTTATTTCCCTCCCTCACAATTGACCATCCAGGCGATCCCGAAACGGTCTTCGAACATGGCAAAGCGTTCCGCCCAAAAGGTCTTCGCCAAGGGCATCTGCACGTTGCCCCCCGCACTCAAGCCATTAAACAGCCGCTCGGCCTCCTCCACGCTGTCGACATTGAGGGAAACCGATACGCCTTGCGGCTTATGAAACGGCTGGCCTGGCGGGCAGTCGGAAGCCATCAGACTGAACCCGTCGACCGTCAGGCAGGCGTGCATGATCAGGTCCGCATCCTTGGGCATGCCGACATCCTCGGGCGCCTCGGCAAAGGACATGGAAAACAGCTCGCCACCCAGTACGTCCTTGTACAACGCAAAGGCTTCCTTGCAGCGGCCGTTGAAGGTCAGGTATGGGATGATTCTCATGCTCGGATCTCCTGTAGTCGGCGTCACGATTGATTGGACAACTGCGCCCGCAAGCGCTCTTCCTGCTCGCGCAACTCGGGGGTCAAGGTTTCGCCAAAATCCTCGGCTTCGAAGATCTGGCGGATCTCGATTTCACTGTCGCTGACCATCGGGTTCGGGCAGCGCTTGACCCAGTCGATGGCTTCCTGCAGTGACTGGACCTGGAAAATCCAGAAGCCGGCGATCAATTCCTTGGTTTGCGCAAACGGCCCTGCGACGACGGTTCGGCTCTTGCCGGAAAACTGCACGCGCACGCCCCTGGCGCTCGGGTGCAGGCCCTCGCCGGCCAGCATCACCCCGGCCTTGAGCAGTTCTTCATTGTAGGCGCCCATGGCAGCCAGCAATTCTTCGCTGGGCATCTGTCCGGCTTCCGATTCCGGACTGGCTTTGACGATCACCATAAATCGCATGCGCTTATCTCCTGAGAGTGGATGGCTTGAGCCGCCCTTGTGGTAGCTCTACGGACTAATCGAATGGCAATGGTGGAAATCGACAGCCTGACGCAATTATTTTTTTCGACCGGTCGTGTGCGCGATCCGAACGAACATGGCAAACCGCAGAAACGCTGAAACAGCCGTCACGCCCGGCGATAGGCGCTGGGCGTGACACCCACTTCGCGGCGAAACACCTGGGAAAAATGGCTGGGGCTCGAGTAGCCGACCTCCAATCCGACATCGATGATACTTCGGTCCGTCTCCAACAGCAGATGCCGGGCGCGGCTCATGCGCAGGCGGATGAAATACTGCGAGGGTGACAGCCCGGTGGCGCGCTTGAACATGCGGCTGAAGTGGTACTCGCTCAGTTGCGCAACCCGCGCAAGATTGGCGAGGCTGAAATCGGCGGCAAGCCCCTCGGTCATTGCCTCGATGACACGGCGCAGTTTGTAGGCCTGCAATGCGTTGCTGCGCCGGGCACTGCGGTTTGGGTCAAGGTAGCGCCGCACCAAATGCACGGCCAGCGCCTGAGCCAGGCTGTGGGCAAACAAGGGGCTCGGCTGGCGCTCGTCGATGAGCTCCTGGCGCAGTTGCTCCAACAGGAAACTGATTCGTTCATCCCGGGCACCGGAAACATCGAGGAAGGTGACCGGGTCGGCATGCTCGCCCAGTACCTCGCGCGCAGCTTGATCAATCAACGGCAGGCCAAGATACAGATGCATCACCTCGAAAGCGTCGCAGCCGTGCGTCTGCCAGCGCATCTCGTAGGGCTCGCCAGTGTTGGTGAGAAAAAAGTCGCCGGTCTTGACCTCGGACGCTACCCATTGCCCACCCAGGGCGCGCTCCTCAACCCGCGCCGCGCCCGCCAGCACCCACACAAGAAGAGGCTCGACCACGGCGGGCACCAGGATAGGCTCGACGATGCTCTGATGGCTGAATCGCAACATCACCACGTCCTGCATCTGCGGACGCGGCGGCAACGTCTGCGGCGTTCCCGGCAAATAGTGCAGCATTGATTCGCCCGTAATGCGTTGAGCATCGCTGGCTGCGAGGGTTTGCGGATCGGGTTGGCGCACAGGATGCTCCATCGACAACGCTCTCTGACGAGGGCTGGTGTCAATAGGATAACGCCACGGCGACCATGAGCAAGGTCGCGGGACAGGTCGTGGCAGCTTCGGCCAGCCCCATACGATGCGCCGGCCCCCGTATGCTGGAGCAAAACCCCAACAGTCCAGGCAAGCCTGCGAAAGCCCGAACAGGCACGTTGAGAGACAGTGAAGCCGTCGATAACGACAGCGCCTCACGGGCGCGGAGCCGGCGAATGTTTCCTCGGCTCGCAACGCAGGAGAGCATCATGACTGATATCACCTATAACATTGCCCACGAAGTCGCAGGCAAAGTCGCGCTGGTCACCGGCGCGGCCAGTGGCATCGGCAAAGCCATCGCACTGTTGCTGCACGCACGTGGCGCCAAGGTCGTTGCGGAAGACCTGATCCCCGCCGTCGAAGCGCTCGCCCGCCCCGGGCTGGTGCCGTTGGTGGCGGACATCAGCGAAGACGGCGCCGCCGAACGCGCGGTCGGCCTGGCCGTCGAGCAATTCGGCCGGCTGGACATCCTGGTTAACAACGCCGGGATCATCATCAACAAGCTTGTCATCGACATGACCCGCGAAGACTGGGAGCGCATTCAGGCAGTCAACGCCACTGCGGCCTTCATGCATTGCCGCGAAGCGGTAAAGGCGATGATGCCCAACGGGTCCGGGGCAATCGTCAACATCGCCTCCTACGCATCCTACTTCGCCTTTCCAACCATCGCTGCCTACACCGCGTCCAAGGGCGCGCTGGCCCAGTTGACGCGCACGCTGGCGCTCGAAGTGATCGGGCATGGCATCCGCGTCAATGCCATCGGCGTCGGCGATGTGGTGACCAACATCCTCAATGACGTGGTCGACGACGGCCCTGGCTTTCTAGCCAAGCACGGCGAAGCGGCCCCCATCGGCCGCGCTGCGCAGCCAGAGGAAATTGCCGAAATCGTCGCCTTCCTCGCCTCGGACCGTGCGAGCTTCATGGTCGGCTCGGTGGTTATGGCCGATGGCGGCATGACGGTGACCGCGGGCTGATCGAACCCCGGACCGACAAGCCGGTTCGGTGTCGGCCACGCCATACAGGATCAGGCAAACCCGCGACATTTTTGACATAACGGCCAAGCGCAGCCACTCCCTAATCTGGACTCACACACCAGACGGCCCGGACAGGGCCATCCGAACTCGCTATGCAGATGTGGGGCATCACATGAAAAGCATTAGCAAACCGTTGATCGGTACCGCTTTGAGCGCCGTTATCGTCTCGGTGCAGCCATGGCGTTGCAGCAGGCCGGCAAAGCCAAGGGCGAGATCGCGATTGTCGGCATCGACGGCTTGCCTGACGGCCTGGCGGCCATCAAGCGCGGGATGTTGGTCGCCTCGGTATTCCAGGACCCCAAGGCCCAGGCAACCAGCGCGGTACAGGCAGCACTCAAAATGATCAAGGGAGAAGCGGTAGAACAAGACGTCTGGGTGCCCTTTCAGTTGATCAGGCCTGAGCAACTGGCGGTGTTTGAACAACATTACAAGTAGCGGACACGCTCAATGCTTCGCCGCGGTCCTGGCAAGGGATCAGCGGCGACTCGCACATCCAAAACAGGTGGTCGGAGTGAACTATTACCGTTGAGATGAGCAACACCTTGGAGGTTACGCGAGCCACCCCCCGTCACCTACCAGGCCATGCACCGGATCTCCCGGACATATACCAAAGTCGCTGGCCAACAGGCGTAGAAAACCCAACCCAAAAGCCCCTGTGGACTCAGGCCGGAAATAGCTACGTTGTAGCTGGGTTCTACGCAGAGGGTCTTAGACTGCTTTCCTGTACTACCTGAACGCCGCCACACCCTCCTGCGTAGTAAATCCTCCCCAGCACAGCCAACCGTGACCAATACAGCGGAAGGACTCTGCACGCATACCTCGTACGCGTCACGTCGCACTCAACCGAGTCCAGCCATGAACCTACTGAATCTCTTCAACAAGGCCCGCGCCCATACTCAAGGTACGGTCAGCGTGGTCTGCACCTCTGCCGAACTCGACCAGGCGTTGGCCGGCGTGCGTGTCACCCCGGTGTTGATCACCGGGTTCGTCTCCCCGCACCTGGACATCGACCAGGTCGCCGCCAAGGTCAAGAAGCGCTTCGCCAACAGCGCCATCAGTCTGTGCACGACGTCGGGCGAGCTGTGCAACGGTGCGAACACGCTGTATTGCCAGACCGGCGAAACCTGGGACCGGGTGGTGCTGCAATTGTTTGACGCCAGTGTGATTGTGTCGGCCGAGGTGGTCATGGTGCCGCTGGAGTGCGAGGACATCCGCGGTGGCGGCAAGCGCTTGGCCATGCGTGAGCGAATCGCCAGATTGGTGAATAACATCAAGCAGGCGCAAGTGAACACGCCCATTGATCATCGCGATACCTTGGCCTACGTGGTGTTCGATGGACTTTCGGCTTCCGAGTCGTTCTTTATGGAAGCGCTCTATGAGTCTGGGCGCTTCCCCTGTCTGTTCGTCGGCGGCTCAGCCGGTGGCAAGACGGATTTCAAAAAGACCCTGATCAGTGACGGCCAACGCAGTTATCAGAACCACGCGCAGATTGTCTTCCTGAAAACTGCAGCGGATGTGCGCTTCGGGGTGTTCAAGAGCCAGAACTTCCAAACTGCCGGGCTGACGTTCAACGTGCTGACCGCGTCGGTCGAAGACCGCACCATCGACCAGGTCATCGACAGCCGCGGCAATATCAAGAGCATGGTCCAGGCGCTGTGCGACGCATTCGAGTGCAGTGCCCAGGCGCTGGAAAAGAAGCTGGCCGATTATTCATTCGCCATCCGCGTGGGGGATGAGCTGTTCGTACGCTCCATTGCCCGCATCGATTATCAGCAGCAAATCATCCAGCTGTTCTGCGACGTGGCACCCGGCGAAGAGCTGGTGATGGTCAAGCGCACGCCCCTGCGCGAGGCGACCCGACTCGACTACGAGAAATTCCTCAAGGGCAAAGGCGGCCGTCCGGTGGCCGCCATTCTCAACGACTGCATCCTGCGCCGGCTCAACAACAGCAGCGACCTGGGCAGCATGGCCGGTATTTTCGGGGATGTGCCTCTGGCTGGCTTCTCGACGTTTGGTGAAATCCTCGGCCTGAATCTTAACCAGACACTTACGGCGATTTTCTTCTTCAGAGTCACCAAGGGCGCCAGTTTTGTCGATGAGTACGTCGACAACTTCATCGCCCACTATGGCGAGTTCAAGGCTTTTTTCCTGCGCCGACAGATCAAAAAGCTGGCGGGCCTGAACCATGTCGTGGTCAAGCAGATCATGGCGTTCAAAACGAATGACTTCAGCAGCGCCTTGGACACTCGCGGTCTGGACAACACCATCTTGCCGGTGTTCGACGGCCTGACCGATCTGGGCCAGGTATTGGCCCAGGCCAGCCAGCAGCAAGCGCAGATGGCGACGCAAATCAAGCACTACTCGGGTGAGCTTCACCTGTCGATGGATGACCTGGCGGGTACGATCGACCGGCAAAACAGCGTCGCCGAGCAGGCCGGTACGACCGTCGAACAGCTTGCCACCCAAGCAAGTGAAGCAGTTGTCGGCGCCCGTGCGCTCGCCAGTTCCAGCTTGCGTATCCAGTCGATCGTACAGGTTATCCAGCAAATCGCCGGACAGACCAACCTGTTGGCCCTCAATGCGGCCATCGAAGCAGCGCGCGCCGGTGAAATGGGCAGAGGGTTTGCGGTGGTGGCTGATGAGGTCCGCAAGCTAGCGGAGATCACTCGCAAGAATGCCGCGGAAATTGGCGTGGACATTGATCTGCTCTCGACGGAGATCCAAGGCGTCGCCCAACAGATCGAAGACCAGTCCGTCGCCGTGAGCGCCCTGCGCGAGATGCTCGATGCCCTGGAAGACTCGAGCCGTACCACCGAAGGCACCGCGCAACGCACGAAGGCCATCGCCGACACCTTGACCGGGTTGACCCATGCCAATGCTTGAGTAACTGCCACAGGGTTTGGTGTCGAGTCCGGATGTTGTATGCCCCCCGCAATCCCTTGTGGGAGCGAGCCTGCTCGCGATAGCGGTGGGTCTGCTTGTGGTGATGCTGGATGTGCCGGCCTCATCGCGAGCAGGCTCGC